>JBIPOE010000003.1:0-136162 GCA_044379485.1 Catalimonadaceae bacterium
AGCTCCTATCCACCTTGTATGTCTGGTTTTTGCAGGTTTGGCTGCAACTATAATTATGGGGAATGTATCGGGTAATCCTGCTGTTGGGCCGGCTAGAAAATCTTTTAGTATTTGGTTGACCCTTCATGGTTTATGGATTCTGGCATTTGCAGGTTTTCAATTTCCTGTTTTAGGACTTGGCGCTGCGGTTATTCAATGGGGTGCCTCAGTTTACTGTATTCAGAAGTTTTACAATGTGGATCCAAAGGCTGGTTACAAGGTAACACCATTTTTTTTACTTACCAGCTATTGGATGCTGGTAAATGGTGGGATACTTTCCATGAATAATTATTGATTGAATCTAAAAATCAATTAATTACCGTGTGAACTAACCAGATTACACTGGATAAAACAAAGGCCCAAAATATACCTCCTACCAACATAAAGCGAAATATCCGCTCTTTGCTTTCACCGAAAGAAACAGCTAAGAGAGTACCTACAATTGGACTAAAAATAATGGGCGTAAAAAACGCAAGTCCTTTAATCCCATATTTCAACCAAAATTTTACGATTTTCCTGTTTCTGGGAGAAAATAGCTTTCTATCATGTCTGAAAGTGGCAAACCACCAATCTCTGGCAACTGTTCCGCCAAATGTAAAAAGCAAAACAGAGGACATCATGCCTAAAGTAGTTAGCACCGCTGTTTCTACAATTGAAAGTCCGGCATAAATACCTGTAACAGGCCCAATCACAAATTTGAGCATGCTCATCAGGAAAACCGTACAATACTTAAAGATCCTTTCGCCCATTCAATTTACATGGATTGGGATTCAAGTTTCAATTTCTTTTTCAAATTGGCCAGAAAACATTGCAATTTGCCTAATCTTTATTTAAAGTGCCTGGCATAAAAATCGAAAAAATATTGAATATCAAGCCCTTACAGTGTAGTTGGCTGACACTCATTTTTTTGTTTTTTTTAAATACCTGTCTAATCGCTCAACCTAACATTGACTCCTCAGCACTCAAAACAGAATCTCTCCGGCTTGGAATCAATACTTTTTCACTTGGTTCTGTTGGAGATTGGCGACACGACCTGCACAGAAAACAAAAGATAATTGTCCAATCCGGCCAATATAGTATTTACAACAAAGCCTTACCTTCTAATAGATTCATTGTCAATAATCTTTGGACTAATGTTGGCCATAATTGGCGTATTTCCAGAAATTGGGTTTTGGAAAATGAAGCCTGGCAATATTCCTATTTTGCAAACAGTACGCGTTTGGCCCAGGCTCTTTCCAAAATCAGATTTATTGCCTGGGAGCAAAATCAGTCAGGTTTGGTTTTTAGCGGTGGTGCTGGTTTGGTAAATGATAAAAGATTAAACAACAACAATTCAGGCCAAAAACTTGTAGCCTCAACTGAATATTATACCCAAATTATTGATTCGTCCTTTTTGTTCCGTATGGTGGGAGAAGTTTCCAATACCAACATAAGTCCGCGGAAGAACAATAGAATTACAGGGCTTGCAAATGTTTCAAAAGAGTTCTCATCGGCTGGATTGTTATCAGCTGAGGTCGGATATCTTAAAAGCAGAGTGGAAGATTATTTAGGCAATGATATTCAATCCATTATAAGCGATACTTTATATGGAAAGATTCGGCTGCGGTATGAATTTGCAAAAAATATGGTTTTCAATTCTGAGAATCAAATTATAGAACCTAACCGGTCTTTTTTTTACAGAAATGTGGAATCAAAAACCGAGACAAGAAATGTTTTGTACTTTCAAAACGAGTATCAAAGCCAAAACACAATTTCACTGAATGGCAAAAAACTAAAAGTCAATTTATTATTTGAACTGAAGCAAAGAAACCGCGTTTATGATGTGATAAACAGAAGCGACAGATCATCACCAAATTTTGCCCAGGATTTAATTACTTACAGGCAACGATTAGAGGACGAAAAGATTAAAGATATTCAGGAACAGAGCATTACCTATTCAGGAGATGGAAAATGGAAAATATCCAAAAACCATTTATTAAAGATGAATTATGTTGCCCAATTGCTGCGGGTCGATACCAGATCAGAACTTAATAATCAGGATAGAGATGAAATTTTGTATGCCAATGAATTAAGCCATGAGTGGAATTTAATACCTGGATTTAAGCTTATTAATAAGTTTTCGGCTAGCCTTCGGCATTTGATTTTTATTGAGGCCAGCCAAAGCTCAGAAAATTTCAAAGACAGAATCTTACGCTGGGAGCCAGGGTTTCGAATGTCCAAAGGTCGCTTAAACTGGACAGGGCAGTTGGGCGTTTGGGCCACATATCAGGTTCGTGATTTTGAATCACAACAGGATAAAAACCGGTCTAACCGGGTTTTGATAATGGCGCATCAGGCAGATTTTAAAATCAATTCAAAATTCAAACTTTTGGCCGATTTATTTCGAAGAGAAAGCCGGCTTAGCCAATTAAACTGGGAAGGATTTTCCGAAAGTCCAATCGATACAGTAACCATCTATGATCTTTCGCTTAAAACACAATATGCACATATTCAAGTAGATAATAAAGAATTGGCATTTCAATTGGGCTACCGTGCCTATTGGCAAATCCGAAAAAACAAGGCTAGTCTTGCTGATCCAGCCTTAGGGGCAAGGTTGATTTATCTTCAATCCCATATTGTTCAACAAGGCCCTCAGGTTCGATTCCTTTGGAGCAAAAGCGACAGATTCAGGTTTATGGCTGAATTTTGGCTTCAAATTGCATCCCAGTATTTCAAGTATAAAACCTCAGACGACCTTTACCTGGGCAACAGTTTTACAAAAGAGCAGTTAAATTTAAGGGACAATCGTTTTCAACCATATTTTACAATTCAGGGCCTTTGGTATTTGAGAAAACGCAGCTAATACTTGCTTCAAAGGGACTTTCAAAATGATCCAATTATTGGCCAAAGGGAATTATACCAAATCGAAATCTTTTGGATAATCTATTTTTACCTTTTCAAATTGAAACAACCGAAAGCTTACATGAAACTTTATTTACCAGTTCTCTTTTTTATCCTGTTTATACAATTTAAAGGTAATTCTCAGATTTGGAATATCAACATGCTTGCTGATTCTATTTCTGTGACCGGTGTTTACACAGATAACAGGTCAATTATTTTTAGTAATAAATATACCCAATATGATGCCCGATATTTGAAATATGGTTTGCATTTCCGCAACAACCTGGTAAACGAAATGGACAACCTTGTTTCAATTAATAACCTCAATGGCAGCCCAACGATTGGGGCCTGGGGTCAAGGAACGGAGGTGATTTACAAAAATAGGTTTCTTTCCGATGGAGGTCAATCTGTTCCACATCTGGTCGTACAAAATGGCGGTAAAATACGGTTTGCAGCCTCAGCCCTGATTGATTTGGTTTTACCTGGTTCTTTTTTTACCCGTCAGTTCTGGTGCCTTGGGGATGGAACTGGCATCATAGAATTGGATCCTGGTTTTATAGCAGACCGAACCAGAGGCGGATTGGCCGATTCAGGATTTGGTTCTATTCGTTTGAATAATGTTATTTTCAGAACGCATGAATCACAGGGGCTTCCAATCGGATACAGGCCAAATCCATCTTTAATCAATTCGCATTTTGTATTTGAGGGCAATCATGGTTCCATCTGGCAGGTGCAGACCAATGACCAGGAATTTAAGGGTGGCCTTTGGATTAGAAAAAATATGACCGTAGATGCCGATCGAAATGTAAACGTTTCAGGGGTGAAATCTATTTGGCCGGACTATGTCAATTTTGGGGGTGTTTTTCTTGAAGACACTTCCTTGATTTTAACAAAAAAAGGATCCGGAACTTTTACCCTTTCCGGGGAACATGGATATGCCAATAAATCGAAATTCATAGTTGAGAATGGTGCTGTGGAGTTTAAAACAGATCCATTTAATGAATCAGATTCAGCTTTTTATATTTCCAGAGGTAGAAAGCATGGTCAAAACTTAGGTATTGAACTTGAGGGCGTTTCTAAACTGGTATCCAAAGCCAATACGGTTCGATTACGTGCAATCAATTGTATTTCCCCATATTCAGAAATTCAAATTTGGCATGGAAGCACGCTAAAGGCGAAATCGGCACAAATAAGCGGTCAGTTTTCTTTTAAATTTCCTGAAGGTATTTTAGTGAGTGCTGGAGATAGTTTTGAGATAATGAAATTTAACGACCGAAGTGGAAGTTTTGCCTATCTGGATTTGCCTACTTTTAACGATGCGATTTCATGGGATACCAATGGGTTTTACACGAGGGGCGTTTTAAAAATTGCTACAGGTTCCGTTGTAACTACAAGTACATCAAACGCTTCAGCAAATGAGATGTTTAGGATTTTTCCAAATCCTTTTACTCAAATCATTCAAATTGTTGGATCAGGCATTCAGGAGTTTAAATTGTTTGACACAAAAGGAAAAAGGGTTTATTCTCAAAATGATTTTTTCGAAAACGGTATTAAAATAAGTGGATTGCAGCCTGGATTTTTTTTCTATCAAATCAAAAAAGAGGGTGGAAAAATATTGACTGGAAAATTGATAAAGCAATAATCAAAGACCAAAATTTTTGAGATTTGTATCCAAACTCCAATAGAAAGCAGGATTTGGTCAATGTTTGAATCTGCTTTATTATTAATTGCAAAATAAAAATTACTTTGCAGAAGAAATTAAATCCTGGTTTCAATTTTCAATCAACAAAAAAAATATTCCAGCCCTATGAAAATCCAGTTTTATATCATCGCCTTTCTTTTTTTATCTATTGCTGTTACATTAAGCAGCTGCAAAAAATTCGATTTTGACCGCCATCATGAGGAGGAAAGTTTGCAGATTTCGAATGATAGCAAGGAGATTAAAGTAAACGAATCATTGACTTATGTACTTCCGGAAGGTTTTAACAAAGAAACTCCTGTAATCTCAACACAGGCCAAAAACTTTGGCAACAGTACTCTAACACAAGATGCCTCAACGGGAAACTGGACATATTCATATACGCCAGTTGAAGGCTTTATCGGTTCAGATCAGGTAAAGATTGATTCTGAAAATGAAAGCGAAGAACATGAAAGAGGACCACGAAAAAAACATGGAAAATGTGGTGACCACCAGAACGAAGGAGCCCATTTAAGATTGGTTCTGGACATTTCAGTAGTGGGTGAGCCTGCGAATAAATAGGACAAGATTTAAAGTAAAAAGCCATGAATTTCAGGGCTTTTTTGTTTTATTACGAAAAGTATTAAACTCAAATTTGATGAACGCCTTCTCCAAGCCGGCTCACATAAAAATCTGCGTTTAAGCCTGTTTTTTCTTTGTATTGAATTCCAACCGTATTTTCAAAATCCTGAATACCAGTAGTTTTTACGATCGAAATGGCACAACCGCCAAATCCAGCACCAGTCATTCTTGAACCCAAACAAGCGGGGTGTGCATCGGCGACTTCGGTAATAGAATCCAGTTCTTTGCCCGTTACTTCATAATCTTCTTTTAAAGATTTGTGCGAGGCCTTCAGGAGTTCACCAAATGCTGTTAGGTTTCCCATTTTCAATACTTCCATCGCCTTAATAACCCTTTGGTTTTCAGACACAACGTGTCTTGATCTTGCTTTAAGAATCGGATCGGCTAACTTATTTTCAACTTGTTCTAAGGTCGCAGAGCACAAATCTGTAATGGGGCCATCTTCTCTCAAAATTTCAAGAGATTTTTCACATTCCGCTCTTCGCTCATTGTATTTACTTTCCGCCAGTTCACGCCTTTTGTTGGTATTCATAATTACCAGACTATAATCACCCAAATCCAAAGGTGCATATTGATATTCAATCGTTTGGCAGTTTAAAAGAATCGCATTGTTCTCTTTTCCTAATGAAACAGAAAACTGGTCCATGATCCCACAATTGACACCAATAAATTGATTTTCAACTTTTTGAGCAAATTTAGCCAGCCATACTTTATCAATATGGGCTTCACCGGCTTCACTTAAAAACATAAACCCTGTTAACACTTCAATGGCTGCAGAGGAAGAAAGGCCTGCACCGTCGGGTAGGTTTCCCCAAAAAAGAATATCTGCTCCCAAGATTGATTTGCCTTCCGCTTGCAACATAGAAACCACACCAGCCGGATAGTTTGACCAGTTTCGAACAGGATCATATTTGATCTGATTGGCCAAATCTATTTCAAAAGTACCTGGATGATTCACTGAAGAAAACCGGACTTTTCCATCTGTCCTTTTTCTGGTAGCGGCCATTATGCCCAAAGTCAATGCCCCCGGAAAAACAAAACCGCCGTTATAATCGATGTGTTCCCCAATTAAATTGACCCTGCCTGGTGAAAAATAAAAGTTTAAATCACCTTCTTTGCCGTATAGTTCTTCGAATTTATGTTGAATTTCTGTTTTGGTCATTTGTGTTTTTTTCAGCTTGCAATATGCTTTGACAGAAATAATAATCAATCACTGGTCTATAAATCTGGTAGAATTTTTTTAATCCCTCATTCGACCTGGCATTTTATCATTGCATTTATTTCAAATTTTATTTCTCCAATAAATTAATTGAATTCCAAAGCTGATATACCTCAAAATTGGAAAGGTAGAATTTCTGCTTTTCAACAATATCTGAAGCTTGAAAAGTTTGCTTCAAAAAATACCCAGGAGGCTTACCAACATGATATTTTATTGTTGGTCAATTATTTAGAAACGAATAAAGAAAATTCAGGGCCCTTGGCAGTCACCAAAAGGCAGATTGAAAACTTCTTAAAATCAGTGACAGAGGCAGGAATTGCAGCCCACAGCCAGGCCAGGATCATTTCAGGAATAAAGGCTTTTTTTCAATTTCTGGTTTATGAGGAAGAAATGAAATCCAGTCCGGCTGATATGATTCAGGCACCGGTTCTTCAAAGAAAGCTACCTTCATTTTTGGAGGTGCATGAAATAGAAAAGATACTGGAAGTGGCAGAATTTGGCGATAATGCCTTGCGGGACAAAATGATCATAGAACTCCTATATGGTTGTGGGCTAAGGGTTTCCGAACTAAGCAGTTTGCTTATATCACAGTTGTACATTGAGGCTGGGTTTATTAGGGTTATTGGGAAAACGGACAAAGAGAGATTGGTTCCAATTGGGGAAGAAGCAGCAAATGCGATTAGAAATTATCAATCTGAAATCCGAAATCACATGAAAATCCACAAAGATTGTAGCGATGTGCTGCTCTTAAATCCACGAGGAAAAAATCTGAGTCGGGTTTCTATTTTCAATATCGTCGTAAGACTTGGCCAAATGGCTGGCATTCAAAAGAAAATAAGTCCGCATACTTTCCGCCATTCCTTTGCTACACATTTGTTGGAAGGTGGTGCAGATCTAAGAATGATCCAGGAAATGCTTGGTCATGAATCTATTACCACAACAGAAATTTACACGCACCTGGACATGGCCTACCTGCAACAAGTGATTAAAGAATTCCACCCTAGGGCAAAAACCAATCTGAATTCCAGCAAGGAAGGCGTTTAATTACCTTACTACCATGAACTTCCGTTCCACCATTTTGCCAAAGCTGGTCTGAATCTTAATATGATAAGCGCCAGGTTTTAGATCTGAAATCCTTACTTCATTTTGAGATTCAGAAACAGAGGCATAGTGAACCTTTTGACCAAGGGTATTGAAAATACTTAAGCGTGCATTTTCCTCCATTTGAAGTCCGGAAATCTGAATAAACTCCTGCCCGGGATTTGGAAATAATTGAAAATCAGATTCTAATTCTAAAATCTCGTCCCTGGTAGCAGTTAAAAAATTGTTGGTAGTAACCCTGATGTTATCAAAGCCAAAACCTTCAAACTCACTTGCTGCATCAGAACTAAATAAAAATCGAATCCAAACTTTTTGACCTACATATTCATTTAAGTTAAGGTACTCCTTTTGCCATTTTGGCTTAAATCCATCCCAAATGGGAATAATAATATCGGCGCCTGCTTGTTGAGAAAATGGAGAACTTAAAACGGTTTTATCGGTGCAAACGTTAATCCAACTTATTCCACTATCTATTGATAAAGAGATATTTGCGTAGTCAAAATTCTTTTCAATTCCATATTTCGTCCAAAAGCTCAATTCGGCAGCTTTTATTGAAGCTGACCTTAAATCAAAGGCATTTTTTCTGGTAAAGTATGAATTCATTGAGGATGGATAATCTCCTGAAGTTTGCTTGAAATATCCGCTACCTTGTTGCTGTCCGGTAGTAATTTTAACCCAGGTTCCAGTCCATTTTGTAACGTCATCACAGTTGTCAAACAGGCTTGCATTGGAATATGGTTCACCTCCAAAATGTTTGATGGTGTCAATCGTAGTAAAGGTTCCATTGCTCAAAGATACTTCCCAACTAAATTGTTTAGGTTCTGAAAGTGAGGCAATCACCGGTTGAATAAGAATACTATCCACAATGGTTTGTTGTAAAGATAGGTTTGAATAGGTTTTACTTAAAGTGGTTAAACCTGTGCCATTTGGTCCAATTGGTTTAAACGAAATTGTAAAAGTGGCAGGGGCCGCATTTGCTCCAATTCGATTGATTTTATATCTAAGTCTATATGGTCCGGTATTTGGAAAAACGCCTGCCTTTAAAAACATTGTGCTTGTATCTTTAAGTATCGCCAATGGATGAAGTGCCCGCACCACAGTCAAATTTTGATGAACGGTTTCAAGGCATAATCCAGGTATTTGGTCAAAAGTTGGCCAAAACCAATCGCCAACCTCAGGGGTCATAGCCAAAATTTTGGCTTTTTCCAGAGAAGTGGCATACATGAAATCATCTGAAGAACCGTTGCTGTTATAGTTTAAAACCTCCATTCCAGTACCAGGTCGGTAGTTATTTTCTCTCACCATTTCCCTTGTCAGGTTTCTAAAAAGGGTAGAATCCTCAGTTTGTAAATTTTCATATCCCCAGGGATGAATAACCAAGTTGCTGTAGGTGTGATAATTGAGGGCATTTTTGAAATTGTGTTTTTCACAAAAAGCTTTCATGGCTCTTGTCTCTGGCTCCGAAAATCCCACATCGCCTCTGTATGTTTCAAATTCCGAATTTGGACTTGAACCAAAATCATCATAACCCCAGTTGTATCCATAGTTCCGGTTAAGGTCCACACCCATAGTTCCATCGCCATTATCTCTTCTGTTTTTTCTCCACATACCTCCCCCATTTGGTTCTTCTGTTTGATTAAAAATATAACCATCAGGATTTAAACATGGCACAAAGAAAAGCTCAGAGTTATCGACAAGTAGCTTTATCTCAGGATTTGAATTGTAGTTTTCCAAAAGATACCACATAAAGAAAATCAATTGGTGCATACCTACTGGCTCTCTGGCGTGGTGAATGGCAGAAAACATGCCTTGAGGTTCAGCCGGTTCATTTGTGTTTGGATTGTCAGAAATTTTAACGAACCAAATTGTCCGACCTTCCCTTGTTTTTGTGGTATCGATTTGTGCTTTACTGGTCACCAGATTTGGATATTTAATTTTCATAGAATCCAGGTGTTCCAGCATTTCCTCATAACGGAGGTGGCCTCCCATGTCACCTAACTTCCAGTTTTTGGGTATTTTATATGTTTTGACCTTGTCGCAAAAATCTGCAAAAAGATCAACCTGCGGATCAAAAGCCCTTACTTTTGCATTCCTTTCCTGAAAATCTTTCACCACATCCGGAACCAAAATTTCATATTCAAAACCAGCAGTTTTGATTCGATTCAATTCATTTTCAGAAAACCCCGATGTGAAATATTGGCCTGGCTTAAAATCACCATGATCGGTTTCTACGCCTAAACCAGCCAGCTTTTTGATTGTGTTTTGATTGGAAAGATAAATCCTGGCTTTTGAATAAATTACCTTTTTATCCTGTCCAATTGCAGAATTAAGACTTGAAAGTAGTAAAATGGTTAAGAGTACTTTTTTCATATTGAACTAATTGAATTTCAAATACATATAATCAATAGTGATTTCAGAATCAATTTTAAAAATTTCACCTTTGATAAAGTGAAAATCAAATTTCCTAATTCAAAGTTAGTCATCTTAATTTAGAAGTTAAAATTGAATATTTAATTCAATGAATTCAAGCAAATCAGACCAATGCATCCAGAAGATTTTGAGGAATTGGTATTGAAATCTTAACCTGAATGTTTAACACCATTGAAATCAATTCAAAACTTTAAAAACGGAAATGTTAGGTCCCAAAGTTAAAAAGATGTATCCTTTCCATTATTAAGGTTTTTAGAAGTGCCATATTTGCCAATCCAAAAAATTAAATGAGTCTCTCCTCCATCAGCCTCCGTCGTCCGGTCCTCGCCATTGTGATGTCCATCATCATTGTGCTTTTCGGGGCTTTGGGTTATACTTTTTTGGGCGTTCGGGAATATCCGGCCATAGACCCGCCAATCATAACTGTAAACACAAGTTATACAGGTGCCAATGCGGAAATCATTGAAAACCAAATAACTGAGCCACTCGAAAAAGCTGTAAACGGCATTGCCGGGGTGAAAATCATTTCTTCTTCCAGCAATCTGGGCTCCAGCACCATCACGATTGAGTTTAATCTTTCTGTGAAAATGGAGCAGGCCGCTGCCGATGTGCGGGACAAAGTTGCGCAGGCCATTCGACAGTTGCCACAGGACATTGATGCGCCACCGGTTATTTCAAAAGCAGATGCTTCCGGCGATTTTCTCATCATCATGCCAGTGCAAAGTCGAACCCGTAACATGCTGGAAGTGACAGACTACGCCACCAATGTGATTCAGGAAAAACTGCAAACCATTCCCGGAGTGAGCCGTGTCAATATTTTTGGAGATAAGAAATATTCCATGCGGCTTTGGCTGGACCCTGCTAAAATGGCGGCATTCAAAGTCACAGCAACGGATATCAAAGCTGCCATAGACCGTGAAAATGTGGAGCTTCCAGGCGGGAAAATTGCCGGAAATTCTACAGAACTGACCGTCAAAAGTTATGGAAGACTGGTGAAGGAGGAAGATTTTCAGAATCTGATTTTGCGCCAAACCAATGGACAAACCGTTCGACTGAGTGATGTGGCAGAAGTGGGTTTAGGTGCTGAAAATGAGGAAACCGCCATTAAAAAGAACAACATCAATTCGGTAGGCCTGGCTTTGGTTCCGCTTCCAGGGGCCAATTATGTTGAAATAGCTGATGAGTTTTACAAACGTTATGAGCAAATTAAAAAGGAGCTGCCAAAAGATTTCATTGTTGATGTTTCGGTTGATAAAACCAAATTCGTTAAAAAGTCAATTACCGAGGTAGAGGAAACACTCCTCATCGCTTTTATTCTGGTTGTGCTCATTATCTACCTGTTTTTCAGGGATTGGATGATAGCCTTCCGACCGTTGATTGATATTCCGGTTTCTCTTATCGGCACTTTTTTCATTATGTACGTGATGGATTTTAGCATCAATGTTTTGACGCTTTTGGGCATTGTGCTGGCCACGGGACTGGTGGTGGATGATGGGATTGTGGTCACGGAAAACATATTCAAAAAAATGGAGGAGGGCAAAGACCGGAAAACTGCGGCCCAGGAAGGTTCTGATGAAATCTATTTTGCGGTTATTTCTACTTCTATAACCCTGGCGGTGGTGTTTTTGCCCATTGTTTTCCTGCAGGGATTTGTGGGCAGTTTGTTTCGGGAATTTGGAATTGTGGTGGCTGGAGCGGTGCTCATTTCGGCCTTTGTTTCCCTTTCCCTAACACCTGTTTTAAATGTGATGCTTTCCAAAAGCGACCACAAAAGGTCCTGGTTTTACACTTTTTCTGAGCCATTTTTTGTGGGAATGGATGCCGCGTATCGCCGAGGTTTGGAATCTTTTATGTCGCAAAGATGGTTGGCATGGGTGATTCTCGTTTTTTGTTTTGGGATGATTTTTTTCGTTGGCAAAATGCTGCCTTCTGAACTTTCTCCTCTGGAAGACAGAAGTTTATTCCGGATTTCAACCATCATGCCGGAAGGAACCAGCTACGATTATTTTGAAAAATACATGGACAAAGTGAGCCAGTTTATGATTGACTCAGTGCCTGAACAAAGAATTGTTGTGAGTTTGATTGCACCATCTTTTGCAGGAACGGGTGCCGTCAATTCCGGAATCATAAGTATGGTGTTGAAAGACCCTGACAAACGGTTCAAGTCGCAAAAACAAATTGTGGAAGGGCTTAATAAAAAGCTTGGCAAATTCCCAGATGGCAAACTATTCATGCTACAGGAGCAAACCATTTCTGTAGGTGGGGCCGGGCGTTTTGGTTTGCCGGTTCAGTTCGTGCTCCAAAACCTGAACTTTGAAAAACTACGGGAAAAACTTCCGCTATTTCTGGAAGAAGCCAACAAAAACCCTGTTTTTCAAGGTGTGGACGTCAATCTGAAATTCAACAAACCCGAACTGCAGGTTAGCATCGACCGCTTGAAGGCTGCTGAACTAGGCATTTCTGTTTTTGATGTGGCCAATACCTTGCAGCTGGCTTTGAGTGGCAGACGGCTAGGATATTTTATAATGAATGGCAAACAATATCAAATTATTGGGCAGGTAGATAGAGCCAATCGCGATGAGCCACTGGACCTGAAATCTTTTTATGTAAGAAGCAACAAAGGCGAATTGATTCAACTGGATAATCTGGTTAAAATGGATGAACTGAGCTCTCCACCACAGATTTACCATTTCAACCGTTTCAAATCTGCCACCGTTTCTGCCGGACTTGCGCCTGGCAAAACCATGGGTGATGGCATAAATGCAATGAAAGAAATAGCCGCCAAAGTGCTGGACCCCACTTTTACCACCGATTTGAATGGCCCAAGCCGGGATTTTGCAGAAAGTTCTGGCAATACACAGTTTGCTTTTATTCTGGCCCTTGTGCTAATCTACCTGGTTTTAGCAGCCCAGTTTGAGAGTTTTGTGGATCCGGTTATCATCATGATTACGGTGCCACTTGCCATTGCCGGGGCTGTTTTCTCCCTGTTTATGTTTGGCCAAACCATGAATATATTTTCCCAGATCGGCATCATTATGCTTATCGGTCTGGTTACCAAAAACGGTATTTTAATTGTGGAATTTGCCAACCAGAAAAGAGAACAAGGTCTGGGCAAAATTCAGGCAGTTTTGGATTCGGCTTCCTCCCGACTTCGGCCAATTCTTATGACCAGTCTGGCCACGGCTTTGGGGGCAGTTCCCATCGCTTTTGCACTTGGAGCTGGTGCAACCAGCCGTATTCCTTTGGGTGTGGTTATCATTGGCGGGCTTATTTTTTCTTTGGTTCTTACTCTGTTTGTGATTCCGGCTATGTATAGTTTTATGTCGAGGGCTGGGAGTAGGAAGGAAAATGCGTAGAAAAGGAACTCTATAAATTTGTGGTAAACCTGGAAGGTTTGCCAAACCTTATAATGTCAGAATGTCTATTTCAGACAAAAAGAAGGGAAAATCTGCAGGAGCGAGAATTATTACTTGTATCAGAATATTCAAAGAGACCTTTTACCTACTTTCCATATATGATAAATCTGAGCAAGTGGACATCAGCAAATCAGAAATCGAAAATTTGATTGGGTATGTAAAAGGTACTTAGAGCTGACATTCTCCCATTTATCTGTGCCTTTGGCGTAAGGACTCAACAGCGAGAACTTTTTACAATTTTAGCTGCCGTATTTTCAAAATTGAATCAACTACTGCTTCAAAACCCGGTAGGTTTTACTTTCAACCTCACCTTTTATCCTAACAAAATAATTTCCGGCTGGCAGAGTACTAATGTCCTGTTCCGTAGTAGATTCATCTGAGGAAAAGCTGGCCATTGGTCTTCCAAGTATATCAGAAAGTTCTATTTGAGTAGCGCCATTAAGTCCAGAAATCGTCAACTTTTCCCTTGCAGGATTTACGATTTGAATGGTATTACCTCCAAAATTTGGATTGGCGCAAACTGCTTTCATTTCCAGTACCGCTTCCGTTTTTCCTGTTTCAAACTGGCTGAGTTTATAAATCAAATTGGGTGCCGAGCACGAGGCTGGTGTATGCAATTTTGTGTACGTAAAACCCTGGTTTTCTTTCCCTTGAGGTCGCACATCTGCTATTTTGGCAAATCGTTTTCCATCGCAGGAATAGCTGAGCTCAAACCGGTCGCAGTTTGATTCTGAAGCCGTTTTCCATTCCAGTTCTACCTGTCCTTCATTCCCATTCCGATTTGCAAGAAAGGAAATCAGCTTCACTGGTAGTACTTCCTCGCCACCTACCAAAGTCTGACTGGCTATATAAAATTCCGAAAAGGAAGAAATCTGAAACTCAAGAAAATAGCCACCAGCAGTTGGTACTTTTAACACTTGGCTTGCTTTAATAAATTCATGATTGCCAAGCTGTTCAGAATTGTTGGCCAGTGTTAAATCTTCATTGGGTCCATCATATTTGTAAATGCCCATTTGTTGAAAAGATTCCAGATTGGGATCAAATTCCTGTAAGCGGCTAAGTTCTTCATCCTTGATAAACAAGCGGACTTTAACGGGCGCAGTTGGTTGAATTTCAGGTTTGATATAGTAGTTTCTGTCCAAATATGGGATGTATTCACTGAACCGCATAGCGCCTTCGTTTTTCTTCATTTGAAGATCAATAGCACCCAATTCCGGCCGCTTTTCGATTTCTGCTACTATATCTTTTCCCTTTCCAAATTGCACCCAGGAAGTGATGAAAGATTGGGGGCTGGATTGTTGAAAACTGCTGTCTATCAGTATGGATAGGCCAGGCTCTATGTGAATATCGTCTATTCCTATTCCTTCAAAAGAAAGACTGATATCAGAACTGAAGGCAAATCGGAACCGTACATTTTTCTTATTTAGAATACCGGTTTGAGAAATGTTGATGCTGTTTACAGACCAATGTTTTTTTGTGCCGGTCCATTGATGCGAATCGTGGTTATACCAGTTGGTCCCGCTTCCTTTTTGGCCAACTTTGGTCCAGCCAGTTCCATCTTCGGACATTTCAAGCCATGCGAAATCGTATTCCTGCTCTAATTGCTGAATGGAGTTAAAACTGAATTGAAAATCTCCGGTCAAACTCTGCACATCAAAACAAGGAGATTCAAGATATGAAAGTTCGTTGCCATTGTAATTGCCAGATAAATTCGTAGCCCAAATATTTTTGCCATTAGCCGCAGTATCAATTATGGTTAGGCTAGGAGATGGTTTTCCCCAGGCCCAGCTGCTTTTTTCCCCATAGCTTTTCCATTTACCATCATTGGTTTCAAATCCCTCGTAATAAGGAAAAGTGGATACTTTCGGGGAAATAAAAACCGAAAGATTTCGAATGGTATCGTTGGTTGGGTAGTTGTCAGATTGGGATCTCACCCAGATTTTAAATAACAATTTACCAACCAGATTTTTTGGAATTGAGTCTGTAAACTCATAATCCAATGAATCATGGGCTGCTATAAAAGGTACTGTTTCAACCACTGGATTCTGACCAATAATTTGATAACCAATGCTTGAATTGGATAAAGCAGAATCTGAATTGTTTAGAAGCCGAACCTTCACTTTTTTCACAATGGCATTATCCACACAACCTTCGGAAGGACCAAGCAATCGTTTAACGACTACATCTTTTACAGGGATGGAAAGTAAAAGATTGTCAATCGCATATCCTCCGCCAAGTGGAATATCAGATGGTCTTAAACCACTAAAGGTAAATTTTATTTGAAATGAGGAGGTTAAGGCTTCATTCAGAAAATAGTTTTTAAGATTTATCCCGATGAAGGAAATGGATTGCGATGGTATATATGTTTCTTGCCAGAATCGTTTTACCTCTTTCCATTCAGCAGTTTCGTTGGTTCTTACCCAAAGTGAATTACCAACTGAAAGACTTCCAAGAGGCAACCAGTCAAAATCTAAAATCAATTGATCCGTCAGGGCATATTGGGCCAGATTTAAAGTAAAAATTAAGTCTGAAGTTCCGGTTTTGCCATCAATATTGGATTTGTCCAGATAAATGGATTTGACCCCGAAGTATTCAGGTTGGGGAGAAATAGACGTTCTTAATCTTGCCGCTTCGGATGATGTAAATTGAAGGAAATCTGCTCCAGAAATGGCAAAGGCATCATTATTAATGGTTTGGCCTGGCAAGTTTTCGGCATTAAAACTCCATGGCAATGCAAGGGGCGGATTGTTAATCAGCCTGAAAGAATGCTTTAAAGTATCGTTTCCTACGTTTAGATCGTTAACCAGATTGTGCCAGACTTTCAATTCAAAGGTTCCGGCAGTAGTTGGCAAAACAACCTGAGGCAAAACTACTGTTTGGCTTTCCCCGGCTTGCAGGCTTACATAATGGTTAAATTGATGTGTTGTGCCATTTCCCACTTGATAAAAAATGACTATATATTGAGCCGTAATAGCCTGGTTGCCAAAGTTTTGAATATTAACACTTGCTGGAATCTGTTGACTGGCAGATGGTGTTTCAAGTCTTACGGACTCAGGTTTGATGATGGAAGCAATTCCAAGATCTGGGTTCCATGGGCAATTGCCAGGAGCTGGTGTAATCATTTTACCATCCGATTGCATACCCACTGAATTTCCAAACCATGGCCGAACTGCGAATCCATATCGAATATTGTTTTCTAATTGATTGAATAAAAAGCGATTGTCATTGGTAAACCCGATTGAATTCCATTTGCCTTCTGACAAATCCAATTTAAGAATCTCATATTTTGTGGCCTCAGGAATCAAATTCCAGGTAAGGGAAGCGGTTTGATTGCAAGATTGAATACTTAGGTTTGGTTTTTGAGAAATGGCTATTCCACTTACATTTGAAAGCACAAAATCGCTTCCAACCGTTGCATTTAATCTGTAGTAGCGTTTTTCAAAACTTGAATTGGGTAAAACAATACTTTGAAACAAGGCCATAGGATTATTAATAGTTGAAACCTGAGCAAATCCTGAAACGGAATCCAAACTGCTTTCCAATACCATTTGGCTTGGATTCATTTCTGCCATATCCCATTGAAATTTAATGCTTTGGCCAGCCTGGACAAATGTGCCAGCACCTGGACTTGTTAATATCAATTCAGGCATTTGCCATTCATATGTGATCCAGTATTTTTGATTGATTCCTGAAATTAGTTTTGCATTAACTTTAATACTAATATTTTCACCGCCGTTAACTGGAAGCGTAACCTGTTCCATGTTGTTAAGGGTATCCACTTTTCGAGTGGCTGCTAATCCAACTGAGGCTGGTGCAGGATTCAAAACCCATGGTAAAAAAGTAATACCTGAGCCATTCAATACATTCAAATCCAGATTGTTGATCAATGCTTTTGTGGCGCCAGATGTAGCCGCAGGATCAGACCACGATAGCATCACTTTCAAACCTTTCGCATTGGCGGGTGCTGTTACATTAAACTGATTTAATCCATTTGAAACAATAGTACCAGATCTAAACCATTGATTAACAATAGATCTTCTTGCCCGTCTTGCGTTTACTCTCCCATAACCATAACTGTAGTCCACATTGGCTTGGCCCAGGTCTTCAGCGGTATTGCAAACCAAGGCTTTCAAAAGAGCTGCTTCCGGAAGTTCTTGATTGTTCGATATTTTATATTGTTGGGTAAGCAAAGCCAAAACTCCTGTTAACACTGGGGCTGCCATAGAAGTACCACCTTTTTCTCCATAAGCGTCAAAAGGAACTGTTGAAAAAATCTGATTTCCATTGGCGACAATTTCTGGTTTTACTCGTCCATCCCGCACTGGACCCCTTGAGCTAAACCAGGCAAATTGATCCTGACCAGAGCTGGAACCAACAGTAAGCGCATTTTTAGAAACAGGGTAACCTTCCGATATGGTGTTATATCCACCAGGAAATGGGCTGCAAGCCGAACCACCTTGATTACCAGCAGCAAACACATGCAAAATGTCGGTTTGGCTATTCATTTGGGCATCCAGAAAAGAGGAGGTTGAAGAGTAATTCCCTGCTCTGGAACAATTTAAATTGACTCCATAAGAATTGTTAATCAGCGTTACGCCATAGTTTTGGCGCAAAGAAGCAGCCAAGGAAATGACTGATGAGGTTTGATGATTGTAAACCGTCAGACCTGGGGCAAGGCCTTTTTTATCAGCTTGAAGTAAACCAGCACCAGCGATAATGCCTGTTACATGATCCTGATGATCTGCAAATAATGCGATTTTATTAGAAGTCAGGTTCTTTTGATGGCTTTGCAGATCGGCATGAAGTTCTACCCTTCCCCCATCACCAACAGCTACTTTTACCCCCTTTCCATCCAGACCATCTAAACCTAGGCCAACAAAAGTACCTCTGGCATTGGATGCAGTATTTTGATTGAATGGAACAATGTCGCCTTCAGACTCTTCCAACCATTGAATCCATTCCTGAGTGGCAAGTTCGGAAAGTCCTTCACTGGTAACAGAAAGGCTCCATTTTTGAATATAACCATCCCAAACTTCTGATATTTGGCCCCAGGATTCTTTCCAGTTTTTTCTAAGAGATATTTCTGATAATCCAGAATGTGGAACCAGATTGATACTGATTCGACTATTTTTGGCCTGAAGTTTTAACTTATCTTTCAGACCTTGCGAAAGCCGAATGGCGGAAGGATACTCCGCAATTTCTGCAACTCCGGCTGTTGCCAGATTAGAAATTGACGTATTGGCATTTGAACTGGCAATGAAATATCCATTACCAATTGACTGTCCAAGGATGAGTCCAAGGCTGGACAAATTCTGGATTTGTTTTGCAGATTGGGGTTCTGATAGTCGGAGTATCCAAAATTGCCTTCTGGCCATCGTGGGTGCTCCTTTCGACAATCTTGTTTTTGATGCTTTTGCCGGACTATCAAGTTTAATCAGAGATCCACGAAACTGGATTTCCGACTGAGCCTGAGTGAACAATACAAAAGACAGCATTAAAGCGACTGCCCCCAGAACCCTGCTCATCATTTTAAGCAGGCTGTTCATAAATTTATCTACTAAATAGGGTAAAGGTCCTGGAGGCTGACCAAGTCATCCTATTCGTCATAAAGCTTAAAGAGAAATCTTTGAGCAATCGATTCAAATGGGATTTGCCTTTTGGACAACACAAAGGTGAAGGATGGATATGGTTTATTGAATTTCAATTCTTTACAAATACGTCGCTTGTCCAGTTTTGAGAATAGAAAGTAGTTTTTAGCGGAAAATTGAAGTATAAACTTAAAAACTGACATGGTTTTTTTCAAAGAAAAGTGGACAACCAACAATTGGAAAATCAAGTTATTCAGCTTTTCGGATAATCATTTTTGAAAAAGGGAAAATGCTTTTACAACTTGCAAGCCCGATATTCGAGATAAAATAACCAAAACGTAAAAACATGATAGCAAAAGTATTAAAGGTGCACGGAGCAGATAATGTAATAGTTGCCCTTACGGATTTAGAACAAGGAAGCCAAATTTCTTACGAAGGCCAATCCTACACTTTGGTGAACAAAATTCCAGCCAAACACAAGTTTACAACCACAGACTTGCAAATTGGTGATTCAGTATTTATGTATGGCGTTTTGGTTGGCAAAGCTTCTCAGGAAATTCCGGCTGGAGGATTGATACATACTGGGAATTTAAAACATGCTTCCTCAGATTATTTTGGCAAAACAAAAGAATACCATTGGAAAGCGCCTGATGTCAGCCATTTCGAAAACAAGCAATTCCTTGGTTATCATCGAAATGATGGCACCGTGGGTACGGCAAATTATTGGATTTTTATCCCAACTGTTTTTTGCGAAAACAGGAATCTTGATTTTATTAAGGAGGCTTTAAATAAGGAACTAGGTTATGCCCCTTCTGAAAAATACAAGCAGTTTGCCAACCAATTGGTTGATTTATACAAAAACGGAGCGTTGTCAGAGGCCAGTTTACCAGCCATTGAAGAAACAGAAATTTCCACAAAACGGGTTTTTCCACATGTAGATGGCATCACATTTTTAAACCATCAGGGTGGTTGTGGCGGCACACGCCAGGATTCAGAAGTGCTAAAAAGGCTATTGGCCAGTTATGTGGACCATCCAAATGTGGCGGGGGCAACGGTGTTAAGCCTTGGTTGTCAGCACCTTCAGTTGGATGATTTTATGGCAGAACTAAAAAGAAGAAATCCAGCGTTTGATAAACCTGTTTTTACTTTTGAACAACAAACCAGCCAGTCCGAAGAGCAATTGATTAAGGAAGCGATTTCTAAAACCTTTTTTGGCTTGATTGAGGCCAATAAAAATGAGCGGAAACCAGCACCACTTTCCAAACTTAGGCTTGGTGTAAAGTGCGGTGGTTCAGATGGTTTTTCAGGAATTTCGGCAAATCCAGCAGTTGGGCACGCGGCAGATCTCCTGGTTGCTTTGGGTGGATCAGTGCTTTTGGCTGAATTCCCGGAGTTAAATGGTGTGGAGCAAGAGTTGGCCGATCGTTGTGAAACACCTGAACTTGCTGCAAAATTTGTGCATCTCATGAAATCTTATTCTGCTCAAGCCCAAGCGGTTGGTTCTGGTTTTGATATGAATCCAAGTCCTGGAAACATAAAAGATGGATTGATAACCGATGCCATAAAATCAGCTGGAGCAGCCAAGAAAGGTGGAACGGCACCCATAACCGATGTTTTGGATTATACAGAACCTGTTACAAAACCAGGCCTGAATCTGGTTTGCACGCCTGGAAACGATGTAGAAGCAACCACAGGAAAAGCATCAGCCGGTGCCACTTTGATTTTATTTACCACTGGTCTGGGCACTCCAACTGGAAATCCAATTTGTCCGGTTATCAAAGTTTCAACCAACAATACCTTGGCACAAAAGATGAGCGATATTATCGATATTGATACGGGCGATGTGATTTCAAAAGGCGTTTCCATCAGCGAAATGGGCGAAAAAATCCTTGATTTTTGCATTAAGGTGGCTTCAGGGGAAATCATTCCAAAAGCAGTTCAGTTGCAGCAGGACGATTTTATTCCCTGGAAAAGAGGAGTTAGTTTGTAAGGAAGAGATTTTTAAAAAGCTGATCTGCTACATTATCATTCAACAGTGAACGAATCTTCTATTGTTCATCAAAGAAGTCTTCATCAATTTGTTTAATTTCATATGTCGTTCTAACTTGAATCCCTACGTTAAATTCATGCATAAGTGTAACTAATTTTTTCCCATCCAAGCAGATTATTTTATGGTGGGCTGAACGAGCTTTTTCAATTGCCTTCTCATCAAATTCCGATGTAGTTACAAAAACACCCTTATTTGTGTCACCGCTCATAGCCCCTATAAAATTCCGAATATCTTTCTCTCTAACTTTGCCTTCATTAAACCGTTTTGCTTGAATATAAATCTTATCCAATCCTAGTTTATCTTCATTAATAATTCCGTCAATTCCTCCATCACCGGATTTTGAGGTCTCAATAAAATCTCCATATCCCATTTTCTTAAGAAGCATAAGTACAACTTTTTCAAAAAAATAAGGATCAATTTTTTTGAGTTTAAGTAAAAGTTCATTTTTAACATCATTTTCTATCATACCGAAACCTTGGTCAATAAGGTCTTGTGGAGAAGAAATATCAGCTTTAGGTTTTTCTATTACTGGATCTAAGCCTTTTTCCTGTTTATAAAATTCAAACAAAGTGCTTTCATTTTCCAAATCTCCTAATGATAAATTTGAAGAATGATTTTTGCCTTTTTCAGTAATTTGAACATGCCCTCTTTCTGGAAAAAAAACATACCCACCTTTTTTTAAATATGATTTTCCCCATGCAATTCTATTATCGATTAGCAAGTCGCCAGATTTAGTTTCTAGCTTCATTTGGTCTTCACTCAGACCTGAGTAAAACTTGGTTTTAACTTCTTGTATTAACTCTCTTGACTTATACACCTTGCCAGATTTAAGAATCTCCAGCATAGGAATAAAGGTTTCATCAAACTTTGGTATTTCCATTTATCTTTCTTTAAAGTAAAGTGTTTTGCATTCGTAAAAATATTGATTTTTCATAAAACTGGAGTAATTCATATGTTACCCAAAATTTTCTAAAAATCGAATTTTAGGCATTAAGTGTTTGGGGTTTCTTCTTATTCATCTTTGATTTGAAATGCTACGCCTCCGGAAACAACAAATTTCATAGCGTCAGAACTTTTCCAATCCAATGGCTTTATCCTTTCTCCAGGGACAATCATTACCTCTCCTGAAATGTTGTAGGAATGTGGAAAATAAACAGCCATGCTACCCGATTCAAAGTTCTGGTCCAAAGTACTTTGGGTAATAAACCCGACTTTCTTAATTCCTGATTGTGGAACAAATTCCACCAAAACAGGCTGATCAAATTTGCGTTTATCTCCTACAAATGCTGAAAGCAGGTCTTTTACAGAACTATAAATCAGAGCCGCAAGCGGAACTTTTGTGATCAGTTTTTCCAATTGGCCCAATAGTGGATCAATCAAAAAAGTTTGGCTTAAAGCGCCTATCAAAGTGATGCTGCCAAGCACTATGAGTAAGCCCAGCCCAGGATATTCAATATTAAAAAAGCTATCAACAAAACGTAGGGCAGAAACCAGAACGTATGCTGTAATGGCCACAGGAGCCACCAATAAAAGTCCACGAAAAAAGGAAGCCAAAACTCTTTGCAGCATAAAATAACATTTAATATTGATCCGCAAATATGGCTGAGTTCAAGAAAAGAAAATGAGAATCGTATGTATAAGTCAGTTTTTAAAGTTGAGGGAAGTGCCCAAAACGACCCATTTCAGAATTCATACAAAATTTTATTATCAGCGATAAGAATCTGAAAATTAACGAACTATGGTTTCAAAACATAAAACACACAATTTAAAAATCGATGCTTTTGCATTTGTCTTATATTTGACTTTTTGTCATTAGACGCTTCGTAAATTTTAATATATTGATAGTAAATGGGTTGCGGTTCTTGTAGTAGTGGAGGCTGCTCTACAAAATCCTCAGGTAGCAAATCTGGTGGATGCACGTCCTGCAGTGGAGGATCTTGTAATGTGCTCAGCACCACCGATTGGTTGGGAGATATTTTTGATTGGGTAAATGAGTCTTACAGGGATCTGGTAGAAGTCCGGTTTAAAGGCGGACGAAAGGAGTTTTTAATCAATAAAACATCCAAAAGGCTATACACGGGCGATGGTGTAATGGTTGAAACTGGTGCTGGTTACCATCTTGGTACTGTTTCCCTTCAAGGTGAAATGGCTCATTTGCAGCTCAAAAAGAAAGCACCCAAAACTCCTTGGCAAGAATTGAAAGCCATAGTCCGGCTTGCAACAGACCGGGATTATGAAAAATACGAAGAAGCCCGAAACAGGGAATTGCCTAGTTTATACCGTACCCGTCAAATAGTTGATGAACTAAAATTACCCATGAAGCTTTCCGATGTAGAGTTTCAGGCAGACGGCACAAAGGCTACTTTTTTCTATTCCTCTGAAGAGCGGGTAGATTTCAGGGAGTTGATAAAAATGCTCGGTACGGAATTCAAGCTTAGGGTAGACATGAGGCAAATAAGCCTTCGACAGGAAGCAGGAAGAATAGGCGGAATAGGAACTTGTGGAAGAGAACTTTGTTGTTCAACCTGGCTTACAGATTTTAAAGGTGTTGCCACTTCTGCAGCCCGATACCAGAATTTATCCCTGAATCCAAGCAAACTTTCCGGCCAATGCGGGAGGTTAAAATGTTGCCTGAATTATGAACTTGACACTTATCTGCAGGAATTGAAAGACATTCCAAAAGTAGAGCGTGATCTTCAAACTCTAAAAGGCAGCGCCAGACTTCAGAAAACGGATATTTTTAAAAAGGTAATGTGGTTTGCTTACAGCGGTGATGAAAGCAACTGGCAAAAAATTGAAATTCCAAGAGTGAACTACATTCTTGAGATGAATAAAAGAGGCGAAAAACCAACTGCCCTTACCGAAGAGGAAGAAATCATTCTGGTTGAAGCTGAAAACGAGGTTAAAAATGAAGATCTTTTTGCCCTGGATAAAAAATATTCAAAAGGTAAACCAAAGAAGAAAAAGAAACCATCCTCAGGATTAGGTCCTGTAAATCAGGCTGCTGCTTTTTCCAATCCTGGGCAAGGCCAGGCCAATGGTCCAAGACCAAATCAGCCGAATCCAAATCAGCAAAGACCGAATCAACCTGGGCAAAGCCAGCAAAGGCCAAACCAACCCAGACCAAATCAGGGACCAAATGTTGCCGGAAATCAGGGCAATCCAAACAACCCAACAAGACCTCAGCAGCCGCAAGGCCCAAGTCCAAATCAACCTCAACAAAACAGGGAAAACAGGCCTCCGAATCCAAACCAAAGGCCTAATCCTAATCAGGGACAGAATCCGAATCAAAGGCCCAATCCGAATCAAGGTCCGAATGCTGCAAATCCAAATAATCCTCAGGCAATTACCGGAGAATCCAAGCCTGGAAATCAGCCAAGGAATCCTAATAAGGATAGAAACAGGAACCGCAACCGGAACAGGGATCGGGATAGACCAAATCAAGGTCCGGAAGGTTCAGGAAATCCACCAGAAAACGCCTAAATTTTAATCTGGGAAGTAGTTTTGAAAGTAAAATTGTTTTTGACCGATGTAGATGGCGTGCTAACGGATGCTGGCATGTACTACACTGAAAGTGGGGATGAATTCAAGAAGTTTAATACCCACGATGGCATGGGAATAAAACTTCTCCGCGAAGCAGGCATAAAAACCGGCATCATCACTACTGAAAACACAAAAATGGTTGAAAGACGAGCTGCCAAATTGAAGGTGGAATATCTGTATCAGGGTGCATATCCCAAAGTTGCTGCTGCACTTGATATCTGTGAAAAAGAAGGACTTACGCTTTCTGACCTAGCCTATATCGGTGATGATGTCAACTGCCTTGAACTGCTTTCAGTTGTGGGATTGGCAGCTTGTCCACGAAATGCTCTACCTAAAATAAAGGCCATTCCAAACATCATTCAATTGGAAAAAGCTGGAGGAGAAGGTGCTGTACGTGAGTTCATTGAACTCATTTTGGAGAAGTATTTGTAGAAATCAGCTATTTTTAGAATAGAACCTTTTAGTCCTAATGAGTTATCCTAAATACTAGGTCTTCATTAAGGTCTTTTGCCATCTCCAGGCATCAGCCAGCCCTGTTTCCAGATCAAGTTCGGTTTTCCAACCCAATACTTTTTCTGCTTTTTCGGTCGAAGCATACACCTTTTCAATGTCGCCTGGGCGACGGGCCACAATCTCATAATTTAACCTTTGCCCTGAAACCTTTTCAAATGTCTTGACTACTTCCAAAACGGTACTTCCTTTTCCGGTTCCCAAATTGATCCAGTCATAAAAATCTCTTGAATCATTGGCCAATAAACTTTGAACCGCGTTTACATGGGCCTTTGCAATATCCACAACGTGAATATAATCCCGTATGCAAGTTCCGTCAGGAGTGTCATAATCACTTCCGAAAATAGAAAGTTTTTCCCTCCATCCCGCTGCAGTTTGAACTACAAACGGTACCAGATTTCCAGGAATTCCCCTTGGCAATTCTCCAATTTTAGCAGAAGGATGGCCACCAATTGGATTAAAATACCGTAGGCTTAAAGCCTTAATACCCACCTTGGAATGAACTGTATCTCTTAAAATCTCCTCACAAATCTGCTTTGTATTTCCATAAGGAGATTCAGCCATTTTGATTGGGGCTGTTTCCGAAACGGGCAATTGGTCAGGTTGGCCATACACAGTGCATGACGATGAAAAAACCAGATTTGAAATGCCCGCGGCAGCACTTTCTTCCAAAAGCGCAACCAATGAACCCACATTATTTCTATAGTATTTCAATGGAAGGGCAACCGATTCCCCAACTGCTTTGTGGGCGGCAAAATGAATAATGCCTACGATATTTTTTTCAGCCTCAAAAATACGTTTGAATGCAGCTCTGTCATTACAATCCTCTTGGTAAAATACTGGCTTATAGCCCAAAATGCTTTCCAGGCCCTCTAAAACCTTCAAATCTGAATTATCCAGGTTATCCATTAAAATAGGAGTGAAGCCAGCATTTGCCAATTCAACCACAGTGTGCGAACCTATAAATCCGGTTCCACCCGTTACCAGTATCTTCATCTTTTTTCTATTATTAATCTTTGGTTTTGCCAATTTCCTTCCAAATCCTGCCACCTCACGATGTATAAACCGTTCCTCAGATCAATTTTTACATCCTGCATTGGTTCTCCAACTTTTTCCTGAACGAGAATCTGACCAAGTTGATTGAATATACTTAGATTCAAAAATCCCTCCCTGTTTTGAATACTTGTACTTGCTGGATTGGGGAAAAAAGTTGTATTTATTCTTCCATTGCTCAGCTGTGAAGAATCTGGAACATTTGGTCCAAATATTGGTCTAATTATCATGCTGTAATTGTCAAGTTTATATTTTTTCCAGACATTCTGTTCTTTGTAGTGAAAAGCTGAATCGCTTCTTGAGTTGATGTCGCAACCAAGCAAAACCTCATTCCTGTTGTCAATAACTCCCTGCTCCCAGCCAATATAAAAATGCTTCCCTCCCTTTAAAATTCTTTGAGCCAATGGTCTGATGCGCAGCGAAAAGAAGTCAAGTTTATTGGCAGAGTCTGCACTTGGCAAGATTATAGGAAATCTGAATATCGGCTTTTCATATTGAGTTTGCGTATTGATGCTATCATACAAAATAAGCGTAAAGCTTACTGTTTGCTGAAAGTTGAATGGGGTTCTAGGGTAATTTAAAGCAATATCTGTAATGGTATCAGTAACAGGTAAATAGAACTTTACTGCTCCCTGAGAAAAAGAACCGGAAACACCTCTGATCAGTTCTGCACTCCCATCGTCATTGGCCATTATAGTCGAAACATTCATGCTGGAAAGCAAAGTATCGTTTTGGAGGTATTTTTCATTTGTACCTGTATTTTGATTTAATCCAAAGCCATATTGGACTGTTGAATACTTACTTATTGTACTCAAAGAAGAAGTAAAAAGCGAGGTGTTTATAGATAATGGTCGCCTATAGTAGCCTCTAAGAAAAGGTGTTAACATTCCATCAATGTTGTCACTTGAAATGGGCTGGATCAAATTTTGAACGGTATCATGATTTTGAGCTTTTAAATAAAACAATCCATTAAAAGAAATCTGAATACCCGGATTTAGATTGAATGCCTGGCCATTAACAGTAGGATTAAAAATTGGAAGGTTATTGGCCATACAATATTTAAATTGCTCTAGAGGCAAAGCAGTATAGTCTTTCAAAAGCTTTGTAGGCTTTACAGATATGCCAAAATCTTGTTCCAGAGAATCCGATGGCCCATGCTCGGTATCCAATCTGACATAATCGATATGGTACAAATCGTAGTTCCCATTTTGTATTCCATAATTTATAAATCGAAACTGAAAACCTTTAAACTTCAAAGAATCTGGTACCAAAACTGCTGCGTACTTAAACCTGGCACTTGTCACTTTAGATTCTCCACCAACTGACCATACCTGCTCCCATTCATTATTCTTATTTTTAAATTGAACTGCAAGCAAATCTTCGGGATCAGGCAAAATTTGTTCGACTATGCCACCTTTCTGATACCAAAAGGTAAGATGAGTTGGCGTTGAGACAACAGACTCCAAATCAAATGATACACTTGTAAGTGTATCACAAGCACCTTTTTGGTTGTTAACATTGCTGTATGGTAGCCCTAAATTGTTAAGGCCATCAAAAGTTGCAACACCCATTGATATAGGCTCTTCTACAAAAGTACTGTTGATAAAAACCCCGGAATTTTTTTCCCACCAACGGCTTTCTGGTCTGGTTGGGTCCATCATCAATTGCAAAATCCGCCCATTGTTGCTACCAATAAACCCTCTGAATTCGTTAACCATATCCAGGCACAAAAAGTCGTCCTGAAATCCGGAACGAACCTGAACCCATGAGTTTCCACCATCTCCTGAATATAATATGGTTCCTTCAGTTCCAACCGACCAGGCGATATTATGGTTGATGTTTAATGGATCTGCATCCACGTCTAATAAATTTCCATTTGTTAAAGTCTTGCATTTGAACCAATTAATTGCTCCATTCAGGGTTTTGTAAACCATACCACTGTCTCCAACGGCAAGACCAAACAAACCATCAATCATTTTAACTTTCCGAAAACTCTTTAAAGAATCAGATTTGTTACTCAATGAAGATTTTGCAAGAGAGCTTACGGTCCAGTTAATGCCCCCGTCTGTAGTAAAACCAATTTCACATGAATCTCCAACTGCTGTTGCCCTGGGGCCCGAAACCCAGGCTACCGAATTTGGTCTAAAATCAGAAGAATAAATACCTAAATTCCAATTTACTCCGGCGTCATTGGTATAATAAATTTTTCCAAGGGAATCTACAAGTAATCCATTTGAATTTGATTGAAAAGCAATTGATTTTAATTTTGTTGAAGGGGAAGAAACTGTTATCCATGATTGACCTCCATCCACTGTTTTGGCCAACCAACCATTTGAACCACAGGCCCATCCTGAATCATTGGATCCAGGAAATGAAATGGATAGGTATTTAATTGGCCCATTGGTTGCACTTACCTGTTCCCATTTGGATCCACGGCTGTTCGTTTTTAGGTTAAGCCCCTTATCTCCAAAAGCCCTGGCGTTTTGATTTCCAAAAAATCCAATCCAATGGATTTCTTTTGAAAAATAATCTCTGCTGGGAACCCAAGTCAGATCGTTGCCAGAAAAATCGTCAAAAAATGGAAGACCTATTGTATCCGAGCTGGTTGTATTCTGAAGGTAATCCCTTTCACCCCGCTTTTTATCATCAACATTTTTCCTGTCAAATTGAATTCCATTAATACGGAGGCTTTTTGTAAGAACCTGAGCTTCTGAATGTAGCACAAAACTCATAAGTATAAGACCAAGTATTAGTGCCTCTTTAACTTTTAACATATCGGTTTCTAGTCTAGTCTATGGATTCAATGTTGGTTTCTGGTGTGCCAACCACCCAGATATCTATCATATCTCCTTCCTGAATTTTAGTTCCCGGCGAAGGTTTCTGCCTGATAATTGAATTTAATGGGGCTCCTGGTTTTTCTTCTTTAATAACAGTTCCTTTTTGGAGATTTGAACCTTGTAACAGTTCAATTGCTTCATCTAAGGGCATGCCCGTTAAATCCGGTACATCTAATTCCCTATTGCTTAAGCCATCCCCAACTGTTAAATCAATTTTACTTCCCTTTGGGATTAATTTACCCTCTGGAATATCCACTTCGTTAATGCTTTGTTTTAAAACAGCATTTAATTGAAGATCAGGTACATATTTAATTTCACCTAACAACAAACCAAAACTTTCCAGCTCCCTTTGCGCATTAATAAATGAGCGATCAATAAGATTTGGCATTTTCACCAAAGGAGGATTTTTTGAATTGATTGATACATATATCTTTCTATCCTGCTTGACTTTAGAACCAGGCAAAGGATATTGTTGAAATACAACAAAAGGTTGAGAACCTGCATGATATGCACTATCATCAATTTGAAATTCCAGATCTCTTTCACCCAAAAAGGCCTCCAATTGGTCCCTGTGCATGCCTTGCAGATTTGGAACTGTAATGGTTTGCCCATGGTTGGTGGTATATGGTAAATAAATATTAAAGAAGGCCACAATAAAAATTGCACCAGTTAGAATGGCAATGAGAAAATGAAGGAAGATATCCCGTTTATTTTCGGCTCTTAAAAAGTTAAGCATCTTTTGGTATCAGACATTTTTTGGGGTTCCAAAGCGACTCTTTTGCTCCAGAAAAGATTGCAAAATTAAGGTTGCGCTCAACTTATCCGTATTTTCCTTCAATTCTCTGTCTTTTTTTTTCATTCCGCCTTCAATCATTGCCTTCTTAGCCATAGAAGAAGTGAAACGTTCATCGATTTGAAAAATTGTAAAAGCAGGAAAACTTTTTTTTACTTTTTGGTACACTTGTTCTGCTTTTCTGGTCCCATCCGTATTTTCATTTTTTAAATTTTTGGGCAATCCAAGCACAATAGATTCAAGATTTCTTTCAACAGAAATACGTTTTATTTCTTCTATAATCTTATGTGTTTCAACGGTTTGTACAGGAAATGCAAATATGTGATTTTCATCTGAAATGGCAATTCCAGTGCGTTTTCCTCCAACATCAAGGGCTAGAATAAGACCCATTAGTTCTGAAATCGAATTTGGTCCAATCGCCATCTTACTTCATTTTCGAGACGCAAAGCTTTTGGAAAAAGCAGGCTATTTTCTATCAAAGCGTGTTGTCGAAGTTGTTTTTCAAAATCCTGAAGTTCCCGGTAAAGAATAAAGGTAAACAGATCTGCATCTACTGGAAGCTGGTAGTCATCTGTTAAAGATCGAATTCCCGAAATTTCATTGTCATGGGCCTCATGATGCATGGCAAAAGATTGTATACCTCTGGTTTTCAATATATAGTACAGTTCACCTGGATTTTTTATGGACTTGGTGCAATCAAGAAGAAATTGAATAAAGCCAAAAAGCGTATCTTCCTCTTCGTAAATGTGCCGAATAAAATCTTCAGCAAAAATGGGGAAAACCATTTTGAGATCTCTGGCCAATTCAGGCCTGAAAAACCTGTTTTCATCCATTTCCTCTATGGTATGAAACAAAAAAGGAAGCTTTTGTTTGATAAAAAGTTGATGGCTGTGCCTCAACAATGAAATTAGAATTTCAATTGGATAATTTGAAAGTTGGCTCAAATCAAAATCCTGATTTTTGCGCAACAATTCAAAATGCTGATACACTTTGGCTGGATCTATACCTTTTTCTCTGCAAGCCTGTTCCAGCGTTTTGTCTGCCTCCTGATAAAAACGAATACCCATCTGGTGAAGCATTTCAGCCAGCTGAGCATTTTCTTTTACTAAAGCACCAATTGAAGGAAAATTTTCCATAACAATTGCAAGTAACGAAAATAATGGGCAAGGCAAACTGATGGGACTCATGATTTTTATTATTATTTGATTTCGCCTTCTTTACCCCTTCAAATCTGTAAACATTGACAACTCTATTTCTTGTTATCGGCGCTTATGGTCTGCTTAAAATTTTAGGTGCTTTTGATCGAAATGGGCTTGATTCTAAACCAGGACTAAAAGACTTTAGAACCGCTTTTAAAAAACCCGGTAAAAAATCTGAATTTACCATTTTACCTGATATTCTTGAAAAAGAGGTTGAATTTTATAAAAACCTGAAACCAGAAGAAAAAGACCAGTTTATTCGTGATATGACCTGGTTTTTGGAGCATATTAAAATTACCGGAATAGAAATTGAAGTTACGGACTTCGATATACATTTGGTTGCAGCTTCCGGCATTATTCCCATTTTTTATTTTCCAGAATGGAACCACTATGAGTTGGATGAAATATTGCTTTATAAAGATTCTATTGATATTGACTTTCAGACAGATACGCCCGACAGTAATATTTTAGGTATGGTTGGAACTGGTTTGATGGAACGAAAAATGATCTTATCCAGAAAAGCATTGCATGATGGTTTCCAAAATAAAACTGATAAGCACAACACTGCAATTCATGAGTTCATTCACCTTGTTGATAAAGCTGATGGTAGAATTGATGGGCTGCCAAAGATTTTGATGGACAAACAATATGCGCTTCCATGGCTTCAAATGATCAGAGAAAAAATCAAACATATTCATCATGGGCAGTCTGACATAGATCCATACGGGGCAACCAATCTTTCCGAATTTTTAGCTGTCTCTTCAGAATACTTTTTTGAAAGGCCAGATTTATTAAAAATCAAACATCCAGAACTATATAAGTATTTAGATCAGATGTTTAAAGGAAAAATCACCACTTAATGATTTTGAAATTTAACTTAGGATCGAGCATTTGCTTTGATTTTGAATCACGAAAACCTTTTCCCTAATTGCTCTTTTTAAAACCACACCATTATGAAAATTAATTCCAAACGCTTGCAATCCCATTTCGAGGCCATGAGTCTTATTGGTAAGATTGGTGAAACCGGAACCTGCCGGCCAACCATGACCAGTCTTGAAAAGGAGGCATTTGACCTTGCTGGCACCTGGATGAAAGAGGCAGGAATGTCTGTTCGGATTGATAACTTTGGAAATCTGATTGGCCGGTTGGAGGGAAATGATCCTAATCTTTCTGTTTTAATGATGGGTTCACATTTGGATTCTCAACCATATGGTGGCCGGTTTGATGGAGTGGCTGGCGTTCTTTGCGCCATCGAAGTGGTAAAAACTTTGACTGAGAATGATATCAAACCCAAAAGGTCAATTGAAGTAATTTCTTTTGCGGATGAGGAAGGCTGGAGATTTAACAAAGGGCTTTTTGGCTCAAGAGGAATTCTTGGAAAACTGGAGGAAGGCGAGTTGGAAAGGAGTGACAAAGATGGCATTAGCCGAAGACAGGCTTTATTGGATTTTGGCTGCGACCCAAGCAAATTTAAGGAATCAGAATACAAACCTGATAGCATCTTTTGCTTTCTGGAACTTCATATTGAACAAGGCCCCGTTTTGGATATTGCCCAAAAACCGATTGGTGTGGTGACAGGAATTTCGGGGCCACTTTGGTGGACCGTAAAACTGAAAGGAATGGCAGGGCATACGGGCTCAGTGCCTATGCCTTTGCGGAAAGACGCCTTAATTGGTGCTGCTGAAATAATTGTAGCCGTAAACGAAATTGCCAATCAGATTCCAGGTGCACCAACTGTTGGCTCTGTGGGTACCATTCAGGTTTTTCCTGCTTCCAGAAACATCATTCCTGAGTCTTGCACTTTTACAATTGATCTGAGAGACATTGATTTAGACCGACGAAACCGGTATGAAAAACAATTGCGGGATAAAATTGAAAGCATCACCCAAAAGCACAAACTGAGCTATGAAATTTCGGAGGACACAAAAAGCGATCCTCGCTATTGCGCCGATTGGATAAAAGACCTAATTAAAAAAGAATGTGAAACTTTGAAATTGGATGCTCCGGAATTGATGAGCGGTCCATTTCATGATGCACTAGCGCTTTCCTACGCCTGCGATTATGGGATGATCTTCGTTCGTTGCAAAGACGGAATCAGCCACAACCCTTTGGAATATTCTTCTTATGAAGATCTCGCTTTGGGTACCGAAGTTATGTATGGAACTATTTTAGGAGTTTTGGAAATTTAGGAATATCCAATAGATTTCTTTTCAACCAAAGTTTAATTCATAGAAAGGTCATTTTTTGTTAATTTTGAACTATGATAGAATGGTAAAAATTTATTTCAATTAATTCTGAAATCAGGTTTGGAAAACCATGCATAACTGGCACCAGAATTTCTGTTGGTGCTGTTTTGGGTTGGTTGGCATCCGGAATGTCTTATTCTGAAATAATTGAAGATTTTCCTCAAATAAATAAAGAACAAATTCTAGCAGTACTCACCTATTCTGCTGAAAAAGAATCAATTATCAAAATCATAGCAGCTTGAAATTCTTAATTGACGAAAATATTTACAAAAGAATAATTCCGTTAATTGAATCCAATTCAAGTGAATTTCAGCATGTCCTTTTCTAAGGTCTTATTTCACCAATTTCTGACCATAGTATTTGGAAATTTGCAAAAGAAACTGGCAATTCAAAAGGCATACTACTTTAATTTTTGACCTCTTTTCATTTTGACTTAATCTACAATCTGAAATGGAAAGGTTTTGTGGTGGTTTCCATCAGCCATTTTTATAAAGTAAATGCCCGCACCTACTTTTGGCAAAACAATAGATTTTTCATTTTGAAAAGTAACGGATTTCCAGGATTGAATCTGTTTTCCTTGGGCATTAAATATTTGTAATATTTCAGGGCTTTTGCCTTTCCAATATAGTTTTTCGCCTCCCTTTCCCGGATTTGGGAAAAGAGCCCAATTTGGTTCATTCACTTCCAGTGCTACCAAATTCGCACCCAACCGATTCACCATTAAACTTATGCCACCTCCCAAATTTCCAAATGCCAGTTCTGGAAATGTATCTCCGTTTAAATCAGCAAGGGCAGGCGATAAAAACTCTCCCCACCTGCGAAATACACTTTGGTTTAATACCTGATTTTGATACCAGGTGCTGTCAGCAGTAAAAATGTTGCTTGTGTTCGTTTTAAAATTTCTGAATATTTTTACTTTTCCTGAATTGTTTCCCACAACCAGGTCCAAATTTCCATCTTTGTCAATATCTCCAATTGAAATATTGGCATTCTGCCCAGGTGCTCTATTGAGCGTACCATAATTGCTGTTAACAGATTGATATTGAAGGTTGGGCCACTCTGTTAATTGTTTCCAATATTGTATTCTGCCATTAAATTTTCCAATGAGCATATCCTTTTTTAAATCGCCATCTACGTCTGTAAAAACCGGACAATCGTAAGGAGAGAATACAAAAGGAAATCGAAGTGCTTGGTTTAGAACAGGAAATGAAAAAGGTTGCCCTGCTGCACTTTGGTTAATTAATATATCCATTGAAGTACTGTCAGAAAATCCCCCTGGTGAAGAAATCCAGGCGAAGTCTATTGCCCCATCATTGTTAAAGTCTTCAAAGATTGGGCGCATTCTTTTCTTGAACAATCCGGAAAGACCCAAATAATCCTCGTTTTCCAGAGAAAATTTAGGAACAAATTGATTTCCGGTATTTCTGTAGAAGGAAACTTTGGCTTGGATTAATGCACCATTTCTTAAGCCAAAATTTCCTACAAACAAATCCATATCGCCATCTGCATCTATATCTGCAAAAGTAGGTGCAGCCTCATCGCCCACTTCTATGCTTTGGTTTTGCAAAAAATCTTTTTCTCCCAATTCAAAAGCCGGCACTTGTGTATTGCTTTGATTGTAATAGGCATATGTGTTTTTTGCCGAGTTAACTATATAGTTTTCAGAGGCGTTATCGAAATATGTAGGAGTAACTACAATGTCATTTTTTCCATCAAAATTCAAGTCCATTTGATAGGCAGACGGAAAGTTGTTTATTTTTACATAACCAGTGGCAGACGGAAAAAGAGTATCGGCACTTGAAATCAATGCATTTTGTGGAGTGCCTCCATTAATCAGGCGGTTAAGCAAGGGGCATGATAAATCTCCAACCAATAAATCCTTATCGCCATCGCCATCCAAATCCATTGCCGAAAGTTGGGAGCCCAAATGTTGAATTCTTTCCGGGGAAGCAATATGTTCCTTTGGCCTGGCAGGCATTTGACCCTGGCAACCAGTATTCAATTTGATTTGGCCGCAAATGGGCTTGGTAGCGAATAGACCAAATACGCAGGGTTGTTTTTCAAACTGTAAACCAGCACATTGGCCCGTATTTTCTACTGACAAATTTTTATGATATTCAACTGTATTTCCAGAAAAATCGAAAGTTAATATATCCAAATCGCCATCGCTATCCACATCCGTAAAAGCAGGAGCCCCATATGCATTTACCTGAATGTTAATTTGACCGCTAAACCCCTGGCTATAAAGTCCATCTACCTCCAGGCTAAAAGCAACAGGAATATTGTTTGAGGAAATGTTTTTAAACACCTTTATTCCAATGGCTGTTCCTGTGAAAAGATCCAATTTTCCATCGCAATTGAAATCTGCAGTGGCCATCCAGTTTTCCATTTCAGGAATAAGATCCTCGTAGTCAGAATTGTGTTTCCACACCAAACTTCCATTTGAAAGTTCAGCAATAAAAGTCAGAACCCTATTTGTGTTTTTGTCATAAACCAAAAGGTCATTTTCTCCATCATTGTTCAAATCGCAAGGCCAGAACTGACCAGAATTATAAGAACCAGACCATGGATTGTTAATTATCTCTCCCAGCTGTCGTACCTCAATATTTTTAAAAGGGGAAAAGGAAAAAAATTGGGCTTTCGCCTGTAGGCTAAGGATAAGTGAAAAAAGAAATATTTTAAAAGTAAAGTTCATTGCCATTCAGTGTGTTATGAATTTTTAGCTTTCGGCTTGAATACTACATTGATTATTTGCTTATCCATTTAGAATTCAAAAATAAACTTCTTATGTGATTGAAAATCATTTTATCCTCGATTTTTGACTTAAAAAAATTTTAAAGTGCTATTGGTTTTTTCGTTCTGTAAAATAAAGAAATAAAAAGACTAAGATTTTTAAGCAATCAGAACGGATTTTTTGTTTTTTGCATGCTCTATTTTCTACGCATTACGCATCACCAATATGGCCAGTACAAAAAAGGTAAAAGATGAATCCATAAAACCAGAGCTTGTAAAACCAAGATCAAAGCTACTTATGGAAGTGGCCTGGGAAGTTTGCAACCAGGTAGGTGGAATTTATACAGTTATTCGTTCCAAAGTTCCGGCCGCGGTAGAGCATTGGGGTGAAAACTACTTGTGTGTTGGTCCTTTGATACACAAAAATTTTTCTTCAGAATTTGATCCATTAGAGGATTATAGCCACCCATTTGGCCAGGCTGTTTTGAAAATGCGGGAAGCTGGTTTTCAGGTATTGTATGGTCGATGGTTGGTTTCCGGAAATCCAAAAGTGATCTTGTTAAATCCGTATCAGGTGTATGATAATCTTGCCGTGGTTAAATACAACCTTTACGAAAGGCATGATATCAATTGCCCGGATGGAGACTCCCTTTTTGACCAATGTGTAGCTTTTGGAGAAACAGTACGTTTGTTTCATTATTTCCTTTCACAAGTAGAGGAGTCTAATAAGTTTCAAATGATCAGCCATTTCCATGAGTGGATGGCTTCAACCTGCATTCCGGATATTCGTAGAGAGGCTTTGCCTTATCAAATCGTTTTTACCACCCATGCTACTTTATTGGGCCGGTATATAGCCATGAACGATGCTTTCTTTTATGACCATTTACCATTTTTGGATTGGCAAAAAGAAGCAAATCATTTCAATGTGCTTGGTACGGTTAAAATGGAAAGAGCTGCTGCACATGGAGCTCATGTATTTTCAACTGTTTCGGAGGTTACGGCCAGAGAATGTTTTCACCTTTTGGGAAGACAGCCAGATGTAATTGTTCCAAATGGATTGAATATTGAGCGTTTTACAGCCCTTCACGAATTCCAAAATCTACACAAGCTTTATAAGGAAAAGATCAATGAATTTGTAATGGGCCATTTTTTCCAGAGTTATTCATTTGACCTGGACAAAACCATTTACTTTTTCACCTCAGGCCGATTCGAATTCAGGAACAAGGGATTTGATATTACACTGGAAGCACTTGCCCGTCTAAATTGGAAAATGCAATTGGAGGGTCTTGATACCACGGTTGTGATGTTTTTAGTAACCAAGCAACCTTTCCAGTCAATGAACCCTAATGCTTTGCAAAGCAGGGCGATGATGGAAGAAATAAGGCAGACTACAAAATCCATAGAGCAGCAAGTGGGCTCTAAATTGTTTTATTCGGCCGCATCCAGCACAGAAAACAAACTGCCCAACCTGAATGATTTTGTGGATGATTATTGGAGGTTACGCTTGAGACGAATCATACAATCTTGGAAATCAGATAATTTACCATTGGTTGTTACTCATAACCTTGTCAATGATGGCGCTGACGAAATGCTGAATGGCATCAGAAGTCACGGTTTACTTAACCACAGAAATCATAAAGTAAAGGTCGTTTATCACCCGGATTTTATTGCCAGCACCAACCCTCTTTTTGGCATGGATTATACCCAGTTTGTACGGGGCTGCCACTTAGGTGTTTTTCCAAGTTATTATGAGCCATGGGGTTATACGCCTTTGGAATCGATTGCTTCTGGTGTTCCAACAGTAACGAGTGATCTTTCCGGTTTTGGTGATTATGTTTTGAAATCAATGCCGGAACATGAGAAAAACGGTATTTATGTAACCAATCGCCGATACCATAGCTACTACGATGCCGCCGAGCAACTTTCGGAACAAATGCTCAGTTTTGTAAAACAAAGCAGAAGAGACAGAATCAATCAAAGAAATTTAACTGAAAGAGCTTCAGTACTTTTTGATTGGGAATACCTGTACGAGTACTACAAAAAGTGCTACGATAAATTGGGTAGCGGATATTAAACTGTACTTGGTTTTGTAAACTTGGTATTATTAATTTATCACAAGATTTTTGCGAATCTCACTGCTGCTCAGGCTACTTCCGTCCGGACTCCAACCGGGTGGCTTCCATAAATATTTCAATTTGGTTGATAAGGAAACAGGTTTTTTAAGATCTGACCATAGTTTTTGCCATTCACCGAAAATTACTTCACTTGGTGATCCAGTTTTTAAGGGAGTGGTTAAGCCATATTCAGCTTTTTCAGTTTCTGGTTGAAATGTGCCAAAAAGTCTATCCCAAACAATAAGTACCATGCCCATATTTTTGTCCAGATAAATAGGGTTTTTGGCATGGTGAACCCGATGGTGAGAAGGCGTAACCATAAACCACTCTAAAAAACCCATTTTTCTGATTTTTTCAGTATGCACAAAGAAGCCGTAGGTTTGGCAGGCGGCATACATAAACAAAATATCAAGTGGCTGAAATCCCAAAAAGCCTAGTGGCATAAAATATACAAAGCGATACAAAGGTTGAAATACAGAACTTCTAATGGCAACAGTAAAATTGAATTTTTCAGAGCTATGATGGGTTACATGAACCGCCCAAAAAAGGCGGCTGTAATGGTCAACCAAATGTAATAAGTAATACAGGAAGTCCTGACCCAGGAATAATAAAAACCAGTAAACAAACGGATTATCAATATGAAAGGGTGAAAATTGATAGGCAAAAATAAGTGCCGCCAATGTTACCCCTCGCATGGCTACATCCAAACCGAAGTTAAAGGCAGTACACATTAAATTGGTTGCGGTATCTTTGGTAGAATAGCTTTTGGTGTTTTGGTAAGAAGAAATCAACATTTCTCCCAAAATCAAAAGCACGTAGATCGGTGTTTCGATTAAAAGAAGTAACTGTTCTCTATACATAATACCAACTATTGGATTTATAGTTTTTGTTTTTCCATAATAACATAGGCAAATCTGTTATCAGCAGCTTGCATCACCTGAAGTTCTTTGTACTTTCCACTTTGGGCAAAATATTCATAAGGCACGCCACGCTTGTAGTTGGGCCTGTACCCATAGTGGCTTTCCCATAAAATAATACTACCAACAGGCGCTTTTTCCATCGTGGCAGTATCCGCAATAGTGATTGGCTCTGGCGAAAACTGTTTTTCCACTTTTCCGATAAAATAGTAAAACATAATATGAGTGTTGTACAATGGTTTACCTTTTACCAAAGCCTCATTGTCCTTATACCATTTTGCAACCTCCTGACATACTTTGTCTTCATCGCTTAGTTTTATGGCCTTCACATTTACCAAAGCCATAAAGGCACATAAAATAGTAAAGATTACGGTTTGAACAGTGCTTGCCACAGGAATAAAAACAAATGCACAAGCAAAAAGTGCGCCCACTAATGGCACATTATCAGCCTCTTCTGTCAAAACCAAAAAGTTGTGTTTATAAGTTAAGTAAATGCCAACTAAGGCCAGATAGGGTAAAATTATATATGCCAATTTTATCTTTTGGTCCATAGCCTTTATTCTATCCAAGGCCAATGCCGCACAAACAGCAACCAAAGGAGAAATGATACACATATACCGTAGGTTGCCACCTGTGGCAGGTCCAATATGAACTTCCTTCCAATTGAAAAGACAATTTATCAGGAAAAACCCAAGTGTTGCTACCAAAATAGCAATTTGCTCTGGTTTTTTATTAAGTGCCATTTGGCCCAGAAATAAAACAAAAAGGGACAGTGCAACCGGCCCAAAAACCACTGCTGAGGTAAGGAAATAATGGTCAAAACCCATACGCTCATAGGCATCTTTCAAAGTTGTGGAAGTGCCCAATATCTGATTATATAGATACAGAGGATCACCAAAGAAATAATAACCAGCTAAATTTTGGATGATCGGAAAAAGGGCAATAGAAAAAGCTGCAATCCAATGTTTTTGGATCAATAATGAAACGCCTAAAATAGCTGCTATGGGGTAAAATTCCTGGCGAATGGTACAGATTAAACCTGCAATGATGGCTGCCGGCAACATCTTTTTCTGCACATAAAAGTAAAAGGCGAGCACAAGCAAAAATCCGGCAGGAAACTCTGAGTAGTTACGAAATGACAAAGAAATCCAAAGGGGTTGGCTACCAAGTAATACAAACGCTATCCAGGGATTAGATGCACCCAGTTTTTCCGCAGTTTTATAGGCAAAGAAGCAGGAAAACCCAGCGAGAAGACAGTTTTGCAGTACAACAAGTTTTTGCCCACCCAGGGCAGTGAGCACATACAATATTTTATAACCGGGTTTTGCCCAGTTGCCCATTATTGCAGTAGGATCATACCAAAACCTCAACATGGACAAATAATGGTTGGCTTCATCCTGCTGGTAAAAGCCTTTGGATTTTAGGGAATACGCAAAGTATAACAGACTTAAAATTCCTGCAGCGAGCAAGGGCCAGGAGTTAAAACCAGATTTTTGCGCAGCAGAAGATTCTAACTTGACAGAGGTTGACGACATTTCAAACAAAGAAATAGGAGCCACAAAGGTAAAGGCTTAAAAGACAATATGAAATACAGTTTTTAGAAATTAGGATCTAGGGTTTAAATCCACTTTCTGTAAAAATTTTTCTGGCATCTTTTTCTGCCATAACCTGATTAAGACTCAATTTTTTATCCTTGGCCCACTTTCTCACAATTTGCCAACCCAACCATCGGCCAATTCTACCAGGACAGTTTTCGCCGATTTCTATAATTTTTGGCCTTTCATCGCAGTATTTTTTGATGAGGAAAAGATCGGTATTAAAAAACAGGTTTTTATCCAGATAATGGGCCCAAATGGTGCTGAGATTGCCATTCACATCTTCAAGTTCTTTTTCTGTGTAACCCGTTAACAAGGAATCCTGAAGGCAAGGCATGGTGCGCTCCATAAAATAATATACACGGCCCCATTTCATCATTTCGCCCATCATGGTGTTATCCAAAGGATCTATTTCGCAAAATCTATCAGCCTCAACCATGGCTATTTCTGGCACCAAAAAGCGTTTTTTCAATCGTCTTCTGATGTAGGAAGGTAATGGATTTCCATCGGCAGATCTGGCCATATATCTGGAGGAATCGCTTAGAAAAAATTCAAGTCCAATTACAACAATTGAATCTTTTATTTCCAGATCTACGCCATAGCCAGAAACCAGGGTATATACGGGAGGCACATAAAAATCAGGATAATAATGTTTGATATGTGAGAAAAGGTTGGAAAGGTCCGTTTTCAACCAGTTTAGGTTTGGGAATTCTCTTTTCACATCATTGCGCATGGTATCAACATGCTCGGAGGTGCTTAAACCATAAATATCCTTGGTCAAAATGCTGTCGTGCGGCAGTTTTGATCTTTGCAAAAACTTCTCTGAAAATAATGGATATGTATTGAGAAAAACCTTTGCGGCTGCCGTATCGGTAAGTGCATCTATCTCATCTTCAAGTCGGATTATGCTCAATTCCTTTTCCAGAGCTACACTTCCTTCATCTTCTCTACAATTATTTTTTCCGCATGAAGCGAGTAAAAAAACAAAACAAAAACTTAATATTGTGCCATGAAGGCAGTGCTTTCTTTCTAACAATTTCATTTTCAATATCGAACAGCAATTTTACACTCTATTTTCTATGAAAAACAATACAATTCTGGTTTTCCTATTACTTGCTGCAAGCTTCAGGCTAACTGCACAAGATTCTAAATTTCGTTTGGGCATCCGATTTGCGCCCTGCATTGCGACCAACAGGATAGTTGATGTAAAAGAGGACGATGGCGTTAAATTTGAAACTGACGGAATTGGCCTTAGATTTAGTGGTGGATTAACCGGGGATTTTTACTTTGGAAAGAATTACTCTTTCTATACAGGCCTTTGGTATTCTGTACAAAAGGCAGGTGTTAAATTTACAGGTCCAGAAGGTGTTTCGGGAAAAGCAGTACACAATTTGCAGTATGTGCAAATTCCTTTGGCTATAAAACTTTTTACCAATGAAATAGCCACCGATACAAAATTGTATTTTGTACTTGGTGGAACTGCTGGCATTAGAATCAATGAAAAAGAAAAAGAATGGTCTACCTCTGGAGCATTTTCGAAACCAGGAGTTGGAAACAGTTACTCCTACTTTGATGCAGGCTTATTACTTGGTGCAGGCGCAGAAATGCAATTGGGGGAAAACACTACTCTTTTTGGAGGTATTTCCTATAACCGTGGATTACTGGATATTGCAAGCAAAAAGGGTCCATTTAATGATAAAGCATCGGACCAATTTACACTAAGCGCTTCAGCCATTAGCCTTGAAGTAGGAATTAAGTTTTAGGATAAAAGCCAAAAGTCGCCAAAATCAGCCCCCAAACCCCCGAAGGGGGCTTTAAAGCAAGGTAACATGGGAAAAAGGATAGTTAAAAATATCTTACTCTTGCTTTGATTGGGAACAGATTCATCATTTATAATTCATCATTATCGTTTTGATTCAGGTTGCCATTTTTAGTTCAGGCTCAGGAAGCAATGCAAAAGCGATCATGAGGTATTTTGAGGGGCATCCTATTATTAAAATTAAGCTGTTGGTTTATAATAGAAAAGAAGCGGGAGCCAAACAAAAGGCAGAAGCTTTTGGGCTTGAAACCAAATATTTTCCAAAATCAGTTTTTCAAAGTAATCCTTCGGATATTGTAAACTTTCTAAAATCAGCCAACATCGACTTTATCCTATTGGCAGGTTTTTTACTTTTAATTCCAGCTGAACTTGTGCAAGCCTATCCTGAAAAAATTCTCAACATTCACCCTGCTCTGCTGCCTGACTTTGGGGGAAAGGGGATGCATGGTATGCATGTGCACAAAGCAGTGAAAGAATCAGGGGCAAAAAAAACCGGAATGAGCATTCATTTGGCGGATCTGGAATATGACAAAGGAAAAATTTTGTTTCAATCCACTTGTCCTGTATGGGAATCCGATTCAGAGTCCGATATTGCGGCCCGTGTTTTAAAACTGGAGCACGCACACTATTCGCTTGTAGCAGAGCAATATATTACATCTAAAAAAGAAAAATAAAACAGATCCATGATTGAGTTGTCAAAAATAGCGGCCATGTCTGGCATAGGTGGTCTTTTCCAAATCAAAACACCTTTGAAAAACGGGGTGATGATGGAAAGCCTGGATGAGAAACAAACTAAAATTGTGGCAGGTGCTACCAACAAAGTATCCATCCTTTCGGAGATTTCCATTTACACAACCACTGCGGATGGCTCGGTGAGCCTGGAGTCGGTTTTAAAAAGCCTGCACGAAAAATATGGCCAAACGCTGCCTGCAAATTCAAAATCTGATGGGGCAGATTTAAAAAATGTGCTCAAAAGTGTTTTGCCGGAAGTGGATTTGGATCGGGTGTATGTGTCTGATATTAAAAAACTTGTAACCTGGTATGGAATCCTTGTTGCGCAGGTTCCACAGCTTTTTGATAAAAAAGTAGAAGAAACGGCCAAAGAAGAAGTGGCCTCAGAAAAGCCGGCGGAGGAAAAACCAGCTAAAAAAGCCAAGGCGGCCAAAACAGAAAAACCAGCAAACGAAGCTGAAGCAGAGGAGTCAAAGCCTAAAAAAGCTGCAGCTAAAAAGAAATAAGCTTTCGATTAGCCATTAGAAAAGATGCGCCAGGGATCAAATGTGGTTAAGATAAGCGGAGACGAACGGCTTGCTGAACATTTGATTCTCAAAAACAGATCTGGGCAGGTACATTCTGATCAAGGTTCAGCACCTGAAAATACAGGAAGGCAGGAGGTTATCATATATGGCAAAACAATTTTTTTAAAAGAACCGAAAAATGCTGCTTTGGCTAAGGATGGCTCCTTTGAACTTGCCATTGCCGATTTTTTACATGGCCCTTTTGTTGAGGTTGTAGATTTTTCTCAGTTTACCGGAAGGGTGGGCAGTTACTTGTTTGTTACCCTTTCGCCTCATTTTCCAGGCAATTCTGTTTTTGTTAAAATGGAAACCAAAGATGGAAAAGTGATTCATGAAGGATTTGCCGATCAAGGGCTTTTTCAAACCGAATGGACGTTTGTTTTGAATCAAAATCCTACTGGTATAATGGCTGATAAAATCAGCATTACGGCCAGCACCTCTCATTGAAGAGTTCGGGGCAGGAAAGAGTGAAGCTGTTGGTCAAGAGACACAAAAACGGCGAATCTTGTTAATCTCAAAAATCCTAAGCTTGTCCCGATTCATCTGGGTTCAGACAGAATCCAAGCAGAAAGATCTATTGCTAACCTCCTCCAAAAAGTTCACCGACTTTCAGGAAGTGTGAAACTAAAAACTACTCCAAACTCTGAAACCGATTAGACCTGAAATTCACCATTTTAAAATTTGAATTTTGGCTTCTCCATTCCTCAACCTTTTTGCCAGGCCAATCCACCCAAATTTCTTTGGGTTCTAAACCTGCCAAAGCATTTTTTAGTGTTTTCAGGCCAATTTGTTGCACAATGAGATAATCAATTTTAAGTTTTGATTGTACGGCGGTATCCATTTGTATATAATTTCCCAGAAACAAAAAGCGCTTTCCTTTTTCTAAAACCAAAGTGCTTTGTTTTAAGGGCGGTTTTTTATTTGCAGAAATAACGGTTCCCTTTTTACAAAAAGAAGCCACTTCCATTAGGTGATAACCCTCCTTTAAGGACTTTATTTCAAAAGCATTCTGAGATTTTATGGTATCGGAGGCCAGTAAAGTAAGTGTTGCCTTCCTGCCTTGAATGGTGCTAATCATCCAATCTTTTTTGGTTCTTATTGCATAAGTTTGAGTAGGCCTTTTCCAAAGATAGGTTTGGTAAAAAAGGATAGAAAGCGCATACAAAAGCATAAACAAAAGGCTATTTAACAACATCTTATATCTGCTATTGAGAATCCAGAATTGGAGAAAAATCAAAAATCCCAGCAATAGAAGTAAAGAAGGAGATGGGATATAAATCTGCTCCAAAGTGCTAAAAGGCAGTTTGGAAATCCACAGCACAAACTGGTTGAGGCAAAAGATGCTAGCATGGATGACCCAGGCAACCCCCTCGGCTACCATGGCAAATGGGGACGCCACTAAAAGTGCAATTCCTGCATAAATGAGGCCATTTGAAATGGGAACTGCCACCAAATTGGCCAGTAGAAAATAAACCGGAAACTGGTGGAAGTAATACAGAATGAGCGGAAAGGTAGCCAGGGTTGCCGCAATGGTAATGGTGCAGGATTCCCAAAGAAATCTGGTCACTTTTTTTCTGGTTTTGATCAAATCCCGAATCGGTCTTTCAAAACTGATGATGCCATACACTGCCGCAAAAGAAAGTTGATAGCCAACATCATAGATGATTTCACAATCGAAAAGGAACAAAATAATGGTACCCAGACATAAACCATTGATGGGTAAACCGGGCCTTTTGAAAACCTCCCCGATTTGAATAATAGAAAAAATAGTAACCGCTCTCAGAACCGAGGGACTCAATCCCGTAACCATGGCATACAACCAAAGCAGGGCAATTACAGTCAATGAAAAAGCCCAAGTTCCGTATTTAAATCTTTTTAACCAACCCAGAATTCGGCTGAGAAAGCCAAAAATCAAACCCACATGCATACCAGAAACTGCCAGAATGTGGGTAACACCTGCTGCTGAATATGCGGCCTTAAGCTCAGGATCTATTTTCCGCCGTATGCCAAGCAACAAAGCTGAAAGCATAAAACCATCGTTTTTTTCTATACTCAATTCGTTGATCTTATTTTCCATCCATGAACGAATTTTATGGGAGATCAGCACCCACGTATTCGGATCAGGGGGACCCACTTTTTTGAAGTCTGAAGCTGAAACAAAAACCTGGTAGTTTATCCCTTTTCGGTGGTAATACTGTTTGGCATCAAATTGTCCGGGAATGGAAGGCTTTTCAATTTCTGTTAACTCTTTTCCAATCAAAAGGCGATCCCCATTTTGTAAATGTATGGCTTCCAGGCCATTGAATTGCAGTAAAACCTGAGCGTTTTGGGTTTGCCAACCTGTATTGGTTTTAACCTTTTCCACATCAGCCAGACAGCGGACTTTTCCATTCCCATTGTCTCCATAATTTTCATTAATACGACAGGAAAATGAACTGGAAAGTGTAGAGGAAACTTTCTGATATTGGGAATAAGAAATACAGATTCCAGTCGCAGTATAAAGTAACCATGTTGTACATTGCCTGATAATCTGAATTTTATGGCCTAAAACTTCAATTAATCTTAGATTCCACATGAGTAGAGCCCAAACCAAACTAGGAAAAAACAAAATTGACATACACCAGTCCAAGCCAGGTTCCCAAAAATCAAAAAAAAGCTTGCCCAGAATAAGGAAAACCAAGGCTTGAAGTAATGGATTTGTAGTCCATTGAAAAACCTGAGATCTATTTTGAAGATTAGTACCCATCACTCCACATTAGAATTTGCGATCAAAAAACGAAAAAAGAGCTACTTAAAAAAATCCTGTTATTTTTTTTCATGAAGAAACTCAATAAACTTCTAAATCTTTGCAGCCCGGTTTCTGGTATTAGATTCAATACATCTTGCCCGGAAACGTAGTTGATAGTAAAAACAATAACGGATTTCAAAAACAAATACATGCTCTACCTGGTACCAACCCCAATTGGGAATCTTGAAGATATTACACTTAGGGCATTAAAAATCCTTCAGTCAGTGGATGTTATTTTGGCTGAGGACACCAGGACAACCGGAGTCTTGCTCAAACATTTTGAGATCAAAAAGCCTTTGACAAGTTTTCATATTCACAACGAACATCATAAGCTTCAGGATTTTATCCGGCAATTAAAAGATGGGAAAAATCTTGCGCTGGTTTCTGATGCGGGAACACCTGGCATTTCGGATCCTGGTTTTTTACTGGTCAGAGAAGCCTTAAAAGAAAGCATTGAAATTCAATGTTTGCCTGGTCCAACTGCTTTGGTACCTGCATTGGTGGTTTCAGGGTTTTCTACAGATCGGTTTTTATTTGAAGGGTTTTTGCCTCAAAAAAAAGGACGCCAGACAAGATTAAAACAATTAATCACCACCGACTGCACATCCGTAATGTATGAATCACCCTATCGGATTGTTAAACTTTTGGAAGAACTAAAAGTGCTTGGACTTGAACAAAGGAGAATTTCTGTTTCCAGGGAAATTTCTAAATTTTTTGAACAAACTGTGAGAGGAACAGTAGAGGAGGTTCTTCAGCATTTCCTAAAGCAAGCGCCTAAGGGTGAGTTTGTAGTATGCCTGGAAGGTGCAAACCAGGATTAGATTTCAACAAATTCGTTTGGAGTCCTTTTGGTTTTTATTCTGTGCTCATTAATACATGTCCGGAATTGGTGTTCACAAATTTTCCAGAATCAAAGACCTCTATTCCGCCAACAATTGTTTTTTTAACCACACCAAAAAGAGTCAGGCCAGTATAGGGACAAACCTTATGTCTGTGTTCTATCATGCTTTCTGTCAAAATAAATGAACTTTCTGGTTCCCAAATCATGACGTCGGCATCATAACCGCTTGCAAGTTTTCCTTTTTTGCCATCCAGACCACAAAAAATTGAGGCTTGCCTGGAAAGCAATTGTACAAGTTGTTCAACTTTAATGCCCCTTTTTTTGGCTTCGGTCCAAAAGGCAGGCAACAAAAACTGCAAGCCAGCAACGCCACCCCATGCTTTTTTAAAATCTCCACTTTCGATTTCTTTTAAATCCGGGGGAGCAGGAGAATGGTCTGTAGCAATAAAATCTATAGTGCCATCTTTTACGGCCTCCCAAAGAAGATCGTTGTTGCTTTTTTCCCGAATCGGTGGTGCACATTTAAAGGCGGTTTGGCCATCTTTTATATCCTCGGCATTAAAAACCAGGTACTGAGGACATGTTTCCACAGTGAGCGGTAAGCCTTCAATCTTCGCTTTTCTTATGGCTGGAAGTGCCTCAGCAGAAGATAAATGAACGATATGCACCCTTGCTCCGGTTTCCCGACAAAGCTTGATAACCAAATCAATGGCATCATTTTCCCAGGATTTTGGCCTCGATTTCAAATAGGCCTCATAACTCCTTGGATTTTTTTCAAGTAAGTGCGCATCTGGGTTTTCCCCATCCAATTCGCAGTGGACCAATAGCGGTTTCCCGTGTTTTTTTAAAATGAGTAAAGCCTCTTTTAAGTGTTGTTCCTCAGAATTTGGGAAATCATCAATTCCGGAATGGGTTAAAAATGCTTTCAAACCAAAAACACCCTGATCCAGAAGTTCTTCAAGATGGTTCAAGTTGTCTGGCACCAATCCACCCCAAAATCCACAATTGACATGAATTTTGCCATGGGCAGATCTAAGCTTGAAGTGAAAATTTGTAGAAGTTGTGGTAACCGGACTTGCATTTAATGGCATTTCAATCAGGCTTGTAATGCCGCCAGCAGCAGCAGCTTTAGTGGCGGTATCAAATCCTTCCCAAAGAGTTCGCCCGGGTTCATTGATGTGCACATGGCAATCAATCAGACCAGGAAAAACAAATTGTTCTCCCACATCTTCAATATCGTGAAAATGTATAAGCGCATTATATTCAAGAATATCTACAATACAATTTCCGGAGATAACAACCTTGCCAGGGAATACACCATCTTTCCAGGCTACATTTTTGCTTTTGATTACCTTACTTATCTGGCTCATTTTTTTGCTTTTTCGCAAAATGAAATTAAAAATCCCAAATCGCAAATTGTTTTCATTCTGCGTAAAAATAAAAAAGCCAACCCTTTCGGATTGGCTTCTTTTAAATATGGAAAGTAAAATTTACTTGTAACCTATTGCAAAAGCTACGCACGATGAAGTGCTCTTGGCATCTGCAGCAGGAATTTTAAACTCGATTGTGAAATCTCCGCTTTTCTGAGCTACAAAATCATAAGATTTTACACTTTTGTCTGTTTTGTTGGAGAAAAGCAAATTGTGCTCAGTATCATAAATTGCGAATTCAATCACATCTGAAAAACCCTGACAAAGATTTAATACTCTGTAGCTTTCCTGAGAATACACAGAGAAGGCAGCTTCTACTGAATTTTTCTTTGCGCCAAATGCCGTAAGAGGCTTAAAAGCGGCAGATTCGAAAATGTAGGTTCCAAGACCATCTTTACAAAGACGCTTGATTGTTTTATCACTACACTGGGCGTTTGCAAACTGGCCTATCGAGGCCAAAGCAATTGAACAAATTAAGAATATTTTTTTCATGATTTGAGGCAGATTAGTTATCGTTAACAATTTTGTTTCTAAGCGTTTCTACCTTGGTGGTCAGCTTTTTAAATTCTTCTTCATGCGTTGTCGTATTTTCAGAATTTAAAACGTCTAAGCTTGTTTTGATATCAGAAAGACTGGTTATCAAAGCTTCGAATTCTTGTTTCTCATCAAAGTCCTGAAGCAAGGCAATCAACTTACCAAGCGAATTATTTTGATCCAACAATCTTTTAAGAATATCAGGATTTCGCTTGTTCTTCAGCATTTGAGTGGCGATGTAGGCACTTTCAGTCCAGGCACCTGCAAATGAAAGATACGCAATGTCCAGGCGTGAAGTTTGTTTAAGGAGAATATCAGACTCCATAGACATGGTTGCCATTAAGGTTACCAACGAATCCTTGTTGCCAATATTTTTTTCAAACCGTGGAATCATATTGGTGGATTCAAAAATACTAGTCAGATTCAAACCATCTGTAAGTGTTTTAACTGCCTTAAAATAAGAGATTGCCTCCTGACTTTGATCATTGAAAGTACAATAAGATAAGTCCGTTGTATAAACACCAAGATTTATAGACTTGCTATATGGTGACATATACTTGGAGGCATTTGAAGCTGGATTTGTAGTTCCACTTATGTACTTCAAGCCAGCCCGCTGAAAGATTCTTGCAACGTGAATGGGTGAAGGAAGACTTTGAAAAAAGTCCTGCGTTTTGGATTCGGCAACAGAATCTCGGGCTATCATAGCTGAGTCTGCTGATGCAGAGTCTGCCGATCCGGCTTCTTTTTCGGTGTTTTGTCCGCATCCGAATGCCACACTCAGGACTAGACCTGCAGTGGCGAAACGATTTCTAAGGTTCATGTGTTTCAATAACAAAAATTGATAATGAGATTTTATAACGCACAGTGGAAACAGTTTTTCACTTCCCCTGTCGGGCAAATGTACAGTCATTTCCTTAACCTAAAGGCATGTGCTTCAATTGAATGCTCAAAACCCATGTAATAAAACAAAGGTAAAATTGAGTTTTTCATTGTAAAAAGCTATGATTCATTGAATTGCTATTCGTATATATGTACCCTGAAAACAGGTATATCCATATGGGTAAAACCCACTTAACTATTCTGTTTTACAGATACTTATTTAGTTTTTCCAATTTTAAAAAAGAGTAATAAATGTTACAAAGTTCACATCCACCAATCAGTCAGGAAGAAGAAGATAAAATCAAAAGGGCATTTCAGAATAAAGATTGGAATGAGATCAAAATAGAAGATTCCTGGGTCATATTTCGGGTCATGTCTGAGTTCGTAAAAGGCTTTGATACCCTTTCAAAAATAGGACCTTGCGTTTCAATATTTGGATCAGCCAGAACAAAGGGCGATAACAAATATTATTTAATGGCAGAGGAGATTGCCAAAAGATTAGTTAAACATGGATATGGAGTTATTACAGGAGGTGGCCCCGGTATAATGGAGGCAGGAAACAAAGGCGCTTTTGAGGCGGGTGGAAAATCAGTTGGTCTTAACATTGAGCTTCCATTTGAGCAGTTTAACAATGTTTATATTGATAAAGATAAGCTCATCAACTTTGATTATTTCTTTGTTAGAAAGGTAATGTTTATCAAATATGCCCAGGGATTTGTGGTAATGCCTGGCGGAATGGGCACCTTGGATGAGCTTTTTGAAGCGCTTACTTTGATACAAACCAAGAAAATTGGCCGTTTCCCTATTGTTTTGGTAGGTTCCGATTACTGGAAAGGGCTAATGTCCTGGATCAAAGATGTTATGCTTGGGGAAGAAAAAAACATCAACCCGGAAGATCTGGATTTGGTAAATATTGTAGATACCCCGGAAGCTGCAGTTAAGGTAATTGATGATTTTTATTCTAAGTACCTGCTTCAACCGAATTTTTAAATTTTACTTCATCTGATTTGTTGGTATGATCCTTAGGAGTTTAGCTTGTTTATTTGTTGCGCTTTTTCTTTTTGGATCATGCAAAGAGAACAATCAGAATTCCAAGCAAATTCAAGATTTGTATGTTCCAGGGGTCTTAACTTTTGCTGGAGACACCATTCCTGTACAGGATCAGGATATTAGAGAAAGACTTGAAAGGGAGCTTTGGATCAATACCTATTGGCAATCGAATACCGCCCAATGGATAAAAAAATCTGGTAAATGGTTTCCATTGATAGACAGCATTTTAAAGGCAAATAATATTCCGGAAGATTTTAAATATCTGGTTGCCATTGAAAGTGGATTTGAAAATGTAAGTTCAAATAAAGGCGCAGTTGGATTTTGGCAATTAATGGAACCAACGGCAAAAGAGTTTGGCCTCATTATCAATGAAGAAATAGACCAAAGGCTTGATCCCGAAAAGGCAGGAACGGCGGCTTGCCTTTTACTCAAAAGAGGAAAAGCAAGTCTCGGAACCTGGACAGCTGTAGCCGCTTCTTATAATATAGGTATAACCGGGCTTAAAAAAGTAATGGATTCGCAATACTCAGACAATTATTATGATTTGTTGATTAATCAGGAAACCGGGAGATATCTGTTTAGAATTCTAGCTGCAAAACTGATTTTGTCGCAACCTGAAAAGTATGGATTTGGTACCTTACAGTCTTATCCTCAATGGATTTATAAAAAACAAGTGCTGGATAGCACCATTCTGAACCTGGCATATTGGTGTAGAATAAATGGGTTTTCATATAAGTGTTTCAGATTGGTTAATCCCTGGATCAGGTCCAATTCAATTCATATTGCAGATTCAATAGGGCAAATCACAATTTCAATTCCAACCAATTGTAAAACCTATACGTCCAAACCATTGCCCATAAATTCTATTTTTCAAAAAGATTCATCTTTTGACTCCCAAAAGGCTGTTTTTCAAAATCTTGTAAACAAAAAGGACATGATTGCTCAAAAAATGGCTGAAACTCCAAAAAATGAGGAATTTCATGAAGTTAAATCAGGGGAAAACCTTAGTTTAATTGCCTCAAAATATCAGCTTTCAATGGAGGAATTATTTGAATTGAATCCTGGTTTAAAAGCCAAACAAAACAAAATAACGAAGGGCTTAAAACTTCGTATTTCAGAAAAAGAGTAAAAAAAAAATCGCCTTTTACATCTCACCAAGTTTCACTAGAAATTCCATCGTATTTACCCCATCCGCATATTGGTCGATTGCAGGAGACTGGGCAGTACCAAATGTAAAGGAGCCCGAAAGTTGTCCATTGTGTGATAAAAGACACTGTATATCAACTTTATGACCGTCTATTATTTCTTTTGCGTGATCCAAACTATTGTATGTTTCATAGTTGACTACGCTAATGGGTGAGTAAATGGATGGGTTAGGCCGAAGCATCAAAATGTCATTGTCCAAAAAAGTATCACCATTCATATAAAATATTGATTTGTGATAAATAGAATTGTTTTGAAATTTATGGTGGTCCGTTAAAAACCGATATTTTTCCAAAGCCTTGAAAAAAGTATCAAAATCATAATCCTCCGGAACTAAAAGCTTACTCACGTTTCTGCATCCAAGACCAAAATATTGAAGAATATCATCGGTTAAAGGCTCCAGTTCTTTTTGGTTTTCAAATCCATAAATCAATGCCAGGGATGATTTGGAACCACGGATTAGTCTTGGTATTTCTTTAAAATAGTAATGAAAATGGGTGGCCGTATTGGAGCTGCCAGTGGCAATAATGGCATCTATCCCTTTCATTTGTTCAGCTTTTTGAAAATAGCCTTTTGTTTTGGGCGCTACTTCAAAAAGGCAATTTAAAAGCCAGTCAATCAGTACTTCATCATTTGAAGAAGGCTTGAAATAGGCTAAATTTCCAGAAACAAATGTGGTCATCAAATCGTGCCAACCAACCAAAGGAATATTTCCAGCCAGAATAATTCCGATTTTTTTAGGCGGTTCAAATTCATTTTCTGAAACATCTATTGCCCAATTTTCAATTGATTTTTTATTAAGCCAGAGTAATATTGACTCAACTGCCTTTTGACAAAACTCTGGAATAAAAAAGCCATTCCTTTGTCTGGCCAGTTCAAATATTTTTAAATTTTCTGTTTGAGAGATTTTACCACCCAAATCTATAAGAGCTTGAATTCTTTCCTGTTTGTTCAACATTTCGCAAAATTACCCGATTATTGTCTTTTCAGTTTAATATTTAGAAAGTGCCAAATTTGGTTGAAGAAAAAAAAATGTCAATGTTTGGGAGCAAATGAAATACCAGATTCAATTTACCGATAAAAGCATAAGTGCTGAGAAAAAAGGAAGTGATGTTTTTATTAACAACCAGATAGTTGATTTTGAATTACTTAGCCAAAAGGAGGACTCCCTTTCTTTGAACATTGGCAATAAGATTTTCAAAATCAATGTCTTTTCCAAAGGAGAAGATGGTAAAACGATAAAAGCCACAGTTAATGGAAAAGTTGCTGAGTTTTCATTAAAATCTGATCTTGATTTATTGCTGGAAAAAATGGGTGGAGGTTCAATTGGAGCAAAATCCGCACAAAAAATAAAGGCACCAATGCCTGGATTGATTGTAAAAATTCTGGTTGAAGCAGGTAATTTGGTTTCAAAAGGACAAGTTTTACTAAACTTTGAAGCCATGAAAATGGAAAATCAATTAAAATCCCCAGGCAACGGAACGGTAAAGTCTATTTCGGTTCAAGCCGGAGACAAAATTGAGAAAGGCCAAATTCTTATAGAGTTGGAGTAAATTTACTCTGATTCTTCTATCATTACACCTAAAGATTCAATACCAGTTAGCACATCGGGGCGCATATAGTGCTGTATATCCACTGTGTAAATCCCTTTCTTTGTTAACACAACGTCTTTGAGGAAATAGGCCAGTTTATAGTTTCTATTTTTTGAGTATTCTCCCAGGGGTTTTCCAGAAGAAGCATCGAATAAAAAAAGATTGTCTTTTGATCTGATTAATTCCTTGCCATCAGGATCTTTTAAAATATACCTAAGCCAGATGTTTTGAAAGGGGTAGAGAGGCAGATATTGTACTTGATAAAGAAAATTAAGCCGGCTTTTGTCTTGATTTAGATCAAATTCAAAGTGAAGTAAGGTATCTTTTTGCCATTCATAGTTTTTTAAGTTTTGGATGGAAATCTTATTTTCAAAAGATGTGCAAGAATATAATTGGCTTATAATCAGTGCAAAAATGCAATTTGAAATCAATTTTGATGACACAATTAATTTCTGATAAGTAGGGAAGTAGCGAAACAAAAGATAGGTATTTTATATTTTAACGAAATAATTTGCTGCAAAACTCGCAAAAAGTTCAAATTTGCAGTAAATTTAAAAATATTTAATAAGTAAGATTCAAGATGAGAAAACTACTATTCATTGGTTTAGGTATTTCTATGTGTCTAAGCGATGCATCTGCCTCCAATGGCAAACCAAGAAAATTTAAGTCTTACCCTCGGGTAAAATTTGAGCAAAAAACTATGGCTCAAATGCGTTATGCAGAAATTGAAGCAAAAGCAAATTCTGCAAATTTACCACTTCCCAACGATGTGGTTTATCCTGAGAAAAAAGTTGTTGCACCCACTACTCCTGGTGTTACTGCAGTAACATATTCGACTTTAGGAAAATCGGTTAATCCATATACTTCAATTACCAACGGAAAAAACTATGTGTCTGTTGTGCCTTCATTAAATACAGTTGCATTGTTTAGACGGGGCAGTATTGATGAAAAGCCAATAGCAGAAGAGCCTCAGAATGAAGTATATTATGACCTGAGTACAAAGGGTGGTGCTGAAGGAAGTTGGCAAGTAGCTCGAGGTAATGTGTTTGACAATGAAGTATATACCACAGTAGGTTCAGATCCGAATTTTGCTCCACGATATCCTCAGGGCGTTTTGGTTAATCCCGTTGGCAATACCGATACCAATAATGTTATCGCATTAAGTGTTAACAGAGTTCTTGATGGAACCAATGATGCATGGGGTGGTTTAGGAAAAGGATGGCAAAGCCTTGAAAATGGTTCATCTACCAAGCAAATGCTATGGTCTTCACAAGTAGATCCTGTTCCTGTTTTTAATTTTGCTCAATATGCTTTAGATCAAACCTCCACTGGTGCAATTTTTACAGTTTCTCCAGAGTTGGATTTATCTGCAGCAGGTGGTTTTGAGTTTACAGATAAAGTAATGGTTTTTAAGTATGTGTATAACAGCGCTACAGAAATGTTTGACAGTACGGTTACATTTATACCATTTGTAAATGATGGTCAGGATCCACCTACTTCAGTAGGTGATGTTCAGGTAGCTTTTGGTCCAGATGGTCAGAATGGCTATGTAGTTGTTAATGGATATAACCCAACTTTATCTTTAGAAATTTCACCAAATGCGCCTATTGATGGAAATTCAATATTTATTTCCAAAACTACCAATGGGGGTGAATCATGGAGCGATTTGAAGATTTTTGCTATTAACAAAACACCTGAAGAATTGGATTACAGGTCTCCGGGAAAAGATCAGTTTAGAGCAAACATGTTAGGCAACTACTTAATGTGGTCTAATGATAGTACTGTCTCTTCATCAGACTCTGGTGCTCAATTTAATGCGCATGCTGTAAAGTATTCGATTTTGGATATGGATCTTACTGTTGACAAGCACAACTATCCGCATATTTTTTGTGCCATTGGTATTGTAGGTATAGGAGATACTGTTGCATATGAGTCTGGAAGTTTTTACCCGGGCTATGGTTCCTGGTTTGCTGATATGACATTAAAACCTGGCACAGATTCTCTTAGAGGGGAGGTTGTTGGTTTTAGCCAATCACTTTTAGGTTGTTGGGGTGCTTGTCCTACCGCGGCCGAAAGTTTCAACGAATTTAACAGACCACATACCAGCCGTTCTGCTGATGGTTCAACCATTGCATTGATTTGGTATTCTACTGACCTTGAAATAAACCCACCAACCCAAACTGGAAATACCAATAACTCAAAGCCTGATATGATTATGAGGGCATTGCGTGTTGAAGGTCCAGGTGAGTTTTACTATCAGGATACTTCGGTAAGCATAACTGCTGGAAGCCAATATGCCGGTAATGCGACTCTTGGATCTGTTGCGCCAACCATGTTAAATACGCCAACAGGTTATGAAGTTGCATCTACAATTGCACTTTTATCTGAATATAATGCAGTTGCTACAGCAGCAAGATGGCCAATTACACATTTGTATATGAATGGAGTGGAAGTTTCTAATCAACTTTCAGCATTTCCTAAAACCAGAGGTCGATTGCCGTGGGCTATTGTAGGAAACGAAAAACTAGTTAGAAATCAGCAAGAGGCAAAAATAGAGATTGGTGTTTATCCAAATCCAACCAAAGGAGCTCTTACTGCAAGATTCCAGGTTGCCAATTCCGGAAAAGCCAATGTAAAAGTTATGAATACAATTGGTCAAACAGTTGAGTCTTTTAGTGTAAATGTTTCTAAAGGTGTTTCTAACATTCCTATGAACGTCAAAAACTTAAAATCTGGAATTTATTTCCTTACCATTGAGTCGGGAGGAAAAATTTCCAGCCAGAAGTTTATTAAGGATTAATTTTAGTCAATTCAAATAAAAAAGGCCTCCTTGTAAAAGGGGGCCTTTTTGTTTAATCCGAGTTTAATTTCATTAAATCAATATCCAATGGTATTATATGAAGTCTAAATGAAAATTGAACATACTTTTCCTTTTTGGCCTCATTCCGGTTTCTCCGTAGGAGAAATGATTTTTGGCATGTTCATTTTTTTAATAGACTTCATATAATAAACAAAAAGAGCACCCGAATGGATGCTCTTCTTTATTTGTATGAATTATCTAAGTCTAATCAGCATCCACAAAAGCTGGTTTGGCAACAGCTCCTTTGTCTTCAAGCACCTTGCCTGCACCTTTGTCTTCAGTGAACTTAGCCCTAATCTGACCTTCTATTTTATCAAAAAGCTCTGGATTGTCGAGAAGAATCTGTTTTACTGAATCTCTTCCTTGTCCCAGTTTATTGGCCTCATAAGAAAACCAGCTTCCTGATTTTTTGATAATTTCCAGTTCCACACCAAGGTCAACAAGTTCACCAACTTTTGAAATGCCTTCACCGTACATGATGTCAAATTCTACAACCTTAAATGGAGGCGCAACCTTGTTTTTTACGACCTTTACTTTGGTTCTGTTTCCGGTAATATTGTCTGCAGATTCTTTAATCTGGCCGATTCTTCTAATGTCCAATCGAACTGAAGCATAGAATTTTAGTGCATTACCACCCGTGGTGGTTTCAGGACTTCCAAACATAACGCCAATTTTATCACGAAGCTGGTTGATAAAAATACAAAGGCAACCTGTTTTGTTAATGGTTCCAGTCAGTTTTCTCAAAGCCTGGCTCATCAACCGGGCTTGCAATCCCATTTTGCTGTCACCCATGTCACCTTCCAATTCTGCTTTTGGCACAAGGGCAGCAACAGAGTCAATTACAATAATATCAATGGCACCAGAACGGATTAAGTGTTCAGCAATTTCCAATGCTTGCTCTCCGTTATCAGGCTGGCTGATAAGGAGGTTTTCTGTGTCGATTCCTAATTTCTCTGCATAACCTTTGTCAAATGCATGTTCCGCATCTATAAAAGCTGCAATGCCACCAGCTTTTTGGGCTTCAGCGATGCAATGCATGGAAAGTGTGGTTTTACCAGAAGATTCCGGTCCATAAATTTCTACTACCCGGCCACGTGGCAAACCACCTATGCCAAGGGCAATGTCAAGCCCCAAAGAGCCTGTAGAAATTGCTGGAACATCCATCACCTTTTCATCGCTGAGTTTCATTACGGTTCCCTTTCCGTATTCTTTGTCCAGTTTATCGATGGTGAGCTGAAGGGCTTTTAATTTTTCTGCTTTGTTATCAGACATAATTGATAATCAATTTATTAGTATTGAAAAAGATTTTAATTTCGAGTAAGCAAGATATGGACTTGTTTTCAATTTCCAGTTATTTAACTTAAATTTTTAAAAGAGAAGAAAATAAAAAAACCCGGCAAATGCCAGGTTCCAATTTAAGCGTATAAATAAACTTGAGTTGATTCTTTTTTAAAATTCGATGCCCAAAATAGCCCGGACTGGAATTGATTGGCCTCCTTTTAATGAAATATGGTCGTCGTTTGCAGACCAGATTGTTGTGTCCACAACCCTTGTTTCATTGTCATGGGTACGAAAAATAATTCTTACTTTCCCTTTAAAGGCATTGCCAAGGCGTTCAGCTCTTTGCAAGGAAAATTTTCGATAGACCTTTTCCCATTCTCCTTTCAAAACTTCTGAAGGTGAAAACTTGAACAATCCCAATTGCTCTTTCTGAATAAAGTTGGTTGTATGCATGGCGGTACGCTGGTAAAAATGTTTTTTTAAGTGCTTTCTGGTGCCTTTAACTTGAAGTTTCAATGGCCTATCCGATTAGGAAAGCGGATGGGATTTTTACTATTTCAAGTCAGGTATCAGACTTGCTTTTTGATGGGTCAAATATATTTCTAAAAATATTCATATTTCTTCTGGATAGAATGAAAAAATTACATTGGTTTTGCTATTTCTTATTCTCTTGTAAATCGCCTTCTTTGCAGGAAGAGAAATGGCCATAACACTTTTTAACCATTTACTTTTCAAGCATTTACTTTTATACTTTTATACATCATTTTTAGCCCATGTGGGAAGAGCAAAACAATAAATTGGTTCAAAACTTTCAATTTTCTGACTTTCAGGAGGCATTTGCCTTTATGACAAGGGTAGCTTTTTTGGCAGAAAAAATGGATCACCATCCCAATTGGTCCAATGTATATAATAAAGTAAGCATTGAACTCACCACGCATGATGCAGGAAATACGATTACGGAAAAGGACAGAAAGCTTGCAACGGCCATTGACAATCTTTTAAAATCTTCGAAGAACTAAAGGCCAGATTTTCATTTTTATGAACACATTTAATTTCAACACTCGCCTTTCAGTCAAGGCTTTAATCGTTTCATTGTTAATCTTATCTTTTTCCAGAGCCTCCTTTGCTCAGTTTGGTTTGCCTCAGGCGGCACTTACAGATGAGCGGCCAATAGAATTTGTATTGATTAATTGTACTATAATTTCTGCTCCTGGCCAGAAAATTGAAAATGGTAAGTTGTATGTAAAGGAGGGTAAAATCGTTTCTGCTGGAAAGGAAATTGTTTTCCCATCAAAAGTAAAAACGATAGATTTAAAAGGAGCCTGGATTTATCCATCCTTTATAGAAATCAATTCCAGTTATGGCCAACCAGCACTTCAACCAAGGGGACAAGTTGGCAGAATGGAAATGACTGATTTCAACCCTCAATATGAATCGAAAAGAGCGGGTAGCTACTTATGGAATCAGGCATTAAAACCTGAATTTGAGGCAGTAAGCAGTTTTACACCAAATCAGAAAGAGGCAGAAGAGCTTCGTAAAAATGGTTTTGGCTATGCCGTAAGCACCTCAAAGGATGGCATTATGCGGGGAACCGGAGTTCTGGCAATGTTGGGAGAAGGAAAAACGGCGGAACTGATTTTAAAAGATAAGATAGTTCAAGGCATGTCCTTTCAAAAAGGCAGTTCCAACCAACAATACCCTAGTTCTCAAATGGGTTCAATTGCTTTGTTGCGCCAAACCTATCTGGATTTGGAATGGTATGAAAAAGCAGTTTCCAAAAGTCCCAACTTGGGTTTGGAAGCCTTGCTGGCAAACAAATCGCTTCCTATTCTTTTTGAAACGGGACAAAAATACGAGGTCCTCCGAGCTTCAAAATTGGCCAAAGAATTCAACTTAAAACTTATAATTAAAGGAAAGGGGGATGAATATCAAAGAGTTAATGAAATTAAGTCTTCCGGATTTCCTTTGGTTTTACCTTTACAATTTCCGGAATTGCCAGATGTAGAAGACCCGATGGATGCTGATTTGGTTTCAATTGCTGACCTGAAACATTGGGAAATGGCATCCCATAATCCAAGGCTTTTAAATGAAAAAAATGTAGAATTTATTTTCACCACAACCGACCTTAAAGACCAAAAGAGCTTTTGGAGTAACCTGAAAAAAGTGGTTGAAAATGGCTTACCAGAGGATGTTGCACTGGCATCGCTTACCACCAAGCCTGCCCTTTTATTAAAGGCAGAAAATCAAATAGGTCAAATTAAAGCAGGTTTACAAGCTTCGTTTTTTGTGGCCTCTGGAAATATATTTAAACCGGGAGCCCAAATTTTAGAAAATTGGGTGAATGGCAAAAAGTATATTGTTAGTAGTTTGATGGACAAAAGTCTAACTGCCGATTACAGACTTATCATTGGAAAAGATTCTAGTTTTAAGCTTAGAATTGAACAAAAAGAGGGTAAGAATGAATTTGCCGTTTTGGAAAAAGACACCCAAAAAACCAAACTTCAGGGCAGCTATGATGCTGGTAAAATCAATTTTCTGGGATTGATAAAACGTTTGGACACAAGTTCCAGACTTCAATTTTCTGGTTGGCAGGAAGGCAATGGTTTTTCTGGTTTTGTTACTGGCCTTGTTTCTGGAAAAGCCTCCTGGTCCGCCCGAAGAATTGCTGATTTGCCTATTTCCAAAGCAGGGGATTCATTAAAAAAGAAAAAACCTGAAGATTTGGGTAAAATCTGGTATCCATTCCAGGCATTTGGGAAAAGTCAAGTACCTGAACAGAAAGAATATATCATAAAAAACGCCACAGTTTGGACAAATGAAACGGAAGGCAAACTCGAAAACACTGACGTTTGGATTGCGAATGGAAAAATCAAGAAAATCGGAAAAAATCTAATCGCTCCTATCTCTGCCATTTCTATAGATGCAGCAGGCAAACATGTCACCGCTGGAATAGTGGATGAACATTCCCATATCGCCATTTCTAAGGGTGTCAATGAAGGCTCTTCAACCACAAGTGCCGAAGTTAGAATTGGCGATGTTGTTGAGGCTGATGATGTGAATATTTACAGGCATTTGGCGGGTGGTGTAACGGCAGTTCAGCAATTGCATGGCTCGGCAAATACAATTGGTGGTCAATCATCGCTCATAAAATTGAAATGGGGTAAAAGTCCGGAGGAGATGAAAATTACCAATGCGGATGGATTTATAAAATTTGCTTTGGGTGAAAATGTAAAACAATCCAACTGGGGAGATTTTAATACAGTGCGTTATCCACAAACTCGAATGGGTGTTGAGCAATTGTTGTATGATGCTTTTCATAAAGCAAAACAGTATAAAACTGAACGTGAATTGGCTCTCAAATCCTCCAAAGCTGGATTTAAAAGAGACCTAAAGCTTGAAACTTTGGTTGAGATCCTGGATAAAAAAAGGTTCATTTCCTGTCATAGTTATGTGCAGTCCGAAATCAACATGTTGATGCATGTGGGTGACAGTATGGGTTTTACCGTCAATACTTTTACCCATATTTTGGAAGGATATAAAGTGGCAGATAAAATGAAAAAACATGGAGCTGGGGCTTCTACTTTTTCAGATTGGTGGGCGTATAAAATGGAGGTTAAAGATGCCATTCCATATAATGCAGCACTTTTGCATAAAGCCGGGGTGACGGTAGCCATCAATTCCGATGATGCTGAAATGGCAAGAAGATTAAATCAGGAGGCTGCTAAAACTATGAAGTATGGAGGAGTTTCTGAAGAGGATGCCTGGAAAATGGTAACGCTGAATCCTGCCAAACTTTTGCACCTTGATAAGCAGATTGGCAGTTTGAAGGACGGAAAAGATGCTGACATTGTCATCTGGACTGACAACCCGCTATCCATCTATGCCAGAGCTGAAAAAACTTTTATAGAAGGCGTAAAATATTTTGATTTGGATGAATCAAGATTGCTTGAAAAGGAAATAGAGTCTGATCGTCAACGGATTATCCAAAAAATGATATTAGCTAAACAGGCAGGCGCACCAGCAATGCCGCCTTCTCCAAAGGTTCAACACTTGTGGCATTGTGACGATTTGGGAGAAGAATAGAAACAAAAACAAGCAAAAATAATTTTGGCACAAAATTAGCTGTATATACAATTAATCTGATGGAGTTTGCGGGCAAAACAATAATTATTACTGGTGGTTCTTCCGGAATCGGAAAAGCTACCGCAAAAAAGTTGACCGAATTGGGGGCAAAAGTTTTGATAACAGGCAGAAGCAAAGAGCGACTGGAAAAAGCCGCCAGTCAAATTGGTTGCGCCTGGATTCAATCTGATGTAAGCAAGCAGGAAGATGTAAACAAAGTTTTTGAGTGGGTTTCAAAAAACTGGAGCAACCAAATTGATGTATTGATTAACAATGCTGGCCTTGGAGAATTTGCTTCTGTAGAAGATACAGCCATCGAAAGCTATCAAAGGGTGTTTGGTGTTAATATTTTTGGGCCTATCATGATGGTAAAGAAGGCTTTACCGCTAATGAAAGGTAAAAAATCCGGAAGTATTGTCAACGTTGCCTCAACATCTTCAATGAAAGGTTTTGCCAACGGATCAGCTTATTCTGCCTCCAAATTTGCATTAAGAGGTTTCACACAAAGCCTCATGGAAGAATTGAGGCCATTCAACATCAGGGTGTTTCAGGTGAATCCTTCAGAAGTAACAACTGCTTTGGGAAATCCTGAAAGAGAAGAACGAAAGGAAATCGACTTTAAACTTGGGCCAGAGCAACTGGCTCAAACAATAGTGTCGGTTTTGATGTTACCTGAAAAAGCCTTTGTACCGGAACTTTCGGTCTGGGCAACCAATCCAAGGAATTAATATTCAACAATATACAAAACAGAAAATGACAAAATTCAAGTCTCTTGCAGCAGTGGTCCTGGTAGGTTCATTGCTAGTTGGTTCATCTTTTACAAGTAAAGTGAACAGTTTCAAAGTAAATGTTGCAAAATCTTCTTTGAAGTGGGTTGCAACCAAAGTAACAGGAAAGCATGATGGTACGCTAAAACTTGCAAACGGTTCTTTGGAATCAAATGGCAAAATGGTGACTGGTGGTGCATTCGATATCGATATGAACTCTTTGGCTTGTACAGATATTACAGACAAAGAAACCAATGGAAACTTTTTGGGCCACTTACGTTCTGAAGAATTTTTCTCAATTGACAAGCACAAAACAGCACATTTTGAAATTCAAAAAGTAGTTCCTACAAAAGGAAACGAATATGATGTAACTGGTAAATTAACCATCAAAGGCATTACCAATGAAGTTACTTTTCCAGCTACAATCACCACAAGTCCAAAAGGCGTGAAAGCTACCGCAAAAATTACCGTTGATAGAACCAAGTTTGACATCAAATTTCGCTCTGGTAAATTTTTCGAAGGTCTTGGCGATAAATTAATTTATGATGATTTCGTAATTGATTTGAATCTGGAGGCTGGCGAATAATTTAATTATCATTTAACTACTTACAGAAGGCCGCAACTGAATTAAGTCGCGGCTTTATTTTTGCCTTTAAAATCCTGGAATGGAAAATTTGAGACCGATCACTGGATCAAAACAAGAAAAATACAAAGCGCTTTTGCCCCAAATTGAGGCTTTATGGTCTGGCGAGCCAGATTTGATCGCCAATATGGCAAATGCATGTGCAGCCATAAAACAAACCTTTGATTTTCATTGGGTTGGATTTTATCTGGTGAAGGAAAACGAACTGGTTTTAGGCCCATTTCAAGGTCCGGTTGCATGTACCCGAATAGGTTACGGAAGAGGAGTTTGTGGTACAGCCTGGTCAAGTCAAAAAACACAATTGGTGCCTGATGTAGATCTATTTCCAGGACACATTGCTTGTTCAGCTTTATCCAGATCAGAAATTGTGGTACCTGTTTTTGGTAAACAAACCGGATTTGTAGAATCGCTCGAGGCAGCAAGTTCAGTGATAGCAGTTTTGGATATCGACAGTTCTGAATTGGCAGATTTTGACGAAACAGATCAGAAATGGTTGGAAGAAATTTGCAGCAAATTGGCTGATTAACAGTCGAATACCATTTAAAACTTCTTTTTCAACTCAAAATTCTTGCCCAAATAAACCCTTCGTACGGTTTCATCGGCAGCAAGCTCTTCAGGAGTGCCACTTTTTAGAATTTTACCTTCAAACAATAGATAAGCCCGATCGGTAATACTCAGTGTTTCAATCACATTGTGATCGGTAATTAATATCCCGATATTCTTTTTCTTTAATTTAGAAACAATGCTTTGAATCTCTTCTACCGCTATTGGATCTACACCTGCAAATGGCTCATCTAAAAGAACAAAACTTGGATCTACGGCCAGGGCTCTGGCAATTTCAGTTCTCCGCCTTTCACCTCCTGAAAGCACTTTGCCCATATTATTTCGCACATGGGTTAAGCTGAATTCTTCCAGTAAACCCTCCATTTTTTCCTTTTGTTGGGCCCTGGTCAAATCGGTCATTTCCAAAACCCCCAGTACATTTTCTTCAACAGTTAAATTCCTGAAAACGGATGCCTCCTGTGCAAGATATCCAACTCCTTTTTGGGCTCTTTTAAACATAGGAATGTCTGTAATTTCCTCATTATCAAGAAATATTTTTCCGGAATTTGGTTTAATCAAACCCACAATCATGTAAAATGAAGTTGTTTTTCCAGCACCATTTGGGCCTAAAAGTCCAACAATTTCACCTTGTTCAACATGAACAGAAACATCATTTACAACCAGTCTGCTTTTGTATTTCTTGAATAGATTTTCTGCCTTAAGCTGCATGTTCAAATAATTGCATTTTAACCCTGCAAAGCAACGGATATAAAAGTTTTTAAAGAAATTAAATAAATGCCTAAAAAAAGAAAATGCCATCCCTTTGGAATGGCATTTTCAAACATAAAAACCACAATGAAACAAACAATCAAAAACCCAACTTTGATAACACATGAGTTTGGAAATTGTTTTTTAAAAACTGGATAAAAAAATTTCTATTTTGGATTTAATACCTTGTTCAATAATAAACTGGTTTTTGATTTTTGCCAGACAATTAAACATAGTGTATTTTTTGCTTTTTTTACCTTTTCAAATTTCGGTTTCAAAATGAAATTCCTTAAAAAAGCCCAAACCCAGTTTTTTGGGTCAATTATATTCTTTTCCCTCATATTTTTCTTTTTGACAAGTTTTGGGATTTTTCCCGGCAAAAAAAAGAAACAAGATCCATGTTTATATGCTTACCACCTTGGAGATGGAGCATCTGGTTTACATCTGGCATGGTCAGAGGATGGATTTAAATGGAAGGTTTTAAAGAATGGGAAAGGCTTCGTAAAACCAGGAATAGGTGATTATGTGATGTTGGATCCTCATCTTTCTCAGTCTCCGGATGGTATGTATCACTTAGTTTGGAGCACGGGACTTAATAGAAAGGACCTTGGTTACGCCTATTCAAAAAACTTAATTGAGTGGTCAGGACAGCGTCTGATCCCCGTAATGGAAAAAGATAGCCTTGTTTTGAGTGCAAGATCACCCGAAATGTATTATGACGCAGATGGTCAAAGGTTTATGGTTTATTGGGCAAGCACAGTCCCTGGAAAATTTAAAGATACCGACAAGCAAAATGATTCCCTGCCTTCAGGCTATAAATTTAACAACAGGATTTACAAAAAGTATAGTTCTGATCTAAGAACCTGGGGACCAACTGAAGTCTTTTTTGAACCGGGCTTCAATGTAACAGATGCCAGTTTGGCAATCGATAGTGGAAAAGTGATGCTGTTTTTTAAAGATGCCACCCAAATGGGAAAAAACATTCAAAACAATATCAAAATGAGTACCTCTGGTGCTGCAACTGGTGGGTTTTCTGCTACTCCATCGTTGGTTAGTCGAAGGACCTGGGCTGAGGCACCAAGCGGAATTCGGGTTGATAGCCAGTTTGTTGTGTATTTTCACAAATACCGAACCAGGAAAATGGGGGCCATGGCAACTAAGGATTTTAAAAAATGGACGGACATTTCAGATTCGCTTACTTTTCCTAAAGGTATCGGTGCAGGTTCTATAGTCAGGGTTTCGGAAAAAGTGTTGGAGAAGTTGAAGGAAAATTAGGAACGTTGTTCAATTTAGAATCTGGCATTTTATAACAATCGGAAACCTTAGTCTTATTTCACCATTATTGGTATTTTCCTGGAATTATCAATCACAAATAAGATCAATATTTCCTGTTCAACTTATTTACATGCAGTTCAATACCCATGCTTATTGAAATTTCTTTTTTCTGTTAGAGCATTGTTGCCTTCAATCAGAATCGAAATTTTTTCAAAAAATTGCCTTCTAAGCAATTCTGCATATTTTGCCCAAAATTTGAATCCCCTCCATTCTTTTAAAAGTATATGAAAATATTGGAAATAAGGGCCATGCGTGGTCCAAATTATTGGTCAATTCGCCGGCACAAGCTTATTGTTATGCGTTTGGATCTGGAAGAACTAGAGGAAAAGCCAAGCAACACTATTCCCGGTTTTCCAGAAAGACTTGAAGCCATGTTTCCATCCATGTACGAGCATGAATGTAGTGAAAATGTGCCAGGAGGATTTTTTATGCGGGTAAAAGAAGGTACATGGATGGGCCATATTGTAGAACATGTGGCACTTGAAGTTCAAACGCTTGCTGGTATGGATGTGGGTTTTGGTCGGACCAGAAGCACCTCAGAAAAAGGGGTTTACAATGTAGTATTTGCCTACATGGAAGAAAAAGTCGGCATGTATGTTGCCAAGGTGGCAGTCGACATTGTTCAGGCTTTGGTTAATGGGGAAACTTATGATATGACTGCAGATATTCAGAAAATGCGGGAAATTCGTGAGGATGAACGACTTGGACCTTCTACCGGAAGTATTGTGGATGAGGCCGCGGCAAGAGATATTCCTTTTATACGTTTGAACCGACATAGCCTTGTACAACTGGGTTTTGGAATTAACCAGAAAAGAATTCAGGCCACAATGTCCAGCCAAACGAGCAGCATTGCAGTTGAAATTGCTTGTGACAAAGAGGAAACAAAGAACCTTTTGGATGCAGCCAACATTCCGGTTGCCAAAGGCATGACGGTTTATGATGAAGAAGATCTTGAGGCAGTAATTAGAAATGTTGGTTATCCTTTGGTGGCTAAACCAGTGAATGGAAACCATGGAAAAGGCGCTACCATCGGAATAAAAAATTGGGAAGAAGCAGTTGTGGCCTTGCAGGCGGCAAAAAAATATTCAAGAGGTGTAATTGTTGAGCGGTTTATAACGGGCTACGATTATCGCTTATTGGTGATTAACCATAAATTTATTGCTGCGGCTAAAAGGACTCCTGCCGCTGTAGTTGGCGATGGAAAATCTACCATTCAGGAATTAATCGATGTTGTAAACAGCGATTCAAGAAGAGGTTATGGCCACGAGAAAGTGCTGACCGCTATTAAAGTAGATGACATGACCATGAACATTCTGGCTGAAAAGGAATTGACATTAGATTCCATTTTGCCAGAAGCAAAAGAGGTTTGGCTGAAATCTACTGCCAACCTAAGTACTGGTGGTACTGCAGACGATGTTACAGATCTTGTACATCCTGAAAATGTATTTATGGCCGAGCGAATTTCAAGAATTATTGGTCTTGACATTTGTGGCATTGATATTATGACGCCAGATATATCGATTCCTGTGGCTGAAGCTGGCGGTGCAATTTTGGAGGTAAATGCTGCACCTGGTTTTAGAATGCACATTGCCCCAACAGGTGGACTTCCAAGAAATGTGGCTGAACCAGTGATAGATATGCTGTTTCCACCTGGAAAATCAGCTAGAATTCCCATTATTTCAGTTACTGGAACCAACGGCAAAACAACCACCACAAGACTCATGGCCCATATTGTAAAAAGTATGGGATACAGAGTTGGATTTACCACCACGGACGGCATTTATATCCAAAATATCATGGTGGAGAAAGGTGATTGTACGGGTCCAAAAAGTGCTGAATTTGTGCTTAAAGATCCAACTGTTGAGTTTGCTGTTTTGGAGACAGCCAGAGGTGGCATTTTGAGATCCGGACTTGGATTTAGTAAATGTGATATTGGTATCGTTACCAATATTGCTGCAGATCACCTTGGTTTAAAGGATATTATGACACTTGATGATCTTGCCAGAGTAAAAGCAGTAGTGCCTGAAAGTGTTCGTCCAGGTGGTTATGCCATATTAAACGCTGATGACGATCAGGTATATGCCATGCGAAAAGGCTTGGATTGTAAACTGGCTCTTTTTAGCATGGAGGAAAGCAATCCAAGGATCCGGGAGCATTGTGAAGCTGGTGGTTTGGCTGCAATTGCAGAAAATGGATACATCACCATTTCTAAAGGAACATGGAAAATACGCGTTTGCAAAATCGTGAATGTGCCTTTGACTTTTGCTGGAAAAGCTATTTTTATGATTCAAAATATTTTGCCGGTGGTGATGGCTAGTTACCTTAGAGGTTTTGGTATCGAGGACATCAAGGCAGCTTTGGAAACTTTCATTCCATCACATGCGCAAACACCAGGCAGGATGAATGTGTTTAACTTCCAGAAGTTTACTGTGATCATCGATTACGCACATAATCCAGCTGGTCTTCAGGCCCTTGGTAAGTTCCTGGAAAAAGTGGATGACTCTCCAAAAGTGGGAATTATTACAGGGGTTGGCGATAGAAGAGATGAGGATATAAAAGCACTTGGCTCAATTTCAGCAGGCATTTTTGATGAAATTATTATCCGTCAGGATAAGCATCTACGTGGTCGCCAGGATACGGACATTGTAGAATTGCTTGAGCAAGGTATCAGGGAAGTAAATGCAACCATTCCTGTGAAGGTGATTTTTAAGGAAGTTGAGGCGATAGAATATGCAATCAAAAATGCGATTCCAGGAAGCTTTATAGTGGTTTGTTCAGATGTTGTGGCTCAGGCCGTTGATGCTGTCATGAGGCTTAGAGAAGAAGAGGCCAAGGTGGTAATTCGTCATGAGGACATTCCGAATATTAGATAATTGAAGAAAACCAGGGGCTGATTTTGGGTGTAATAAACTTAAAATCAGCCCTTTGCTTTTGGCTACTATTTATTAGAAAAACTTATTGAGCAAATGTGGATTACAAAAAAGCAATTCCGAGGTGCATGGTTCTTAAGCCTCCTTATTATTCTGGTTTCAATTGTTATTCATTCAGTACCAAATATTTTTAGCCAAAATTTTATTGACAACACGACAGAATCTGATTCATTGAAACTCGATTCTTTAGTGGCAGAAATAAAACTCAGGCAATTAACCGAAAGACCAAAATATCAAGCTTCAAATTTTGATAGCAAGCAAGAAAAACAGGAGTCTGCGCCACTACAACTTCATGATTTTGATCCAAATACAATAAGTCGGGAGGAATGGCTTTCCATGAACCTGCCAGAAAAAGTTTTTAATGGACTTGAAAAATATAGAGACAAAGGAGGGAAAATCAAAAAACCAGAAGGGGTTTTAAAATTGTATAATCTTGATCCTGCTATTGCACAACAAATGGTTCCATTTGTAAAAATAGATTCCAGCATATTTGCCCGGAAAAAACTAGAATTCAAAAACAAATTACCATTTCCTGAAAAGCCAAAATATCTGCCTTTTAACATCAACGAAGCCGATACCACTCAGTTAATGTCAATTTATGGAATCGGGCGAGGTTTGGCGAATAGAATGGTTAGACATAGAGATGCATTGGGTGGTTTTTTGTCCAAAAACTATGTTTATGATGTATTTGGGCTTGATTCCTCAACTGTTGAAGAATTGTTTTTAAAAGCATATCTTCCTACAAATGTTACGACTAGGAAGTTAAATATCAATAAAGCCACGGAAGAAGAATTGGCTAAAAACCCATACATCCGTAAAGGTTTTGCCAGGATTATTACCAAGTATAGAACTCAGAATGGGGATTTTAAAAAGCCGGAAGATTTGCTTAAAATCAAAATTATGAAGCCTGAGGTTGTAAATAAGATTGCGCCTTACCTGGAGTTTTAAAAAATTCGAATGGTTTTTAAAAACCATTCAATTCTAGATTTATGAATTTACTTGCTCTTATTCTCAGAAGCAAGCACCATTTTTACTTTTAACTTTTCACCAATAGCCATCACATCGGCCAGGTTTTGGATGGTAAGGCTTTTGTCCAGACGAAGTACTATGGTTGGCTGATCCAGTTTGGCCATTTCAGCTTTCAGATTTTCCTCCAGCTGTTCAAAAGGAATGGGCTTTTTGTTCACATAATATTGCAGCACATCCGTTACCGAAAGAGTAATTTGTTGCTTGGCCATTTGCTGACTTTGCTTGGCATTTGGCAAAAACAACTTGATCACATTTGGATTTACCATTGTGGAAACAATGAGGAAAAACAACAAAAGAAAGAACATGATATCGTTTAGCGACTCAGTGCTTACCTCAGCTGTTTCTCTTTGTCTTCTTCTTAAATTCATCAGAATCAGTAATGTAGATAAATGTTATTTACCTGGCTCGAAGAGTAGATCCATAAAATCTAAAGTGGCTTGCTCCATTCTTTCTACCACTTTTTCAATTCGCATATTCACCAGATAGTAGCCAAGAAAGGCAATGATACCCACTGTTAAACCAGCAGCAGATGTTATCATTTTTTGATAAAGACCGCCGGAAATAACGCCAATTGAAAGATTGTCCGTCATAGCAATGTCATAAAAAATCTTAATCACACCCATGATCGTTCCTACGAAACCAAACATCGGGGCTAGTTTGGCTATCAAACTTAAATAGCCAATATTTTTTTCCAATTTAGTAATTTCCAGCTTTCCTACCGCTTCCATTGTGCTTTCAATGGTAGAAGGTGCGTTTCCAATTCTGGAAATTCCTTTGTCCAACATCCTGCTAATAGGAGTATTTACGGTTTGGCATAGCCTTCTGGCTTCTGCAACATTGCCATTTTCAAGGCTTGATCTGAGCCCATTTACGAATCCGGGATCGTAAGACATGGCCTTTCCAACAGAAAGAAAACGCTCAATAAAAATTGAAATGGAGACCACCGAAAGGATCAAAAGCACCAAAACAATGGTTACGCCCGTGGAACCGCTGGATAAAAGCAAATCTATTACGGTTTGCTTATCGACAGTTTGGGTAGCAGCTACTACTGCATTAGAATCTATGGCTTGTAGAAGAATCATTTGTACTTAAAGTAATATTTGAATTGGAACTGGTAAAGCTTTTGATTTTCAGACTTTCACTTATTAAAAGACAAACCTAAAACAGTCAAAACAGAATTGCAAAAAATTAATTTGATTTTAGTTTAGGATTTTCTTTATGGCGCTCAGAATCTCTAAAAGTTTTCTTTTCAAGATTCTTTTTTAAGGCGCTTTCAAGATCTATTCCGGTTTGGTTGGCCAAACAAATCAAGACAAAAAGAACATCTGCCATTTCATCACCCAAATCACCTTTCTCAGCATTTTTTTTCCAGGATTGTTCGCCATACTCTCTGGAAATGATTCTGGCCACTTCTCCAACTTCTTCCATCAAAATGGCTGTATTGGTTAATTCTGAAAAATATCGAACGCCAACAGTTTTTATCCATTGATCCACGATTTCCTGAGATTCTTTTATTGTCATAATTAGCTAAACGATTTGATTGACCAAAAATGCGAAATCCAGAAAGAAAAAATCAATAATTTGTTTTTTGGTAATCCTAAATTAATTTTCGGACATGAATGGAAAATACCTTTTAAAAAACGGAACTTTAGTAAATGAAGGGAGATCAGGTACTTCTGATATTAAAATTCAAAACGGAAGGATTTCAAAAATTGGTTTTGGACTGAGTGCCGAGGAAAATGAAACGGTAATTGATTGTGGCGGCCTTCATATTTTACCAGGCGTAATTGACGATCAGGTTCATTTTCGGGAACCTGGCCTTACCCACAAAGCCAATATCTATTCTGAGTCACGGGCGGCCATAGCAGGTGGTGTTACCTCCTTTATGGAAATGCCCAATACCAAACCAACCACCACAACCAGGCAAGAGCTGGTAAATAAACTGGCTTTGGCAAAAGATAGAAGTTGGGCCAATTATTCATTTTTCTTCGGGGCAACCAATGATAACTTTGAAGAAGTTGTTTCAGTTGATCCTTTGCAAGTAGCAGGTATTAAGATATTTATGGGTTCCTCTACTGGCAATATGCTTGTTGACAACTCGGCGACCTTAGAAAAAATATTTTCTTCCACATCACTTGTGATAACCACCCATTGCGAAGATGAGCAAACCACAAGGGACAACTTAGCTTTGGCCAAAAAGCAATTCGGAGAAAACATTCCTTTTAATCAGCACCCAATAATAAGAAGTAGAGAGGCCTGCTATTTATCTTCCTCACTGGCGATTGGTCTGGCCAAAAAACATGGCACTAATTTGCATGTATTACATCTTACTACTGCGGAAGAATTGGCGCAATTTGAAGCAGGTCCAATGGCAGGGAAAAAGATAACAGCTGAAGTATGTGTGCATCATTTATGGTTTGACGATACAGATTATGAGCGACTTGGCGGATTGATAAAATGCAATCCAGCCATTAAAAAAGCATCAGACAAAGAGGCTCTTTGGAAAGCATTACTAGAAGATCGGATTGATATCATTGCCACCGACCATGCACCACATACCTGGGAAGAAAAACAAAATCTATATGAAAATTGCCCTGCTGGCTTGCCACTCGTGCAACACGGACTGGAAATGATGCTTCACAAGGTAAATCAAAACAAAATCACCATTGAAAAAGTTGTAGAAAAAATGTGTCACAGGCCAGCAGATCGGTTTCAGGTTTTTGAACGTGGTTATTTGCGGGAGGGCTATTGGGCTGATATTTCAATAGTTGACAAAAACAAAGAAGACCAAATTAGAAAAGAAAACAGTTTATATTTATGTGCCTGGACACCTTTGGAAGGCAGCTTTTTGAAAGGAAAAAACATCCGTACTTTTGTAAACGGAAATCTGGTTTTTGAAAATGGGGTAATCATGGATCAACCAATCGGAAAACAAATAATATTCAATCGTTAATTACAGTTTATGAAACATATACTTTTACTTGGTTTTTTGGGCTTTTTAATTTGCCTGCCAGAATTAACAAAAGCACAAAATGATTATTATCAGGAAGATAGATGGCCAAATCTTAAGTTTATTTATCCGGTGGCAATGCATACTGCACCAGATAACAGCAAAAGAATATTTGTTGTTGAACAAACAGGTAGAATAAAAGTATTCAAAGATTCTGGAACTGTAGGTGCAAACGATACCACAACATTTTTAAATCTTAGAAACCGCATTGGAAACAGTTCTGGAGGTAGCGAGACTGGATTGTTGGGAATGGCTTTTCACCCCAATTTCACCCAAAATGGCTATGTTTTTGTAGAATACACATCGCTGAATCCTACTGAAACCTATGTTTCCAGATTTAAATTAGATTCTTTAAACCCCAATCGTTTGCTCCAAAGTTCTGAAAAAAGAATCCTGAGAGTGGCGCAACCATTTAGCAATCACAATGCTGGTTCTTTGCTTTTTGGGGATGATGGCTATTTGTACATAACCATGGGTGATGGAGGTTCTGGTGGAGATCCAGGCAACAGGGCACAAAACAGGTCCGAACTTTTGGGGAAAATGTTGAGAATCGATGTGAATGTCCCGGAAAATGGTCCTCCCTATATAATTCCAGCCGATAATCCTTTGGTTAACAATATTCAAAACTGGAAAAAAGAGATTTATGCCTGGGGCTTAAGGAATCCATGGAAAATCACAAAAGACCCAATTCAATCTACCATGTGGATTGGTGATGTGGGTCAAGGTGCTTTCGAAGAAATTGATACTTTGAGAAAAGGTGCAAATTACGGTTGGAAAGTTACAGAAGGAAATGCAACATACAGTCAGTGTGGATCCTGTGATACAAGCAATTATGAAAAACCACTCACAGTTTATGGAAGAGGGCAGGGTATTTCGGTTACTGGGGGATACGTATATAGAGGTTCAGAACTTTTCAAATTAAAAGGCGCATATATTTATGGCGATTATTCTTCTCAAAGAATCTGGAAACTACAAAAAGAAAATTCACCAGTTTACCAAAATGCTCTGATGAATATTGGGCCAAACTTAGGCGCCATTTCCTCCTTTGGGCTGGATTATGAAAATGAGTTATATACAGTTCGTTATAGCGCCTCCAACGGAAAACTGTATAAATTGCGATGTGGTCCTCCAACTCCAATACTTGCAATGCCTTTAAAACCAACAGTTTGCATTGGAGATTCTCTTGTTTTTACGGGACCGACAGCTTCAAATGTAGTAGGTTATAAATGGTCAACTGGTGATACCACAAGACGAATTGTAATCCGAAACGAAGGTGTTTATAACCTTAGTCTTCAAACCAGAAATGAATTCGGTTGCTGGAGTTATATTTCCCAACCCATTCGATTAAGAATCAACCCTTTGCCAACAAAACCGATTATTCCCAATCTGACAGTTTGCGAAAGGGATAGTGCAGAAGTTAGTTTACCAGGCTCCTTAATTTATTCATGGTCCTCAAATGGAAGTCAAAATATTTTTTCAAGTCCTACCGGAGGACAATATTGGGTTTTGGCCTCAGATTCAGCAGGATGTAAAAGTGATACCAGTTTCTTTCAGGTTAATGTAAATGCATCGCCGACACTTCCTGTTTTATCAATAAACGGAAATCAACTATCAGTTGCCAGTGCCGGAGCCGCAAGCTATGAGTGGTTTAGGGATGGAATTTTGGTTGAAACCACAACAGTTCCTACTTTAAATAACGTTGCTGAGGGTGTTTACACTGTTGTATCTATTTCAAATGCAGACTGTCGAAGCTTGATTTCATTGCCTGCCACATTTGTTTCAACTGATAAAATGACCCGAGGAGAACCTGCTTTTTCTTTATTGCCAAATCCGGTAAAAGATGAAATGCTTTTTTCCTTTAACTCAAATAAAACCAACCAAACCATTGATTTAGAAATTTTTGATATTAAAGGTGTGTCGGTTTTGAAGCAAAATTTAAAATCGAATACCAAACAATCGGAGTTTAAAATTAATGTAAAAGCCTTGCCAAAAGGCACATATACAGCAAGAATTTCGGTTGAAGGCAAGAAAATGACCCAGAGAATTTTAAAGGATTAATTCAAAATGGCCATGATTGTTTATCCAATTAAGACAATCGTGGCCATTCCACCCAACATTATCCATTTGCAAATCAGGCTTAAGCGGCTAAATGCTTTGCTGGTATCCGCTTTTTTTAATTCAAGAAAAAGATAAATCAATAGAATAGCCGGTAAAAACGCAGAAACAATCCAAAGTTTTGGCAACCAGAAACCTGCCCATGAAAATGTGATGATAAAAAGTACTCCAATGGCATAAAGCAAAATCTTTGTTTTTCGAATTCCCCAAATAATTGGCAGCGTTTTGCATCCATGCCTTGCATCGCCCCGCATATCCTCCATGTCCTTTACAATTTCCCTAATCAGAGAAATCCAAAAGGAAAAGAGGCAAAATAATGGTAAAACAGGTTTGGCAGGGGGGAAGGCCACGGCTGGCAGATAAAGAGAAACAGAGGTTAGGACCGCAATAGAAAAATTTCCTATAAAAGGCAACCGCTTCAATGCATTTGAATACAACCATAACCATGAACAACAAAAAGCGACCGTAAAAAAGACCTGTTTATCCAAAAAATAGCTGAAAGACAGGGAAATACCTATAAAAGACAGGTGCAAAAACATGGCCTTTCTCCTTGAAATAAACTTACCAACTACTACGCGTTTGGGCTTGTTAAGCACATCTATTTTGACATCATAATAATCGTTGATTACATAACCTCCTGCAGCTGAGCAGACTGAAGCCAATACCAAAAAACCAAAATGTATTGCATCTGTTTGATCTTTCCACCAATGATTTTCCAAAAGGTAAAAGCCCGTCAAAAGTTGACCGATTCCAATCATGGCCAGATTAGGTATTCTAAGCATACGTAAAACTCCAAGAAGTTTATACCTGCGTCGAATTCTGCCAAAATTGGTTTGATCACTCATTTGAAGGCAAAAGTAAAGTTTCAAATTCTGATTGAGGTGATTTTTAATAACACCAATTCCAACTTCGGCCAAAATAACCAGTGACCTATGTGCATTTACCGTTCCCCTTTTTTCTTTTTATTTAAGTATTTAAGTAGGTAATATTGGATGTTGATATAAGGAATGAAAAAAGTATTATTGCTTTGGCTGGAAAGTATTCGATTTGCCCTTGGCGCCCTGAAAGCCAATCTTTTGCGAACATTACTTTCTCTGTTGGGTGTAACTGTTGGCATTTTTGCCATTATTGCTGTTTTTACCCTTGTTGATTCATTGGAGATCAACATCAAACAAAGCATGTCCTTTTTTGGCGACAAGGTTTTGTATGTGCAAAAATGGCCCTGGATTTTCGAAAAAAGTTATCCCTGGTACAGATATGTGAACCGCCCGGTTGCTTCTATGAGCGACTATAAGTTTTTGGAAAAGAATCTTTTGAATGCCGAATCTATTGCCCTGTATGCCTCCAAAGGAGATAGAACTTTGAAACAAGGCAACAACTCCTTTAAAGGTGTAAATCTGACTGGCATTACCTATAACTACAACCAAATCAATGATATCCGCCTGGCAGACGGTCGTTATTTTACACAAAGAGAAACTGAAAAAAATGGAAATCTGGCAATAATTGGAGACGATATTGCCAAAACACTTTTCCCAAATGAATCTGCAGTTGGCAAAAAATTTTCCATTAAAGGCAGGAAGTTTTTTGTTTTGGGGATAATCAATCATCAGGGATCTAACCTTGTGGGTTTGCCAAGCAACGACATTACCTGTTTGATTCCATATCAGACTTTTGGAGAAATGTACCGCATTAAAAATGGCTGGATAGAACCTGTAATTGCGGTAAAAGGTAGGTCAACTGACAACAAATTGCAATGGCTGGAAGGTGAAATAAGAGGGATGCTGCGCAGCAGGCGGGGTTTAAAATCGTTTGAGGAAGACAATTTTGCCATTAACAGACCAGAAACAATTGCCAAAGCAATTACCAATATTTTTGACGCAGTAAGCATTGCAGGGGCCATCATTGGCAGTTTTTCAATTTTAGTTGGCGGCTTTGGCATTGCCAATATTATGTTTGTTTCTGTAAAAGAAAGGACCAACCAGATTGGCATTCAGAAATCGCTTGGTGCAAGAAACTCCTTTATCTTAAACCAGTTTCTTTCTGAAGCTGTGTTCTTAAGTTTGATAGGTGGCATAGCAGGTTTATTGCTCGTCTCTTTACTTACATTCATTCCTGCTTCAGTATTTGAAATTGTGATAACCCCTCAAAATATCGCCACTGGCCTTGGTCTCAGTGTGGCCATTGGTTTGATTTCTGGCATTGCTCCGGCACTTAGTGCAGCCAGGATGAATCCGGTGGAGGCGATTAGGAGTAAGTAAAGATTTTAGTAGAATTTGGTATTTTTTGTGGGTTACTAAACCCCTAATTTTTCAATTTAAAATTGGTACAATTGAGCGCAAATCAACACATTCAGGCAAAACGAATTCTACAAATTGCCTAATTGAAATTTATCATATAGCAAGTTATTACCTAATTTACAGTAAAAGAAAAGGCCACTTGGAATAAATACCCGACGGCGAAAGAGGGTTTCTTTATGGCAATTCAGAGATTAAATGTCTAATCCTTTTAAAGTCCAGGGCAAGGAATTTTTCTGTAAACGATTCGTTTTCTGCACTTTTCGTTTATCAATTGGTAACTCAATGAGAGTTCAAAAGTTCTACCGAAAGTATTGACTTGCTTAGAAATAGGCACATCATAGCTGAAGCCAACTTTTATTAAGCCATAATCAGTTGGCACTTTTGTTCCAACCAAAAAGCAAAGAGATTCCTGATTGATTGAACTTGCCGGGGTCTTCAATATAGGTAAACCTCTGTACCAGACTCCGATTAATAATGGGTCATATGTGAAAAAACTTCCAGCCTCCAATTGTTGAAAAATTCCTTGTAATTTGTAATGAATAGTTGGTGTCAGGCTTTTCTCTGGCCCTTTTGCTCTCCCAAACCCTCTGGATCTTTTGAAGGTAAATTTATAACCTGTATGTACGGCCACCTTTAATGGTAATTTATCACTTTCAGCATATAAACTTTGGTTTGGGCTATTGAGATGGTGACCGGCCCCACCAAAAAAGAATTTATCATTAAAAAATAAAACACCTGTTGCAAAATCTATATAGGTAGCCTCGGCACCATTTAACAATGGCTCATTTGTAGAAGCAGTTTGGCCCGCTTGAGTAAATTGATCTGGAAATGTTAATCTTGAAAAATCAACGTTTCGGTAATTAAATGATCCCTGAAGGCCTAAATGAACTTGCCAATCATTTATTATTGGAACTTTATATGAACCCAAAACAGCAAAACTGGTTGAACTCAATGGAACAACAGATGATTGAACATCTCTAACAATGGTAGCCCCCAAACCAAGTCTTCCTGATTTTTCTCTATAATCGATTGATCCATAGAGCGTATTAAAATCACCGTTGTATTGCGACCTGTAATTCACCATCGTCTTAATCCTGGAACCGGTCAATTTCCGGCAATCATAGTCATGATTGCCCGTAAATGCAGGATTCAAAAACATAGGAGCCGCATAAATTTGCGTGAACTGGGGATCCTGAGCCAATGAAGTCTGGATACCAATTGAAATTAAAACTGGTAAAAGGAATGATTTTCTTAAAAATGCTTTCATGGTTTAACGAATAATAGTAACGGATCCAGTATCTCTTCTCACAATTTCAACTCCATCCTGGGTTCCTTTGTAGTCTATAAGCCATTTGTACGCTCCGGAGGGGCATGTGCCACCCTTGAATTTACCATCCCACCCCATGTCATTTTGGACCTGATCATCACCTTTTTTATCAGAAAAGTAAACCATTTCTCCCCACCGGTTATAAACATAAACCTTAATTTCTGATACATTATATTTCTGTATTTGCCATGTATCGTTTTGTCTGTCACCCTGAGGCGAAAATGCATTCGGCACATAAATAATTGGGGTACATTCGATTACAGTTATACTAGCTGTATCACTATCAGAACAGCCAAATTCGTCCGTTACCTTAAGGAATAGTTTGGTTTTACCTAATGTATCGGTATCAATTTTAAGCTGACGTCCACTTGAAGGTCCATTGTCATTCACATTCCACTGATAGCCGTCATACCCTATTGGTCCAAAAACAGAAACATCTAAATTTTTGCAAACTGTAGTATCCTTGTCGCCATTCCTAAGAATGTTAAACCTTGGAAGAGGATTTACCCGGATTAATCTGGCGGAATCTCTAACTGTTCTGCAAAAATTATAAACCTCCACATAATATTTCCCTGGCTTGGCTGTTTTGAATGTATCTATTGTTGATACGATTGAATTGTTTGAGCTATCTAACCATCTGTAGTTGTACAAACTATCCTTTGGGACTCTGAAAGTTGCTATACCGTTTTCGCATATACTGGTATCATTCAAAAACGGAATTTGGGGAAAAGGAAGGCTATCAATAAGAGTCACAACAGAGGAGTCCTCACATCCCTTGTCTGTTTTAAGTATTACTCTAAGAGTTCCGGTCCTTCCGATTGTAAAAGTGGTTCCTATGCTATCTGGCACATTTACACCATTATTCTGCCATTGATAAGAAAAACCAGGAGTAATTGGGGATACTTTTACCTGAGTAATACTATCCTTGCAAAAAAGTTTATTTCCTGTTATTCTTGGAATAAAACGTTTAAAAATAATAAGAGTATCTTTTTCAGAGGTATCTGTACAAAAAGCCCCTTTGTTTCTAACTACAAGTCTATAATTTCCTGAAAGTCCCGTGTTTAATGTAGAATCTTTTTCACTCGGAATATTTAAACTTAATCCATTTCTAAGCCATTCATACAAAAGACCGGGTTTTGTTTTTGCTTTTAAAACAAATGTATCACCAGCACATTTTGATTTTGGAAAAGGAAATGCAGGAACGGAAATCGGCCTTGGATAAATAATAAGTCTTGTAGTATCTAACTTGATACATCTTGTAATGGTATCCATTACAGTTAACCTTACAAAAAAAGTATCGGCTATTTCTTTGGTATTGGTTATCGTGATAATAGGATCGGAAATAGTGTCTGCGGTTAAAGAACCCACTACGGGCTCAATCCATTTGTAAACTAAGTTATTGGCCTTTGGCCCTCCTATTTTCAGTCCATCACCAGTGCAAGATGCGGTATCAATGCCTGATGTTGCATTTGGCTTAGGAAAAATGGTGATTACTTTTTCATCTGAGGCTGAACAACCATTGCCAAACTGAAGCGTGTATTTCAAGGTTCTGTTTCCAGCCAGATTAAATTTTTTAGGTCTGAAAATTCCAATTGAATCAACCCCAAGTCCAGTCCATTTTCCACCGACTGGTGAAAAGTTTTCTAAATTTAAAGTGTCTAAACCTGAGCAGATTGATTCATCTGGGCCTGCGGTTACTTTTGGAGCCGATTGAACATTTATGGTTCGAAAGGCGGAATCTGGACAGCCGTCATTATTTAGCAGATACCAAATTTTTTGAGGATTACCAATAAGTGAATCAGCTGGAGTAAAACGAATTCCTGAGGAATCAACCCCAGGGCCTTTCCATTTGCCACCAATAGGAGTTACTCCTAAAAGTAAAAAAGGAGGATCATTTGCACATACATTTAATGCCTGGCCTATTTTAATTTTAGGGACTGAAACTAAAGTTAAGGAAACCGAATCCACAGAGCTGCAGCCCAATTTTGTAAATGTATATTTAATGGAATACGTTTTTCCTACTTTAGAACTATCTATTTTGAATTTGCCTAATGAATCAATTTTCAATATAGTATCGCTTCTCCATTTACCCAAATTTCCTTCTGTAGGAGAAAATCCAACCATTTGATATTCTGGTAGATTTCCACAAATTCTTTGAATAGAATCACCCGCATTTGCCCTCGGGGAATCTTTTACAAAAATGATCTTACTTGCCGAATCAATACAATTTCCTTCCGGGCTTAATGCTCTGTACCAAACCTCCTGGCTTCCCGTTAGGCCACTTGGGTTAAAATTATTATCGGTTATGCCAGGCCCTCTCCAACTACCTCCTCCTGGGCTAACGCCACTAAGAATAATTGGTGGACTGCTCGCACAAATTGAATCTCTTGGACGAGCAAAAACTACTTTTGGCGATTTGATAATGGTCATAGAAACCGAATCAGAAACTTTACATTGATCTTTATCATATGTATATTTCAGTTTGTGGATACCAGCTCTTGAATCATTAAAACTTAGTGAACCACCTATACTAATCAAATTTGGGGTAGGACTGGTCCATTTGGTTTCGGCACTAATTGGAGGTGTAAACCCAATCATTTGATAGGATCCAAGTTTACTGCAAAGAAACTGATTAAATATTCCGGCATTTATAACTGGTGCCGGTGTAACTTTTATTTGCCTGGTTGCAACAGTGGTACAACCACCTGCATTTGTTGTTGAAAGCGTACAAACATAAGTCCCTACAGGTAAGGATTTTGGGAAAAACATGCCTTTTGCACTAATACCTGTTCCGGCCCAACTTCCCGTTGGGAATGTGGGACTAAATCCAGTTATAAGAACTGAATCTATTCCATTACAAAAACTTAAGGGATCGCCAGCTTGTACAATTGGAGCTGCTTTTACTGTTACAACTCTGGTATCCATTGCCTCGCAAGTAGGTCCTCCATTTTTCCAATCCTGTGTATAGGTATAAGTAAGTGTTTGGGCCCCAACCAAACCAGAAGGATTAAAAAAAGTTGAATTCCCAGATCCCGTTAAACCTGTTCCCGTCCAATTTCCAATACCTGAAGGAGTGGCTGTTGCCAATGTAGTTGCTGGCAGGGCCACCAACAAAATGGGTAAATCTCCCTCACAAACGGAAAGCGGAAGACCGGCATCAACAATTGGAAGCGGGTTAATAGTTAAAACTACAGTATCTTTTGCATTACAAAAAGATCGGATTCCGGTTAAAATGTAGGTTTGTTTTGTAAATGAGTTTCCTGTGTTGGCCAAAAGAATATTTGGTGCAAGATTGCCACCTAAAGCAGGAATATTCCATGAATAAGTAACTCCAGTTTCAGCGGCACCGCCTCCAATTGGAATAGTTTTTCCAGAACATTCCGTAATGTCTCCTCCAGCAAATGGTTTTATCGGAGTGGCTATTACATTTAGGGGCAATGTATTGGAAAAGAACAAACTTGTTGATTCTATTCTCACCCTATAATTGGCACTACCAACTAAACTTAATGGAATTAAAACTTTTGAAGTCGGTTTTGGAAGATTTCCCAAAATTTGGTTAGCAGCAAAATTTCCTGTTGCATCAGAAATCTGAAGGGTAAAAGTTTCTGAATTTGGGAAACCACTGCGTTGAAAACTAACCGTAGCAGAATCACCAGTACAAATAATTGTTGGATTTATAGAATTTAAAATTAAAACTGGATAATTTCTAATCCTTAGGTTGTCTATAATAATACCATTGTCTATAGTTGGATTCGGGGCTTGGGCTGGAGCTCTGTTAAACCATCGGAATCCCAACCTTAATTTAGGTATGAGGGGATTAAAACCAGGAAAGTTTGTCGCATTTAGCTCAACGCTAGTGGTTTGAACCAATGGACTCCCATTTCCTAAATAAGTCTGATTAATTTCTTGCCAGGTTGTTCCGTCGTCTACCGAATAAATCATTCTCATTCCTGCATCTAAAGAAGCTGGGTTTGTTTTTTGAAAAATCCAGTCAAATTCAATTTTTAGGTTATTTCCATTAAAGGCTTGAGGCAAAAAGTTTCCTGTCATCCTTACAACCTTATTACTTGCATGAGTTCCATTGGTTGCATTAAAAACGACTAAATTGTTTTGGCCAGGGGTATTTCCACAATCGCCTGCTAAACAGCTGATGTGTAGATTATCAGTATTATCTATTGTTGGCGTTACGGTGTTATTTGCTACCCATACATTAGAATTTGCCCCGTTACTAATTAAGCTGGTGGGTATGGTAGCCAATCCATCTGCCAATTCCCATCTGGGAGTTGGTCCTGTAAAAGGATTTGTAAAGTCCTCAAGATAAGTAACTTGTATGCCCGATTGCGCTTTAACCTTTTGTGTAAAAAAGATTGAACTTAAGTTTAGAAAAAGGAAAAGGGCAAAGGCAATATTTTTTATCATTTTTTCCAATAATGAGATCTTTTTGATAGGTTTCATAGAGCTTATATTTCACGCCTTATTACTTCTAAAACGCAATATTAATGGTATTTAGCTAAAAAACCGATTTCGATTTTGCTAAATCCTGTTTTTGCACAATACATATATAGATTTTGATAGTAAAAAGTAAATTTTATTCTGCTCATAAATCCTTGGTTTTAATAAAATTATGGTATTTGAAAGGGCGCTCATAAAAAAAAATATGAGTAATGTTTTTTCGAAAGAAGATTAATCTTAATTTTGCACCCGAATTGTCCGATGGTGTAATGGTAGCACAACAGTTTTTGGTACTGTTTGTCTAGGTTCGAGCCCTGGTCGGACAACTTAAAGTCGCTTTAATAGCGACTTTTTTTATGCGCATAATTAGTTGTGTTCCTTCTGTTTCTGAATTAATTTTTGATTTAAACCCTGATTTTTTAATTGGCAGAACCAAGTTTTGTATTTATCCAAAGGATATTAAAAGGATTCCTAAAATCGGTGGAACAAAAAGTCTGGATATTGGGAAAATCAAGCATCTTCAACCAGATCTCATTTTTTCTGTAAAGGAAGAAAACGAAAAATCTCAAATTGAAGAACTCTCCAAAAGCTTCATGGTAAAGACTTTTGACATTCAAACACTCAATGAAAGTTTGGAAATGATTTCTGAAATTGGTGAATTGATGGGCAAATCAGCAGAAAGTCAAAGTGTTATTTCAAAAATTCAAGAAATGAGAAAACCTATCTCGTTTTTTGAAGGTAAATCTGTATTGTATTTTATTTGGCAAAAGCCATGGATGGCGGTTGGTGGAGACACCTTTATTCACTCAATTTTAAACGAAATAGGTTTGAAAAATTTAAGATCAATGGAAAGTAGATATCCTGAAGTTTTTGATTTTCAAGAAATTAAAAATCAAAGTCCAGATTTTGTATTTCTATCTTCAGAGCCTTTCCCTTTTAGTGAAAAGCACAGGCGAGAATTACAAAATGAATTACCCCATTCCAAAGTAGTACTTGTAGATGGGACATATTTTAGCTGGTATGGATCCCGAATGGCAGAGTCCTGGTCATATTTTGAAACTTTGGCTCGGAATCTTGAAGTTGACTAAGGTGTTCTAATCAATCTTTTTAAAAATTTAGAACATAATTTTATTAGAAATAATTTCATTTTATCCCGAAAAACAAGCCATTTATCCCAGTCTAATACCTTTCTAAAATTCTTTATGCATAAAAGTTGCGCCAAACCCTTTTTTCCTTATATCTTTAAACTCGAAAAATCGGTGTTAAAAAATTTAAAACAATCAGTTGATAATCAAGCTGTAATATAATGATGGATGTAGAGATAAGTTCCGCTTTGGACTTAAAGACAGCACTAAAGCAAGTTTTCGGATTCGACAAATTCCGAGGCAACCAAGAAACAATTATTAATAACCTTATGTCTGGCAAGAACACTTTTGTGATCATGCCAACAGGTGCAGGTAAATCCCTTTGTTATCAACTTCCGGCCATCGTGCAGGAAGGTACGGCCATAGTAATTTCCCCTTTGATCGCTTTGATGAAAAATCAAGTTGATCTTTTGAATGGAGTTGGTGTAAACGCACAATTCCTGAATTCTACACTTACCAAAACAGAAATGGCAAGGGTGAAAAAGGAAGTGCTTGCAGGAGAGGTAAAGCTATTGTATGTAGCACCAGAGTCGCTTACAAAAGAAGAAAACATAAGTTTTCTTAAAACTGCGAATATCACATTTGTTGCCATCGATGAGGCACATTGTATTTCTGAATGGGGGCACGATTTCCGGCCTGAATACAGGCGTATCAGAACTATAATTGATATGCTTGGTGAATTGCCAATTATAGCTTTGACGGCCACGGCAACACCAAAAGTCCAGCAGGACATTCAAAAAAACCTGACAATGGAAGATGCTTCCATTTTCAAATCCTCCTTTAGAAGACATAATTTGTTTTATGAAATCAGGCCAAAGGTAAATGCCAAAAAGCAATTGATGCGTTACATCCTGAACCACAAAGGAAAAGGAGGTATTATCTATTGTTTGTCCAGAAAGAAAACCGAAGAGATTGCAGAATTTTTAAGGGTAAATGGTGTAAAAGCACTTCCCTACCATGCTGGTTTGGATCCAAATACCAGGATGAGAAATCAAGAGCAGTTTTTAAGAGAAGATTGTGAGGTTATGGTGGCCACAATTGCCTTTGGAATGGGAATTGATAAGCCGGACGTTCGGTTTGTTATCCACTACGATGCCCCAAAATCCCTTGAGGGTTATTATCAGGAAACCGGAAGAGCGGGTAGAGATGGATTGCCGTCAGATTGTTTGATGTTTTTCAGTTATGCCGATATCGATAAACTTGAAAAATTCAATAAAGATAAAAGCGTAACAGAAAGAGACAATGCCAGGCTTTTGCTTCAGGAAATGACTGATTTTGCAGATTTCTCTGTATGCAGAGTAAAGCAGGTGCTTCATTATTTCGGAGAATATCTTGAAAAAGACTGTGGAAATTGTGACAACTGCACAAAACCAAATGCAAAATACAAAGTAGAACAAGAAGCAGTTCTGGCCTTAAATGCGATTATCCAAACTGAAGAACGATTTCAGATTCAGCACATTGCCGATTTTTGTGCAGGTATAGAAAACGATTATGCAGTAAGTTATGGTCATACAAAACTTCCAATATTTGGTAAAGGAAAAGATCATACTGTTAAATGGTGGTACTCAGTTATCCGTCAATTATCTATAAGCGGATTTATTTTTAAGGATCTGGAAAATTTCGGAGCTCTGCGAGTTTCTGAAATGGGCCACAAATTCTTGTCCGCACCATATCCTGTAACCATGTCTGTTGACCATGATTTTACCAATGAGCAAATGGATGTGGAGAATGATATGGACGACAAAGATTCTTCCAAAGGAAATGCATATGATGGGGAGCTTTTCGAATTACTAAAAGGTTTAAGAAAAAAGGTTGGAAAGGATAAAAAACTTCCGCCTTATGTTATTTTCTCTGATGTTGCCTTGGAAGAAATGGCAACAGTTTATCCAACAACAGAACAAGATTTGGTACAGATTACTGGGGTTGGGACAGGTAAAGCTGCAAAGTTTGGAAAGCCATTTGTTGAGTTGATCGCCAAATATGTAAAAGAAAATGAGATTGAAACTGAGTTTGATGTTGTTATCAAACAAACGGCTGACAAGTCAAAGAATAAAATTCAGATTATTCAGCAAATAGATCGGAAACTTGATCTTCAGGAAATAAGTCAAAGTAAGAAAATTTCCATGTTTGAGCTTTTGCAGGAGATTGAAATGATCTGTTTTTCAGGCACAAAACTAAATATCAACTACTATATCGATGGCGTTTTGGATGAAGACAGACAAGATGAAATTACTGAATACTTCATGAATTCTGAAACGGATGACATTTATATAGCCTTAAAAGAATTTGATGGAGAATATACAGAAGAAGAAATTCGATTGATGCGAATTAAATTTTTGTCCGAAATGGGCAATTAGAACGTCTTTTTTGAAAGGGTTTCCGAAAGTTCAAAATTTTATCTTGACTTTGGGAAACCTATTTTGTTTATTTGCAGTTTAGAACACTTTTGTAACTTAGGAAAATTCACTAAAAATGCGTCAACTTAAAATCAGTAAGCAGATCACCAACAGGGAAAGCCAGTCTCTTGACAAGTACCTACAAGAAATTGGAAAAGTAGATTTGCTTACCCCAGATGAAGAAGTTGATTTGGCAAAGAGGATCAGGGAAGGAGACCAGGCTGCACTAGAAAAATTGACAAAAGCAAATCTGCGTTTTGTGGTTTCTGTAGCCAAGCAATATCAAAATCAAGGACTTAGTTTAGGTGATCTAATCAATGAAGGCAATTTAGGTTTGATAAAGGCCGCTCAAAGATTTGATGAAACCAGAGGATTTAAATTCATTTCCTATGCGGTTTGGTGGATTCGTCAATCCATTCTTCAGGCTTTGGCTGAACAATCCAGAATTGTACGTCTTCCACTTAATAGGGTTGGATCATTAAATAAAATCTCAAAGACTTTTTCAGAACTAGAGCAGAAATTTGAAAGAGAGCCATCTCCGGAAGAATTGGCTGAAGTACTTGAAGTGAGCACCAATGAGATTGTGGATACCATGAAAATTTCTGGTAGGCACGTTTCGATGGATGCCCCATTTGTTCAGGGAGAAGAAAATAGTCTTTTGGATGTTTTGGAAAATGACTCTGAGCATACTCCGGACTCGGATCTTATGGTTGATTCTCTTCGAAAAGAAGTACAAAGAGCACTTTCTACTTTGACCCAAAGGGAGGCAGATGTTGTGACATACTACTTTGGCTTAAATGGAGCAAACGTGATGACTCTGGAAGAAATTGGTGAGAAGTTTAACTTAACAAGAGAGCGAGTCAGGCAAATTAAGGAAAAGGCAATCAGACGATTGCGTCACACAAGCAGAAGCAAAGCGCTTAAACCTTATTTGGGTTAATCGTTTTATCATATTACAAAAAAAGCCACTGTAAAAAGTGGCTTTTTTTGTGTCTGACCTATCCCGAATAACTGAAAATAATGCTTAGAGATTCTTTTTGAAAATATTCTGATTGCCGCTTTTATCTGTAACCAAAAGTTGAAATTCTCCTTTCATTGGTTTTTGCCATGGCCAGGGATCTGAATAAATCAGATGTTGTTTCTTGTCCCAAATCATTAAAATCCATTCTCCATTAATAGTTGCCTCAATTTTGTCAATGCCAGATAGATTGTCATATATGTTAAATCTTGCCTGCTGGGAATTGCAAATTCCAGTTCGGATAATGGGTGCAGTGCTATCTTTCTGCGGTTTGAATTTCCCCAGATATTTGGTTTTTGAAAATAGATTACCTCCAATGCAGTCAGAAAAAAGCGATTTGTTGAAAGACCCATTTACAGACTCTGCATATCCCCGATATTTCAAAGAATCGGCACCTGAGCAAGAACTACATTCGGTTGAAAGAGTAAAAATCCCTGCCATCGGAATCAAGGATGAATTAATGCGTACTGCATTTTTGTCGTCCTTTTCAAGTTCCAGATAAAGTGTATCGAAAAGACTTTCCCCAGGAATGGTAATGCCAGCCTCATTGAAGGACGCATTTATGCCGCTTTCTGGCGTTACCTGCGCTTTAAAATTAAAGCTCAGTTTGCCTTTTTCGGTAGCAACCACTGAATCGGGAAGCATCTTTTTTAAATCATACAGATAAACCAAATCGCCACCCTCTTTGTATTCAGGTTCAAGTTGAATGGTTTTTTGGCCAGCATACATTTGAATGGTTTGGCCCAAATCTGAAGCACCATTTGATTTCATAATCAAGGTATTATCCAAAACATCGTACCTGATTTTGCTTGACTTTCCAGCAATGCCTGGTGCTTGTTTGTTTTCGGTTGAATCCCCTTTTAACTTCAGTTTTGCTATTCTTTTATTGCCATGTACGTCCCAAAGGAAGATTTCAATAATGCCAACTTTTCCAGCTGAAATTCTGATTCTTCCTTTTTTATTTTCAGGCATATTTTTGGATTGGAAATAACCATCCGGACTATACAGTTTTTGAAATTTTTCGCCTGTCAATCTAAAATTTCGGTAGTTAATAAGTTGATTGACATGGTTTGTTTTCGCCATTGGAAATTGGTTCAGGTTATGGAAAAAGACCAATTTTCCATCCAAATACATTTCTATACAAAAAATTCCTCCATTTGAAGTGCCGTTGTTGATGCGGTCCCTAGCTTTTATTTCCAGACCGATTGTGCCTGAAACGGTTGGAATTTCGGAAGCCAAAAATTCTTTTCCAGCTTCCCGGACTAATATTTCTTTTCGGTCAAATTTGCCGTTAATCCGGGCATCAATATCCAATGGATAAATGGCCAGACGGTCAATTACAGGCGACAAATTATCCTTAATTTCCTCAAAACCAAAAGATAATGGATTGTGGACAATGCCTGAAGTATCTCTGATTTCATAATGCAAATGTGGGCCCCGGCTACTTCCAGTGTTTCCTGAAATTGCAATGGTGTCGCCTTGTTTTACCTTAAAAACATCCTTTTTAAATATGAGATCAACAGCAAAAGACTCTAAATCATATTGTTGCCTTTTTACATAATCGTGTAGCGGCTGGCTCAACTTCTCTAAATGTGCATAAACGGTAACGTAACCATCTGGATGGGCAATAAAAACAGTGTTTCCATAACCTTCTCCTGCCATCACCACCCGGCTTATAAAACCATCTTTTGAAGCATAAACTGGTAGTCCTGATGCCCAACCGGTCCTAATATCCAGGCCACCATGAAAGTGATTTGAGCGAATTTCTCCCATGTTTCCTGTTAAAGAACCTGGTTTTCCTGGATTAATTGGAAACAAAAACCCGCCTTTTTTTGAAAGTTTCTTTTGGGCAATGGTGATTGAAATCGAATTGAAAAAGACGGTTACCAGGATGATGGATATTCCCAGATTTAGATTTCTGAATAATTGTATAAACAATGTAAAGACGCTTATTTTATAAAGAAATCTATCATTTTTTCTCCTTCCAGAAATCCCTCCAAATGATCGCCGATCTCAACTTTGCTTACACCGGCAGGTGTTCCTGTAAAAATAAGATCTCCTGTTTTAAGAGTAAAAAATTGAGAGGCATAGCACAAGATTTCAGCAAAACTAAAGATCATAAAACTACTGTTACCATTTTGTCTTTCTTTTTGGTTAACAGATAGTTGGAAGTTGATACCGTTCAAATGCTTAAATTTTTCTTTGGGAATGAAGCTTGATACTGGTGCGGATTGGTTAAATGCTTTTGAAATTTCCCAAGGCAAACCTTTTTCTTTCAGTTTTGATTGTAAATCTCTGGCTGTGAAGTCAATTCCTATCCCGATTGCATCAAAGTACGTGTGGGCAAACCCTGGTTGAATATATTTTCCTTCCTTACAGATTCTTAAAACAAGTTCAACTTCGTGGTGTAAATCCTGGGTAAATTCCGGGTGATAAACGGGTTCGTTGTTTTTAACCAAAGCCGTTTCTGGCTTTAAAAAAATGACAGGTGCATCTGGTTTTTCATTTTTGAGTTCTTCAATATGGGCGGTATAGTTCCGACCTATGCAGATTATTTTCATACAAGTGGATTGGGCTCAAAATTATTGGGATACGAGTGGTCCACCAAACTTATTTTTGGAACAGACAGTCATTTCTAGGATTTATTGAATCTATTTCTGTTTTTTGGACCTTATATTAAAAATGAAAAATTTAGCAATTAAAAAATTAATAGGCTTTACAAGTATTGGTTTAATAATGTTTGGTTGTGCCAATAATGTAAAAGAAGAGGTTAAACCAGCACCTTTACCAAAGCCTAATCCTGTTGACACAACTTCTAAGGATACCAGCGTAGTGGTAATTGTAAAGGTTAAATATTCGGAAGTTTCATCTGTTTTAGAAAGTGCGTGTTATGGCTGCCATAGTGGCGGTTCTGGTGGTGCAACATTTGGCGACTATTCCACTCTTAATAATTACTTGAAAAAGGATAGTACTAAATTTATTAATTCAATAACCCATGCCCCAGGTGCAAAAAATATGCCCGATGGAGGCGAAAAATTGCCTTCCGATAAAATATTAAAAATACTGGCCTGGATTAGACAAGGCATAAATCCATAACTATCACATGAAAATACACGCTTATCTATTTTTATCGGCACTCCTTTTTTCATTTACGATAAAAGTGAATGCGCAGGATGACATGTTAAACATGCTGGACAATGGGCCAAAAGGTCCCGAGCCTGTAAAAGCTACATTCAAAACCACCCGAGTTTTAAATGGGCATAGCATAGAGCAAGTCGCAAAAAAGCATCTTGATTTCAGGATCAATCATCGTTTCGGTTTGCTTAACTCAGGCTACGACCAATTTTGGGGTTTGGATTTTGCCAGAATCAGGCTGAGTCTGGAATATGGAATTACAGATGATTTGATGGTTGGAATTGGAAGAAATAACTTTGGCAGAAAGGCATGGGATTATTTTGCTAAGTATAAAATTCTGAAACAAACCAATACGAATTCTATGCCTTTTTCTTTATCTGCTTTTGCTTCCGCAGCTGTGGACATTACAAAAGTTGAAGGCACATCAACACTCACGGATAGAACTACTTATACGTATCAACTTTTAATTGCCAGAAAGTTTTCTGAGTCTATTTCATTGCAGTTGACACCAACAATGATTCATCGAAATCAGGTTGAGTCGAAAAATCTGAAGAATGATATTTTTGCAATTGGAATTGGTGGTAGATTTAAAATAACTAAAAGAACGTCTTTTAACATTGAATATTTCCATCTATTGGATCCCAAAAAAGCCTCCAATCAATCCCTTCAGAATAGTCTTAGTGTAGGTTTTGACATTGAAACTGGTGGCCATGTTTTCCAACTACATTTCACCAATTCGGTAGGTTTGATCGAAAAGGACTTTATCGCAAATACAACCAATAAATGGGAAAAAGGACAGGTTGGGTATGGTTTTAACATTTCCCGAACCTTTAGTTTTAAGTAATAACAGACCAGAATTTAAAAAATTGGCTTTTTGAAATTGCTATGGTTAATAGCAATAGACGTAAATTGTATTTCTAAGCCGAATTTCAGATAATTTTATTTAAGAGTTTGGAACCCAAAAGCCTTTATTAGGTTTACTTTTGCATCCCATTTCTTAAAATGAAAACAAAAGGTACTATTCAGAATAAGGTCAACATTGTAACCCTTGGTTGCTCTAAGAATCTGGTTGACAGCGAAAATATTTATACACAGTTGCTTGCCAATCGGTTTGAAGTGGAGCATGAGTCCAAAAAAGATGATGCCCAAATTGTAATTGTGAATACCTGTGGATTTATTGATAATGCAAAGCAGGAATCTATCGATACAATCTTGAGATATGCAGATGCGAAGCAACAGGGATTGATTGATAAATTATATGTAACGGGTTGTTTATCTGCACGGTACAAGGATGATTTGGAAAAGGAAATCCCCACAGTAGATGCTTATTTTGGGACGAGTGAGTTACCACGTCTATTAAAGACATTAAAAGCAGATTACAAACATGAGTTGGTTGGAGAGCGGTTAATCACTACACCAAGCCACTATGCCTATTTGAAAATAGCAGAAGGATGTGATAGACCTTGTTCTTTTTGCGCAATCCCACTAATGCGTGGTAAGCACATTTCATTTCCTGAAGAGCAGCTGATCACCCAGGTTCAAAACTTTGTAAAAAAAGGAACCAAAGAGATTATCTTAATTGCCCAGGATTTAACGTATTATGGTTTAGATATTTACAAAAAGCGTGGGCTTTCTGATTTGTTAAGGAAAATTTCAGATGTGGATGGTGTGGAATGGATTCGACTTCAATATGCCTATCCTTCTGGCTTTCCAACTGATATTTTGGACGTTATGGCTGAACGGGAAAATATTTGTAGCTATTTGGATATGCCTTTACAAAGCGGTTCGGACAAGGTTTTGAAACTAATGCGAAGGGGAATTACCAGGCAAAAAACCGAAGATTTAATTTCTGAGATCCGGTCAAAAGTTCCTGATATAGCCTTGAGAACCACGCTAATTGCTGGCCACCCTGGTGAAGAAGAATCCGATTTTGAGGAAACGCTTGATTTTGTGAGCCGCATGCGGTTTGATAGATTAGGAGTGTTTACCTATTCGCATGAGGACCAAACGCATGCTTTTTCCATGGATGACAATGTACCTGAAGAGGAAAAACAAAGGCGTCAAGATGATATAATGTTGATTCAGGAGGAAATTTCATTTGAACTCAACCAAACAAAAATAGGTAATACTTATAAAGTATTGATAGACAGAAAGGAGGGCGAATATTTTGTTGGACGAACCGAATATGATTCTCCCGAAGTAGATAATGAAGTTTTGATAGAAGCCAAGGGTATTTATCTTCCAATTGGACACTTTGCGAATGTAAAAATTAATGATGCCACCGAGTTCGATTTGTATGGCAAAGTTGTTTTGTAAAAATAATTTGGCCCTTTTGTTTGATTAAATTAAAATAATTGTACTTTTGCACTCCCAATTCGAAAACGGTGAAAATCATTTTCGTTTCAGTTCGGGGTGTAGCGTAGCCCGGTATCGCGCCTGCTTTGGGAGCAGGAGGTCATCAGTTCGAATCTGGTCACCCCGACTTAAAAGGACCTAACGTATTTAGGTCCTTTTTTTATGCCTAATAATTTTATGGATATCGCGTGCCGCTATGGCGGCAAGGTCATCAGTTCGAATCTGGTCACCCCGACTTAAAAGGACCTAACGTTTTTAGGTCCTTTTTTTATGCCTAATAATTTTATGGATATCGCGTGCCGCTATGGCGGCAAGGTCATCAGTTCGAATCTGGTCACCCCGACTTAAAAGGGCCTAACTTATTTAGAATAAGCATTGCAAATTCCTAATTCACAACCGTTTAGAATCTTATTTGACCGTTTTCCAAATTTTTTAAATTGATTGTAAAATAAAATAAGCAAATAGTGGCTCGATTTAAAATGAAATATTCATCTGTTTTTTGGCTAATATCCATTCTATTGTTTGGAAAAAGCCATATAGTTAAAGCTCAGGTAATAAGTTTAGATGAGGCCATCCAAAAGGCAAAAAACAATAGCCCTATTTCAAAACAAATAAGGTCCAGGTATCAGGCCGAGAAATGGCGTTTTAAAGCGAACAAAGCCTTTTTGCAACCTCAGCTTGGATTAACCGCTCAGATCCCAGGATTTACACGAACGATAAACCAAATTACCCAACCTGATGGAAGCATATTGTTTAGGCCGCTTAGCCAAAACTTTTCTTCTGGAACACTTTCTTTAAGCCAAAACTTGGTAGCTACCGGAGGAACTCTATCACTAAATTCTGGTTTAAGTCGAATAGATCTTTTTGAAAACCAAGGAGATAATCCAAATTATTACTGGCGATCTGCACCTCTATTTCTGTCTTTCACGCAGCCACTTTTTAGAATAAACCAAATCAAATGGGATTGGCAGCAGCAAAAAATTAGTTTTGATGAGGCTACCAGGGTTCAACTGGAACAATTGGAAGATCTTAGTATATCTGTAACCCAAAAGTATTTCGAATTATTAATTTCTGAAGTGCAATTAAAAAATGCACAATACAATTTAAAGAACAATGATACCATTTTCAGGATTAGCCAAGGTCGGTTTGGAATAGGAAAAATAGCTGAAAATGAGTTACTTCAGGTTGAACTTGGTTTGATGAATGCACGGAATTCAGTTGAAAGAAGTACAGTTAACAAACTAACAAGTGAAAAGGAATTAAGAAATCTTTTGGGTGAATATGATAAAGTAGGAATCATTGAGGTTACACTTCCATCAGAAGTTCCACGACCAGTTTTAGATGCCGAAAAGGCACAAATTGCTGCCAGAGAAAATAGAAGTGATTATAAAACATTGGAAATGAATGAAAATATGGCGAGAATGAATCTTCGTTCTTCTCAAATATCAAGACGATTTACTGCTGACCTGAATCTTTCGGTCGGATTTAACCAAACGGCCACCAATTTGAACGCTGCATTTAAGAATCTTGAAAGTCAGCAAAGTGCATTTGTTGGAATCAATGTTCCTTTAACCAATGGAGGTCGCAATAAAGCCCAGGTGAAACAGGCTGAGGCTGAATTAAATGCTACCTTGGAAAATATTAAAAACCGGAAAAACATTATTGATATTCAAGTGTTTAATCAAGTAATGCAATTGCGACAATTGCAGGCCAGTCTGGATATTTCTGCCAAAGCAGATACCATTGCCCAACGCCGGTATGAAATGGCCAAGAATCGATATTTGATTGGCAAAATTGACATTACCAATTTAACTATTGCTCAACAAGAAAAGGATGAGGCACTTATCAATTTTTTGCAAACGCTTCAACAGTATTGGATTGCCTGGTATTCACTTCGAAGAGCCACTCTTTTTGATTTTATGCAATCAAAGAAGATAAGTCCTGAATAGATTTGCAGTTCCAATTCAGGATAAATGCCAGAAACCAAAAGCACCGAAACAATTGATAAGGAATTCAAAACCATCGAATTTCAGTTTATTAAGCGATTTAAAAAGAAGCCAACGCTTGAAGGTATCTTGCTTTTGATCGGGTTTCAGGAATGTCCGGAAAGTAAATTGAGTAGGGATAAAGAGGAAAAACTGGATTTGATTAATCTGGGTATGTTGGTTGTTTTAGAAAGAATGGGTTATTTCAAACGAGTTAAGTCTGATACGACATGGCCAGCTTTTGAGCCAACTGAGCAAAGGGCGGAAGAAAATAAGGAGGCGATAGTACGAAAAGGGATCGTGGACTACTTTAGAAACTACAGTTGGTAAAATGGCCAAAAAACAGCTAGTCAAAGAGTTAGAGAAACAGGATAAGGAAGAGCTAGTTCGGCTTTTAGGAGAAATGGCAAAACGATTTCCCATTGCCAATATGTATCTAACCATGGAATTTGGCTTTGAAAGTGCCGGCATTATTGAAAAGTATAAAAAAGCTCTTGAAAAAGAATACTTCCCAACAAGGGGACATGGAAAGGCAAGGAGTTCACGGGTAAATAAAATCCTGAAAGAGTTTGCTCAGATTGCAGCTTTCAAAGAAGATATTCTGGAAATGCAATGGTATCAAATTGAAAGAGCCGTAGTTTATTATCAGGCTTATCACCATGAATATGAGGCATTTATTAATAATTTATTAAAAAACTGGACGACATTTTTGTCTGCAGCAAGATCAGAAAACATTTTGCCTCAATTTGAGGAAAGAATCAAAATCATGTTTTCAGATCATTTCAAAAAATTCTGGCTTTACGGAAGGCTTTGGGAAATTTATCAAGATCCAATGGTTGAAGAGGCTGAGATTTTTGAAGATTAATGAACCTATTGTTTAGCGCCTTGCTCAATCCATCTCCCAATCAACTCCCGCTCTTCATCCGTTATTTTTGTTTTATTACCTTGAGGCATCGTCTTTGTGTGAACGGCTCTGTTTAAGATTTTTTCACGGTGTTTATAGCACTGTTCATAGGTTTCAAACATAGCGCCAGCTGGAGCAACTTTTGTGACATTATCAGTTGGATTTGCAGAATGGCAAGTGACGCACCTTTGCTGAAAAATAGGCTGAACTTGTTCATAAACAACCTGATCCCCTGAAGTGGAAATTCTTTTTGGTGCTGAAATAATAACAGCAGCAAAAATTGAAACAGCACCAATTGGTAAAAGCCAAACCAAATTCTGGCCTTTTTCATGCATGTTTATATAGTGCCTTACTGCAACACTCCCAAGAATCAAAATAGCAAGAATCAACCAATTTAAACCACCACCAAAAGTAGAAGGGAAGTGGTTGCTGATCATTACAAAAATAACCGGTAGTGTGGTGTAGTTGTTGTGCAGGGATCGTAAACCTGCATATTTACCAATCTCAGGATCAACGAGTTTTCCTGATTTAGCCGCACGAACCAAGGCCTTTTGGGCAGGTATGATGACAAAGAAAACGTTGCCCACCATGATGGTTCCAAGCAAGGCACCAATATGAATAAATGCAGCTCTTCCACTTAAAAAGTGGGTGAGAAAAATCGAAATGCCAACAATTATGGCAAAACCAACCAATGCAAACGTTTTCTTCTGGGCCAAAAGGGGAGATCGGCATAAGAAATCATAAACCAGCCATCCAAAAATCAAAGTTCCAATCCCAATACAAACTGCGGTAGAGCCAGATATATCCGAAACTGCAGGATCAATCATAAAAGATTCTGCATTCAAATAGTAAACCACCATTAAAAGGAAAACACCTGATAACCAGGTAAAGTAGGCTTCATATTTGAACCAGTGTAGGGTTTTTGGTAAGACCTTTGGGGCGGTTTTATACTTTTCCAAATAGTAAAAACCACCTCCATGGACTGCCCAAAGATTTCCGGCCAATTCATCACGAAGATTTTCTTTTCGGTTGAGGCTATTTTCTAAAAATATGAAATAGAAAGATGCGCCAATCCATGCAATTCCGATAACTACATGAAACCATCGAATGAGCAAATTGAGCCAATCAAGGACATGGGCTTCCCAGCCAAGTTCACCAATAATTAGATATAATCCATAACTGAAAACCGAAAATGGAATGGCCCAAAAAAAGACGCTTTTAGTTGTTGTAATTTCATCGCTTAGCTCCTCTACATTTTTTAATGGCAACCGTCCATCGGAAATTAACTTGTGCAATGCGTAAGTTATCCAGGCTGCTAAGCCCAAAATGAAAAGAAAAAAGAAAAAGGCAAGGTGTAGCATTAAATTAATCTAAAAGTGGCCTCCTAGCGCCCAAAGGGGGAACAGATACAGATTTATAACTCATAACTCAACATTAAGCATTTTTTCGTCTGTCTGTCAATATTTTATAAAATGATCTACTTCTTATTTCTTCCAAAGTCAGACCTGTTACCAAGGCTTCTTCTTCCGAAATTGCACCACAATTCATGGCTTTTAGGAAATAGTTCAACAATCCTTGACCAGTTGCTGCATCATCAAAAACATCACCCAACAAAGTTGCCTGAGCTGCTTTTTCAACAAAGTTTTTTAAACGAATCGCTGCATCTTCATAACTATCCAAAAAGAAAGTATAAGTCGCTGCATATCGGGTTGGAAGTTGCGCAGGATTCAAATCCCAGCCTTGGTAAAATCCATTGATAAGGGAGTGCGTTGTATGGTCGAACCCTAATTTCCAGGCTTTGTGGACCACTTCCCGATTTTCAATTTCCTGTTGTGTGGTAAGGTTTTCGCCTCTGTGTGGACCCACTGGCATCACATTCGTTGCGCCATCAGAAAGCATTATTCCAGTATGACCAAGAGCAACTCGAGTCATATGATGGGCAAAGTCGCAAACCTGGTGGCTCATGGTTTGGTACTTGGCAGTGATATTGCAAGATGCCGTGTAATCGTAGGTACCAAAATGGGCTGCTATGCATCTGCCTTTGCTTGCCCGAATCAAACGAAAAAGTGGGTTTTTTCCATCGGCATCCATTACTGCCTGGGTTGCTTCGACCATCATTTCCATTTTCAAACTGCCTTCAGCCAAATTGTATGCTTTTTCCAGAATTTCGAAAAGTTTAACAATGGCCTCAATTTGTTCAGGGATAGTAACTTTGGGTAACATCACCACAAAATTTTCAGGAAGTTTGCCACCAGAAGCATCCAAAAGAGAACTTATGAAAATGTCTAAAGTTCTGATGCCACGGTATTTTAAATCTTCTGTAAAAGGTTTTATTCGAATTCCGATAAAAGGCGAAATGGTTCCAGCCTTCATGCCTTTGGCAAGTTCCAAACCAGCAGTTACGGCAGTTTCATCTTCCTCCTGGTCTGAGCGGTTTCCAAAACCATCCTCAAAGTCTATCCTAAAATCTTCCACTGCCTCACGTTCCAGTTTGGCTTTTACCTTGTTATAGACAGACCAGGAAAGCCAGGCATGTTCTTTTTTTCTGTCAGATTCGGTCATTTTTGCCAAACGATCTGAAAGATCTTTCACCTCAGCATCTGATTCTGGAAGCGTTTCAAAGCCTTTAATTTTCAAGACTTTGGCAAGAATGGCAAAGTTTGGGGCATAGGTTAACAGATTGTTAAGTGCATTTTTACCCATTCTTTGTGTGCTATCTGCTTTAAAAAGATTGGCACCACCATAGACAGTGTGTACAGGTTGTCTTTGGATAATCTCACCTGGATAAAGTAGGTTAAACGCTGCATTTGCAATTTTCAAGTCCTGAAAAACAGCCTCTTTTTCTGATTGGGGTATGGTTAATTTCATATTAGTTAATTGGTATTTCTAATGGAATATGTATTTACCAGATAGACTTAAAATCTGGTTTTATTTGACAGACCTCAAAATCAAAGGTAAAATTTTCAATATCAACTTGTTTTTGATATTTTCCTTTTTCATCTAATAGATATATCTCTATTGAATCATCAGCAGGATTGACAATAATATAGTATTTAACGGCATTTTCCTGGTATAACTCAAATTTTACATTTCTATCTTTTTTTTCTGTTGATGGAGATAGAATTTCAAAAATGGCGATTGGAGCTTCAATTATTCTATTGCCTCCGACTTCTTTGCATACTATTGAAATGTCTGGTTGAACTACTGTATCCTCCGATATTTGCCAATCTATGGGTAAAAAAACTTCACATTTTCCGCAAGGTTTAAGACTGGATTTAAGCTCTGAATAAAGTTGACCATTTATCCTTTGATGTCTTATACTTGGAGCTGGACTCATACAATACGGTGCTCCACTAATTAGTTCCCAGGCATCTTGCCAGTGCTCCCACTCGGCTACGGTATAATAGGCCTGATATTGTTTTGCTGCATCTCCCATATTTCAAAGGTACTAAAACCGAAGTTATTTTTTATGTTTCTGATCTAACTACCTCTATATGTGCTATATCCAAAAGGATTTAACAAAAGTGGAATGTGATAATGACTTGTATCAAAGGTTTCAAACTCTATTCTGATGCTTGGGTAAAATGAAACAATTTCTTTTTGGGCAAAATACTCTGCCACATCGAAAAGCATGCTGTAAACCCCTGGATAAAGTTTGATTTCTTTTTCTAAGAGGTCTGGAATTCTTCCGTCAGAATTTGTTACACCTGAGGCCAGATTTTCCCAACCGTTCTTAGTTGGTTTTTGCAAATGGATGGAAACACCAGCTACTGGCTTTCCAATGGAAGTATCTAAAATATGTGTAGTTATCTGGCTCATACAAAAAGTTTTTCGATTCGGATATGCGTTATTTTATGTTGTTCTCCTGCTGCAATTTGTAACTCCTGGACCTTTTCATTGAGTAAGCGTTCATTAAGCAAATCCAGCATTTCGTTGGCAGATTTTCCTGTGGCGCAAACTATAAATATGAATCCGAATTTTTGCCAATATGCTTCATTTCCTGCTGCTAATTTTTCTATAACTTCGCGATTGGCCAGGTTTACTGCTGCTTGTTCAGATGAGGCCCAATTGGCCGTTGCAGCAAATTTCTTTTCCAAAGAACCAATATCTCCAATTTTTGGGTGATGGGTGAAAGCTTCCAACCAATCGTTTTCTGATGTTTCAGCCCACAAATTATCCGCACATTTTTTTAACTCTTCAATAGAATTAAATGGCGCATTTAAAGCCATCTTTTCAGCCCAACTGGTGGATCCGCAGCAGGCAAACAAGGTATCAAAAGCTTGTTTATGAGGCAATTGATTAAATTCAGAGAGTGTCATTATTGATGTTTAAAGGTAGAGGTCTAAAAGTGTAAATTTTTTTTGATTCAAAAAAAAACCTCCAGACTAATGCTGAAGGTGGTATTTTTTTGAAAATCTTAAAAAGGATCTGATTTATAAAATGGAGGTAGAGCTTTTTCCATTTGCACTTCCACCATATCCTCTCATAATTCCTCTTTCTGAGCCCCTGATAAAATTGAGAATTTCATCCCTTTCTTTTGATGGGGTAAATTCTAATTCTATTAAATCACATGCTTTGGTATAGGTATTTCCATCTAGATATATGATCCGATACAGTTCCTGAATTTCTTCAATTTTTTCATTGGAGAAATTTCTTCTCCTCAAACCGACTGAATTTACACCAACATAACTTAGCGGTTCTCTACCAGCCTTGGTAAAAGGTGGGACATCTTTTCTAACCAATGAGCCACCCGAAACCATGGAGTGTGCACCGATTTTTACAAATTGATGAACTGCAGAAGTTCCGCCTATGACGACAAAGTCTTCAATAACAACGTGGCCAGCCAGCTGAACGGCATTGGCAAGGATGCATTGGTTTCCAATTAAACAATCGTGGGCTACATGAACATAGGCCATTATCAAACAGTTATCTCCGATTTCAGTTCTGAAGCGGTCAACCGTTCCACGGCTTATGGTTACAAATTCACGGATAACGGTGTTGTCTCCAATAACAACCGTAGTTTTTTCTCCAGCAAATTTCAGATCCTGAGGAATAGAGGAAACGACCGCACCAGGAAAAACCTGTACACCATTGCCCAGTCTGGCGCCATCCATAATTACTGCATTGGGACCAATCCAGCAATTATCTCCAATTACTACATCTCCATAGATTGTAGCAAATGGCTCTATTTTAACATTTTGGCCAATTTTGGCCTCAGGATGAATGTTGGCGAGTAAATGGTTCATTATTTTGTTTCCTTCCTCACTATATACGCTGATAAAACTGCTTCGCAAACGAGATTGCCCGCAACATAAGCCCGTCCGTGCATTTTTGCAATACCTCTTCTAATTGGACCCATCAATTCGCAACTAAATACCACCGTATCACCAGGAACAACCATTTTCTTGAAACGGCAATTTTCGATTGCTAAAAGGTAAGTCCAATGATTTTCCGGATCCGGCACTGTATTCAAAACCAGAATTCCTCCTGTGTGGGCCATGGCTTCAATTTGAAGAACGCCAGGCATTACAGGATTTCCTGGAAAATGACCCTGGAAAAAGGGCTCATTGATGGTTACATTTTTGATACCGGCCACAGAATTTTCGTCAAGGTGAAAAATTTTGTCAATCAGGCAAAACGGATACCGGTGAGGCAGCATTTTGTAGATCTGAACCACATCTAACAAAGGTTGAACCGAAGGATCATACGTTGGAATACCTTTAGGCATTGCCTTTTTTTCCTGCTCCTTCATAACCTTTTTGAGCTTTTTGGCAAAAGCCACATTGGCTGCGTGACCAGGCCTGGCAGCTAAAATCTGACCTCTGATTGGTCTTCCAGCCAGGGCTAAATCACCAACCAAATCTAAGAGTTTGTGCCTTGCAGGCTCATTTTTATATCGTAGCTCAACATTGTTGAGAATTCCTTCTTTTTTAACTTCGACTCTAGGTTTGTGAAATAGATCTGCAAGATGCTGAAGCTCATGGTCTTCCACAACTCTATCCACAATTACAATTGCATTATTAAGATCACCACCTTTGATCAAACCTTGCTCATAAAGCATTTCCAGTTCATGCAAAAAGCAAAATGTTCTGCAGGAAGCGATTTCTTTTCCAAAATCACGAATGTCTGTAAGCGAGGCATGTTGACTTCCCAAAACTGGCGAATTATAATCCACCATAACGGTAAGTCTGTAGTCATCAAGGGGTAAGGCGGCAATTTCTACATTTCTTGCCTCATCCTTATAGCTTATGGCCTCCGTAACATCAAAGAAGTTTCGGAGGGCATTTTGCTCTTGAAAACCAACTCCTTCTAAGGCCAAAACAAAAGGCATTGAGCTTCCGTCCATGATTGGTGGCTCGGGACCATCCAACTGAATAAGTACATTGTCCACTTCGGTTCCTACCAAAGCGGCCATTGTGTGTTCAACTGTGTTAACCCTTGCACCATTGTGCTCGATTGTAGTTCCCCGGCTAAGGTCAACTACATAATCAACATCTGCATCCACAATGGGTTGACCAGGCAGATCTACCCTTTGAAATTTAATGCCATGGTTAATGTCGGCAGGAACAAAAGTCATTGTGGCATTTGCCCCGGTATGCAGCCCAACACCTGAAAGTGTAAAACTTTCCTTGATTGTGTGCTGCTTAGTATTCATTTTTAAAAATCAATTGTTTGATATTTAACTTATGGGATTTCCTTTCAGTTCTACCTGCAAGTGAACAAGTTGCCGTTCCATTTCTTCTATACGTTTTAGCATATCAGGTAGTTTTTTATAGACAATTATTGACTTAAGCTGATCTTTATATTCAATTGCAGGACTACCAAAAAGTGCAGTTCCTTCATTTAAAACTCCTTTTGAAACACCAGATTGGGCACCAATTGAAGTTCGGTTTGCAATTTTAACATGGCCAACCACTCCGACTTGCCCTGCAATAATACAACCTTCTCCGATTTTTGTAGAACCTGAAATTCCGGATTGGGATGCCATCACTGTATCTTGACCAATTTCGACATTGTGAGCAATCTGAATCAGGTTGTCAAGTTTGACTCCTTTTCCAATGACTGTAGCCCCCATTGTAGCTCTGTCGATCGTCGTGTTTGCACCTATATCTACGTGATCTTTAATGATTACAATGCCAAGTTGGGGAATGTTTTTATAACTTCCATCCATTTGTGGAGCAAAGCCAAAACCATCACTTCCAACAACTGCGCCAGCTGCAATTGTGCAATAACTTCCGATTTTACAACCAGAATAAATTTTTACACCAGGATATAAAATAGTGTTGTCTCCAATTGAAACTCCATCTCCAATATACACATGCGGATAAATTTTGACATTTGATCCGATGACACAATTTTGGCCTACATAAGAAAAAGCACCTCTATAAATATTTTCACCAACAACTGAATTTGAACCGGTAAAAACCGGCTCTTCGGTACCTGATTTTGAAAGTGACGTTAAACGCTGGTATTCTTGCAATAAAACGGTAAAACTTGAATAGGGGTCTTCTACCTTTATTATGGTGGCTTTAATCTTTTGTTTTGGGACAAAAGACTTGGCAATCAATACGATAGAAGATTTTGTGGTATAAACGAATGGTTCATATTTCATATTGGCAAGGAAGGAAATGCAACCGGGTGCACCCTCTTCGATTTTTGCCAAATTGTTGACCTTAATATTTGAATCGCCTTCTAAGTCTCCCTTAACCAGGGCTGCTATTTGGGCGGCTGAAAACTCCATTTTATTTATTTTCCAGAAAAAGTTTGCAAAGATATGGTTTTGGGTTTGCAGACAATATATTTTTTCACAACTGTTGCCATTGCATGAATATTTGGTAAGTCTGTCGCATTCGCAACGTCCACTATTTCACCTGAACGCGTTTTTACCCCTATTCTATTGCCACCTGAAACATAGGCTGCATTGGAAACCTCTTTTTCAAAAACAAGATAAGTCACATCTTCTTCAGAAATTCCAAGTTCAAACTGATAAATTTCTCTCAAACTTTTCAAATCTTTTTCGGCCATGGCCTGATTTGAAATATTAACCTTTAATAATCGCCTGTCCATTAGGCCTCTGCTGAGGTAAGACAAAGCAAAATCAGGATTGGCAGACCAAATTTTGATACAATGCCAAATGTCATAGTCGTCAATTAAAGAAAATAAATTGAGGTAATCTGGATTGGACATAAAATCTGTCCAACCAAAACTGCGTTCAAAAAAAGGTGCAAGTGCGGCTGTCATTTCCAGTTTTGCTCCATTTTGAATTAAAAATCGGGCCCTTCGCATGAGTTGAATTAACATTTCCTCGGCGCTCACAGTGGTTTTATGTAAATACACTTGCCAATACATAAGCCTCCGGGAACTCAGGAAATTTTCGATGGAGTAAATTGCTTTTTCTTCTACAACCAGCTCGTCTTCATGGACATCGATCATTCTCAAAATTCGTTCTGCTGAAATAGAACCTTCAGCCACGCCAGTGAAAAAGCAATCTCTTCGCAAATAATCCAGTCGATCTATGTCTAGCTGACTGGAAACCAATTGATTGAAAAATTGACGTTTATAGTTTCCCTGAAACATTTCTATGCCAATACTTAGTTTTCCTCCAAAGAGGAAATTAAGTCTTTCCATGAAAGCAAGAGATAGTTTTTCGTGGGGAACATTTTGTAAAATGCTGTGCTCCAGAGCATGGGAAAAAGGACCGTGACCAATGTCATGTAACAAAATGGCAAGTTTGGCCCCTTCTTCTTCGGCTTCAGATATTTGGACACCCTTTTGCCGCAAAGTTTCCAAGGCAAGGTCCATTAAAAACATGGCACCAAGGGCATGGTGAAATCGGGTATGGTTGGCGCCCGGATAAACCATATCGGTTAATCCAAGTTGTTTTATTCTTCTAAGTCTTTGAAAATAAGGATGATCTATTACATCCTGAATCAATCCGCCTGGCACTGTGATGAAACCGTGGACGGGGTCGTTTATTATTTTGCCTTTTCCGGACATAGGGGCGAAGGTACGACTCTGATTGCTTTTCGTGTTCAGATTCCGAAATTTCTACCTAAGTTTTGGCAAATGGTGCGATTGTTGGTTTGCATTTGCCGAATGTTGAAGGTGGTTTTTATGCTTGTCTATCGTTTACCTGCTTAAATGCTTCGAGGTTTTAGGTTAATGAAGGTGCCGGTGATGCCGGGTCAGAGACCCTACAATTATAATAAAATCCTTAGAGCGCTGCGCTAACTCAAAGGATAGGTGAGGTCCAGGTTATTGGTAGTGCCTATTGTACCATGTTGGAGATCATATAATTATTAAATATCTTTAGAGTGCTGTGCTAACTCAAAAGATATGTGAAAATTGTATTTGCCATCCGATCGGATTTAAACCCTCTCCAAAACTACCGCAAAACCCTGACCTACACCAATGCACATGGTAACCAAAGCGTATTTTTTACCTGTCAAAGACAATTCCAAGGCAGCGGAATAGGCAATTCTTGCACCAGACATGCCAAGCGGATGGCCCAGTGCAATTGCTCCCCCATTTGGGTTTATTCTGGCATCGTTATCAGCCAAACCCCAGGCATGAATACAAGCCATACTTTGGGCTGCAAAGGCCTCATTGAGTTCAATTAGTTCTATGTCTTTCATGGAAAGTCCCGCTTTTTTCAAGGCCTGATTGCTGGCCTCCACAGGTCCTATTCCCATGATTCTGGGTTCTACGCCAACTACTGCCGAACTTACAATTCTGGCCAACGGTTTTAAGTTATAGGTTTTGATAGCCGATTCTGAAGAAATCAAAATGGCAGCCGAACCATCGTTTAAGCCGGAGGCATTTCCTGCGGTAACGGTTCCCCCATTGGGTCTGAAAGCAGGTTTTAATTTAGCCAAACCTTCAAGACTGGAACCTGGTTTTATAAATTCATCTTTATCAAAAACAAGTGCATCCCCTTTTTTCTGGGGGATTGAAATAGGGGCGATTTCCTTCGCAAATCGTCCATTTTTTAAGGCTTCAGTTGCTTTCATTTGGGAATGATATGCAAAAGCGTCCTGGTCTTCTCTGTTTATTTTATACATATCGGCCAGGTTTTCAGCTGTTTCTCCCATAGCATCTGTTCCGTACATGTCTTTCATTTTTCGGTTAACAAAGCGCCAGCCAAAACTGGAATCAAACATTTCGGCATCCCGACCAAAAGGTGTAGAAGTTTTTGAGACGACCCAAGGCGAACGAGTCATTTGCTCTACACCGCCTGCAATAATCAAATCCCCATCACCCAATTTTATGGCTCTGGAAGCTTGGACTACGGCTGACAGACCTGAAGCGCAAAGTCGGTTAAGCGTTTCTCCCGGAACTGAAACCGGTAAACCTGCCAGTAACAAACTCATCCGGGCAACATTTCGATTGTCTTCTCCAGCCTGGTTGGCGCAACCTAGTATGACTTCGGCAATGGCTTCTCCTGGAATTTCCGGATGTTTGTCCATCAGGGCTTTAATGGAAAAGGCGGCCAAATCATCGGCCCTTACTGTGGAAAGTGTTCCTCCAAAATTTCCTATTGGTGTGCGGGCTCCATCTATGATAAAAGCGTCATTCATGTCAAATTTGATTGGTGTATTTTAATCCCACAAATCTGATTGATTTTCCAGAATTGTTTGGTTGATTTATTTAAGAAACCAGTTACTCTTTCAAATGAAAGTCTACAATGTACGATCTTGCAAAAGGCCATTATATGAAGTCTAAATGAAAATTGAACATACTTTTCCTTTTTGGCCTCATTCCGGTTTCTCCGTAGGAGAAATGATTTTTGGCATGTTCAATTTTTTAATAGACTTCATATAAGTACAACACCCTCAATGACAGATAACAAAGGCGGAATACTATATTTCTTCTTAGCCAATTGGTTCAAGCAACTCAAATGACGCCACATCACATCAACTGTTTCATATTTCTCAAAATTTAATCGGGTCTCAAAACTTTGGTTGAATTTTTTTGCATTTTTTACAAAAAGAAAAACAATCGCACCTCAAAATATTAATTAACCGTTTTTTCGTACTTACTTCGTTTAACTAATTCAATTAAAGTAATATAAGCAACTGAAGGTTTGTTGTTATAAGGGAAATTATAAAAGAGCACTCTGGGGGCCACAATACTGAGCCTAATTTGAAATGCAGTAAATTCCAGTTTAGGGGTTTCCCCACAAAATAATTTCTTATTGTATTTTAAAATCCATGAATTTTGGTGGTAAATAGATTCTAACAAACTGGTTGATTTTTCCAATATGCTCTCTATTTCAAACTTCAAAAAATATTACCACCAGCAACTCGCTCTTGAAATTTCTGACCTGGAAATACCAGCTGGAATTCACTGGATACAAGGAATTAACGGAGCCGGAAAAACTACTTTTTTCAGATCCATTGCCGGGATGTTGCCTTGTGAAGGAAAAGTGCTTTTGGAAGGGCGGTTTGATCTCATTCTTGATCCGGTTGAGTTCCGAAAGCGGGTTAATTATGGAGAGGCAGAACCAAACTTTCCGGATTTTTTAACCGCTACTGATCTGATTCATTTTGTAGGAAAGGCAAAAGGGGCAAGCAAACAACAAATGGAAGACTTGATTGAAGTTTTGGGACTTACAGATTTTATGAACAATCCAATTGGCTCATATTCAAGCGGGATGCTAAAAAAAACATCTTTGGTAATGGCATTTTTGGGTAATCCACAACTGATACTGTTGGATGAGCCATTGATTACCATTGATAAAAAATCTGTGCATAATATGTATGAACTGGTTAACAGCTATCACAAAGAAAAGGGAGTTACCTTTTTGCTTTCCTCACATCAGGATTTTGAATTGGATGAAATTACAGTTTCCAATTCCTACCTGGTTCAAAATAAAACAGTTACCCTAAGCAGCAATTAAATTGGTAGTTAAAATTGTATTATTTCGGGTCCTTGTTCTGGAGTTTTACAAGCAAAATGTTGCTTTTTTTCTAAGCATTGCTTTTGCGGCAGTTATGCTTTTCAGGGTATCCGATCATTTTGATATGGCAAGGGCTGCACTCCATTCCTTGCCCTTTCTTACCGGAGTTTATTTCAGTACATGGTTGCTTTATACAGTGAAAACCAGCCTGTTTGTTCTTAAATCTCTTTCAAACCCAAAGCAGTCATTCCTTTACAACTTAAGGTTGTTTCCCTTAAATGTGCAATTTCAAGAATTGTTGTCTGTCCAGCTTTATCTGATGGCGCCAGTCTTTTTTTATGCCGGATTTATGGTTTTTCTAGGTTTTATGGATCAAACCTGGATTTCAATTGCGCTTATCCTTGGTTTCATTCTGCTGGTGTTTCTGGTTCCGGTTTTGGTCTTCATCCGGGATTTAAAGCATCCAAATGCACAGCAATCTAATTGGAGTTTAAGCAGTGCTATCCATGTCAATTTTATAAGTCCTTATCCGGTTTTTTTTATCCGGTTTTTGCTTCGGCACCAAAAAATGCTGTTGATTCAGTCTAAGCTTCTTTCCTGTTTTTTGGTTTGGGGCGTATGTATTTTGTACCCAACTGATCAATATGATTTTCGCCTGATTTCAATAGGTATGCTTTTGGCTGCTGTAGGCAACTCTATGATTACAAATCAATACCATCACTTTGAAAAGGAACATCTTTTGATTTTCAGAAACCTGCCTTTTTCAGATGCAAACCGGTTCAAATTGCAAACCTTCACCTATGCCATTTTTCTGGTGCCTGAATTGGTGATTCTGCTGCGAAATTTACCCCAGGAAATTGATTTTATATTGGCCTTCCAAGCTTGGTTTTTCCTTTTGTCAGTGGTGCTTTCTTTTCACTTTTTTCATTATTTCCAACCTGCAAAACCAGAAGAATCATCCAAAATTTATTTCGTGGTATTCTTTTCTAACATGCTGCTTATCATGTATAGGGTCCCAATTTTATTGCCCACCGCAGCTCTGATTGTATGCTCCTTTTTTCTGTTAAAAAAGTATTATTCAAAAGTGGAATATGAAATTGGAATTAATTGATTTTATCAATTAGTAGCCTTTTGCCCAAAACATTTTCCCTCACATCCAAAAACCAGAAGAAATAAAAATTTCAAGCCTTTATTTGAACCCAAATCGATAATATCATCCAATGAAAAATAATATTTCGTTGCTCTTATTAGCAATAAGCTTTTTGGGAAAAAGTTTTGCCCAAACCAATTACCAAATGCCAGCTAGAGAAATTCTGGAACTGGCAGATACCAAAGCACCTGTACAAAATCTGATTTCCAAATCCAATAAATACCTGATGCAATTGGAAAGGCCACTCTATAAATCGCTGGAGGAATTGGCTGAACCAGAAGTTAGGCTGGCAGGTTTACGCATCAATCCAGAAAATTTCAACCAGGCCCGAGGTACTTATTTCACTGGAATAAAGCTTTTTAGCCTGCCGGATGCAAAAGAAATTCAGGTTACCGGCCTTCCGCAAAATCTAAAAATACAAGGATTGAGTATTTCTCCTCAGGAAACACACTTGGCCTTTATTCAGGTGTTGGCAAATGACCTGCAACTTTGGATTCTTGACCTTAAATCAGGTGTCGCAAAATACACGAACACCCACAATTTGAATGCGGTTTTAGGTGCCACTATTCAATGGGATGCCGATGGACAAAGCCTGATTATAAAATCGAAAGGAGAAAAAGGAAAATATCCTGACAGCCGTGTTTTACCAAAAGGACCAGCCACGCAGGATGCAACAGGAACAAAGGCACCTGCAAGAACATATCAGGATTTGCTACGAAATAAACAGGATGAAGCGAAGTTTGATTATTATGCAATGGCAAGTATTTCAAGAGTTTATGTCAATGGGTCAAGCTCAAAAAGTGTTTTACCTGAGGCGGTTTACAAACGGGTTTCGCTTTCACCGGATGGAAAAAATTTGATGACGGAAGAAGTAAAACAACCTTACAGCTACACGCTTACTTTCGGCTCCTTTACCAGTCAATTCAACATTTATTCTGCGGATGGGCAAAAGCTAAGCACCTTTTATGACCGTCCGCTTCAAGACAAAGTACCTTCCGATTTTGATGCCGTTGAAGCCGGAAGAAGACAAATTACCTGGCGTGATGATAAACCAGCAACTCTGGTTTGGGCTGAAGCACCAGATGCTGGAGATCCCAAAAATCCTTCAGAATTTAGAGATCAGATTTTTCAGGCGGAAGCACCATTTACCCAGGCAAAGTCAATTTGTTTCCTCAAAAACAGGGTTACAAATATTACTTTTGGAAAAACAGATTTCGCCATTGTGCAGGATTTTTGGTGGAAAACAAGAAATACGAAAACTTATTCCATCAATCCAGGTCTTGAAAAGCAGGAGCCAAAGCTACTTTTTGATAAAAGTAGTGAAGATGTATATGGAGATCCAGGCTCTTTTGCCACCACTTTCAACTCCATGAATCGCCCGGTTTTAGAATTTAGCAAGGATGGGAAAAAGCTGTTTTTAGAAGGCGAGGGTTGCTCTCCTGAAGGCAACAAACCATTTTTGGATGAGTTTGAAATAGCAACAAAAATAACAAAACGACTTTGGCAAGCAGATGGAAAAGCGACATACGAGCAAATTGTAAGAGTACTCGATTTGGATAAAAAGTTATTGATTACAAGCATAGAAGCGCCCAAAACAATGCCTAATTTATATATCAGAAACTTTGGTAAAAAGGAAAACCCAAGGCAAATTACCTTTAGACCCAATCCTTATGAGTCGCTTTCTAAGGTGAGCAAGCAAAAGATATTTTACAAAAGGAAAGACGGCGTTCAATTGTCTGCAACCTTGTATTTGCCCGCAGGTTATGACAAAGTAAAATCCGGAAAATTGCCTATGCTGATGGAAGCGTATCCAACTGAATATAAGGATGATAAAGCAGCAGGACAGATAAAAGAATCCCCACACACGTTTATTGCAATAAATTGGGCAACACCAGTTTTTTGGGTAAACAGAGGATTTGCCATATTGGAGGATGCCCAGTTTCCAATCATAGGAAAAGGAACGGAAGAACCAAACGATACCTACAATGAGCAATTGGTGGCAGACGCTGAGGCGGCAATCCGATATGTGGATTCCCTGGGCGTAGTAGATAAAAACCGATGTGCAGTTATGGGCCATTCCTATGGTGCTTTTATGACAGCTAATTTGCTTTGTCACAGCAACTTGTTTGCCGCAGGCATTGCTCGCAGCGGAGCATACAACAGAACACTTACTCCATTTGGTTTCCAATCTGAGGAACGCAACTATTGGCAGGCCCAAAAAATTTACAATACCATGTCACCTTTCAATTTTGCGGATAAATTTTCAAGCCCGATTTTGTTAATCCACGGCGATGCAGACAACAATCCGGGGACTTTTACTTTGCAAAGTGAAAGGCTTTTTCAGGCAATTAAAGGCAATGGAGGAAAAGCACGATTGGTACTTTTACCATTTGAAAGCCATGGCTATGCAGCCAGAGAAAACATCATGCACATGCTTTGGGAAATGGACAGCTGGCTGGACAAATGGGTGAAGGAGAAGAAGTAATTTTTTCGGCCGATTCCTGATTAGAGAATCGAAAAAAAACTGACATAACTTTGGCGGATTTTTCTGTCATATTTTGTTATTTTTGTTCTGGTTAACCACTTAAATATATGCGAGACTTACAACTGTATCTGGAAATAAGCAGGCTTCCTATTTCGGTGAAAGAACAGGTTCTTTTGTTTATTAGGTCTCTAACTTTTGGTACAAAAGAGGAAAATAAGCCCGCTAAAAAAACCCCAAAAGCAGGTTGTATGAAAGGTACATTTTCTATGGGTCCAGATTTTAATGAACCACTGGATGACTTTAAAGATTACATGGAATAATGCAGATTCTGCTGGATACCCATGCTTTTATTTGGTTTGTAGAGGACGATCCTCTTCTTCCTTCTCATCTTAAGATGGTTCTGGAAAATCCCGAAAATGAAATATTTATTAGCATGGCTTCCATTTGGGAAATGGGAATTAAAATAAGCCTGAAGAAGCTAACGATTAATAAAACGATCGAACAAATCATTGAATTGGTTGAAACAAATGGATTTCAAATTTTACCCATTTTACCCAAACATATTGTTGTTTTAGGTGGATTAGAATTTCACCATAGAGATCCATTTGATCGACTACTTATAGCCCAGGGCATTTCTGAGAATCAAATCATCGTTAGTAATGATTCTGTTTTTGATGCTTATCCACGAAAAAGAATTTGGAATAGAACTATTTGAACCTCTTTTGTTTAGAATTTCAGATGGAGTTTTGAGTTATTCTCCTTTTTATCGCCCGTTCGTAAATCCAATTTTACCTTTTGATGGAGTGAACTCAAAGTCCATTTCATCCAGGTTGTAGATTTCTGACAGGCTCATTGGCTTTTCAATTGATTTTTCAAAACCTAGGGATTGGGCCAGTTTTTTGCCCTTTTCCAACTCTAATTCCTTAAATTCATATTGGGCAATCAAACGTCCTTTTCTTAACAAGGCCTTGTCAATCATTGAGATATCTGTATTAAATGTGCAGATAATCTGAATGTTAAGGCAATCGGCCAAAATGCCATCGGTTAAATTCAATAATGCAGAAACGGCCGAACCACCATTTTGATCCCGGCTTTGTACCACCAATTCTGCATCTTCTATTACCAGTATCGTATTGGGATTCTCCAACAAAAAAGGCATCATGGAAGGCAATGTTAAGGATTGAGCCATGTTTGGTGGCAAGAATATTACCTGTTTAGATACCATAGAAATCAGATGCCTGATGTAATGCGTTTTACCCGTCCCTGGTTTTCCATGTAAAATCAAAAGGCCTTTATCATTTTTCTGGTTAAGCCTTTTTATGATAATTTCATGAATGGGGAGTAAGTCCTCATTGTAGTTTTCTTCTAAATGGAAAGCCGTCGGTTTAATCTCAAACGGACTTGTGGACAAACCAGCCTCGGTTTGTTGAATGATGTAAATGAGTGATTTTTTGTCCTTTACACGCTTAAACTTCCTAAACTTAGTTGCCAGTTCCTCCATTTCTGACAGGGCCGTATTCTTAAACAAAATCCTGACTTTTGACAAGCGCATATCAATATTTACGAGGATGTCATTTTTCAGAATATAGTAAATATCATAAGGCGACTTTTCGCCGATTCCATACATTCTGGTGAAATAATAATCCTGAATAAATTCGTCATAATGCTCAACAAACCAAGTGTTTGCTTCCCAGGAATCAATATTTTTTTCCCCTATAAAGTGAGGCACCTGCTTAAAATAAACAGAATAAAACCTAAAAAAATTCAGGTAGGTATTGGAGTATTCATCATACACCCGCCAGAAATCTGAGGATTTTATGGTTTCCTGAAATTCTCCATTTCCAGATTTTGTGGTAGGGAGTTTTAAAACTTTTTGGGGTTCTTCTACTGGATTTTCCATGGTTTGTAAAGTTTAAAAATTTTGTTTTAGGATTATAAAATTGACCATCAGTCAATTGAAAAGTCACTTCACCATCAACTTCATTTCCTGTACCTTCAACAAAGCTTCTACAGGCGAAATGGTGTTGATATCAATCCCCCGAAGAAACTCTTTCAGTTTTTCGGTTTTTTCATCAACGGGTTGAAACAGATTATATTGTATGCTTTGGTTTTTAGGCAGTTTTTTCAAGGTCTCCTTGTTTTGGGCCTTATCCCTGCTTTTTTCCAGTTGATCCATAATTTCCATTGCCCGCAAAACTACCGGCGTTGGCATTCCAGCCATTTGCGCCACATGAATACCAAAACTATGTTCACTGCCTCCGGGTTTTAACTTTCTGATAAACAGAATTTTATTTCCAGCCTCTTTTACGGCTACATTAAAATTTTTGATGCCATTTAAGCTTTCTGTCAGTTCATTCAGTTCGTGGTAGTGGGTTGCAAACAGAGTCTTCGCTCTGCGGTTTGGTTGGTTGTGCAAATGTTCCACAATGGCCCAGGCAATGCTAATGCCATCGTAAGTACTTGTACCTCTGCCTATTTCATCCATTAATACCAAAGAACGGTCGCTCAGGTTATTAAGAATCGAAGCCGTTTCGGTCATTTCTACCATAAACGTCGATTCGCCCCGACTCAAATTATCACTGGCTCCAACCCTGGTAAAAACCTTATCCACCAAGCCAATGGCTGCCGAAGTTGCCGGCACATACGACCCCATTTGGGCCATCAAAACAATCAAAGCCGTTTGGCGCAGCAAAGCCGATTTACCTGCCATATTTGGTCCGGTGATGATGATAATTTGCTGTTCGGCATCGTTCAGATCAATGTCGTTGGGTACATATTTTTCACCCGCAGGCATCAGCCTTTCAATCACCGGGTGGCGACCATCCCGAATCACAATCGCCTTATCTTCATTCAGTTCGGGCTGACAATACTTGTATTCTCCTGCAATCTGGGCAAAGGAAATCAGGCAATCGGCCTGGCCAAGCAGTCGGGCGTTGAGCAAAAGAGGCGTCACATATTGACTAATGGTTTCCACCAATTGGTTGAAAATCCGAAACTCAATCACATTTATTTTTTCCTCAGCACCTAAAATCTGCTCCTCATATTCCTTCAGTTCTTCGGTTATGTATCGTTCCGCATTGCTCAGCGTTTGCTTTCTGATCCAATCGGCTGGTACTTTGTCTTTGTGCACATTGGTAACCTCCAGATAATAACCAAACACCTTATTGTACGATATTTTGAGTGAAGAAATGCCCGTCCTTTGAATTTCCGACTGATTGATTTTCAGCAAATAATCTTTTCCCGAATACGCAATGGTATGCAACCTGTCCAGCTCCTCATCCACACCAGGTTTTATCATCCCACCTTGGTTGGCAAGTGCCGGAAGTTCATCATGAAGTTCTAAATCAATCTTTTCCAGCAAGGCAGCGCATGGATTCAGCTGAGCAGCCAAATGCTTCCAGGCCGGAATTCCCGATTCTCCCCCTGAAAACTGCTCCAATTTCACTTTAATATCAGAAATAAGCTGCAAAGCCCTTTTCAAAAATCCGACTTCACGTGGAGAAATCCGCCGAACTGCAGCTTTTGAAACCACCCTTTCCACATCGCCAACCTGTTTTAAAATGGCTTGCAGTTCCTGGGCAAACTCTTCATTTTCAATCATCTGGCCCACCATTTTTTGCCTTTCCAGAATCGGATCCAAAGATTTTAAGGGCATCAATATCCATTTTCTGAGCAAACGTGAACCCATCGGGCAAACCGTTTTATCCAGAATATCCACCAAAGGAATCCCTCCTTCATGTTGTGCATACACCAGTTCCAGATTTCGGATCGTAAACCTGTCCAGCCAGGCAAAATCGCCCTCATCTATCCGGCTAATTGCATGAATATGACTCAGTTCCCTATGTTCCGTTTCAGCCAGATAGTACAAAATAACACCCGCAGCTACTATCGCCTCCGGCCATTCCTCAATACCAAATCCTTTCAGATTTGCAGTTTCAAAATGCCGGGTTAGCAATTCATAACAGGTATCATGTTGAAATTGCCAGTCATCCAAAGCCGTTGTATAAGCCTTTTCGCCCAAAAAACCATCGGCCCATTGCCTGGCAGATTTTGGAAACAAAACCTCTGTTGGCTGGTAAGATTGCAGCACCTTTTCGGTTTCAGCTTCCTGACCTTGAAATACCAGATACTCACCAGTTGAAATGTCCACCAGGGCCAATCCTACCGAATCCTCATTTTTATAAATGGAAGCCAGCCAGTTGTTTTTTCGGGTATCGAGCACATTGTCGCTCATCGAAACCCCAGGCGTAACCAACTCTGTCACACCCCGCTTCACTATGCCAATCGCATCTTTCGGGTCCTCCAACTGGTCGCAAATCGCCACCCGCTGCCCGGCCCTTACCAGTTTTGGCAAATAATTGTCCAGCGCATGGTGCGGAAACCCAGCCAATGGAATTTCCGAAGCCGCTCCATTCGACCTTTTGGTCAGCGTAATATTGAGAATCCTTGAAGCCGTGTGCGCATCTTCACCAAAAGTTTCATAAAAATCCCCCACCCTGAAAAGCAGCAAAGCACCTGCATATTTGGCCTTTATGGCTGCATATTGCTTCATAAGTGGAGTTTCCTTTCCTGCCATTTTCTATTGGTTCTTCTTTTTTGGGGAGGCAAAGAAAATCAGATTTAAACTGAGTTTATGTGAATATTGGAAAGATTTTAAAAACAGAAAGCTCTTTGAAATCTGTTTCAACCTGTAATTGCACTAAATTCCCCCTTTGGGGGCTAGGGGGCCTTGGGCGGACAATTCCCGCTATTCACTCCAATCTTTTTTCAGCTTTGCAAAAGCCAAAGAAGAAAAAAGGATTTCTGTTTCTATCGGGGCCGCAGCCATCCGGAAGCCATGCCCACGCCCAACCTCGAAGATGGTTCCCAACCTCGTCGATCGTTGACCCGAAGGGTATGTGAACAGGCGATTGTAGAAAAAATTTTCCGTTACTTTACAGTGAAATTACTTAGCTTTAAAATATGGAAGGTTCTTTAAAAATTGGCCCGGAAGAGTTTAACATTCAACTGTTTGAAAAACTCCAGCGCATGTTTCAAACCATTGGCCCGCAGGAAATTACCATTTCCTTTTCAGATACCGGCGAGACCACATCGGAAAGAAAAAACCGGTTCCTGACAGCAAAGCAAAACCTTGAACAAGGCAAAGGCACCTCATATTCTATGGAAGAACTGGAGGCCATTCTTAAATCGTAAAGGCCAGTGCGAAAAGTAACGCTGGCCCCAGGTGTAATTGAGCAGATGCAAAATTATAAAGCCGGGCAACAAAAGCTGGCATTTAAAATTTTTGAACTGCTGGCTGATATTCAGAATAATCCATTTCAGGGCAAGGGCAAACCGGAACCGCTCAAAGGAGATTTATCCGGATTCTGGTCACGCAGAATTGACCAGGAACATCGCCTCATTTACAAGATTGAAGGGGACGAGATACAGGTACTTTCCTGTTTTGGTCAATATGAATAAAAGGTAATTGGCAGAAGAATAGGTAGGAAGGCAGAGACTGCCGCTAAATACCGGGTTGGAAACCCTACAATTGTTATAAAAACCTGAGAGTGCTGCACTAAATCTCAGGACAGATGAGTGGGACACTCACCCAGGCGGAGTGTCGAAGAAAAGTATTATTCGGACTTGGTTTTTGGTTGATTTTAGGGTAGAAATAGATTTGGACCTTGGATTCATTAACTGAAAATCAATCTATAAAAGGCTTTTGGTTGCAAATTTATTTGAAGCAAAATTGAAAAGTTTTGATTTTTAGGAAAAACTCATTTTTAGAAATTTCCAAATTTGCAGTGTTATTTTTAGATTTTGGTTAATTGCAATTTTGAATCTCGATTTGTTTAAACTTTATTTATTTTTTAAATTGTTGATTATTATACATTTGACATATATAGTATAATTTTTAAACCTTCAGATTTTTAAAAATATAACAGTTTTTGCCCATGTACCTTTTGTTGAAAATTATAAATTTTTTAGTTGGAAACTTCATTGCAACATTGCAATGTTTTAAACACAATTTATTAATTAAAAAAAATCAGAAAATGAAAAAAGTAATATTTAGTCTTGCTATTTTAGTTGCTTCAACTACAATAAATGCTCAAGATTTTAAACAGTCAGCAGGAATGAAGAATCTTGAACTTCAGTTTACCCCATTAGGTGGAACACCACTTGGTATATCTGGTCTTAGATTTAGATATTTTTCCTCAAACACTACTGCTATAAGAGGTAATGTATTTTTGGGATATAGCAGAACATCAGAAATTACTCAGGACGCAAACAGCGATGCTGATGAGAAAGAACTTAAAACAACAGAAAGTTCATTTGAATTTAATCTTCGACCAGGTTTTGAGTCTCACTTTGAAGGTACAGATCGACTAAGTCCATACCTAGGTGCAGAGCTAGATCTTAATTTCAAAACAACTTCCAAAACAGTACAAGACCAGGATGAGGATGATGACATTTTCGAAATTGAAACTTCAAATGAAGGGGGAGCATTTAGGTTTGGAATTAACGGAGTTGCAGGTTTCGATTACTATTTTGCAAAACATCTTTATTTCGGGGCTGAACTAGGGTTTGGATTTGGACTAACTAGCCCTTTTGCAAAAAAAGTGACAGTAGATGGTGATTCAAACGAAAGCAGCATAGATAAAGTAACTACTTTTAATATAGGTCCTAATGTAAATTCAGCCATTCGAATTGGTTTCTTATTTTAAGTTTTATGAAAACTTCTAGAATTATTTCTAAGCCAATAGCCCTATGGGGTTTATTGGCTTTCATCGTTATTGGATTCTCATCATGCCAAAAGTCTGAAGTGAATCCGGCAGGAATTCCAAATAATGCTAGCGAAAGGGAAACTACTGCCGCTAAAGCTTTGTTTAAAAGGCTGCCAGAAATTCAGATTTATGACGATAAAACAAAGAAGACTTTTAGGCTCAATTCTGAAGGCTTTAGTTTTACAGAAAATCCAAGTTCAGGGTTCAATTTTTCCGAACCGCAAGGTGCAACTTATACGAACAACACTTCTGGTGGACAACTAGTCGTTTCTGCTCAAGGATTTGGATTGAATTCAAATACAGGCAGCTCTGGAGGATTAATTCAGATTGGCAATAGAAGCCTAAATGTTAAATATACTTTTTGCTTTTCAGCTGATGATGAATTTTTTGGAGAAGGAATTTTCCTAGGGAACGAAGAGGATTTTGATGGCGTCTCAGGAGTAATAGGCGTTGATGGAGATTTTAATAATTTTCTAAGTGGCGAAAATACAGGAGGAAATGACGATAATGACGATGATGGTGAGGACTCCAATGCAAATCCAGCAGATCTATTTGGAGGTATTGGTGTCTACTTTGTCTACGATAAAAAAGCACAAGGAACCTATCCGATACTTAATTGGGTTGATATATTTGAAGGACAAAGTTCGACTGATGATGAAAATGATTTCAAGAAGAAGGGATTCGCCTACTATATAGATTTTAAAAATGAAAAAATTAGTTTTGCTAAATCAGGATCATTAAATGTTTCTGGAGGAAGTATTACATTTAATGGAAAATATTTAACCTTCGGTAATTTTATCACCAATCAGGATGATGATAACAACGATGAAGATGAAGATGACGACAACGGTATTTTTGATGGCAGTTTTATAGAAGAAAATGGCATTGGCTCAATGGGCTGTAATTAGTTTCTCACTAAAAACAAAAAAAGCCGCTTAGAGCGGCTTTTTTTGTTTTCAACCAACTGGTTGAAAAATTGACTTCACTACAAAACTCTTTCTATGAACCTCTGTCTGGCCTAGAGTCTCCAATGCCAATCGATGTTCCAAAGTAGGATAAGCCATATTCCTTTCCCACCCATATCCGGGAAATTGCTTAGCCAATTGCCTCATTATCCTATCTCTTTCTGATTTTGCCAAAATTGAGGCAGCTGCAATACTTGCGACCTTTCCATCACCTTTTACTATACATTGGTGCGGAATAAAAGGATAGTTTTTAAATCGGCTTCCATCTACCAATATCAGTTCTGGCTTTACAATCAGTTGGTCTATAGCCCTATGCATGGCCAAAATGGAAGCATTTAATATATTAAACTCATCTATTTCCTCTGGAGAACAGGATGCGACCGCCCAGTTTATTGCCTGATTCTTTATCTCAATTTCCAGTTTAAGCCTAAGGGTTTCTTTAATTTTTTTAGAATCATTTAGTCCATCTAGTTTAAAATCTCTGGGTAAAATTACTGCAGCTGCCACTACTGGACCAGCCAAAGGACCCCTTCCCGCCTCATCGCAACCAACTTCAATTGTTGGTTCTTTACTTAAAAAGCGGTCCATTTTATGTCTGCGGAATCTGGTGTCAAAACAATCTTTTTCAATCGGGCTATGGCTTTTGCATTTTCCGAATTTAAAATGGAAGACTCTATACTTTGCTTTTCAAAAGTGGTGAGGTGCCAGGACAAGGAAGCCCTTTCTTCATTTTTTCCTTCTTCCGGATGTTGTAGTAAATCTGTTTGGGACAAATATTGAAAAGTAACTACCTCCATCGGTACCTTCAATGCGGAAGTGAGAAATTCCTCTTGCATGTCATTGTTATGATCCTGATTTCTAGCCCAATTTGCATAGACTGAACCAACTGGATTTACCAACCTTGAAAACCATGAATCGTTATTTCTCTTTTTGAAAGGTTTTTCTTTCGGTGTATCCCTTATACAGATTAAAACTGTCCCGGAAGTTTCATTTTCAATCCAAGCTTTAAATGTATGAATAAATTTTAAGGCATCGCTCACACCAAAGTTATCGCTAAGTCCACCATCCATAACCTCAATAGATGGCTGCGTAGGCAGTGTCACATTTGGTGTTATGTATGGAAAAGTTGCATTCATCCGTAACGCTGAGGAAAAATTCAAACGCATGGCATCACATTTATCAAAGAACCGCGTCATTTCAATTCCTTTTACAAGTTTAAAAGCAGGTGTGCAATTGTGATCTGTTTTCTCCCATGTCATATAAGAAATAGGTTGAGGCGAAATATAAAGTTTCCTTCCGTCATTGACGATAACTGGGGAGACAAACATCATTGGGATAATCGCCTCACGCTCAGGATTTTTGTAATGGTACAAGCTTTTGTTAAGAGCATTATTCAGATTCTGATTTAACGTTTGTTCGAAAACCAAACCCCTATCGGCATTGTATTCATATTTTCCATCATTGTATTTTTTAAGCCGTACAACTATATCATTGGTTATCAGTGAAAAAACTACAGGATTTAGGATGTCTTTAGACATATTATCAATATATTTTCTTTCAAAATAGTCAAGAGAAGGAGTGATTTTACTTTGTAAAAAAAGTTCCCTGAAATATGCTGCACCAAGCAATCCACCCGATGCCCCAGTTATCAATACTGTATTGTCTATCAACTTGCTATTCAAGACACTATCCACAAATTGAAGTGTGCGCATTGTCCAAGTTGCAGATCGTATTCCACCTCCACTTGTACATACAAAAAGCATTTTGGGTTTTTGAAGACCAGTTTTGGCCTTCCAGCGGTTTAATATTTGAATGGTTGCCAGAGAATCAGAAGTATAGTTTTTGTCATCTGCCATTGCCCGGATTCTGGAATTGCTATATTCAACTGTTTTTCCATAATTTATCCCAAATGCCTGATAAGTGCGATTCAAAATACCAAGTGAAAAAAGTATGTTTATAACAAAGGCAAAACCTAAAAAAATTGAAATACTCCAACCCCTAAGCCAGAAACTGATGGCCCCAATAATCATTAAAATAAAACCAAAAAAGAGGAAAATGCTGGCTCCGGCAGGTATCTGAAAAATTGCTGACCCACTAAAAATACCGAGAACCAGCAAGAGAATTATGGTAACCAATTCCAGCATAACTGCCGATAAGTGATTGGAGCTAAAAACCTCCTGGCTCATTTGAATCTTTACGGGTATTATTTGATTTTTGGCTTCATGAATTGAGAAATTCGGAGATATAAAATGACCAATTCTTTGCCCCGATCCTCGAAAGGTTCGCATTCTTTTCCACAGAGAAAGTCTGTAAAAGCTTAGGTTTCGTAGTTTCCCATCCAATAGTTTAGTCAGGCGGATCATTTGTTTACTTTGAACAACCCTAAAATAAAAAATAGCAAAAAACTGAACCCAAAGAAAACCTCCAACAAAAGCAAGGGCTTCTAACGCTGCCTCAAAAGGTTCTTCCAATCCTCTTTCAACCTGGAAATGCCAGAATTGCCAACAAAAGATAAGGATGTAAAAAAATGGAAGAATACTATTGTTGAATAAAAATCTAAAAATTGCATTTTTAAAGCCAGATAAAAATATAAACCGTTCTGAATCAAGAATATAACAGGTTATTTGAAAGGAGGCATTAAAAATACCAAAACCCAGGCCAAGTATAAACAGGCTTCTTCCATTTACCTTTCCTTGGTATTCAGGGTCCAGAAATAGGTAGGGAATGCCAAATAGTTTGCCCCAATCCATAAGAATAAACCCAAAAAGTAAAATCCAAAATAGTATAATTACCTGATTTTTCTTCAGATTCATGAGCAAAAGCTGGATTGGAAAAGATCTCCAAAGGCTTTTTAAAATATTTTTGAGGTTGGCGAAACTCAAAATAAAAACTTTCGTCTGAGGCTTTGATTCTGATACAATGTCAGAAACACATTCATAACAAGGCTTACCCATTCGCGGCAAATCTTACAGATGAATATGATTTCCAAATAGCACAGAAAAAATCTAAGAGTTTCAAATTATTTTTAATAAACATATAAAACCTATGGAAAATCCTGTAATTGTTTATTTGTATTTGTATGTGGCACTGTCGGATAAAGATTTCTCCATTATTGAAGCTGATTTGATAGTTTCAAAATTAAAAAAGAATCCGGCATTTAATGGCATGAACACCAATGAGTTCATTGATGATGTCTATCAAAATTTCATGCGCCTGCCCTTTGATTCGGTTCTCATGTACCTGGAAAATTATATGTCTGAGGTACAACTTTCAGAAACAGAAAGGAAAAGCGTAATGTCGGATTTGGAGGAAATAATTGAGGCAGATGGAATTGTTCGAAAAGAAGAATTGCTGGCTTTTAATCGAATCAAAAAATATCTGACAATAGATCTTTCTATTCCTATTAAAGCCGTTGCCTAAAAGCCAGCAACCATTACCTCTATTTTGCCTTTTGCCAATATAACTGCCTGAATTCCAAGAGGTGTAACCAAAATTGATTGGGGACTAAGCTCATTTAGCTTTCCATTCAGGTTGATATTTTTATTCATTTTATTGCCCGCCAGATTTTCCTGAATCATTTTTTTGCCTTCTTCAAGTTGGCTTGCCACTGAAATTGAAAAATACGGCTCCATCAATTTCAGGAACTTTCCATGGGCCAACCAATTGGCAGTTTTGGCAAGTTTATTTTTTGTATCCAGCTCAAAATCAAGACCTTTAATTTTAATACTGGTAGATGGTGCATCGTAAAACGGTTTCCCTTTTAAATAAACCTTTCCATTTAACGCTCCAATCAAGTTTGTGGCTACAATTATTTCATCACCCTGCCCATAAATATCAATATCAACAACTGTGATTTTATATCTGCCTTCATTAAATTCATAAGTTTTGCCACCTGTTTGATCCATTGCTATTTTTTTTAGGGTTGGGAATGGAATCTCAGTTATCATTCCAACCTCAAATTTTTCATCTAGTTTATTCTGAATTTTCAAGTCTGGAAGGTTAGCCATCACCGCATTTGTTGGTTTGTTTCCAAGAAAAGTTTCGGTTACAGCAGTCATGCCAATGCCTACTCTTACATTTCTGCCTTTATTGGTGATTGGTGTCATCAGAATATCCTGAGGTGTAACTTTTAACCAGGCCTGGTATGCCTCATTTATTAAAAAAGGTTCCTGAACAGCTTTCCAAGCCGTTTCAACCTGAGGTTTAAGATTTATTTTACCTACCTCATTATCAACAGTTTTTACCACATTGGGCAATTCCCGATCCATTATTTTTTCAATAATTGAGGTAATTGGCAATTCAAAAAAACCGATTTTAACCTTGGGTTCACTCACCCATTTATAGCCATTCGGAGTTGTGGAAGTATTGATTTTCCATGCTTGATCAATGCTCAATCTGGTAAGAAAACTCAAATCGAGATCAAACTGTGTATCTTCATATTTAGAAACTGAAAGGCCGAATTTTTCAACTTTCCAACCTGCTTTCGCATAAATATTTACCGGAACTTTGATGTTAAAAAGATTTCCTCCTTTTGCTTCAATGGCCAAGGGCTGCCTTTTTGATACTTTTATAATCAGATTATCACCTCCATTGTTGTCCAGAGAATTATCCTCAAAAAGAACCTGCCCAAGCTGTTCATTTATTTTTTTTTCAACATCATTTAAGGAGATTTCTATTGGAATATTAAGGGTTGAAGTCTCCTTAATTCGCTGAACTGCTGTTTGATACGATGCAGGCGGAGCTGTGGCAAAAAAAGGTTTTTTAGAAGAGCAAAAATTTAAAAAAACAGAAATAGAAATTAATGAAATTCGAAAAGCTATTGCCTTAAAAGTGGTCATATAAAGTTCAAAAAGACCGTAAAACTAATGGAAAACCATGTTAGTGAGCCAAGTATTGACTTTAGAAAAAGCTTAAGAAAAAATTTCCTGGTTTTCAATAATACGTAGGCCCTGATTTTTTGAAAGTAATGCCCTCACAATTGTCATAGCAACCGCTTCTGCAGAAACTGCCTGAATTGATTTTGGAAACAAAAAATTCAGATTTCTAAAAATCCATTGTCCAATTTTTTCACCAGGCCGGTTTTCTTTCCTTTCGCCCAATAAAAGCGATGGTCTAATGATTATTGTCTTATTGAAATTCAAATCAATTAACCTTTTCTCAAGTTCGGCTTTTGCCCGATTGTAAAAAATAGAAGATTTTAAATTTGCCCCTTTGGCAGACACATTTAAAACTTGCGAAACGCCGGCGTTTTTTGTCAAAACTGCTAACTTGTATGGAATTTCAACATCAGTTTGAAAAAATGCTCCCTTGCTTCCAGCTTTTGCAATGGTTGTTCCAATAGCCATAATTAAGGCATCGGCTTTTGGAATGGATTCAGGAGGTAAATCTCCAATTACCCAGCTTAGTTTTGGATTTGAAATTTCCTGCTTTTTTCGGGCAAATGCGGTAATTGATTCTATTTCAGGATATTTGAGTAATAAATCAAGGATTTTTCCTCCAACTAAACCTGTGGCCCCAGCAAGGATAATTATCATCTCAATCTTTCAGATTAACAAAATGTATTAACCAGTTCCACTCTTCTGGCATGATTTCCTCCTTCAAATTTGGCATTTAAAAATGCTTCAACCATTTTCCAGGCATATTCCGAGGCTGTAAATCTGGAACCAAGGCAAATGATTTGGGCATCATTGTGTTGTCTTAGCAAAGCTGCAACTTCTGTATTCCAGGCCAAACCAGCACGAATACCTGAAAACTTATTGGCTGCAATCACCATGCCTTCTCCACTACCACAAACCAATATGCCGAGTTCAGCTTTCTTTTCCTGAATGGCAAGACTTACCTTTTCTGCAAAATTCGGGTAATCCACTGATTCCTGGGTATAACAACCAACATCTTCAAATGAAAAGGCATTGTCATTCAGTCTTGTTTTGATGTATTCTTTTAGGATAAATCCGGCGTGGTCTGCACCTATAAAAATTGGAAGCATGTTTACAATTTGAAAGTTCGAATGTGGACAAAAAAAACCATTTGTCAGAAAACAAAAAAGCCCCGGAATTACCCGGAGCTTTTTTGTTGATATTATTTGATTTTAAAACCCGCCTCTAAATTTATAGGTCTGAGCCACTTTATCAATGGCAACTATATAAGCGCCAATCCTTAAAGTTGTATTATGCTTTTGCGCTGTATTATAAACTTTGTCAAAAGCGTCTTTCAAAATTCTGTCGCTTCTTCTTTGGACCCTGTCCAGGCCCCATTTGTAACCCAATCGGTTTTGAACCCACTCGAAATATGAAACAGTTACACCACCAGAATTCGCCAAGATATCGGGAACTGCCATAATTCCTTTTTCCTGAATAACTGCATCGGCTTTTGCAGAAGTTGGCCCATTGGCGCCTTCCACAATTAATTTGCAACGAAGACTATTTACATTTTCATGGGTAATTACATCTTCTTTTGCTGCGGGAACCAATACATCAACTTCAAGAGCCAAAAGCTCCTCATTTGTTATCGTTTGGGCATTTTTGTAGCCCTCCATGGACATATTGTTGGCATCACGATAAGCGATTGCTTCTTCAATGTTAATTCCATTCTCATTGAAATAGGCTCCGGAAACGTCGCTAATACCTAAGATTTTTACGCCTCTTTCATGCAAAAGTTTGGCTGAAATAGAACCTACATTTCCAAAACCTTGAACAGCACAAGTAGCTTTAAATGGATTGATTTTCAATTTTTCCATGGCTGCAAATGCAGAAACCATTACGCCTCTACCTGTTGCTTCAACCCTACCAACAGATCCACCAAGAACCAATGGTTTTCCAGTTACAACTGCGGTAATCGTAGTGCCGTGAGCTTTGGAATATTCATCCATTAACCAAGCCATTTCTCTTTGGCTTGTGCCCATATCCGGAGCTGGTATATCTTTATCAGGACCAAAAACATCAAGCAATGCCATGGTATAAGCTCTTGTAAGTCGCTCTATTTCACCAGCTGACATGCTTCTTGGATCGCAGGTAATGCCACCTTTTGCACCACCATACGGAATGTCAACAACAGCACATTTCCATGTCATCCAGGCAGCAAGTGCTTTTACCTCGTCAATATTTACATCCATTGCATATCGGATTCCTCCTTTAGAAGGTCCCAAAATGTTGGAATGAATAACTCTATAACCCTCAAAAACACGTACTTGCCCACTATCCATGGTAATAGGCAGCGCAACAATTACTTGCTTGGTTGGTGTTTTAAGTACGTTATAAGTTGAAGGATCAAGTCCTAAAATCTGGGCTGCCACATCGAAACGGGACATCATAGATTCGAACGGATTTTCTTTGTCCTTAATTGGAGCAGGTTCTATATAAGAAGCCATTTAGTATTACTAATTTGGTGGTATTAAGCCGCAAAAGTAGCGGAATTCTGAAACAAACAAGGAAGAAATAATCTAACCAACAATCAATTGCTGACCTGGTTTGATATTTTTGGTTTTTAAATTATTAAGTCGGATTAAGTCTTTGATACTAAGCTTTGTAAACTTTTTTGTAATGGAATAAAGTGTATCTCCCTTTTGAACCAAATACGTTTTAGGAAGCTCAATTTCAGTTGGTTTCTGTTTTTTAACTTTATTTGATTTGGCAATTATTTTTTCGGTTTCAAGATCAGATTTCTGAATTGCAGTTTCAACCGCAACCTCTTTATTCTCCTGGCAAGCCACTTCATTTGGGGATATTTTCAAAGTTTGTCCCAATTTTACCTGATCAGTTTTCAGGTTATTCCAATCTCTTAATTGATCTATTGAAAGGCCATTGCTTTTGGCAATTGCAAAAAGACGATCCCCTTTCTTAACAACATATTCTTTGACATCAGTTTTGTTTTCTCCTTCAAGTGGTTTTTGTATTTCTTCAGTTTCGTCAGCAATTATTTGAACTTGAGTCTGTTCCTTTTCTTTTCTCAAATTTAAAATTTGTCCTTCATTAATTTTTGAACTTGGTAAATGATTCAGTTTTTTAATCGTCGAAGTTGTTAAACCATAGCGCACTGCAACCTGATACAACTTTTCCCCTTTGTTCACCACATGGGTTTCAGCTACTTTATCAGATTCTGTTGACTGAAGACCTGTTGTGGTTGTAACTGTATATCTCTTTGGTGAAACAGAGGCAACAACTTCCTCTGGTTTTACAATTGGTAAATAAATTTTAAGACGAGTGGATTTTTTTATTTTGTCCGATTTTAAACCATTCCATTTTTGAAGTGCTAAAACTTCAACAGAAAACTGATTAGCAATATTTTGTAGCTTTTCTCCTTTCTTCGCAAAATAGTATTTGGTATTTTTATCTGTCTTTCGACCTCTTTTTTCCTGATTTTCAGAGATTTGGGTTACTGCCGCTGAATCAATAAATCGATCCAGATTTGAAACCAGAAAAAGAGAGTGAGAAACCGGAACCAATAATGGGAAACTGCTTGTGGAAGGATAAACTCTTGATTTCAAACTTGGATTATGCTGATGTAGCGATTGCTTTGGCAGGCCGAGAATTGTTTCCAATTTAATAATGTCAAAAGACTTCTGAATCTGAAAGGTATCTAATGCAGCGGTGATCAACATACTATCTAAATCTGCCTTGATATTGTGCTCCTCAGCAAAGTTCATAGTGTAAACAACTGCATGAAATTGAGGCACATAGGATCTGGTTTCCTGAGGAAGAAAATTGTAAATATCCCAAAAGCCTCTTCTTCCTGATTTTCGCATGGCTTTCATTACATTTCCTGGCCCACAATTGTAAGCAGCCAGGGCCAGTTCCCAATCGTTGAACATGCTATGTAAATATTTTAAAAATTTACAGGCTGCTTCAGTTGCCAAATAAGGATTTTGCCTCTCGTCAATAAACTGGTTGTTAGACAGATAGAAGTCCGATCCGGTTCCAGGCATAAATTGCCATAAACCAACTGCACCAGCTTTTGACCTTGCTTTAAAGTTTAAGCCTGATTCTACAATTGAAAGGTATTTTAAAGCATCAGGCATTTGATGCTTTTTTAAATAGTATTCAAAAATAGGGAAGTAATAATTCTTCCTTTCAAGCATGGTTTGGGTATAATTTCGTTTTCTAACTGCAAAAAAATGAATGAATCCACATACTGTTTTGTTGATTACCAAAGGCATATCAAGGTCCAGACAAGATGCACGGTCCTCAATTGTCTCCATATCAATAGAAGGTACAATCTTGGCATATAAAGTATCAACGTCGATATTGGAATGGTTGTCTAACTCTAACTCATGTGCTTCATGTATATGTGGCAAACCATTGGTTATCAAAGAGTCGGTCCTGTATTGCGCCATAGGCAATGTAGGAAAAGCAATGATCCCAGCCCACAGGAACAAAAGCCATTTCGGAGGTTTTTGACTGGATTTCATAGATACACCTGTTAATTGAAAAAGATTCATAATACGGCAGCAAGTTAGTAAAACGCACAGGTATCCACAATATGATGTAAGTCTCAATAAATATTTGTGGAACAAACAGAAAATCTGCGTGTAAGGCTATACTCTTTTTCGCCTGTTTTTTTGATAATCTTCAAAAACAAAGTCACCTAAACCATCCAAACCGGAATAATAAGCACGACCATGATTTGTGGCTGTAAAATCTCGCACAAACTCTTGTAAATAAGGGTCTGAAGCAATCATAAAAGTTGTAATTGGAATCTGAAGTTTGCGGCATTGTGCTGCCAGATTCAAGGTCTTTTTTAATATTTTTGGGTCCAGTCCAAAACTATTTTTGTAGTAGCGAATTCCTTCTTTTAAGCAGGTTGGTTTTCCATCTGTTATCATGAAAATCTGCTTATTTTTATTCTTCTTTCTCCTCAAAAGATCCATGGCCAACTCCAATCCGGCAACAGTATTGGTATGATAAGGACCAACTTGTAAATAAGGTAAATCTTTAATTTGAACTTGCCAGGCATCATTTCCAAAAACCAGAATATCAAGTGTATCTTTAGGAAATCTGGTTGTTATAAGTTCGGCCAAAGCCATGGCAACACGCTTTGCGGGTGTTATTCTATCCTCCCCATACAAAATCATGGAATGGGAAATATCGATCATTAAAACTGTGGAAGTTTGTGCCTTATATTCCGATTCTCTGATTTCCAGATCGTTTTCCGTTAAAACGAAATCGTCTAAACCATTGTTTATCTGGGCATTTCGAATTGATTCTGCAAACACAATGTTTTCCGGTGAATCTCCAAAGGCATAATTTCTGGTTTCTGTAGTAGATTCATCCCCTCTGCCTGTTTTTCTTGTTTGGTGATTGCCACCAGTTGCTTTTTTTAGTTTTCCAAAAACATCCTCCAATGCTTTTTTTCTAATTGCACCTTCCGCTTTTGGTGTCATGCCTATTCCGCCTACACCTTGTTTTTCTTCTATATAACCCTTGGCTTTCAGATCCTCATAAAAATCCCCAATTCCATAATCCTTTCCTGTTAAACCATGTTGTTTATCTAAACTGGTTAGCCATGCCATTGCTTGTCCAACATCTCCGGATGCGATATTTAAAAGCTGTAAAAAGATCTTTAGAAGGTCCTCAAAGTCGGCTTTTTTGTTTTTTAAAATTGGTTTGAAATCAGAAAATTCCAGTCCGAGCATACTAGTGATTGATTTGTTTTAGAAACTGGAAAACCGAAAAAAGACTGAAATAGTTTTAAACGGGAATACTAACTGAATCAGTTTGTGTTTCCCTCATTAAATCTGTTTCCTTCTTTTCTAAATTGATCCCAACTAGGTTTGATTTTTGAGATTTCGAAATTGGGCAAAGTCATCGATAGCAGCTTTCTGGCATTTTCTATCTCTGGAAAATCTTTAACATGCTCCAAGGCAGCTATTTTAATAAAACGAGAAAGAAAAATAGAGCGGGAAAGTAAAATCTGATGCTTGGTTTCCAAAACAAGACGCATGGTGCACAACCTGGCCAGCTGTTCGGTAAGAATTTTAGAATGTGATTTAAATTCTTCTTCCATTGTCTGTGAACTTTGTTATTTCAAAGATAGCCTATTTATTTTTTGATTTCCAAATTCAATTTTACGAAAACTTTTGCTAACGTTCAACATTTGTAATCCGAATAAAAAATTTCAAACAGGTATTGGCTGGAAATTTACTTTGTGCAACGTTTTTATAACCCAATCTGGAAGGTAAATAAAGGTAACCTTCCTCGCCACTTTTAAATAAAGGAATTCCTTCCTGCCAGGCGGAAATGACACTGGAAGAACCAGGAAAGAATCTAAAAGCCTCGGCGTTTTCAAAATTGCTTTCCACCAAGTTGGTGTCATTGAGCAAACTTAATTTATATCTTACAAATACTGTCCTCCCAATTTTTATTGTTACCGAGTCAAGCTTTTTAGAATCAGCCAAAATCGAAGCTGGCAAAGATTTGGTAATCCGGTAATACAATCCGGAACTGGTTTTAGTGGCTCCACTATCAGTTGGATTATTTTTAAAATAATTTATCAACAAGGTATCATCAATGGCTGCTTGTTTAGCTGAATCAAAAACAGGAGTACTTACAGTTTCGTCTTTTTTACAACTACCAAATACCATCAAAACTAATAAAGCCAGGCATTGTAAATACCTAAATGTGGATGTCATAAAAACTGGTAGAACCTTAAAACTTGAATTTTCTAATTTTTTCAAGTGTCAAAATTGAGCTTATTTTCTGAATCTGGAACTTTCTGAGCCAAATTTTAATTGATAAATTTTCCAAATAAATCAGAAATAATATTTATTCAGCTATTGTTTTCTAAGGGTTTATGATAAAAAAGAAAATTTCAATTTTTTCATTGTTCTTTTTGTAATCTTACTTTAAGTTTGAGCCCTTGTCTAACTCTGAATCAAGTATTTAAATTGGTCAAAAAAATTGAAATTCGGTTGAAAATGGCTGTGGCGAAATTGAAGGCCTTAGTTCCATTGATTTTCGTTTTTGTGGTTTTGATTTTGATCTTTGAGGCTTGCAAGGGAGGTAAATCGGGTTCAGCCTCCGGGAGTCGGGCCAAAGTTGGTTGGCTGGCCAGACTTTTTGGAAAAGGCAAGTCAAAAACAAGTTCAGAATCAGTAGCTTATACCAGCAAAGAGGTTGAAAAAATTATAAAAACTGCCAGATCTTATCGGGGAACACCGCACAGAGATGGAGGCATGAACAAGTTCGGAATTGATTGTTCTGCCCTAATGATGATTTCCTTTGAAAGTGCTGGTTTGAAAATTCCAAGGAATTCTGGCCTTCAAAGCCAAATTGGAAAACCAATTGAGAAAAAAAATTTACGCCCAGGCGATCTGGTTTTTTTTTCAGATAGAAAAATGGGAAAAGGTATTACCCATGTTGGACTGGTAACTGAAGTAGATAAAAAAGGAGAAATCAAATTTATTCACACCTCCTCTCGTTTGGGGGTTACAGAAAATCTTCTTTCTACTGATTATTTTGCCAAAACCTACGCAAAAGGAGTACGTCCATTTTGAGAATGTTGAACAATTTTAAATTTTTATAAGGCTTTAATAATGAGAATTTTAAAACAATTTTATTGCTTGGTTTGCGGCCTCTCTATCATCCTTTTTGCACAAATTTGTTTTGCACAAAATGGAAAAGATAAATCGCTTTCAAAAGGTGAAATTATCAATGGTCTTAAAGAAGGCGAATGGTTGTTTTATTATCCCGACGGTAAAATAATGGCCAAAGAGTTGTATAAAAATGATGAACTCAATGGCAAATCTTTTTCCTATTACCCAAATGGTCTTCTTTCAGGAATTGAATATTGGGTTGATGATTTACAGGAGGATTCGGCCTTTTATTTCCACCCCAATGGAAAGTTAAACAGAAAAGGGAGATATGAAAAAGGTGTTTATCAGGGCATTTGGTTAACATTTTTCGAAAACGAAGTTTTAAACCAATTGGTATATTATGTTGATGGACTTCCAGACGGTAAATCGAAAAACTGGTTTTCATCTGGCCTAATTGAAGAAGAAGGAAGTTACAGATTCGGAAAAAAAGATGGGCAGTTCATTTCCTATTTTGAAAAGAAAGGATCGCCTATCAGGTTGATTTCTAATTATTTAGATGACAAAGAAGCTGGAGTTTGGATTTTCTTCACAAAAAAAGGGAAAATGGACCACTTCGATAGATTCTAATTTTTTTATCGTTTTGGCCTAAAAACAAAACATTTTTGCCGATTTGGTATTTTATTTGTTTTTCAAGATAATATTCTGTTTTTCAAGATGCGATCAAAATTTTACCTGCTACTAAGCATATCTAATCTATTTATTTTTTCTCTGGCTTTTGCCGGAAACAGGGAAAAAGGGACCAATGTAAACGCCAAGCTCAAAACCTGGCCCAAAACATTAATGGTGAGAGTAAAACCTGAATTCAGGGCAATGCTTTCAAGCAAATCTTTTAGTCACACTAAGGCGCAATCCTTTTTTGGTGAAATCAATTTGGATCAGTTTTTTTCAAGATTTCCGTTTAGAGAAGTTCCAAAAGCGAAATATCATTTTACCGGAGAGGTTATTCCTGACATGACCTTGATTTATCAATTAAGTTATCGGGCCGATATTTCTGAATCCGAGGCTGCCAGAGTGGCAATGAACACTGGTTTGTTCGAATATGCTGAACCAAAATACATCAGACAAACTTGTTTGATTCCAAATGATCCGAGGAGGAATCAGCAATATTATCTGGATAGCATTCAGGCCTATCAGGCATGGGATATAACCCAGGGCGATACCAATGTAGTTGTTGGAATTTGCGATTCTGGTGTCCAAACCAATCATGAAGATTTGGCTTCGCAAATTTATATTGATCCAAGTGAACCAATAAATGGCATTGATGACAACAACGATGGTAAAATTGACAACAACAGAGGATGGGATTTTTGCGGGCCTACTTTTATAGCAGGATTCCCAGGAGATAACGATGCAAATGTGGCCCAGGTTGGAGCTAGCCACGGCACCCATGTGGCTGGAATTTCAGCTGCAAGAGCAAATAATGGAAAAGGAATTGCTGGAATAGCATTCAATTGTAAAATTCTTCCACTAAAATGTGCTCCGGATAATGGTGGTGGAAGTATTTATTTCGGTTATGAAGCCATCGAATATGGAGCAAGTCATGGTGCTGATGTTATCAATTGCAGTTGGGGAGGAGAAGGAGGCTTCTCGGTTTTTGAACAAGAAGTGATAACGGATGCAACTTTAACTTTTAACTGTTTGGTAGTGGCTGCTGCTGGAAATGACAATTCACCAAACCTTTTCTACCCTGCTTATTATGAACATGTACTTGCTGTGTGTGCATTAGGTGCCAACAATAGAAGAGCAGACTTTACAAATTATAACTATAAAGTAAGAGTGGGGGCACCAGGGGTTGGTATCATGAGTACCTATTTTAACAATGCCTATCAAAATTCCGATGGAACTTCAATGGCCTCACCAGTGGTTGCTGGTGTGGCGGCCTTGGTAAAATCTCATTTCCCATCCCTATCGCCGGATCAAATTGCACAAAGAATCAGGGTAACAGCTGACAATGTATACACTGTGGCTGGCAATACGCAATCAAGTTTGTTTGGAAAGCTTGGAAAAGGAATTGTGAATGCTTACCGGGCTGTCGTTGAACAAACCCCAGGACTGAAAAATTTAAAAATTAATGTAACAGACAACAACAATGACTTGTTTCAACCGGGTGATACGTTGTATATTACAGGAGAATTTATTAATTATCTTCAAGCCTCCACAGCCAATCTTAAAGTTAGATTTTCAGTTGTAACAGGGGGAAATTCAACCTATGTTACACAGGTGGCATCAACCCAGGAAGTAGTTTTGGGTGAGATGACGACAGATCAAATCAAAAATAGTAATGGCAAGCCGTATAAAATTTTTCTAAAGCTAAATCTACCCACAGATAGAGCAATAGATATCAGGATGACCTATACCGATGGCGCTTATTCTGATTTTGAGCATTCTTCAATTTTATTGAATCCTACATATCTAAATGTGGAGAAAAACAATATTAGTACAACAATTACCTCAAAAGGTAGAATCGGTTTTAATGATGATGGTTCCACTGAAGGATTGGGTTTTAAACACAAGAAAAGACAAACACTGTATGAGTTGGGATTAATTACGGGAACTTCGGCTACAAAAATTGCCAGCACAGTCCGAAATACCACTACCGGCGCCACTGCCGTTCACGACAATGATTATAGAAATATTTCATTTGTTAAGGAAATTGGGGGGCCAGCCAATGTTTTTGAATATAACAATACCATGTCTGATTTTAATGCAGCTGCATCAGCATCTAACATTGATATCTGGCAAAGATCCTATGTTCTAACCTCTCTGGGTGATAGCAATTATGTGATTTTCAGGTATTCAATTAGAAATAAAAATACAACTCCATTGACCAATTTCCATATAGGATATTTTGGTGATTTCGATATTTCCGCAAATGGGCAACAAGATAAAGCCGGATGGAGTGAGGCTCATCAAATGGGTTATACCTACAATACAAATACAGATGGATTGTATGCAGGAGTGGCTATTTTGGGTGGTGCCAATCCAAACTACTATGCCATTGATAACGATGGCACAGCTGTTGATTCCTTTGGGGTTTATGATGGCTTTTCAGATGAAGAAAAATACAAAGGACTTTCATCTGGTCTTTACAGAAGGAATGCTGGTGTATCTGCGCCAAAAGATGTGTCCATGGTAATAGGATCAGGACCTTACACCATTCCTCCCGGGGATACCTTACATGTTGGTTTTGCTGTAGTTGCAGGCGAAAACCTTAGTCAGATTCAAGCAGCTGTGGACGATGCACAGGAACAATGGCCAATTATTACAACCAAAAAAGAAATAATATCGACTTTAGACAAAACTATACGCTTGTTTCCCAATCCAGCCAATGCAGAAATTTATCTAAGCAATATTCCTTTTGGCGATAAAGTTGAACTGATAAATTCTCTTGGTCAACAAGTTGATAAGCGGGTAGATCTAATAGAGGGAGGACTTCAAAAGGTTGATATTTCAGGATTGAACAGAGGAATCTACCTGGTTAAGCCAAAGAAGGGTAAAGTTCTGAGATTCGTAAAGGAATAACTTTAATAAAATATTCGCTTTTTCAAAAGTAAAAAACTCGTCCATTTCAATGACGAGTTTTTTTTGGTGTCCATTTGAGAGAATTCAAAACAAACTATCGATGAAATATGCCAACTGAACTTTTTTAAAGTGTTTGACTGCTTCAGAATCTAAACAGCTAATAGATTTTTGAATTTTTTAGTTCTTTTTTCAATACTTACTCAAATTGTCAGAGAAATATATTTTAGCTTAACCCAAGTTGCAGCTGACCCTCTCAGAAATATAAATATTCGAAGAAGTTGTTATAATTTTCGTATAAATATTCGAAAAAGCACTCGATACCATTTTGTAAGTAGCTGATTTTCAATCCTGGAA
>JBIPOE010000197.1:0-3021 GCA_044379485.1 Catalimonadaceae bacterium
CGAGTCTGCTCCACTATTGATGGCAGGACTTTTGGATACCAATCGGTACAAACCGTCTTTTCCTGATTTCATTTTGGGATCAATATTTTTTATTCCTGCAGGCAATGAAGTATTGCAAACTTGTGGTCCAAATACCAGGTTCCCCTCAAAAAAATTAGGCTTGAAATTAAATATGTCCAAAGGTGCCGTTTTATCAACCACTTCTATATTAATGGCATTTCCTTTGCAGTTGTAAACCAAATTATTGACAAACCGGTTATTTTCAGGAAATAACACCATTTGCAAACTAGGCCACTGGTTTTTATAATTGAAACCTATGTTTATTCCGTTTTCTCCACAATTAACAAAGGTATTTTGAGCAAAATAACATTCTTGAACCTGAAGGTATTTGGGTAAATTTTTCTTCTTGGCTGCAAAATTTCCTGTTAAACTTTTCTTATAATACTCCCCAGCAATCAATCGCAATCCATCTTCAGTAACATCTGAAACATAATTATTGATTACTCTTTGATAAGGACCAGCAACTCGAATTCCTGAAGTGCCAGTTTCTCCTTTTCCAAAAATAAAATTCCCTTCGAAAGTGTTGTACTTCCCTCTACGTCCCACTAATCCTCCTCTTGAAGCAATCACTGTGTTGTAACGAACGATATTATGATTCGATTTTAAGGAAACAATTTCTGTTCCTTCTCCGTGTGCATGATCAAAAAGATTGTATTCTACCGTAAAGAAAGCTCCGTCATCACCGGGTTGATCTGCATGTCCATAACCAAATATTCTTAATATCTCCCGTCCATTCGCTTTGGCAACGTATGGAATGTCCTTAATATAGCATCGGTCTACTTGATTGTATCGTGCGTTTTCTTCCCCGTTTTGTACGACAGGTTGCTTGTTACTTTTTCCAGTAAAATAGCAATGATCCATTCTATTGTGGCTTCCATTAAAAAGTACCCAATAATATTCCGTATTGAAATCAGCTGGATTATAATCAATTATAGCCGAATTGGTAAGTCGACAATTATCTGAATTAAAAAGTACTACCGCTGCATCCTTTTTGGCAATGGTTCCCTTCTGGAACAAAAGTCCATCAATAACTAGATTGGGTTTTGAAAAAATAAGTTTTGAACCTCCGTTTAATATAACTTTTCCTGGGGTTTGGGCACGCAATGTTATGGGTGCGGTGTTGCTGGAAATGGACTTGAAATCTATGACCACATCGGTCCAAACCCCATCTTTCATTACAATGACACTTCCCGGACTTGCCGTAGCAATTGCCGAGTTTAGTTCTGTCTGGTTTGAAACTAGGATTTCTTTATCAGTGGCATTGACCTTGTGTAGCTGATTCGCCGATTTGACATTCGAACAAAATGCCAAAGAGCTAAACAAAAGTCCGATGCAGAGTATTAAAATATATTTATTTTTCATTTTTTATTTTTGGTTGTTGTAAATAGTCGTTTTAAATTCAATGATAATATTAAAAAGTGGGGTGTCTGTACTTAAGTTTTTAACTACGTGTACCATTGGCTCTGCAAATTTTACGGTATTGGGTATCTGAATTCCTTCTCCCGGAACTCCGTTGGGTTTAAATCTAGGATCTGTCAATTGTACTTTGTTGAGTCGAACTACAATGCGTTGAGAATGACTATGAAGCTCTCGGGTATCACCTGGATCAAGTCTTTCTTCAAAAACCCGATACAATTCATCTTCATATACAATTTTATTTTTTAGTGGTTCGAGCCATTCTTCTGGGCTTTTGGGCTCGGGATGTGATTTCTTGAATGCAACTTCAAAATAACCTCCTTTTTGAATTGAATAGGAATCTTCTGGATTGAAAACTATTATTTCTCCTCTTTTTAATGTTTTTATTCCTGCTGTACTTTTACATTCTAATGAAGTCAAGACAACTACAATTCTCTTGCCAAAAATAGCGGCATCGTCTGCTGTTTTTACGGATGCATTTTTCATCACCCTGACAAAAGCATTTTCTAAAGCTATGGAATCTTTATTTTCTATTTTTACAGCTAATTCCTCAACCAAATGTGGTGTTGCAACGACCACATTGATTAACATGAGGAAGCTAAAAATAGAGCCTGTTACTAGTGTTTTAGATTTCATTTGTAAAATGCTATGTTTATTAATCTAAAAATTCTATTGTAATTGAAACACCTTGAAATCCTCATAAATTTGGTGGCTTATATAAGTCCGAAAACCAAAATAACCTTCCTTATAAGGGGCATCATCTTGGTATTCCCAAAACAAATTGTCGTTTACAAAATATTGAACGAGTCCGTTATTGACAATTATTTTTATCGCATATTTTTGATTTCCAACCAACAAATGTTCTTTGTCCGTGTATTCTTTTAAAATGGCTTTTTGTCCCTTGCCTGTGTATTTCCGGAAGCGAGTGGTTTCATTATCGTGCCCTCCGATACCGGCGTAATACAAATGAAGATTATCATAGGATTCGAATTTTCCGCTTTGATTAATACTATTTTCAGAGGATGGATTACTGGCCATCCAAAAAGTATTCATATCAGAAACTCGGTCATTTTTCCCTCCTGCATTAACCACTGTGGCGTTGTAGGTTATCATAATATTTCCTTTCAATTTATTTTTGTACCATACTGTTCCGCCAGCAGTAGCAATGACATCCAATTTTCCCTGACTGATTTTCATCGAAGAAGTTTCAGCTTGTTCAAATTCTGAAATCCATAACTTGCTATCGTTCCTAAAATCATCGGCAAAAATTACTTTCAATTTCGTTTTAGAATGCTGTTGCGCGCCAATAAAACCAACATTTATAAGAAGTAAAGTCAAACATATGAACTGTTCTAGGTATCTTTTTTGTGTCATATTACCATTGGATATTTACCATTATTTTATAATTAAAAATTTTTAAGCCGCTACTTGCTTTGTACACATCTAAAACCTAAATGTTCCATTGAAGAATCAGCCGAACTTCTCATTCTGGCCGAAACCCTATAGCCACTGCAATAGGATTCATTACACAAGAAAGACCCACCT
>JBIPOE010000188.1:0-3020 GCA_044379485.1 Catalimonadaceae bacterium
AGCAAATAATCAGAGAATGAAAATCAAGAAAGACGACGACGGGGAATTGGATCGAGGGCACTTAAGGTCCGGACGCCCTGAAAACCGTTTTAAGGGCCGGCGCTGGTTCATTTTTTTGACTTTTTTTCAGCACAAGGGCCATCCGCCACAGTAACGATGATTTGATGACGATGTGATGACGAGAGCCGCTGCTCAAATTGACCACTTCTTCTGCAGCCGCTTCAGCTCCTCGCGCAGCAGCCGCAGCGGGCGCGAGCTCGTGAGCTGCTCGTTGTACACGACGGCGGAACACGTGCGCCGCTCGAGCAGCGCGACGTCATCCGAACTCTGCAAGCTCTCGAGGAGCTCTGACATGATGTGCTCGACGCGCAGCGTTCGGCGCGTGATCTCGCGGTTGTGGTCCTGCAGCTTCGCCACCCGGCGCTCCAGGTCGAAGACGTCGTCGCACGAGCACGGGGTCTCCAGCGAGACTGCTGCCGTCGTCTGCAGCGTGCTGGCGCGCTCGCCCAGCCCGGCAGCACCTGCAGCGCCGGCGCCGCCGCGGCCGCCGGGGCCGCCGGGGCCGCCGGCGTCAGGCGGGTACGCGGGCCGCGGCTCGAGCAGCACCGGACCCTCGCGCGGCAGCGGACATGGACCCCGAGCGCGCGCGAGACGTCGCGTCCGCGCCTGCTTCCCGGTGCGGTTGGCGCAGCACGCGACGCCTGCGGCGCCTGCGGCGCCTGTGGCGCCCGCGGCGCCCGCGGCGCGCGTCCCCGGCAGCGGAAACGTCATCATCGCGCCGCGGACGAAGGCCGGGCGCGCGCGCACCAGATGCACCGAGCACGCGCGCGGAGCCTGCGGCGCGGACAGAGCCTGCGGCGCCGACAGAGCCTGCGGCGCCGACAGAGCCTGCGGCGCCGACAGAGCCTGCGGCGCCGACAGAGCCTGCGGCGCGGGCGGGGCATTCAGCGCGGGCGGGGCATTCAGCGCGGGCGGAGCCCCCGGCGCGCCCGCGAGCGCGAGCGCGAGCGCGAGCGCGAGCGTCGGCGCGAGTGTGGGCATTGGCGTCGACGCGACAGGCATGCGCAGTGCACGGGCGCATGCGCTTCGGCGGCCTTCTTTTTTGCAACGCAAGGCCCGGGCGCGCTCGCGCTTGCGTAAGTGTTCAACTTTAAAGATCGTTTAATGAATACGGCACTTGCGTGTCACTGAAGTCTCAGGACGCATCTAAACAGTAGACGCGGTGCTCAGGGCGTCATCCCCATTGCCTCCCTGAACACTGTGGTCGAAATCGTCGCTACTAGAGTCCTCATGGTCGAAACCGTCGCTACCAGAGTCCTCAGAACTGTCACTGCTTCGGGTGTCACTGCTCCCCAGGGTTTCGCTTACACATTCCGATTCGCATTCACTAGTGTCGTGGCTCCCAAGACTCTCGCTCTTGTCTGTGGATTCCGGCTCGATTTCAGAACATGCGCTCTCGACCTCTGTGTCTGTTTCTGCTCTCCTTGTGCGCGAGGCTATTGACATATTATCTTGCGTGGAATCCCCGTGTTCAGAAAAATCATACTCTGATCCGAAACGAGGCTTTATGCAATGATCACACTTGGTTTTTTTCGACGGCTGCTCATACTTGTCGTCTTCGTCCTCTGAGACGTCTGAGACGTCTGAGACGTCTGCCTCGTAGCCGCGCTTACTTCCACATGCTGTCATAGTTTTTTCTATAACCGACATTGTTATATACTATTTTATTCCATTAGTGAACCCTAAAGGCGCAGAATCCACGCCTCGTACTCTCTAACGTAGGCGCGCACGATGATCGAACATCGGTGACTAGTCCTGCAACAGCATGCGCCACATCGGGTCTTTATCAGTGTCTGCCATGAAAAGAGAGCACGCACGTTCGAACTGCGCGATGTCTGACGAATAAAGCCTAAAGTAAAATAAAACACTGGAATGGCATTTCATGTTCACGTTGATAAAGTACTTCCATAGCGCGTACTTTGCCTCGAATGCTGCCTGCGTGTCCGCCTCGACATCAGCGCTCAAGTGCCTCAGCACGACACCGAGGACGTCAACGCTCAGTTTCGACAAGATACATCCTGCACCTAGGCGCGGATGCAAGCCCATAGCGAGCGCCAAGCCATCCTCTGCCAGATTGCGCGGCGGGCACAACTGCAGGACCAGAAAACGGCGGGCCCAGAAGTGCAGACCGCAGACGTTCGCCGTGCAGATCCACATGTTCTTCATGCGGGTCTTGAAGGCCTTAATGGTCTCGCGCGGCGGCTGTGGGAACTCTGCGTGCGCAAGGCACCACACACGAAGCTGCATGATCTGTCGCTCGTGGAAGTCGATGTCCTGGTCAATGTCGTCGTCGATGAGCTTCATCACGAGCGAGAGGCGCTCGCTGATCATTTCCTGGCGGCAAGTGAAATGTAAAAAGCGCGAAACCAGGACACTTGTGTACGCAAGGTGCTTTTATTAGGCTATGGGCCCTTAATAAACTCCGACCTCACTCTCGGTCGGCCGCGCGACGGCCAGCGCGGGCGCGGGCGCGCTCGCAGGAGCACGCTTGCGCTCGCAGGAGCACGCTCGCGCTCGCGCGAGCGCAAGCGTTGCGCTGTCCGCGCGTCTCTCGGCGCCGGCTAGAGTGCGGAGAATATCTCACGGCTTGCAGAGCAGGACGTCTGTGGCGGTATAAACACGCAGAATGTGCGACAGTAGCATCGGGCCTATGAAAACAAAGACTGTGGAGAACACGTTGCAGTACGAGTCCATCAGCGCGCACACGGGCAGTGACATCGCTCGCCTTGACCTTTGCGCCTCGGGATGACAGCGACCACGGTATAAGTGCACTAGTGCTTTGCCCCAACTCGATTTATGTCCTAAAGCCAGCTGAATTCGTGCGCATTCACAAGAATTCCACTTTTCCACCGGGTTTTTGACCCCCGGGTTTTCGACCCCATCCAAGTTTTCCCAGGCACTAGTGTGGACTTTTCTAGCACTGAACTTTCTCTTCTTCTTAATCAAATTCAATTGAATTT
>JBIPOE010000221.1:0-3015 GCA_044379485.1 Catalimonadaceae bacterium
CGATACGAACGGATCATTGCCTTGCTCTCCGCCCCCTCACCACGGACTCGCGCCATGCCCGCTTCCTTCGCACCGCTCGTATTTCCCGGCGGCATCCCGTCTCTTCACTGCCCGTCGACGGGTCGATTGGTGTTATCCGTGGAAGAGGGCATCGACTTCGATGCTCCACACACGCCACACCTACGTTTTGTGATCGACTGGCTTGGCGAGGCCTTTGTCGTCGACCCAGCCAGCCTCCCCCACGATCAGGCAGCATACCAGCGTCGACTCGTCGAGCTCCTGAGCGGTGACATCGACACATTCAATAGTGAAAACGAGCTGGTGGCAGCCTGCGTCGCAGCCATGCCCGCATCAGCCATCGTGTTTGAGGTGCTGGATCCGCCAGCCGGCAGTTCGGATGGGGAGATTGCGTACTTTGGCTTTGACCTCGCTCTCCTTGGAGCCGACGTGGCACTCGACTCGGTGACGCTTTTGCCGGCCGAGGATTTTATTGCCGACGGTGACGGCTAGCCCAGTGGCGCCTCCTCTGGGATCAGCCCGATCGATGGGTAGGCTGGGCCATACTCGGGCTAAGCAGGTCGGCGAAGCTTACCGTCGGGGCTGCTAGCCTGCAGTTTAGACCTCACGCGATCACATTGTTCCGGCCGACCCACGTGCCGGCCTCGGCGGCTAAGTGCGACCTCTCCACGTGTGTGCCCTAGAATGGATTTGTTAACTCGATTGGTCTTACAGCAGGCTGACGATCGCGTTCGCCTCGTTGCCACGCAGGCGGAGGCAGTGCTTCTCCTCTTGCCAGACGATGCGCCTCCCGCGGCGCGTGAAGAACTGCAGCAACTGTACTCCGGGCTGCTGATCGACCTCGAGCATGCTCTGGCCGCAGTGACGCGTCAGGACGCATCGGCTGCGATGAAGGGGGCCGTGCACTGCGAGAAACTCTTCTCTGCGATGAAGGAGACCGACGGGGCCATACGTGAGCCGAGTGGCTGGGAGACACTGGTAGCCGCACGCGAAGCCGCAGTGCGAGAGGAGCAGCAACGGCGTGAGGTCGAGCGTCGTCAAATCGAGGAAGAAGCCGAACGTGAACGGCGTCGCCGCGAGGAGTTAGAGGCGCTGCAGGCGGCGCGCGACGGTGTGCGTCGATTCTTCGAGGAGCGTGCGTACGACGAATCACCCGTGCTCCCCGATGACGAGCAGGCCGATGTAATTCGTCACGACGGTAGCCATCTACTGGTCACCGCGCGGGCCGGCGCGGGTAAGACGCGCGCGCTCGCCCTCCGTGCGACGTATCTCATCGAGCACCGTGGCGTTGATCCGGACGGTATCCTGCTGCTGGCCTTCAATCGCAAGGCCGCAGACGAGATACGTGATCGACTCGAGAAGCTTGGCGACCGCGTGCCGCACGTGCTGACGTTTCACGCACTGGCGCGATCGATGATGGGGTCACAAGGAGAAATCCTTACAGACGATGAGGATGATCAAGGCTACAGTCGCCTGCGCGAGCATCTGGCTGGTATCACCTCCGTACTGGAGGCGGCGAACCCGCTGTTTGGTGGGCAACTGCGTCGGCTCATGCTTGCGCTGGCACGCGACGATGCCGACGAATCACGGAGTTCGTGGCAAACGGTGAACGGCATGTGGGTGGATTCGCGTGAGCAGAAGCGGCTTTGGGATTTTCTGTTCGAGCATGGCTATCAACCGACGTATGCACGCGGCGTAAAGGCCCCGGCCGGACTTGGCAAGCCACTCCTTACCATTCTCGCAGGTTCGCGCCAATTGGTGCTGTCGTTTGGGAGTGTGGATCGAGCCGACCTCGACGACCTCTTCGACGGCAAACAGACATTCCTCGAACTCGAGGCGCCCCGCGTGGGGGAGACGCGTGAGGCGATGCAGCAGCGATGGCGTCAGCGATTGCAGGCGGTGGGGCTCGCGCTCGCGCCGCTCACTGACGAGCAGTTGTGGCAGCGGGTGCAGCTCTCGCTGCGGCGTGAGTTCCTGCGTGAGGTGACCTCGTATGTCATGCGTATGCGCAATCAGGGACTCGACCCTGAAGCACGGACGCAGTTCGTGGCGCGGCATCAGGCCACAGATGCCATCGAGCGCCTGTTCCTCGACCTCGCGGAGCGCATTTACCTGGCGTACGAGCGGCAGATCGCGTCGGGGGCGCTAATTGACTTTCAAGAGGTGCTACTGGTCGCGGCGCGGCAGATCGAGCATGGGCAGACCGGATGGAAACGGCGCGATCGCTCTGGCGATGTGCGTCGATTGCGACACCTCATGATCGACGAGTTTCAGGACGTCTCACCGTTGTTCATGCGTCTCGTGAAAGCGATGTGCGGTGTCAACCGGCAGCTGCTGGTAATGGGCGTGGGCGACGACTGGCAGGCCATCAACGGTTTCGCCGGCGCGACTACCGCGTACTTCGAGAACTTTGCAACGCACTTCCGAGGGGCGTCGCAACTCACGCTGCGCACCAACTACCGGTCGGGGCGGCGCATCGTCACCGCCGGCAATGCGGTAATGGAGGATCGGGGCACACCGGCACGCCCCTTTCGTTCGCATGACGGGCGTATTCAGGAGGCGAATATTGCGCACTTTACGCGGCTCGACGGTGAACAAGAGCTTTCGCTGCGCATCGCAGCCTTACGTCGAACGGTGGCGCACCACGTGGAGCACGGACGCAGTGTGGCCTTGTTGACGCGCACGCGTCAGCCAGCCGGTCTTGGCGCAAAGTGGCTGGAAGAGATACGCCGTGATCTTCCACCCGAGGTCACGGAGCTCGTGAGCGGCACCACCGTGCACCAGTTCAAGGGCAAGCAGGCGCAGGTTGTGATTCTGGTGGATGCGGGAGAGCGTGCCTTTCCGCTGATCGGGCCCACGTGGCCACTATTCCGCATCTTCGGAGATTCTCACGACGTACTCGTAGAGGCCGAGCGTCGGCTGCTGTACGTGGCCGTGACTCGCGCGGAAGATGAGCTGCAGTTAGTCGTGGACGGCGATGCGAACCGCGGATCGCTG
>JBIPOE010000218.1:0-3014 GCA_044379485.1 Catalimonadaceae bacterium
GCGGCGTGGCTTTTACCGTCCGATCCCTTCACCGGCATCTCGGCGGCCGGCGTCATCTTAGACTCTCCGCCGTAGCAGCGAACCTCGACGACGGCCCCGTCTTTCATATCCATCAGTTTTTCGTTGGTCGCGACCACTCCGGCCACGGAAACATCCGTTGGATCCACGAGCCAATACTTCACATGTGCTCCGTAGCCATCGAGATAAATTCGGTCGATGCGGTTGCCGCGTCCGATCGCCTCACAACCTCCCGTGAGGATGACGTGTTTTTTTGCGATGGCGGCGACTCGCTCTCTCAAAGATACGGAAAGACCGACGGCCTCGGTCCTTCCTTTTTCATAGGACTCCCGCTCGATTTCGGCGCGCTTGGCCGTCATCTCTTCCATCATCTTCGCCTTCTCAGAAGAGACCCTCATGTCACCTTCCCTCAGAAGAGATATCTTCTCGGCTTTAAGTTTTTCGATGGTCGCGTATAGGCCTTCAATCTCACTCATCTTGACGACGCGCAGGCCCTCTGCCGGCTCGCTGATTTGACGCTCGATGGATGTCACCTTGTCGTCGATGGTTTGCGTGGTTTTGATCGCGACGACGACGCCGATGATGGTGGCGAGGATTCCGAGCGTATAGGCGGCCACCTTTCGTAGACGGATCTCAGATTTTGCCTGAATCACTTGGGCCGTCTGACGAACTTTTTGTTGGATGCTCTCGAGGCGTTCTTTTTGCCCGGTCTCGGTCTCCAGGGATTCGGCCAGATCTCGGCGCGGCACCTCTCCGTCGAGACTTTCCATCGAAGGAATCTCGTCGGACGAGAATACGGCGTCATTTTTTTCCGAAGGCGGGGCGTCTGATTTTGAGTCCTCTTTTGACGACGAAACAAGGTCCGAATCGAAGTCACTTTGAAGGTCGGACTTTGACGACGGGTCCGTCTTGGCCACGTATTGGTTGGAAACGACAAACGATGAGTCGACTCCGGATCGCTCAGATAATTTTTTCTTGGTCGACTCGGACATACTCACCACGAAGTCGACTTCGAAAACAACGGGCTTATCCTCGTCGGACAAATCAGACAATTTCACGGCTCCGTCCTCGAGGCGTATCACGTCTCCCGTGTTGGACAGAAGAGCCGTCTTCAGCTCGAGAATGCCAAGTTTCGCCATGCGTATGATCTGATTTTTTGCACCGATCAGCTCCTTCGACTCGATGGCTCGCGATGACTTCAGAGAGCTCAGGCGAACGGAGTCTTCCGTGGATAAGGCCGACGACAGCTCGTCGAAAAGCTCAACCCTGGGCCTTGACGTGATGGGCAGATCAGACTCATAGGCCAGCTCGATGAGAATATTTTTCATGAGAGACACTCCTCCCCCCCTTAGGTATTTATGAAAATAACGGTTTGATTTGCCGGATCTGCCTTTAGAAAAGTCTCCCTCGACGTCGTGGCCGATCTCTCGCAGTGACTTCATATGATTTTTCGGAGGTTTCGCCCGCTCGTTTCCTCCTCGTCGGGCGGTCCTCAGTCGTTCGTCAGCGGCTTAAAAAAGAGGCCCTGAGGACTGCGGAGCATCGCTTGACGGCGGCCCCCGAGCCGACGGTCCGCGCGTAGCGAGACGGGGTCTTAGGAATGGGTCCGTCCATACCGGTCTGACCGGCGAAGTTGCTGCCCCAGCAGAGCACCGCGCCGTCGTAGCGGACGGCGCACGTGTGGAAGGAACCGGCCGAGATGGCGACGAGATCTGAAAGAGGCATACCGCTGGCCTCGCAGACGGCCGACGCCTGGGCGCGCGTCACGACGGGATCGACCGAGCCGCTTGCGAGGGCCCCGTAGGAGGTATTCGGACGAACCGACTGCTCGGAGGCTCCGGCGACGTAATGATTCTTTCCGACGCAGCGGGCTCCGGCCCGCAGGTTTTCGTCCGAAGAAATCTCGCACGAAAATCCCGTACCGAGGGTCCTCTGTGCGGCGCGAGATCCCTCCGGATCCACCAAGACGGCAGACTGATTGAAGAGCTCGGACGTCTCCAGGCCGAGGCCGGAAAGCCCTCCGCCCGTGCCGTATGGATCGGCCACGCTATAGGGGGCCGCCCCTCCCCAGCACCGGCTTTCCCTCTCCGAAAGGGCGCAGGCCGTGGTGGTACCGATGGCGACTCCGACCGTGGCCTGGTCTCCGGTGACGGGGGCGGGCGGCGTCCGCCCTAAGGCGTTCAAGATGAAGTCCTCAAGAAGGCTCGCCATCCGCCCGAGGTGTTCCAAGACCCCCGGAAGACCGGTCGCCACCGACGATCCGCGGAGACCGTAGAGGCCGTCTCCCATGCAGATCGTCCGTCTGTCGGCCGTCACGGCGCAGGTGGTGCCTCCGATGTAAAGAGGACCAGGCTCGATGCCTCCCATGGGTAGCCTTGATCCAAATCCTCCCGCCGTGATCGAAACGGCTCCCGCCATACCTTCGACCTCGAGCGGATTTCTAACGCAGCGGGCCGTAGAGATTGGGCCGCAAAAAGTGGACGGTAAATCTGTCAAAACCTTCGAAGTCTGGGGATTGGCGCCCCAGCAGAAAACCTTTTTCTCGCCCGTGAGGGCGCACGTATGCCACGGACCACTTTCGATGGCGGTGACCCCCGTAAGCTTCTCGGGCGTGCCGCCCGCCATGAGGTAGACGTAATCGGCCTCGGGCTGGGGGGCGGAGAAAAGCTCGTCTCCCGGAAGAGCATCGTCGTTTTGCATCCGGCCGAGCTGCCCTTGGGTGTTGTCTCCCCAGCAGAGAACCCTACCGGACGCCGTGAGGGCGCACGAGTGGGCGACGCCGACCGAGACCTCCGCGATTTTTTCCGTGTCGCTGCCGTTCATCTGACACGGCGTGGATGACCCACGGTAGTCGTCGGAGCAGTTGCCTTCCGCGTTTTTCACGAAAGGTATCGACGGAGTCCGCGCGTCGAAGGAGCTCGAGGCCTCCGGGTTGACCGGTGAGCCGATCTGTCCGCGCACGTTTCCTCCAAAACAGTAGACGGCGCCGTCGGCCG
>JBIPOE010000045.1:0-35831 GCA_044379485.1 Catalimonadaceae bacterium
GGCTACAAACCAACAGATGTTAAAGATGTGGACGCCATAATTCATGATATTGATGTAAGCAAAGGCGAATGGAAAAAAACCCACGACGCCTTAGTTCAACTTATCAAAACTGATTTATTGAAATACTCTAACTCTTCCATTACTTACGAAAGTATTTTGGTTGAGGACGATCCAATTTTACCAATAATTACAATAAAGCTAAAAGATAAAGATCTGTTAACCAAGCTTTATAATCTGGAAAACGTAAGATATTTAGAACCTCTTGCTTATTGGCCTTCAGGAGCAAGTTACAGAATTGCCTCAAGTTCAGGCTGCTCTGCTTCAACCACTTCCTTAAATGTTGCTGATTATTCTACCATTACCCCTGGTTGTTTATTACCCTGGAACTTCAATAATCTCAATATTCCGGCAGCCTGGAATTCAGCCCAGGGATCTGGTCAAAGAATTGGTGTTATAGATGCAGGGATTAGTGCAACACAAAGCATGCTTGGCTCCTCATTTACAAATGGCCTGTCAGCTGGAAGTCGTTCAATTTCTGTTGATTTTACTTATGGTAATTCTGCTTATGCCAGCTGCACACATGGAACTTCTATGTCAGGGCTTGCAGTAGGACCAAGAAATAGCCTCAATTCAAGTACGGGTGTTGCCTATCAGGCCGGCCTTCATTTTATCAGAGCATGCAACGATGTGGTTTTAGATGAGTCAGCTGAAAGAACTGCTGTAAAAAATGCATTGGTTAGAATGGGGAATAGAACCGATTTGAACATCATCAGCATGTCTATCGGTACTCCTTTTGGAAGTTCCGTTTTGTTGGATGGCTGCAATTATGCAAATAACAAAGGCAAAATGATTTTCGCAGCTGCCGGTACTTCCACAGGTTTTACATCCTGGTATGGTGTTATTTATCCAGCTGCTTACAGTGTTTGCACCGCTGTTACTGGAGTTAACGAATCAGGAAACAAGTGTTCAAGTTGCCACGATGGAAGCCAGGTGGATTTTACTGTTCCAATGGAAAGAAATGCAAATTCAAATAGAAATTCAATTTCCCTTCCTGCTTCAGGAACCATACCTACATATATTGGCGGGTCCTCTGCAGCAACAGCTACTGCAGCTGGTATTGCAGCTTTGGTTTGGTCTGTTAAACCAAGTTTGACTCGGGCACAGGTTTTTACTTGTTTAAGGAATACCGCACAGTTTTATCCAGGCATTAGTTCCAGTAAGGGTTTTGGCAATTTGAACGCTTCAGCCGCAGTTGCCATGGCAGCGGGGATGTAGGTTTATAAAAGATTTCAAAATATTCAGCCTTGCAGAAAATAGATTTTATTTTCTGCAAGGCTTTTTTATCTGGAAAAACCAGAATTACTTTCAAAATACAAAAAGAGTTTTATCAAGAAAATCGCTTCAAAATCCTTTCAATTCCAGCTATGTAGCCGCTACCAAAAAGTAGAACATGCACCAGCAAAGGATGGATATGATACACAGAAACCCGTTCGCCGAAACCAGGTTCCAGAGGAAAAACATCCAGATATGCTTCGTAAAAGCTGTTTTCGAATCCCCCAAATAAATACGTAAAAGCCAATTCGCTCTCCCTTAGCCCAAAATAGCAGGAAGGATCAATGTATATTGGAAAACCAGTTTTATCTGAAATTAAATTCCCCGACCAAAGATCACCATGCAGTAGGGCAGGGGCATCATCAGGAATAATTTTGCCAAGCCTTCCATACAAATTTTCAATCCTTTTGTATAAATCAATTGAGATTTTTTCTTCCATCAGGCAGCGACCAACCATGGGTAAAATCCGGTTTTGAATCAAAAAATTGATGCCATCTGTCTTCCATTGGTTGTCCTGGGGAAGAGATGAAAGGAAGTTGTTATGGTCCAACCCAAACTGAGGAGACGTGTTCAGATGAAGATTAGCCAGTTGAGCACCAGCCATTTCAAAAGTTGATTTTTGGGGATCAGCCAAATTTAAATTTATAAACTCTGTAATCAAATAGTTATGGCCAAAAGTTTTCCCCGAACCAATTACTGCTGGTACTCTTAAAAAAGGTCTTAGCAAACCCAAATCCGCAGCTTCCGAATGGAAAAAATCTTCAATTTCCAGTTCATTTAATTTTACAAAAAAGGTTCCTTCCGAAGTTACAAGTTTAGCTCCGGTATTTACTGCCCCACTGGCCACTACCGAAAACTCTTCTATTTCAACATCATGGCCAAAACTCTCAAAAAAAACTGACTCGAATATCTGAAGATAAGTACTTGTCATTAAATCTATTACTCTATTTGCGCTCTATTTAAATACCTTTTTTGGATACTTTCTTCGAATTGGATTGATTAAAAACTTTTGTTGCAGCACAAAGCTGGCCTCACTTACCAATCCAAAAAGAAGAACCCAATCTTCATATATTATTTCATTTCCAGACTTAAATGCTTCGGCATCTATATTTTTGCGCTCCAGAAAATCTAAAAATTCTACTTTTTCCTTTGTCTGCTTCTCCATTTTTATTCAAAAATCCGGCTCAAATAAACCAAGAGTTTATGACAAGCCTAAGCCCATTCTGGGATTTAAGTGAAATAAAGGCGATTTTAAAACAGGTATGGGAAGAAATTTTGGGTAAGAGCCATTCTTTTCCGCTGCCAAATGTGTATGATTTTTCAAATGAACAGCTTTTGAAACTGGCTGATATTTTGAATCGATTAAAGCAAAATGAGCCTTTGCAATACATTTTGGAGAAAGCGTATTTCCTTGATTTTGAAATAAAAGTAAATTCCTCCGTCTTAATTCCCCGCCCTGAAACAGAAGAACTGGTGCTTTGGGTTTTGGAAACAAAGGGACAACATGAAAAGTCAGTTTTAGATCTTTGCACGGGGAGTGGTTGCATTGCACTGGCCCTTGCCAGATTGGGCAAATGGAAATCTGTTTCCGGATTAGATGTAAGCACTTCAGCCATACAAATTGCCAGGGAAAACGAAAAGCGCCTGAATCTAAAAGTGGATTGGCTTGAACTTGACCTTTTAAAACATACCTTTCCTGCTGAACATAAATGGGATGTTTGGGTTTCCAATCCACCCTATGTTTTGAATTCCGAATCCGGTATGATGGATCCAAATGTTTTAAAGTTTGAGCCTGGGCTTGCCCTTTTTGTCCCGGATAATGATCCGCTTTTATTTTATAAAATCATCATCAATTTGGCAACCAAACACTTAAGTCATGAAGGAGTACTTTTTTTTGAGTTAAATCACAACTATGCCAAAGAAGTAAAACAAGCAATGGAAGCAGCAGGTTTTCAGGATCTTGAACTTAAGCAGGATATGTTTGGTAAAAACAGAATGGTAAAAGGGACTTGGCGGCCTATTTGATACCCAAAATTTGAAACTGGATTCCTGAATGATGCAGCAACTGTCGACTTCTTTCTTCCCTCGCATCCGTTAAAAAAACCTGCCCCATTTCAGGTTCTGCTATTCTTTCTATCAGGCGTTTTATTCTGGTATCATCCAGTTTATCAAAAATATCATCCAACAACAGCCAAGGCTTTTGGCTTTTTTCTGTTTGAAGAAACTGATATTGAGCCATTTTTAATGACAATAAAAAGGTTTTAAGTTGACCTTGTGACCCAAATTTTTTTATCGGCTTTCCATTTAAAAGATATAGAAAATCATCTTTATGAATGCCAACTCCCGTCCTTTGACTTTCCAGATCCAGGCTTCTGTTTTTTCTTAAAAGTTCCAGAAATGAAGATTCAAACAAATCACTTTGATACTGGATATCAGCCAATTCAGCCTCGTCTGATAAAAACAAATAGTGGCTTTTGAAAAAGGAGTTCAAGCTCGGTAAGTACTTCTTTCTATATGCAAAAACCGGGTTTCCTTCCGTTGCCAATTCTTCATCCAGGGTTTCCAAAAGTGAAATATCAACCCGCTTTCTTTCAAAAAAATACTTTAAGGTGGCATTTCTTTGATTCAATAGCTTTTTATATCTGCCTAAATGATATAGGTATTCTGGAAACGTTTGTGAAAGGGTATTGTCAATAAAATTACGCCGCCATTCCGAACTTTCATTCATCAAAAATGGCTCATCGGGCAATATGTACACCAATGGGATTTTGCCCACGTGTTCACTTATTTTTTCTACTTGGCCACCATTCCAGATGAGTTTTTTCTTCTCCTCCAGGCCATAAACCAATTCAAATCTGATAGGTAAATCACCCGATTCTAACTGAGCATCAAGTCTGTAGAAGGTAGAATCATTAAAAATATTTAATGAATCCTGTTTATGAAATAGTGAACGGGCAAGACTAAGGTGGTGGAGCGCATCCAGAAGATTGGTTTTGCCAGCCCCGTTTTTTCCAGTTATACTGGTAACCCTTTGCTCAAAATGAAACTCAGCTTTTTCGTAGCTTTTAAATTGTACAAGTTTAAGCTGGTTAAGTAGCAATTTTTTCTAAAAGACTGGAATTCAAATTATTCTGCGGCTGAATCTGGGGGAATATTCAGGCTGGCAATAAGCTTATCCATTTTTTCCGCCTCCAAAAGTGTTTCATCCAGAAAGAATCTAAGTTCAGGAATTATCCGCACCTGGTTTCTGATTTTCGATCCCAGTTGTTGTCTGATTTGCCGGCTATGGTCTTTTATTTCATCCAAAACCACCTGAGGTTTTTTGCTGAGTGTCAAACTCAAATATACAGTAGCTATGCCCAAATCCGGACTCATATTCACACCAGAAACAGTAATAAAATTGCCTCCAAAAATCGATTTTATGTCTTGCTGAAAAATTACGCCTAGTTCCTTTTGGATCAGCCTTGAAAATTTCTCTTGTCTTTGCGTGCTCATGAGGCTTATTTTTAATAGATTCTAAATTCTAAAGTCGATTTCCGAATTTTAGAATAACTGCAAAAGTAGTTACAATTGGTTTTCCAATTTTTAAATTCTAAAACTTCCAAACAAAATACATCCAAAAGCAATTTTATATAGGTGTTAAACTATTGATTTTTAATTTAATGTATCATTTTTTTTCAAATTCAGAATGGAGCTGAAATTCCATTAACTCCAAAATAAATTGAGATTTCTATACTGAATTTCAAATTATTATCTTGATTTAAATGAATTGATTTTATTGAAAACTGCTAAAAAAAATGCTAAAATTTGTATAATCTAGTCGAAATTGCAAATTAGAATAATAGACTAGGTCAATTTTTGTTTTCTTTTCCTTTCTTTGCGGCCCCTTGCGAGTTTGTAGTTGCAAGGATCTAATCAATATGGAAATCAAAATAACATTGCCCGACAATTCAGTAAGGCAATATCCAACAGGAGTTACAGCACACGAAGTAGCCCTTTCAATCTCAGAAGGCCTTGCCCGCAATGTTTTAGCGGCCAAAGTCAATGGTGAAATTGTCGAATCAAACAAAGGAATTGAAACAGACTCCAGCCTTCAACTTTTAACATGGAACGATACGGAAGGTAAAAAAACCTTCTGGCATTCTTCTGCCCACTTATTGGCCGAAGCTCTTGAAGCACTATTTCCAGGTACAAAATTTGGAATAGGCCCTCCAATTGAAAATGGATTCTATTACGACATCGATCTTGGTGGTCAGCCCCTTGGTTCTGAAGATTTTGATAGAATTGAACAAAAAATGCTGGAGTTGGCCAGGCAAAAAAATGCTTTTGTAAGAACCGATAAAAGTAAAGCAGATGCCATTGCCTATTTCACGGAAAAAGGCGATGAATACAAACTGGAACTCCTTGAAGATCTGGAAGATGGAACCATAAGTTTTTATACCCAGGGAAACTTCACTGACCTTTGCCGGGGCCCACATATCCCTGACACTGGTTTTATAAAGGCAGCCAAACTGATGAATGTGGCTGGTGCCTATTGGCGTGGTGATGAAAAGCGGAAGCAAATGACCCGTATTTATGCCATTACCTTTCCAAAAGACAAGGAATTAAAAGAATATCTTTTCCTTTTGGAGGAAGCTAAAAAGCGGGATCACAGAAAGTTAGGTAAGGAATTGGAGCTGTTCGCCTTTTCTGACAAAGTAGGGCAGGGGCTTCCACTTTGGTTGCCAAAAGGTGCCATGTTGAGAGATCGATTGGAGCAATTTTTGAAAAAGGCCCAGGTAAAAGCAGGATATTCTCCTGTTGTTACACCTCATATTGGATCCAAGCAATTGTATGTTACTTCAGGCCACTATGAGAAATATGGCAAAGATTCATTTCAACCCATCCGAACTCCGGATGAAGATGAGGAGTTTTTGCTAAAACCAATGAACTGCCCGCACCATTGCGAGATATATAAAACAAAACCAAGAAGTTATCGGGATCTTCCACTTCGTTTGGCGGAGTTTGGAACCGTCTATCGTTATGAAATGAGTGGTGAATTGCATGGACTTACAAGGGTACGTGGTTTTACTCAGGACGATGCCCACATTTTTTGCAGACCAGACCAGGTAAAAGAAGAGTTTGAAAAGGTAATTGATTTGGTATTATATGTTTTTAAATCTCTTGGTTTTAAGGATTTTACTGCACAGATTTCATTGCGGGATCCCGAAAATAAAGCCAAATACATAGGTTCTGACGAAGCATGGGCAAAAGCAGAAAATGCTATTATTGAATCAGCAATAGAAAAGGGGCTTTCAACTGTAACTGAATTGGGTGAGGCTGCTTTTTATGGCCCAAAACTTGATTTTATGGTTAAAGATGCCTTGGGAAGAAGCTGGCAATTGGGCACTATTCAGGTGGATTATAATCTTCCTGAGCGTTTCGAACTTGAATATACTGGGTCTGACAATCAAAAACATAGACCTGTTATGATTCATAGAGCACCATTTGGAAGCATGGAGCGTTTCATTGCTGTTTTAATTGAAAACTGCGCCGGAGAATTTCCACTTTGGCTTTCTCCTGAACAATTGATGATTTTACCGATCTCTGAAAAATTTGCTGATTATGCTGAAGAAGTAAAGCAAAAGCTTGCTGAGCACGACATTCAGGCACAGGTTGATAACAGGGATGAAAAAATCGGTAGAAAAATTCGAGATGCTGAAGTTAAAAAACTTCCTTTTATGCTAATTTTAGGAGAAAAAGAAGTAGAAACAAATACAGTATCTGTAAGAAAACATGGTTCCGGTGACCAGGGATCCGTAAGTTTTGATGAATTTCTTCAAAATTTTAAAAATGAAATTCAAATAAGTCTTGGAAACTAAAAAATAACAATTATGAGTATAAGGAGCGGCTTTATTGCATGGAAGCAAGGTATCATGAGAGATCTATATGGTAGTCAATATAAGCCAAGACATTTTTATTCAACCATTCCGGCCGTTGAAGATTATGAGCATAGATTAGATGAACTACTTTCAAAAAATTCTGATTCCTTATCTGGAATTGACCTAAATTTCGCTGTCCAAAAACAATTTCTGGAGGACGCTTTAAACTTTTATAAAGAAGCACCATTTCCTCAGGAAAAAACAGATGGTTCATTTTACTATTATAAAAATATTTATTTTGTTTCCCCAGACGCAATTTCCCTATACTTGGTTATTCGAAATTTTCGTCCAAAACGGATTATAGAGGTTGGTTCTGGTTTCTCCTCAGCAGTTATTATTGATACAAATGAGAAATTCTTTGATGGTGCCATTAAAGCAACCTTTGTAGAACCATTTCCGGACAGGTTAAATTGGTTTTTATCTAAAACCAAAAATCCTAATTATACGCTTTTAGAAAAAAAGGTTCAGGAAGTTGATTGGGATGTATTCTCACAATTGGAAGAAAATGATCTTTTACTAATTGATTCAAGCCATGTCAGCAAATTGGGAAGCGATGTCAACTATTTGTTTTTTAATATCTTACCAAAATTAAAAAAGGGTGTAATAGTTCACATCCATGATGTGATGTATCCATTTGAATATCCAGAAGCCTGGGTTATTGAAAAAAGATTTTGGAATGAAGCATATCTGCTTAGATCTTTTTTAACTAATAATGAAACCTTTGAATTGTTATTGTTCAACAGCTTTATGACAGTTCATCACAAAGATTGGTTACAGAAAAATATGCCAATATTGGGAAATGCTGAAGGAGGAAGCATATACATGAAAAAAGTAAAATAGGGATACCAATTTGTTTTAATTCCTAATATTCAGGTCTTTAGCTTTTTAAAATGATCGTTTTTCCACACGCCAAAATTAACCTTGGCTTACATATAATTAGAAAACGAGCAGATGGTTTTCATGAATTAGAAACATGTTTTTATCCGGTAAAAGAACTTCATGATGCACTTGAAATGGTCCCCTCAAAAAATGGTGTATCAAGTTTAAAAACCTATAACTCTGATTGGGATGGCCCGATTGAACAAAACCTTGTTTGGAAAGCCTATCAATTCTTTCTGGAATTTGAGCCTGATTTAGAACCATTTGACTGGTTTCTTTTTAAGAAAATTCCTTCCGGAGGTGGCTTGGGAGGTGGCTCATCTGATGCCGTTTTTGCACTTCGGATGTTAGCGGAAAAAGCAGGTTGGAAAAAAACTGATCCCAGATTACATGAAATTGCAGCCAGGCTTGGCAGTGATTGTGCATTCTTTTTACACGACTCACCAATGATTGGCACAGGTAGGGGAGAGGTTCTTGAACCAATTCAGCCTTTAAGCTTTCAGTTCAGAGTTGAATTTGTTTTTCCAGGAATTCATATTTCTACTGCTCAAGCTTTTGCAAACATCCAACCCAAAGAACCCTTGAAGCCAATTTCCGCAATTGTAAAACAACCAATTTCCACCTGGAAGGAAGAATTGGTAAACGACTTTGAGGCTTCAGTTTTTCCTATTTATCCTGAATTAGAAGCCATTAAGGCAAGATTGTATGAAAATGGAGCTTTGTATGCATCTATGTCAGGATCCGGATCTACCATGTTTGGCCTATTTCCGAAATAAGGCCTGATGTCCGGAATTGCCATATAAAAAAAGTGATGTTTTAAAAACCAATCAGTTGTCTTTTATACATTTCAATTGTGTTATCAATGCCAAAATATAAGGCATCTGAAATCAAGGCATGACCAATTGAAACTTCTCTTAAATGGGGAATATGTTTTGCGAAAAAAGCAAGATTTTCCAAATTCAGATCATGACCGGCATTTAAACCCAAATGTGCATTCTTAGCCCAAATTGCACCTTCAACAAAATCATGAACTGCCCGCTGTGGATCAGTAGGATACATACTCGCATAAGATTCGGTATATAACTCAATTCTGTCTGCACCCAAATCAGCTGCTTTATGTATTCTATCTTTTACAGGGTCAATGAAAATGGAAACCCTGATCCCATGATCTTGAATTTCAGAAACGATCTCTTTTAAAAAATCAAAATGCTTAACCGTATTCCAGCCAGCATTAGATGTCAAAGCCTCCGGTGCATCAGGTACCAAAGTCGCTTGATGCGGTTTAACTTCAAAAAGCAAATCCAGAAATGAACGATCCGGGTAGCCTTCAATATTAAATTCTGTTTTTACAAGAGGTTTTAATCCTCTCACATCATCATATCGGATATGTCGCCCATCTGGTCTTGGGTGAACTGTAATGCCCTCTGCACCAAATCGTTCACAATTAACTGCAAAATTAAGAACGTCTGGAATATTACCTCCTCTTGCATTTCTTAATGTGGCAATTTTATTGATGTTTACACTCAGTCTTGTTGTCATATTTTTTCGATTTTATGTCCAGCCAAAAATTCTTTTGCACTCATTTTTCTTTTTCCTTCCGGTTGAATTTCAAGCAAAATCAACCAATAATCTCCAGTTGAAACAGCCAATACGCCTGAACTGATCTGCCTGAAAGTACCAGGTGTTAAATCAGATTTTTCAGACGTCAATTCACTCGAAAAGATCTTTATAATTTTACCATTCCAATTCATAAATGATCCTGGAATAGGGGCGAGGCCTCTTATTTTATTGTGGACTTGCTCTGCAGAAACAGAGAAATCAAGCAAACAATCATCTTTAAAAATTTTGGGTGCATGTTTGAGGCAATCACCTTTTTGGGGGAAGTCTGTCAAGGTTTTATCTGCAATGCCTTCAACCGTTTTCCAAACCAAATCTGCTCCTTTGTGCATCAAACGATCATACAAACTTCCGACATTTTCATTTGGTCCAATTTCTACTTTTTCCTGAAGTAATAAGTTGCCAGTATCGATTTCATGTTGCAGAAAAAATGTGGTAATTCCTGTTTCGGTTTCACCATTCATGATAGCCCAATTGATTGGAGCAGCACCGCGATATTGAGGTAGGAGGGAAGCATGCAGATTAAATGTTCCCATTTTGGGCATTTGCCAAACAACCTCTGGTAACATCCTGAATGCCACCACAATGGCAAGGTCTATTTCAAATGATTTTAATACTTCCAAAAACTCCGGATTTTTTAATTTCTCAGGTTGCAAAATGAATAAACTATGCTCCAAAGCAACTTGTTTTACTGCACTTTGGTGTACTTGCAAACCTCTTCCGCTTGGTTTATCAGGAGCTGTAACTACAGCTACTACATTTGCCTTTTCAGCCAAAAGTCGTTGCAGAATGGTTGCTGCAAATTCAGGCGTTCCCAGAAATAGTATTCTGATTTGTTTTGGATCAAGCATGGGCCCAAAACAACATCAATGCTTTTAAAAACACGAATTATCAACCGATCTATTTCAAAATATTTTCAAAATTTCATACCAAAATGGTTTGTGCTTATTTTTATGATAAAAAAATGTAGCATTGTACTTTGATAAAACAGAATATGAAAACGAAAGAAGAGATTGTAAATGACTGGCTTCCAAGATATACGGGTACTCCACTTGACCAATTTGGCAAATATATTCTTCTAACCAACTTTATCAACTATGTGCAAATGTTTGCTGACAAATTTGAGGTTCCTGTAATCGGTCAGGATAAACCAATGCAAACGGCAACCGCAAATGGAATCACCATCATCAATTTCGGAATGGGTTCAGCAATGGCAGCAACTGTAATGGACTTGCTGTCAGCTATTTCACCTGCAGCTGTTTTGTTTTTAGGGAAATGTGGAGGCCTGAAAAAGAAAACCCAAATCGGAGATCTTATTTTACCAATTGCTGCCATTAGAGGAGAAGGAACCAGTAATGACTACGCATTGCCAGAAATTCCGGCACTTCCTTCATTCCGATTGCAACGTTCTGTTTCTTCCATGATCAAAAAACATGAACTCGATTATTGGACTGGTACTGTTTATACAACCAATAGGAGAGTTTGGGAGCATGACGAAAAGTTTAAAGAATATTTAAGGGATATCAGGGCAATGGCCATTGATATGGAAACGGCAACCATATTTGTGGTTGGATTTGTGAACGATATTCCAAAAGGTGCTTTGTTGCTGGTTTCCGATAATCCAATGATTCCAGAAGGTGTAAAAACTTCAAAATCAGACACAAAAGTCACTTCTTCTTTTGCAGAGAAGCACTTGCAAATTGGAATTGATTCACTTTTGGAGCTTGCAAATTCCGGTGAATCAGTGAAACATTTGCGGTTTGAATAGATTTTATCCTTAGCCAAAATCTTAAAAAAGAATGCGCTTATTTGAGATCAGGTATTGAATTGGTTTGATTTACTACCAAAGAGCGTTTAATTAATAAAGTATTAAAACTTAAAAAAAAGGCCTGGCGGTTTATACTACTGGGTCTTTTTTATTTTCTATCGGGAAATTAATAACCAGACGATTTATAAAATTCGTTGATGTTTACTTAACATAATATAAATTATACAACAATATTATTGATGTAATCTGTTGGCTAACAGTGGCTAAATGCATTCTGAAATATTTTTTGGTTTTATCCGTTTGAATCCCATGAATCAAATACTTTTTCTCATTTTCCTTTTTAATGGAATTCAAGCAAATAAGATGTTTGAATTTGAGCAAAAACTTTTCCCTAGGGTTAAGCAAGCATACAAAAACAAGGAGCTAACTGTAATCAATTCTTTAAGGGAAAACAAAATTTCTGAGGAAGATTTTCAAATTGCCATTATAGCCTATAAAATGGAAAATCGTTTGGAGGTTTGGGCAGGAAATTCAAATCAAAATTTTCTAAAAATTAAAGAATTTGAAATCTGCGCCTCATCAGGAAAACCAGGACCAAAAAGAAAACAAGGAGATTGGCAGGTTCCAGAGGGATTTTATTTTATTAAAAGGTTTAATCCTGTTAGTTCATATCATCTTTCTTTAGAAGTCAGTTATCCAAATGCTTCCGATCGTATTTTGGCCAAAAGCAATAACCTTGGTGGCGATATTATGATTCATGGAGCTTGTATTACAATTGGTTGCCTTCCAATGACCAATGAGGGAATTGAAGAAATTTATATTTATGCAGTGAAAGCCAGACAAAATGGCCAGGATAAAATTCCGGTTTATATATTACCAGCCGAACCTGGATCTGCTGATTTTAAGGAGCTTATAGGAAAATATAAAGGAAAGAATGAAATGATTTCTTTTTGGAATAATCTGGAAGAAGGCTATCAGAAATTCAAAAACCAGCTTAAGCCCCTCTCCTATTCAATTAACTCAAAAGGAAAGTACATATTCAATTGATTTTCAATATTTTAGACATTTTCTGCTTAGTATTTGGATTACTTTTGTCATTTATTGGAATATTGCCCAGAAAACCTAAGTTTATTATGCATTTTTGGTTTTTGAAGCGGATCGTAAATAGACCTTTTGCAAATGAATTATCCTGAAATCCTACCGACCTTTATCCAGCCTGAAAAAGAGGAACTTAAGCCGATTGAAAGAAATAAAGCAGATTTTGAAAATTAAGGAGATTTTATTCCGGGTCAAAGTTCCTGGTCCTCAGAATCAAGAAAAAAAGACTTGATTTTCTAAGATCTAAAACCAATTTAAGTCTTCAAAATATTTCTGGTGAAAATCCTGATATTGAGCCGGAAAAGCTTAGGGGCAACATTGAACAATTCATCGGAATGACCAAAATTCCAACAGGGATTATTGGCCCTCTTTTGGTACAGGGAGTTTATGCCAAGGGCGATTTTTATGTCCCAATGGCCACGTCTGAAGGTGCCTTAATTTCTTCTTATCTTAGGGGCGCAAAGGCTACCAGGGAAAGTGGTGGTGTGGTTGCAATATGTTTATTATATGCCATTCAAAGAGCACCTTCCTTCAAATTTCAGACATTAAATGAAGCAAGCTCTTTTGGAATATGGGCATTGGAGCAGGTATCTGTTTTCAAAGAAATCGTTAAAACGACAAGCCGATTTGCCATACTTCAGGATTTGAAAATCAACATTGAAGGAAACGTCGCCATTTTAATTTTCGAATATTCTACCGGTGAAGCTGCTGGTCAGAATATGGTAACCATTTCCACCAATGCAATTTGCAATTATATCATTGAAAATTGTCCTACCAAACCTCAACATTGGTTTATTGAAGGAAATTTTTCCGGCGATAAAAAAGCCACTGTAGCAGCTTTGAATCATGTGAGAGGTAAAAAAGTGAGTGCTGAGGCAATTATTTCAAAGAAAGTTATCCAAAATGTTCTGAATACAAATGCTGCTACAATTGTTCAATACTGGATTACTTCGGTAATTGGGACGGTTCAGAGTGGTGGCATAGGTTTACAGGGACATTTTGCCAACGGGCTGGCTGCCATGTTTTTGGCAACCGGACAGGATGTTGCCTGCGTGGCTGAGGCATCAAATGGAATTACCAGAATGGAAGTATTACCCAATGATGATTTGTATATCTCAGTTTCATTACCAAGCCTTGTGGTTGGAACAATTGGGGATGGCACATGGCTTCCAACCCAAAAGGAATGTTTGGATGTTTTGGGTTGTTCAGGCCCCGTGAGTGCAAAAAAGCTGGCAGAGATTATGGCAGCAAATATTTTGGGAGGTGAGTTATCTATTGCAGCAGCAATGGCTTCACACGATTTCACCAGAGCCCATAAAAATTTAGGTCGGAACCGGTTTAAATAGTACTTAAAGAGTTTAATACTGATTTTAGAAATTGCAGGTGGGCCTCTCTCCTACTCAAATCTTAGTGCTTCCACAGGATCTAATTTGGAAGCTTTGATGGCTGGATAAATGCCTGAAAATACGCCAACTATTACACAAAGTGTAAGCCCCAAGGCCATCCAGTTCCAGGGAATTACAAATGAGCCATCGCCCAAATAAACTGAAACTGCATTTCCAGCTGAAATACCTAAAACTATTCCTAATGCGCCTCCCAAAATACAAATGGCAATAGCCTCTGTTAAAAATTGCATTCTAATAATGGCCGGTGTTGCTCCCAAAGCTTTTCTAACGCCAATTTCATGGGTTCTTTCCGTAACTGATACCAACATTATGTTCATTAATCCAATTGAAGCGCCCAAAAGTGTAATTAAGCCAATTCCAAAGCCTGCTATTTGAAGACTGCCGGTAACTTCTTTAATGGAACTTGCCAATGATTCTGAAATTGTAATTTCAAAAGAATCTTCATGGTTCAACATATCATGACGGACTACCCGCATGGCTCCTCTTGCTTCATCCATGGTTGTACTTAGTAAAAGTGGGTCTTTCACTACTGATGTTATTTCATAGCTCAATTCTTTGCCAGCCCCCATTTGCTCTGCTTTTTTGATAGGTACCACAAATGCCCGGTCCGCTCCACTCCCATTGGCTACTGATCCCGTTTTTTTAAGCAGTCCAATAATTTTAAACAACTGACCCTGAGCTTGTATAACATTGTTTACTGGTGATTCATCTTTAAACAAAGTTTCCGAAAGTTCGGGCCCAATTACGCAAACCGGCATTCCGAATTCCATTTCTGGTACCGAAAATATTCTACCTTCTACCAAATCCATTCCTTTGGCTTGAAATGCGTTTTCGTCTCCACCAAAAACATTGATGTTTGGATTGCTTTTTTTGCTGCCATATTTAACTTCAGTATTAAATGAAACCCTTACATAAATGGCAACAGCAGCCTTATTACCCATAAGTTTTTTGTAGCGAGTCGCTTCTTTAAAGGAGATTTTTCCATATTTTCTTGAGTCCATACCTCTTTGTCTCCTCCCCTGTTTGGAATAAGCTGAAATGTCAAATGAATTGGCACCAAGGTCTTCAGCGCCTTGATATACAGATGCTTTGATGCCATCTATTGCAGTTAAAATTCCAACCAAAGCAGTAATGCCAATTCCAATAATGAGTGCAGTAAGCGTGGCCCTTAAAGGATTTGCCTTGATGCTGCCAAAGGCTTCTGAAAGATTTGTTAAGCTAAAAAACAATTGATTTTAGTTGAATAAGTTTTTGTCTGTTTTTGTACAAAACCCTGATACAAAAACAAATCTACAACTTTACCTATTGAACAAGAACAAAAGGTAATAGAAGGTGAAAAATTCGGACAAAGATAAAAACTGATCCTTAAAATCAATTTGACTCAATTGAAGTTTAAGTCATCAGTAAGTCAGTATTTTATATAAAGCAATCTAAAGCTTTTCTACAAGCTGCTCCCACTTTTTGGTAACCAGATCCAGATCGGATTTTACCTTGTCGTATGCCTTTTGAAAACTCTGAAGTTTATTAAAGTCACCATACACAGAAGGCAAAGCCATTTCCTTTTCAATGTCCTCTTTTTTAATTTCCAGTTCATTGATCTGCTGTTCAGCGGCATCTATATCCTTTTTTAACTGGAAATTCTGATTAACTTCTGGCTTTTTTTCTACCGGTTTTTCAACTGGTTTTACCTTCTTTTCTGGCGCAACAGGCAATGCAGCGGAATTCTTCTGCCTTTCCTCCAACCAGTATTCATATTCTTCATACGGCCCTGGATATTCCTTTAACTGATGGTCTTCAATAAACCAGATTGTATTGGCTATTTGTTCAACAAAAAACCTGTCGTGGCTGATAACCAAAAAAGTGCCCGCATATTGTTGCAATGCCTGAATCAGAATGTTTACCGAGACCATGTCCAGGTGATTGGTTGGCTCATCCAGTAAAAGGAAATTGGCATTTGAAAGAAGTGTTTTTGCAAGTGCTACCCTGCTTTTTTCTCCTCCCGAAAGCACTTTGATTTTCTTAAAGACATCGTCATTGGAAAAAAGAAAACATCCCAAAATGCCACGCAACTCCATTTCTGTTCTTGCAGTACCGGTTTGTTGAAGTTCTTCGATTAGATTATTCTCCAATCTTAGAGCCTCCAATTGATGCTGGGCAAAAAAGGTATCCCGAACATTATGGCCAATAACTCTTTCACCCTCAAATGGTTCTGAACCATTTACGATTCTGAGCAAGGTTGACTTACCTTTTCCATTGGCCCCAATAAATGCAATCTTTTGACCGCGTTCAATTTTAGCCTCAGAATTTTTGAAAATCACTTTTGAACCATACGCTTTACTCATATGATCAATGGTTATTACATTCCTGCCTGAAGGGGTGTCGAAGGTGAACTTAAAATTGACTTTTGCATTTTCATCCACAACATCATCGATCAAATCCACTTTTGCCAGTGCTTTTACACGACTTTGAACCTGCCTCGCTTTTGAAGCTTTGGCCTTAAATCGTTCAATAAAACGCTCAGTTTGCCTGATTTTGGCTTGCTGGTTTTCAAATGCGCCTTTTTGAATCTCATTTCTCTGGGCTTTTTCTTCCATGTAAAAGGAATAATTCCCCGCATACACGTTTAGCTTTGCATTGGCAACTTCCACGGTGATTTCCACAGTGTTATCCAAAAAATACCGATCGTGGCTAACTACAATATAAGCACCTTCATACCTTTCCAGATATTCCTCAATCCACTTAATGGAAGGAAGATCCAGGTGGTTGGTTGGCTCATCCAAAAGTAATAGGGATGGTTTTTGCAAAAGCAGTTTGGCAAGCATAACCCGCATTCGCCATCCTCCTGAAAATGAGCTCAATGGTTGTTGCAATTCAGCCGTTGGGAAGCCCAGACCTTCCAACAATTCCTCAGCTCTCGCTTGTAAAGTAAATCCATCCAGCCTTTCGTATTCCTCCTGAAGTTCACCCAATTGGTCCACAAGTTCATCCTTGTAATTGGTTTCCATTTCATGCAAAACCTTTTCCATTTCATCATGCACGTCAAGTGCTCTTTGAAAGGCCTGCATAACCACATGAAGAATGCTATCCTCCGTTTGGTAAGAAAGCAAATCCTGATTTAAAAAACCAATGGTGCAATCTTTGGCCATTGAAATGGAGCCGCCATCTGGTTGATATTCACCGGTTATAATTCGTAATAAGGTCGATTTACCGGTACCATTGGCACCAATAAGACCTATTTTATCACCTGGTTTAATGTGCAAATTGGCCTCGTCATACATAGCACGGGCGCCAAAGTGGAAAGAGAGATTAGTAATGGAAATCATAACAAACGGGCCGTAAAGGTAAGGGAAAAGGCGGCCCTATCCTAAATCCTTCCCCAAAAGGGAAGGACTTCTGCATACTTCAAATTGTAATTTATGGCCTAAATAGCCAAATCAAAGCACTTTATTAAATGTGTATAACATTGTAATCACCAAGGCTTAAATCCACCGATTTGCCTTTTACTTCCGCATGATTGCCAATCATAGAATTTTTTACATTCGATTCTTTGACTTTTGCATTCTCCTGAATAATGGTGGATGCAACAATTGAATGTTCAACCGTCGAGCCTTTTCCTACAGAAACATAAGGACCAACAATAGAATTTCTCACAACTGCTCCATCTCCAATATAAACAGGTGGAATTAAAACAGAATTTTCAATGTTAGCTCCAGATCCAAGCAGTTCTTTTTCTGGAAGATAGGTTAAATATCTTTCATTGGTTGCAACGGTAGAATTTTTATTTCCACAATCCAACCACTCATCTACCTGACCGGGTACAAAGGCTAAACCTTTGTTTTTCATATTCTCCAGAGCATTGGTTAGTTGGTATTCACCTTTGTCCTTTATGTCGTTTTCCAATAAATACTGGAGTTCATTTTTTAGATTTTCACCATCCTGAAAATAATAAATTCCAATAATAGCCAGATCAGAAACAAAGGTTTCAGGCTTTTCAATAAAATCAGTGATGTTGTTATTGCCATCCAGTTTTACTACGCCAAACGGCTTTGGGTCTTCCACTTTCTGTACCCAAATGGTGTTTGGATGGCCTTTTGCCAACTTAAAGTTTGCCTTGAAAAGGGTATCGGCAAAAGCAACAACCAGATTACCAGAAAGAGATTCTGCGGCACAAAGAATGGCATGGGCCGTTCCAAGAGGTGTATCCTGATATGAAATAAGGCCCTTCGCTCCTACCGATTCAGCTATTGCTTTAAGTCTTTTTTCTACTTCTTTTCCAAAAGAACTGTGGATTATGAAATTAACCTCTTCAACGTTTTCTCCACATACTTTGGCAATATCCTCCACAAGTCGCTGAACGATAGGCTTTCCCGCTATTGGTATTAATGGTTTTGGAACAGTTAAAGTGTGAGGCCGCATCCTTTTCCCAAGGCCAGCCATAGGTACGATTATTTTCATCCGATTTCTTATTTTTTAAGGTAAGTGGCCGCAAATAAGCTAAGAACCCTCAATATTTAATAAGCTGGGCTTTCTTTTTTCAAGTTTCTAATTTTTAACAAAAGCTGGTAAAACTGAAATTTTAGAATTGCCTTCTTTGCTTTGTAATCGGATTATTCTTGGAAAGCCAGATGCTTCAAGTTTCAAACGGGTGGTATTAATTATTTTTTTATTTTCGATCACTCGTCCCTGAAAATCCAGAATTTGGCAATTAAATTCATTTTGAGAGCTGTTTATTAGCCAATTGTCATCCTGAAATGAAATAATAAAAGGTGATTCTTTTTCAATTGCCAATTCAATTTGCGTTATCTGCTGAGTTAAAAAAGGAATAAGAAACTTCGAGATACGTAGCTCAGTAGTATCCGCTGCCCATGGAAAAGAAGCAACATAGTCATGACCTGCACCTACAAATGCTCGCAAATCCGCTTTTACACCAATGGATTTGCATCGGTTAAAAATGCTTTGGCTGCCAAACAAATTGACAATTGCTATACCAGGAATGCCAAATCCACCGCTTATAAAAGGAACAGTTCCATCTGCAGTACCATGAAAGGAGGCAATCGGTGTATCACCTGGCTTCATCCAATTTGTATCTCCAATGGCACCTGCAATGTTTAAAACTGCCTTAAATCTCCAATCGTATCCTGGAATTTGAGAATTGTTATGAAGACTATCTAAACTTGTAATATTCTGATCTAAAGGAATTTCGCTGACCTGATCCATGTATGCTGCATGCACAGCTGTTATGGCTCCGGCAGAAAACCCGCCTGCGAAAATATATTCCGGATGAATTTTATATGGGTTTCCATTCTCTGCAGATTTTCGCAAAAAACGGATAGAATTTTTCATATCCTGGGTTGCTCTGACTACCAATTGATTAACCGCCTGTGAGGTGATATTGACAATGCCCAATCGATATTGAATGGAAACTGTAACGAATCCTTTTTTGGCAAATTGTGTGGCTGAAAAGGTCATATCCTCTTTTGAACCGGCAACAAAACCACCTCCATGGGCCAAAACAATTACCGGTCTTTGGTTTAAAGTATCACCAAAGGGCTGATAAACATCCATTAATAAATCCTGGGTTTGACCAGTAACATTCAAACCGTTTGCGTAAGGAATGTTAGAAGTGACAGTTACTGAATCGAAAATTTTATTCAAAAAACGCCCCCCTGTAGTATCAAATCCAGTTTGGGCCAGGGAATGAAGGCTAAAAAGCAATAGAAAAAGGGTTGATAAGTTTTTCATGTTAAGTCCAACTATTGTAAAAAAAGATGGTAGTCAAAACAAGGTCATCAAGACCAGATTCTGACTACCAATAACTTGCAGGAAATAATCCTTCAAGAGATAATCCATTGGACAACAGCCCAACTCCAAACCTCAAAAGCGAACATTCTGCAAATTTGGTGATTTTTTTAAGAAGATAGAATGGATTGTTAATACAGCCTGAATTTCCTGAAACCAGCAATGAATGTAAAGTTGATTATTGGAGACTTAACAGCAAGGTGAGAAATATCCTCACCCTACTGCTAAAAACTTGCTAGAAAATCAATCGCAAGAGATAATCCGTTGTGCGACAGCCCAACATCGCCTCAGGTTTAATATCTGCAAAAGTAATTTTTTCTTAAATTTTAAAAAAAAATGGCCTGGACTTTTTAAAATAAAATCGCCATTTGATATAGACTACTTTTATTCCAATTAAAATAGAAAGACTTTTGGGTGAAAATAAAAGCTCAATTGTATGCAAAAAGCCTTTTTTATAAGCCTATTTTTCATAAGCCTTTTACAAGGATTTTCTCAAAAACCAAGGATCATAAAATGGCCGGAAATGGAAAAAATGTTAAATGATCCTTCTGATTCTTTGACAGTTATTAATTTCTGGGCGACCTGGTGCAAACCATGTATAAAGGAAATTCCACATTTCGAAGACATTAGAAAGGCCAACAGTTCGAAGCCAATCCGATTTCTGTATATAAGTCTGGATTTTTCTGACCAAAAGAAAACTAGACTTGATCCCTTCGTAAAAACCAGAATGCAGGGCGCAAAAGTGTTTTTGTTGGATGAAACCAACTACGATAAATGGATTTCAAAAATAGATCCGGGCTGGGCTGGAGGCATTCCGGTGACTCTGTTTGTGAACAATTCTAAAAAAATCCGTAAATTTTATAATTCTGAACTGAGTGAATCGCAATTAAATGAAATCATATCTACACATTTGTAATTCAAATTTAAAACACTCAATATGAATAGAATTACAAAAAGCATTTCCATCTTTTTATTTATCCTTGGTGCTTCGACACTTTTTGCTTTGCGGCCTGTGGAACATGGTTATAAAATTGGCGATGTGGCCACAGATTTCGAATTAAAAAATGTGGATGGAAGTATGGTAAGCCTTGGCCAGATCAAGTACAGTTCCGCCAAAGGTTTTATTCTCGTTTTTACTTGCAACCATTGTCCATTTGCCAAAAAGTATGAAGAAAGAATAATTGCATTAAGCAAAAAATACGAACCATTGGGTTTTCCATTGGTGGCCATTAATCCAAATGATCCTGAAAGAGAGCCGGAAGATAGTTTCGAAAACATGCAGAAACTGGCCAAAGAGAAAAACTATCCATTTCCATATTTGATTGATGAAACTCAAAAAATCACATATGCCTATGGCGCTGAAAAGACACCACATGTGTATATCGTTAACAAAGAAGGTGGAAAGTTGAAGGTTGCCTATTTTGGAGCTATTGACGAAAATGTGAGCAATGCAAAAGAGGCAAAGGAGAAATACGTAGAAGCAGCTGTTGATGAATTACTTGCAGGAAAGCCTGTGACGAAATCCATGACAAAAGCAGTTGGTTGCGTGATCAAGTGGAAACAATAAAATACTAGTGATCAGTAGTTAGGATTTAGGATTTAGGAATCAGGTTGGGAAGTGGAAAGTTTTAACTAATAAATCAAAAACAGGATTCAGTATATAGGAATCAGGAGTTTGGATGTAGGAATTTACCCATTCCAAATACTAGAAAAAAGGGAGATCATAATCAGGTCTCCTTTTTTTATTCTCATTGGTTCTAAATCTAAACGCCTGATAAATAATGAACTACAAAATGTCATCAATAAAAAACACAAATATTTTTTAAATCGAAAAAGACTTGCTGAATTTGCAGCGCAGAAAAATAATTTATGGGAAGAGTTTTTGAAAAGAGAAAGTACAAAATGTTTGCCCGCTTTGACAGGATGGCCAAAGCATTCAGTCGATTGGGAAAGGAAATCGCCATTGCTGTAAAGCAGTCAGGGCCATTGCCAGAAAACAATCCAAGGTTGCGGGCAGCAATGCAAACAGCAAAGGGTGTAAACATGCCCAAACACTTGATTCAAAATGCCATAGATAGATCTGGCAGTAAAGAAGGCAAAGTGTATGAAGAGGTAGTGTATGAGGGTTATGGACCCTATGGTGTTGCCATTTTATGTGAAACAGCCACTGATAACATCAACCGTACCGTTGCCAACATCCGAACCATTTTTGGGCGTGGAGACGGAACCTTGGGCAAAACCGGTTCACTCGATTTTATTTTTTCGAGAAAGGGGGTTTTCAAGATTAAAGATACCGGTCTGGATCCTGAAGAATTGGAATTCGAACTGATTGATTCCGGCCTTGAAGAACTTTTTACAGATCCGGAAGAGAAAACGATTATCATTTATACTGCTTTAACCGATTACGATTCCATGCAAAAGGCACTGGAGGCAAAGGGTTTAGACCTGATCAGTTCGGAACTGGAACGCATACCACAATCCTGGAAAGAAGGATTGACGGAAGAACAGGAAAACGAGATTTTTGAACTTGTTGAAAAATTTGAACAAGACGATGACATCCAAAAGGTGTATCACAATATGAAGTAATTGGGGTTATTCGACACCCGGATCTCCTTCTAACCATCTTTTCGAATCCCAGTTAAAACCAGTTTTGGCTACCCTTGCCGGGCTTCCAACAGCAATGCAATTGGCTGGTATTTTCCCATTTACCAAAGAGCGAATCCCAATTGTAGTATTTTCTCCAATATCCGCACCACCAATAATTTGGGTATGGGCACCCAACCAAACGTGGGAATTGATCAGAATGTTTTTTGCCCAGTTTTTCCTTTGCCCGGATTCTATTTCAAAAAGGGTATGGCTATCCCCATTGCGGATATCCACATTGAAGCTAAACATACAACGCGGGCCAATTTCAATTTTTCGGCCTGGTTCAGTTACAGCTATGTGGCCATGCCTTTGCATGGTGGTGCCTTGCCCAATGTGGATAAGACAATTGTGATCTTCAAACCATAAAGTACTCATTGTCAAAACCACACCTTCTTCAATTACAAGTCTGTGATTGTCCCCACGCACTTCAATCAAACAATCTTTTACAGATGAACCTGGCGCAAAAAACAACTGATTTCCACTACCATTAAACCGGATGTTGCATCTTTCTAACTGAGCGCCTTCCATGCTGATTTGATTTTTGGACCCAAAATCATCTCTTTCATTTTCCCGAAACCAAAAAAGGAAACGGTAGGATAGTTTTCTTAAAAAAGGGATTTGTTTTAAAATATTTTTTGAACTAAACATTTGTATATAAAACGATTGGCATTCCATGAAAGCGCAAATCTGGTGCGTATTTCAGGCAACAAAGCAAAGCACAATAAATGGCTAATTCAATAAAAATAGATGAAAGATTGTGGTGGTTATATGTTTTTACATTTGAAATTTCTATTTAAAAAAGAATGGTATCTGGAACCTGCGGAATGTAAAGAGTTAGGCTGGTGATGTGATCCACTGCCAATTGAAATAGAATTTATGATACCTGGCCTGATAACCAATATCCAGACTACAACCAATTTCGAATTATGGTTTTAAGAAGCCATATATGCCTAAAGAACTACTACTTTGGCTGTTTGAAGGAAAGACTTAGTCTAAGTATCTGAATAAGAAAATATTACTTTCTTAATTTTCCGCTTCGAATCAAAGATTCAAATGCAAATTATCGTAAAGTAACTACACATAAAATGGATTCCTCTGGTTACTTAAAAAAAATTGATTTCCTTGTTCAAAATGCAAAACAGGAAAAATATAAATTTCAATATTTAAAATGTAAGCATACATAAAAATACTACTCTCATTTTTGCAGCATCAGTTTATTTATCCCGCGTAAGCTTTATACACGTATTTGATTCTGAAAATTTGAGAGACGGTGTAATGCGTTCTCCCGATCTTTCAAAATGGATGTTTCCAATAAAAAAGAGTAAGTGCCGGATATATCTGATAAAAGTCTGTTTCTTATTAAACAGACTTTTTTTTAAGGATTAATGCCAGATTACTTACTGGTAATTCTATATGTTAAGAGTTCAGATATCTGATCCCTACTTTTTCTCCCTTTCAAATATGTAAAATCATCCAGAATCTTTTTTATATCATTTTTATTATAATTTCCTGAAGCATTTAAAATTTTCACCATCTGCAAAGTGGTTGGCGGATTAAGATTGTTATAAAGTATAAAGTGGATATATAATTTAACTTTCTAAAAGAACTGCGTTCTGATTCCTTTCGCCTTTGGCGAACACATTCTCCAGGGGCGTACACAGCCAGGAGAAAGGTTGTCGGTTAATTGTAATATTTTTTTTTAAAAACCGGCCAATTTTCAGATATGGAAATCACCCCCTAAATTTCCAATATCTCGCAAATAGCTTAGGATTTGATACAAAATAATATTTACAAATTCGGCATAATAATATAGTTCCATTCTCCGTGGAATTCATTTCTTTCAACATTTACTAAAAGTAATTCTTCCTCAGTTACTTTGATTCCTTTTTCATATTCTGTCGTATCTGCTTTTGCCTTTATTTTTAGTCCTTTAGTTGGGCTAGTGGCTGCTATCAGATTTACAATTACTTGTAAACTTGTTAAAGGAGTTGCACGCCAATTCATTGAAATAAATGAGAACATTTTGTGTTCAATTTTATTCCATTTGCTGGTTCCTGGAGGGAAATGGCTTACATGGAATTCTTTATTTAGCTCGTTTGCAAGAAGTTGTAATTCTGTTTTCCAAAGTCTACTTCTGGAGCTATTGCTTCCTCCACCATCGGCTGTTATGTAAATTCTTTTTGATGCCTGATATAATTTGCAACCCATTTCATTCCACCAATTTCTTATACTTGACACTGCAAACTGTGCTGTGTCATAGTTTATTCCAACGCTTACCCAACCTTCATTTCTTTGAATGTCATACACCCCATAAGGTACTGCTTTGCCCAAATCCTTGTCCATAAAATCATATACGTTTACTTCTGTGGCATTATCTTTTAATGTCCATTCAGTTCCAGAATTCTTGAATTCTCCTATCAGTTCCTTCTTTTTGCAGTCTACCGAAATAACAGGCTCGTTAATAGCAATAAATTGAGCAGATGTCAAATTTATATATTGAAATTGAGCATCTCTATCCTCATGTTTTCCACCTTCATTTGTCTTTTTATTGCCTTGCATGCTGAATCCTTCTGCTTGCAAAATTCTATTTACAATATTATAACTAACTGAAAATCCTTGATTTTCAAGTTCAGAAGCTATTTTTCGTGTGCTTTTACTTGTCCAAATAAGGGGACGCATAGGATCGCCTACAGTATGTGGGGCCACCAAGTTTTTTACTGCGTCTACTAAAGTCGAATCTAAATCTGTTGCTTTCTTTCTACCCCCACCCGATTGCCGAATACTGTTTTTAGGTTTGGTTAATGTTTCTTTCGAGCGCAACTCCTTTAATCCTACTGTTAAAGTAACCCGAGAAACAGAAGTTAATTCCGAAACCTTACCAATTCCACCCCTGCCGATACTCATAGCTTCTGAGGCTAGATAAAGGCGTTTGCTTTTTTCATTTAAGTGGGGAAGTAACAAATTGTATTTCTCTAAAAGTAATGAATCCGATGCCATTTGTTTTTTCGTAAATGTACATTTTATTTTATATCAAAAACTTAGTATGTGAACTACTTTTGTTTTCAATACTTCACCAGTCTCTTTGTCAACGGTAAAGACCTTATGAGCGGCGAACTTCTTTTCTTCAATATCCTTATGAAAATCACTAATCTGGTCCCGATACCAGCGGTAAAGCGTTTTGGGTTTTAACTTTAATAGAAACGCAATTGTGGAAATATTGACTGGGTGGCTTTCAATGGATTCCTTTTAAAAAAGCGGCCATTTCATTGGTCATTTTGGCTGAGTGAGGTTCAAATTCATAGTTGTTGCTCAGGTGTTTATATGTCCCAGCCTCTTTCCAACGCCTACGCCTCATGATTAGGAAAACTTTTTTGAGCGAAAAAGAATGCCCTGAAATTGATACTGGATTACAAAACCCGTCCAAAGCAGTTTCTTTACCTGAAAGTCCAACAGGCACAAGACTCTCTTTTTCATGTAGTTCAAATTCCCAACAGTCTTTTTTGTTGTACACTTTATACAAATCAAAAAACTCCAGATAACTCTCTGGTACATGGAGCCGAATCAAATCGGCCAACAATTCGTCCTTATTTGGCGAGGGCTTTTTTATCCCGAAAATCTAATCCAGCACCTCAAAAAAAGAATTAACCTGTTATTTTGAGCCCTTAACTTTCTCAAATTGAGAATAAAAAAAGGAAATATCTTTTGTAGTGCTAATTTAAAGATAGTCAAAATCAACCGCCTTAACTAATATTTAATACACCGTCTGAGTTTCTTGAATTTAATATTATTCACACCTAAAGCATTGATAACTAAAGCTATAATAAAATTTTTCCAGCTTCAAAAGCCTGGTTCTTTTTATAAATCCAATAAAATCCTACTTTGTTAATTTAAAACCTTACAGAAACAAAATGCAAGCTAGGATTGTAAATTTGGACATGTAAATTTATAGAGTTTAAGTTTGGGTTTAATTATTGGTTTATTATGCCCCTATTTACACATAAATTTATCCTGGGATTTTTCCTGGTCACCTGTTTACAATTCCTATCGAATGCCCAAAATTGCCATCCACCAAGTGTCTTTTTTCCTGATACAGTTTGTGTTGGTCAAACAATAAGGGGCATTAATACAGGACCAAGCTCTTCAACATATGAATGGGATGTTTGTGCAGGTGACTTGTTTAGAACAGCTACTGCCGCTCCAATTACTTTAACTGGTCTATCAGGTTCTACCTATGGTTTAGAAATTATTGAAGAAGAAGGTAATTTTTATGGGTTTTCCCTTACAAATTCTACAAACATACTTTACAGATTCGACTTTGGATCCAATATCAATTCAAATCCAACGGTTGTAAATCTGGGAAATCCAGGATTAATATTAAACGGAGCTTTCCAGATAGACATAAAAAAAAGTAAAGGAATCTATTATGGATTTGCGATTAATAGACCCACAAATCAGTTGGTTCGATTAAAATTTGGTAACGGAATAAATTCACCGCCTACAGCAGATGCACAAATTGTTACTGGATTTAGTCAACCCCTAGCCATTTCAATCATAGAGGATAATAATAGATTTTTCGGTTTTTCGCCAGCTACAACTATAAATAAACTATTTATTTTTGATTTCGGCGATTCATTATCGTCAACCCCAATAACAACTTCCATTACTATCCCTGCAGGGGGATATCACTCGGTTTTACCTACAACAGACTGCAATGGAAAATATGTGTTTTTAGGAGAATTTTCTGGAAAATTTTCTAGAGTTAGCTTTGGCGAGAGTTTTTTAAATATAACACCCACAGTTACAACAATAAATATTGCTCCAACATATTCTGGTACAATAGGATCAATAATTCCTCTGAATGAAGGTGGTAGAAAAACTCTTTTGATAGGAGGTGCATCAACAGGAATATTAAATTTTGGAAATACTTATCAGAATAACGCACCAGGTATTTCTATTGCAGCATCTACAATATCAGGAGTTTATGGCATTAGCGAAAACTACTACCTAAATGGTGAACAGGCCACTTTCTATTACACATCAACAGGGGGCTCAATGGGTAGAATTACATTTTCAAATGGATCCTGTAATTATTCAGAACCTAAAAACCTATATGTACCACCACAGGTCACTTACAACAGCCCTGGTAAATATTTTATAAATTATAAAATAAAAACTTTAACAGGGCAGATAATTACCGTAGGAGATTCCATAGTTGTAAAAAATGGAACAAGTTTAGAATCCTTATCGCCAACAGTGAATTTCGTCGGAGATGATCAATGCACTTCAAAACCAACAAAATTCTTCCCCGACATCACTCCTAATGGAAGTTATAGCTATTCATGGACCTTTCCTGGACCAAGTACATCTACTTTGGCAAACCCTTCTTTTCAATTTTTATCCACTGGTTCATTTCCGGTAACATTAAAAGTAAGAGCTCTGAATGGGTGTGGTGTAAACAGCATTACTAAGTTGGTTAAAATTTTCCCAAATCCTTCAACCACAATCACTTCTAGTTTTAGCGCCCCTGCACAAATTTGCACAAAGGATACCGTTCAATTTTTTGATGGATCCACTCCAGCCAACCAAGCCATTAAGTGGCTTTGGAACTTTGGAAATGGGCAGGTCTTTTTCGAAAAAAATCCAAAAGTTTATTTCCCATTTAATTCAGGAGGACAAACAATTCAAGTTTCTTTTAAGGCATCCGATAGTAGCGGATGCGCCACTGCTGTTGTTAATCCCATAACAGTTAAAGCAGGCGCAGATGTTCAATTTTCGTTTTCAAAACTCTGTAAAGGAGATAGTTCGAAATTTTTAAATACCACACCTAACATTTCACAGGCCAGTTATTTATGGAACTTTGGAAATCCGCAAGGTGGGGCTGCCAATATAAATACAAGTAGTGCCCCATTGATAAATTATGTCTTTTCAGATTCTGGTCTTTACAATATCAATCTAAGGGCAATTACTGCTAATGGTTGCACAAGTTCCGTGGTAAAACCCTTGCGAATTTTTACTTTACCCGCTGCAAATTTTTCATTCACCTCAGTAGCCTTTCCAAATATACCGGTTTCATTTAAAAACTTAAGCTCTGCTTTATATCAAAATCTAGTGGGGTACAAATGGAATTTTGGAAACCCGGCTATCCCTTCAAATGATACCTCATCAGCTGTAAATCCTGCCCACACCTATCCAACAATAGGGACATATACGGTCACCCTGGATGTGACTACAAACCAAGGTTGCAAAGCTCAGAAAATAAATACTATACCAGTTTATCCACCTTGTCCAATAATAAACTACACTAAAACGACAAGCTCAGGAATAAATCAAACCACACTATCAATTAACAACCAAACCACCTTAGTCGAAGAAACAAATTTAGATTTTTGTGCGGGAGATCTGGAATTAACCCCCGTTCTTCAATCCCAGCAATCTGGAGTTACACCATTTGCAATTAATACTGCAAGTCAAGTAATTCCGGTTAAAGATAACGGAAAATGGATTGGATTTATTCCTGCGCCAATAGCTTCTAATAGTACTTGTTTTTTCAAAGGTGAATTTGAAAATAGCTTAAATAATGACATAAAATTTAATCCTGAATTAGCTACACTTCAAAACCGGTTTCCTACTCCAGTTTTTATAAGATTTATTAAAGAAGATACTGTATGGTATGGTATAGCATCAAACGGAGATTCCAAACTTTGGAGAATCCGGTTTGGAAAATCCATAAACAACAATGCCCCAACGATAACGGAAATCCCTTTACCAGTGGGAACTTTGGTCTTTCCTACATCTGCTCAAATTGTTAAAGATAAAGACACGACTTATATTTTCATAACTAATAATACCCCAACTAATAATTTTGTAAAACTAAGATTTTCGAATTCAATCGAGGAATTGCCGGATATAAATATTTTAACAAATAGTGGAGTTCTTTTGAATTCAAATGGATTTTTCAATGTTTCCTTTGCAAAAGATTGTGATAAATGGTATGCCTTACTTCTAGCTACAAACGTTTTATATAAATTGGAATATGGAAATTCACTAAGAAATACACCAATTACAACTTCTATTACTTCTGAAATACCACTACCAGGTGGAGCTAATGCATTTAATCTAATGCGAGGTATAAGCTTAATGCAGGATATGGGAATTTGGTATGGATTTTTGAATACCCAGTCAGGATCTATAATTAGAATTCGTTTCGGCAATGGATTAAATCAGCCAATAAATGGCGTATCTCCCCTAGGTAATTTTGGCATAGCTGGGAATGTTGGCTCTTTTAACTTTGTTCAAGAAAACTCAGAAGTTTTTGGTTTAACGATAAATAATCTTGGAACGGTTTATAAGTTGAAATTTCCAAATCCCTGTTCTGCACAACCAAGTTTTACAAAAACAAGCACTCCTGGCACCATCCAAACTTCATATTCATTACCAGGAAAGTATTATATCACAATTACTGGGCAAACTAAATTTGGTAGCACAACACAAAAATTAGACTCTATTGAAATTGCGGTTCAAAATATAAATTTGTCCTGTAAAAAAACCGAACTTAACCATCCTGAAGAGTTATGTTTCAACAGTAAATATGAATCATCTACAGCTACTGAAGGATTAAATAATGTAAAATGGGATTTTTGTACTGGTGATTTTAAGTTAACACCAAAAGTACTTGTTGGAGCAACAAGCTCCCAGTCTGTATCAGTAAACGGCATTCAAAATATCCAAATTGGAAATACCTACTATACCTTTTTATCTACTCCTTTTGGTCTATTTAGAGTAAATATTGGGGAGGATCCTGCTATTTCAGCCCTGCCAAATTCTTTACCAGTCATTTTTCCATTACCAGCCGGAGTATCTGGACTAAGTGAATTTAAAATTTTCAAGGAAGGTAATAACTGGTTCGCTCTATGTATTTATTCGACGGGAGAAAGCATAATAAGAGTTAATTTTGGGGCAGATATAAAAAACCTCTCGCCAACAATTGCTGTAATTAACTTACCAGGATCGCTATCTTCTGCCAGAGGTCTGTCTCTTTTCGAAGACAAAGGAACGAAATATGCAATGGTTGCAAATCAAAATGGCGGGACTCTAGTTCTCCTTAATTTTGGAGTTACCTATAGAAACATACCATTTCCAACAATTTATGATATTCCTGGTGCTATAAACTTATTCAAAGTAAGCATGATCCGAGATTGCAATATTTGGCATGCATTTTTAACGGATGAAAAACAGGATTCATTATATCAACTAACTTTCAATAAAGGCTTTGTAAGTAATCCAACCTTTCGTCTTCTTGGCATTATAGATGGCATTGGTATCCAAGCGATTAAGGATGGAAATGAATATTTTTTGTTTGCTACTAAAAACCAATTGTCGAAAAATAATTTATTTAGGTATTCATTTGGTAATTCTCTAAATAACATTCCAAGGCTTGATAGTCTAACAAATTTTGGAACTTTAGTTCCAAATTCTGGATTAACAAATGTTTTTGCCTTCCAAATTTTTCAAAATGACAAATCAGAAAATTTCTTTTTTGGACATGGTTTTGCCAATCAATTTTTGTACCGGATTAAATTTCAAGATCAATGTTCTGCGGGTAAACCAATTGCCCTTGGAGATACAATTACAGGCCAGTCTTACAGTACAGATGGGAAATATTATATAAGCACTGAAGGCTTTAATGTCAATGGAGATTTAGTATCTGGTTTTGATTCAGTTATTGTAAAAAACCTTGTAGAAGCAAAATTTAATATTCCAGGAAATAGATGTAAAGGGGAGCCAATTCAATTTAGCGATGCCTCGATTCCAGGAACTTTTACAAATATTACTTCTTGGAAATGGAATTTTGGCGATACCACAACGATAGCCGACAGTTCTATTTTGCAAAACCCTAGCTATACATTTTCAAATGCCGGAGTTTATCCTGTGAAACTTAGGGTAAAAGAAAATGGAGGCTGTATAAATGAAATCACCACTGATGTTCAAATAGTTGAAAAACCGACCCCAAAAATTTCTTTCCAATCAAACTCAGTAATATGTACTAATGATTCCATCTTATTTCAGGATTCAACCAATTCAGCAATCGATCCGATTGTTTCAAGATTGTGGGAAATAAAGCAAAATAACGTGGTGGTATTTTCTTCTACCAAAAAAGATCCCAGGTTCTTGTTTACTCAAACTGGGGCATATGAGGCCTCTTTAAAAGTAATTGGTCAAAGCTTATGTGAAAATACACAAAGAATTACATTTACGGTTTCATCAATAGGTCCGTTGGTAACCTACACAAATTCGAGTCCATGCCTAAATGAAAATATACCATTTAAATCAAAAATATCAGGAACCAGCATAGATTCCTTAAGATGGTTTGTGGATGCTGCCAAAGTTGCAAGCCAGGATTCCATCACCTACCGGTTTACTTCTGCAGATGTATTTAAAGTTACGTTGGTTACGTACAAGGGAGGATGTAGAAATAGCTTTTCCAAAATACTTAAGGTAAATGCTAGACCTTCTGTAGCAATTGAATTTCAAACACCTGTAAATTGTCAAGGAATTGAAGTTAAATACTTTACCATTGTAAATTCGGCAGAAAGCCTAAAGTATAATTGGGATTTTGGCAATGGGAAAAAAGATACCTTAAGGAATCCTGTTACAACATTTGATTCTAGTGGAACATTTTTGGTTAAACTAAATGTAACAACTGAAAATGGTTGTATTGGAAAGGATAGTTCCTCATTTACAGCAAATAGAGCACCAAAAGCTGAATTTTCATTTGATAAAGCTTGTCTTGGAGAAATTATGACACTAGAAAACACTTCAACTGCAAATGGATTACAAAGTGGAATTCAAAGTTACTTTTGGGATTTTGGAAACACAGAAACTTCTGATCAAAAAGACCCATTACCCATTCCATCCTTAACCCAGACAGAAGGAGTCAGAACCATAAAATTGACCGTAAGAACTATTCAAGGGGAGTGCCCCAATACGTTTATAAAAAATATAGTTATCGGTAAAAAATTAGCCGCAAATTTCGGTCTGGATGTTGGTTGTATCGGAACCCCTTTCAGATTTTTTGATAAATCATTTGTTGGTACAGATTCCATTGTTTCATGGAATTGGACCATTGCAGGAACCAGCTACAATACCAGAAACCCAATTCTTAGTCTGGAAAAAGGTAGTCATGACGTAAAACTTATTGTAAAATCTGTGAATGGATGTACGGATGCCATCGAGAATAAAGGATTTATTTCGTCCGTCAACGATTCGGCCAGGGCTGATTTTACATTTTCCAGTGGAACCTTTAGTGAACCACCTTTTAGAGTTGCGTTCAGACAATTGCCAAAAGTTGACCCTAGTTATACATATTCCTGGGATTTAGGTGATAGCACAATTATCAATGACACTGTGCCTCAACCGCATTTATACAAAAAAGAAGGCGTTTATCTGGTTAAGTTAACCGGGACTAGAAATGGGACTATTTGTTCCACCTCTGTAACTAAGGTTTTGAATGTTATTGCCAATCCAATTCAAGGTTTAAAACTTAGGAAGCTATTTAAAGGGGATGGAAGTGAGAAGTTATCAATGGCTCTGGAGGTGGAAAATCAGAGTAACATTGCCTTAAGAAATTTTGACATCACAACAAAGGTCGGAAGCCTTATTACTATTAAGGAAACATGGAATGGTATATTATTACCACAACAGATTATTACGTTTCCTCTGAAATCCGACATTTTAAAAAGAAACTCGCAAAATATTCAATTCATATGTGCAACGGTTACTCTTCCGGATCCTGAAAAGGAAACAAGTATTGAGGACAACAGCATATGTATTTCTGTAGATTCAATACCTGCAATCGTTTCTTTGTACCCAAATCCAGCTTCTGACCAGTTTACAATTGAATTAAATCTTCCAACTTCAGATCCCTTTGAAATGAAAGTGGTTGATATATTAGGCAGGCAAATAATTGGTTTTAATTCGGATCAACCTGAAATTGGGGCATTTGCCAAACGTTTTGATGTTTCTAAATTTCCAGGAGGGGTTTATTACTTATGGTTTAGGTCAGGAAAAAAGATAGAGCACAGGACCTTGGTAATTGATAAAAAATAGTTGGTATAAATAAAAAAGGTGATCCTGATATTCAATCAAGATCACCTTTAACTTATTTTATTTGGATGTATCTACTGTCTAACCAAATCCAATAAATATTGGCCATAACCACTCTTAACCAATGGTTTTGCAATCTCAATTAATTTCTCCTTACCTATAAAACCTTGTCTGTATGCAATCTCCTCAATACAGCCAATTTTTAGCCCTTGCCTGTCCTCTATTACCTGAACAAATTGACCAGCCTGCATAAGAGAAACGAAAGTACCCGTATCCAACCAAGCCGTACCACGATCTAAAATACCTACTTTTAGCTTTCCTTTTTCCAGATAAACCTTATTTATATCAGTAATTTCAAGTTCACCTCTTGGACTTGGCTTCATATTTTTAGCAATTTCAACAACTGAATTGTCATAAAAATATAGGCCAGGAACCGCATAGTTGCTCTTAGGTTCTTTTGGTTTCTCTTCTATTGAAATGGCATTTGAATTTTCATCAAATTCTACCACACCATACCTTTCCGGATCGTGCACATGATAAGCGAAAACAACACCACCTTCAGGATCATTGTTTGCCCTCAAAAGTTTTCCCAGACTGGAACCATAAAAGATGTTGTCCCCTAAAACCAAAGCCACTTTATCATTTCCAATAAATTTTTCCCCTATCACAAATGCTTGAGCCAAGCCATCTGGTGAAGGTTGAACCGCATATTCAAATCTACAACCCAATCTGGAACCATCTCCCAGCAATTTTTCAAAATTCGGCAAATCGGCAGGTGTAGATATTATTAGAATCTCCTTAATGCCAGCCAGCATTAAAATTGAGAGCGGATAATAAATCATCGGCTTATCATAAACTGGCATCAATTGTTTTGACACAGCCAAAGTTAAAGGATGAAGCCTGGTGCCAGATCCACCGGCAAGAATAATTCCTTTCATGTTTTTATTAAAAAGTGCTGCAAGTTTTTAAAAACTTAGCAAATTGCCTCATAACTTTTAAAATAAAATGATCAAAAGTATAATTACAGACAAAGCACCTATGCCAATTGGCCCATATAGCCAGGCAATTGTTTTCGGAAATCATGTTTGGATAAGTGGTTGTATTGCCTTAAATCCGGCAAATGGCGAAATGATTCAAAACAGTATTGAAGAAGAAACCAAAGCTGTGATGTCCAACTTGCAGTCAATTGTGGAGGCAAGTGGCAGTTCTATGTCCAAAATTTTAAAAACAACCATTTTCCTTACAGACATGAACCAATTTGGTCAGGTAAATTCTATTTACGGTCAATACTTGGTTTCTCCTTTTCCAGCAAGGGAAACCGTCCAGGTTTCTGCTCTGCCAAAAGGAGCAAATGTGGAGATTTCCTGTGTTGCCTGTCTTTAATAAATACTGTTTTTCAGGAAAAATTACACAAGGGAAAAATCAGGCAATTATGGTTATGCATGCCCTCAGGAAAAGAAATTACCTTTGGCTTAATCTTAATTCCTATAAAGCAATGAGTGACTTCTATACCCTCCATGGCCATAATTTTTTTTCGGCCTTTGATGACTCCGGTAGCAACGATGATGACTTCGAAGATGAAGACGAGGACGATGCAGATGATGCAGACGACGACTTCGCTGATGAAGACATGGATGAACTAATTTTTGATGCCGATGAAGAAGGCATTGAAGATTTTGGTGAAATTAAAGATGAAGATGACATCGATGATGATTTTGATGATGACGATGAGGAGTCTGAAGAAGATATTGATGACGACGACGACGACTTTTAAAAAAGAAGGAATTTTCAAACTTATCGGCATTACTTTTGTCTAAGGTTATTAAGGTTTAATAACCTTTTTTATTTTATGGAAACAGCAGTAAAAAGACATGTTCACATATATACAGAAGCAAGTCCAAATCCAAACTCGCTTAAGTTTGTTGTGAATTTTATGATAACTCCTGATGGTAAAGATTTTAACTTTGTGGATATTCAATCTGCAGGGCAATCACCTTTGGCTCACCAATTGTTCGAGAAATTCGATTGGATAGATCAGGTATTTTTCATGAACAATTTTGTCACACTAACTAAAAAAACAGAAGCTGAATGGTTTGAACTTTCTTCAGAAGTTAAACCTTTTTTACTTTCTTTTTTCGAAGAAAAACATCCGATTTTCGCCTTTTCATCTGAAGCTGAGATGGAAGCTGCCATTGAGTCAGTTCAAGGCGAAACCGATATGGAAAAACAAATTATTCAGCTTCTGGATGAATATGTTAAACC
>JBIPOE010000046.1:0-35507 GCA_044379485.1 Catalimonadaceae bacterium
CTGATGTGGATTTGATGAAAAACCAGTGATTCCTGGAATGTCTATCCATTTTCCAGTGGATGAATCGGCAATGCTTTGGCTCAAACGCAAAACAAGAGAAGCTCCTGATTCAGCATAATTGATGTCCAAACCATAAACTTCCAAAGTGTTGATTCCTGCAATTTTTGCTTTAAAACCAGTTTTCTTTTTCAGCCATTTTTTAATTGATGGCAAACACTTTTCCGGATTTAAACTAGCCGTTAAATCTAATGCTTTTTCATCAAAATCTAAACCCAATGCATTGGTTTTGAGACTAATTATTGTCGAAGGAAAATGTTGTTCAAGTTCAGGCACCAGGGATTTTCCACTTGCTTCAAGCGAAAGCCCAGCCAATAGATCATCAGGTAATACTTGTTGGTTCAATTGAATTCTGAACCTAAGCCACACTTGGCCATCTTTTTCCTTATGCCATTGACCTTCAATATTTTCTATTTTCAATTGAGGCGTTTCAAATCGGATTACCTCAGCAGAAGAAGCTTCTGAATACAAATTTCCAAGTGCTTTGGTCGGCGTGGCAGAATATGTGGTAGCAAAAGTAAATGCCTTGTCAGGAGAAAAAACCAGTTCATCAATGGCCGACCATTTGTATTGGCCCGGCACTTTTGGAGAAATAGAAAAAAAAGCGGTGGTGTCCCATTGTCCAATTTGCTCAGGTTTTACCAAACCTTTTGGAAATCGAAATATCAGGTTCTGCCTGGTATCGATCACTTTTTCAAACATGGGTTCAATTACCCTTGAACTGAAAAGCTGGATTTTTAAACCATCCGTTTGACATTGACTGAATAAGAAAAAACCTAAAATGGCTGATAACCATAGAGATGGTTTGGTTTTGGAGAAAGTCATAGAAGTTTGGAAAGAAACTCAATATTGGGCAATAGTTTGGAATAGAAAAAATTGCCAGGCAGGGATTTCTTTAAACCAATAAGCAAAAAGTTTAAATGGTTTTATTCTGCAGAAGGTCTGGAAAGTGGAATTTTACTGCTTTGGCCCCGTTTAGGGTTCTAGCCAATCCTTTACCTGAAATGATTTTATAATTGGCTTGTAAATCAATTAGTTCTTTGATATACAATTCTTTAAAGTGCTCCCGTGCATTAGGATGTTCCCTCAAAGGATCCGGCTGCCACTCTAAATCAATATCAGGTAAAAGAAACAGATCGTAATGTCTTGACTTTATGGATTCTAAAATCCAGGCCGAGCAAAACCCATAGGCATTTTCCATCCAAACTTTTATAACAAGAAGTGTTGTATCACAAAATAAGATCTGATTGGCAGTTGCAATCATCCTGTCTTCTTCCTCTATCTGAAGCCTTGCAATAATTTCTACATCTGATTGATTGTAAGGCCGATTCAGGTTTTCGAGATAAGATCTTGCTATTTCAGGAACCCAAACGGTTTTGTATTTTTCTGCCAAGGCCTGAGCCAAAGCACTTTTTCCAGTGGATTCCGGGCCAACTATGGCTATTTTTTTTATCCTCAAAAAATGAAAAATTAGGCTGACTTTCTAAAAACAGCATCCTCTAATTTTGAAACGCGTTGGTCGAGAAGTACAATTTTTTCTATTTCATCTGCCAATCGCATAACCGAAACTCTAAGTTCGCCTATTCCAAGATTATTTTTCACCATCTGCTTTTCAAGGGCTCCAAGTCGCTGATTGGTAAGCTCTTGCTCTTTGCGCATAGCTTTCATTTCGCCACGCATCCCCCTTTGTTCATCAAGCATTTCTGCCATTATTTCAATAAGCCTGTCCATTCCTTCCATATTCCTAATTTATTTTAAAAGTAAATATAGCGTCTTTTCAAATTCCAGATTTCAATTTTTTGCTCCAATTGATATATCCCCAAATAGACATAAGAAACAGAGCCGAAAAAAATACCAGGAAAAACCAAAGCTCTTTTTGAAAATATAAACCAATGGAAATGAGATTAATAATTCCCCAAAGCAACCAGTTTTCAATAAGTTTCCTTGCCAACCAAATCTGCCCAATCAAACTAAATGCCGCCAAACCAGAATCAAGCCAGGGAAAATCAGCAGAGGTGTTGTTTTTGAGGAAATAGCCAATCACCATTGTTAGTCCGATTCCTGAAATCAAACTGAAAGTCAATTCCTGATTTCCAATTTTCCTGATTCCTGAATCTTGATTCCTAAATCCTGATTCCTGATGACTTTGCCTTTCAATACGCCATCTCCACCAGCCATAAAAACCTGATATTGTGTAAAATATCTGAAGACCAAACTCAGCAAAAAGTCTGGATTCGAAATAAACCATCGCTGCCAGAATTACGGACACAATACCAATGGGCCAGCCGAGGATATTGGGTTTTGCATTGAGCCAAACGCCGATTATGCCTAAAATGGCTGAGATGAGTTCAATCCATTGAAAAAAAGTCAATGTCATAAACTCTTTAGCGTCTTATTGTTTTTATTCAACATCAAAATTTATGAATTGAACCTAAATGACTAACATTGCTTTTCAAATTTTTAATCAAATGTTAGCTAAGGTTTTTGGTTCTGCAGTTCAAGGAGTTAAGGCATTTCCCGTTACTATTGAGGTAAGCGTTGGGCAGGGCAAAGATATGTACATAGTTGGCTTGCCAGATGCGGCGGTGAAAGAAAGTTCACATCGGGTAGAATCGGCTATCAAAGAGGCCAGATTTCAAATGCCAAGGCAAAAAGTGGTGGTCAATCTCGCTCCGGCCGACATCAAAAAAGAAGGTTCGTCTTATGATTTGCCCATTGCACTTGGTGTCTTAGCGGCTTCTGGTCAGATCATTGCGCCCAATTTGGAGCAGTATATCATTATGGGTGAATTATCCTTAGATGGAAGTTTGAGACCCATAAAAGGCGTATTGCCCATAGCCATTGAGGCCAGAGGAAAATATAAAGGCTTTATTCTGCCAAAAGAAAATGCAAACGAAGCGGCAATTGTGGCTGGTTTGGATGTGATAGGTGTTGAAAGCCTGATGGAAGCCATTGATTTTCTGGAAGATCGGGTTTGGATAGAACCATTGGTTAGGGATACCCGTGAACTATTTTTCTCACAAATCAACAATTATGATGCTGACTTTTCTCACGTCCAGGGCCAGGAAAATATAAAACGGGCATTGGAAATTGCCGCTGCTGGTGGACACAATGTGATAATGATTGGCCCGCCAGGCGCTGGTAAAACCATGTTGGCAAAACGACTGCCATCTATTTTGCCGCCATTGGATTTGCGGGAAGCTCTGGAAACTACCAAAATACACTCAGTAGCTGGAAAATTGAGCAAACTTGAGGGCTTAATCACAACCCGACCTTTTCGGGCCCCACATCATACCATTTCAGATGTGGCTTTGGTTGGAGGCGGAAATATTCCACAGCCTGGTGAAATTTCCCTAGCACACAATGGGGTTTTATTTTTAGATGAATTGCCAGAGTTTCAACGTTCAGTTTTAGAAGTTTTGCGCCAGCCTTTGGAAGAAAGACATATTGCCATTTCAAGAGCAAGATTTACAGTTGATTTTCCAGCCAGTTTTATGCTCATAGCCAGTATGAACCCTTGTCCTTGTGGATATTATAACCATCCAGACAAGGAATGTGTTTGCCCTCCAGGAGCTGTTCAGAGGTATTTGAATAAAATTTCAGGCCCACTTTTAGATCGAATCGATTTACATGTGGAAGTAACGCCAGTTTCTTTTGAAAAAATTGCCAATCAACAAAGAAATGAATCCTCAGAAAGCATTCGTGAACGTGTGATTAAAGCCAGAGAAGTACAAACCAAACGCTTTGAAGGGATGGACAGTATTTTCTCCAATGCCATGATGCCAAGCCCAATGGTGAACGAGATCTGCAAAATCAATGAAGCTGGAAAAAATCTTTTAAAAACTGCAATGGAAAGACTGGGACTTTCAGCCAGAGCCTACGACCGGATTTTAAAAGTAAGCAGAACCATAGCCGACCTTGCTGGAACCGATGAAATCAGAACTGAACATTTAGCTGAAGCCATCCAATACCGAAGTCTGGACAGGGAAAACTGGGCCGGATAAACCAGTACTTTGCCTACTTTTTAAGACCTATTCAATTTCGTCTTCTTTTTTACTTTTCAAACTATAGAAAGCCGTAAAACCCAAAAGAAGAACCACCGCAATAGAACTAAAAAGTGAAATCTTGTTTCCATAAACAAAGGATTTAGGTTCAAATTTGAAGACAATCTCATGTTTACCCTTAGGAACTTCCATAGCCCTTAAAACATAGTTTGCTCTAACAAATGGACTTTCTTTTCCATCGATGGTGGCTGTCCAACCTTCTGCATAATAAATCTCTGAAAAAACCAAAAGTCCATCAGCAGCATTTTCAGTGTTGTATTTCAAATAGTTACTTTTCGCTTCAAGCAATTTGGCTGTTCCTCCTGGAGAAAATGAAGTCTGACTCACCTTGAATTTATTTTGATCTACCAAAGCAGTTGTAGCTGGATCAAATGTTCTTGTAGCTGCCATTTCCTCATCTGGAGATTTGACCAGTTGAATATTTTGAACAAACCAGGCATTTCCCAGAGCAAATGAATTTGGTATTACTCCATTTTCTTCCTCATTTGCTTTTATATATTTGGTATTGAGCATGTTTAGGATCCTCTCATTTTTCAAAAAGTCCAATGTAAATGGAGTTTCTCCTTTGCTGGCGTTTCTAATTTGATTTCCAACATCTTGAATTTCAAGGGTTAAATCATTTTCAATTAAATCCTGATATCTTCTGATTTTAACCGGGCTATAGCCTCCAATCGATTTGTGAAAATAAGAGGTTTTGGACTCATTAAAAGGATTATTGAGATTTAGAACCCTGTTATTCAATCCTTTATCCTTTAAAATCAGAAGATCTGCCGCACTGGGTTGAAATTGATCAGCCCAAAAGCTTTTCTCAAAATTATCTTTATTCAAATATCTTTTATCCACTTGCCAAAGGTCAAAAAACCCTAAAAACCCAATGGCAAGAGTTGCATAAAGCGGTTTTATCCATGAACGATAAATTGCAAAAACCAATGCTGCTGCAATTAAAATAAGAAACAAGGATCGAAATGCATCTGCGCTTAACATATCTTCCCTATCTTGATATAAGGCCGACATTATTCTTTGTGTTACATCGGCTGGATAACCGGCACCAGTAATTTGGCTGTCATTTGGTGTGGTAAAGTCACCTGCAATACTTGGCATAAACCAAAAAATGAAACACAAGCCGCCAACAATCCCAGTTGAATAATAAAGTTTTTTATCAAGCTTATCAATTGTTTGTGGTTCAAACAGTTTCGCAAGGGCAAAAGAAGCCAAAGCTGCTATGGAAAACTGAGCAATAAATATGGCCATGGTTACAGCTCTAAACTTGTTGTAACCAGGAAGGGTATCAAATAAAAAGTAATTTAATTCCTCAAAATTCCGACCCCAGGTAAGTATAATGGAGAATGCCGTAGCTACCAATAACCACCATTTATAGCGACCCTCAACGATGAAAAGTCCTAAAACAAAAAGAAAAATAACAACAGCGCCTGCATAGACTGGACCAGATGTAAATGGCTGATCTCCCCAATAATATGGAAATTGTTCTACGCTTTGGTTTACAGAGGCAAAGAAGTCTCCAACGGCAGATTTTTTTGCAACTGTTTCAGAGCTGCTTCCACCAAAAAAATGGGGGATTAAAAGTGTAAATGTTTCCATTTTTGCATTGCTCCAGCTAAAAACGTAGTCCTTATCCAAACCACCGTCTTTAGGTTTGTTTGCATCCTTTATGGTTAATTCAGGTTTGCCCCGCATGGAATATGGAGAATATTCTAACAAGGTCATTAAGCGGCCTGCATTGGTAGCAACACCTAATCCGCCACCCAAAGTTAAGACCAATGCCGCAATTGCAAAATCTTTGACTTTTCCAGCCATAACAGAATAAACAAATTCTGATATTCCATAAAAGGCAACTAAAAAACCAAGGTAATATGAAATTTGATAATGACCAGATCGGATTTGCATGGCAATTCCCAATGCCATAAGTGTAAGTCCCAAAAGCCACTTTTTTCTAAAAGCATATACCATTCCAGCCAAAACAAGAGGGGCCAGAGTCATAGCTCTTACTTTTGAATTATGGCCTGCTTCGATAGAAACAATATTAAAGCTAAATAAAGTAAATGCAAATGCTCCAAAAGCAGCAGCAATTGGCGACATTTGAAGAGAAAGGCAGAAAATATAAAAGCAGATCAGGGAAACGAAAATGATAGAAATGGGGTAGGGCAAAACCCAACGGCTGGTATTTTCAAGATATTCAAGGATTTCGCCGTTATAAATAACGGATATTGTGTACGCAGGCATTCCACCAAACATGGAGTTGGTCCACAATGGCTCCTCATTAAAAGCTGCTCTATGATCGCTTATTTCCTTTGAATTGCCAGTCCAGGTGACAGCATCACCTTGTTTCAATGATTTCCCGCCAAAAACCGCAGGCTGGAAGTATAATGCTGTGGATAGCCAAAAAATAAAAATGACCACCATATGTGGCAAAAGGTCCTTTTTGAAATTTAAATTCATGAATAATTTTTCAATACTTGCGGCTTCAAAGAAAGGGACTTAAATCTGGAATTGAAAACCTGGAACAAACAGTTCTTACAGATCTTCAAAATTTTATCCCTTAGAAATTTGGAATTAATCTACTTCTATTACCAAAAACTTGCTGGCTGACCAGAACTTTTCAGGATTGGTAACCTTTAAAAACCGTTCGCCTGGTGTGTCTAAAATCAAAAAGCTCCCTTTTGGATGTACAGTTATCAGGTTTACTTTTTTAGTATTTCCCAATGCGATTTCCTTAATAAATTTAAAGTCAGCTGTTTGGAAAAACATTTCATCCAATTTGTCTGAAAGTTGTATGGTTGATCCAATTCCTAAAAAGCCACCTTTCTTTTTTATGGCTTTCGCTCTTTCCAATTCTGGTTTACCACCAACCAAATAATAGATCTTCCTGGCCTCTTTTTCCTTTTGTTTAATCAAATTTAACGATTCTTTTTCCCTTTTAAGCATTTCTGCTTGCTTTATAACTATGTTATTTTGAAGTTGAGAAACCTGTTTTTTTATAGAATGGATATTTCCATACACTTCAATAAAAAGCCTTTCCTGATAGGTAAGATAGCTTCTAACTGTTTCAATTATAGGAATCAGGGAGGATTGCGGGATTGAGGATTGTTTGATTGTAAGTTCTGTTGAATCTAAAAGCGCCTGAGAATCCCTAAAAAAACTATTAATTTCGGATGCTGTCCTTTTCAACAGTTTTTCCTGACTTCCATCTGTTTTAAACTTCTGAATAAGCCTGATTTTTTGATCAATTAGTATGTAGGTTTGTGTCAATTGATACATAACATCTTCCAAACGATCGGCATTTCGCTCTGCTTCAATCATTTGTTTTTCAAGACGTTCCAGGTTTTTTTTATATAAATTACAATCGCCTTGAGTCACTTCCTCCTTTACTGGTTCTTCATTTTGACAAGCAAAAAACGAAAGGCATAAAAAAAAATAAAGAGCAATAAACCTGAATGTCATTTCAATTATAAACGGGGTTGAATACTGGGAGACAAAATTGAAAATTTTTTCAGAAAGTCGTTTGGATTGATTCAAAATAAAAAAGCCACCCTTTCAGAGTGGCTTTTCTTTGATTCAAGAAATCTTTATTTTACTTCTTCAAAATTAACATCTGTAACTGGTTCTCCCTGATCTGCGGATGAACCATTGGCTTGTTGGTCAGCATCAGGAGCACCTTGACCAGCGTTTGCAGCATTGTACATTTCACCTGAGGCAGCTTGCCATGCGTTATTTAAGGCTTCCATTGCTGCATCAATTCCAGCAAGGTCTTGAGACGCATGGGCAGTTTTCAATTTTTCATGGGATTCACTTATGGCCGTTTTGTTGGCTTCAGAAAGTTTGTCTCCATACTCTTTCAATTGCCTCTCAGTTTGGAAAATTAAAGAATCAGCCTGGTTCAATTTCTCAACTTTTTCCTTTTCTGCTTTATCGCTTGCTTCATTAGCTTTCGCCTCATCTCGCATTCTTGCAATTTCGGCATCAGTCAAACCTGATGAAGCTTCAATTCTGATTTTCTGCTCTTTACCAGTTCCCTTGTCTTTCGCAGAAACATTTAAAATACCATTGGCATCGATGTCAAAAGTGACTTCTACCTGAGGAACGCCTCTTGGAGCCGGCGGAATACCATCCAAATGGAATCGACCTAAGGTTCTGTTGTCTTTTGCCATTGGCCGCTCGCCTTGCAGAACATGGAGTTCAACAGATGGTTGGTTGTCAGATGCGGTTGAGAAAGACTCTGATTTTCTGGTGGGAATGGTGGTGTTGCTTTCAATCAACTTGGTAAAAACACCTCCCATAGTTTCGATGCCTAACGAAAGCGGTGTAACATCCAATAGAAGAACATCCTTTACTTCACCTGTTAAAACTCCTCCTTGAATAGCAGCACCAATTGCCACAACCTCATCGGGATTTACACCTTTTGAAGGCTTTTTGCCAAAGAACTTTTCTACTTCTTCAGCTATTCTTGGAATTCGGGTTGAACCGCCCACCAAAATAACTTCGTTTATTTGAGAAGTATTAAGGTTGGCATTTTTCAAAGCTCTTTTGCAAGGCTCGAGGGTTCTTTGAATTAAATCATCACAAAGTTGCTCAAATTTAGCCCTGGTTAATTTTCTAACCAGGTGCTTAGGCACACCATCTACAGGCATGATATAAGGCAAGTTGATTTCGGTTTCAGGAGAACTGGAAAGCTCAATTTTAGCTTTTTCAGCTGCTTCCTTTAAACGTTGAAGTGCCATTGGATCTTTTTTCAAATCAATGCCTTCATCATTTTTAAACTCAGATGCCAGCCATTCAATTATCTTCTGGTCAAAGTCATCACCACCAAGGTGTGTATCACCATCGGTTGATTTAACTTCAAACACACCATCACCAAGCTCAAGAATGGAAACGTCAAAAGTTCCTCCACCAAGATCGAAAACCGCAATTTTCATATCCTGATGTTTTTTATCCATACCATAAGCCAGAGCAGCAGCAGTTGGCTCATTTATAATTCGTTTTACCTCAAGGCCAGCAATAAGCCCAGCTTCTTTCGTTGCCTGACGCTCTGCATCATTAAAATAAGCAGGTACCGTAATAACCGCTTCAGTCACTGTTGTTCCCAGGTAATCCTCGGCAGTTTGCTTCATTTTAGTCAAAATCATTGCTGATAATTCCTGAGGAGAGTATTGTTTATCTCCTATCCGCACTTTAGGCGTATTGTTGGATCCTGATTCTACTTTGTACGGCATCATCGCGATTTCTTTTGCACTTTCGCTAAATGAACGGCCTATAAATCTTTTTATGGATGAGATAGTATTTGTTGGATTTGTAATAGCCTGACGTTTAGCTGGGTCACCAACCTTTCGTTCTCCATTTCCATTATCAAGAAATGCAACGATTGAAGGTGTTGTTCTTTTTCCTTCGCTGTTTGCAATCACTGTGGGTTCGTTACCCTCCATAACAGCCACACAAGAGTTTGTGGTTCCGAGATCTATTCCTATAATTTTTCCCATGATTTATTAATTTTCTATTATAACTGGTTCGGAACAAATGAAACAATTGCTATGCCATTGAAAGAGAATGCATTTCTAATGTCCTTAATGTCAAACAAAAATCAAAACCTTAAATCCGGAATTTTACAATTCAACTAATTGATTTACAAAAGTTTAATTGATTTAAGGCTATTTAAAGTATGTAAACAAGGGAACAAATCTCAATATAACAACTGAACATTCGTCAGTTTAGAAATTAAGATTTCTGGCTTAGTGTCTTAAAAACCAAAAATAGAAACTTTAAAAAAATGTCAAATTGTCAGAACACGAGGTTAATTTGCTTTGATTAATATTGCAGACTGAAATCCTAAAAAACTACACTTAGTTTTGGGGTCAGATTGAAATAGTTTTTTGAATAAAGAATTCCGAAATGGCAGAAGAAATAAGTAACAAGCAGGAACGCCAGCAAAATTTAAATCTCGTTTATGAAGAAATGAGTAAAGTTGTTGTTGGCCAACGGTATATGATCAATCGTTTGCTGATTGGTTTACTCACAAACGGTCACATACTATTGGAGGGCGTTCCTGGTTTGGCAAAAACTTTAACGGTTAATACCTTGGCAAAAGCGTTGAATCTCAACTTCCAAAGGATTCAGTTTACCCCAGACCTTTTGCCTGCAGATTTGATCGGAACCATGATCTATAACCAAAAGACGGGAAGTTTTGAGGTTAAAAAAGGACCAATATTCGCAAACCTTGTGCTTGCAGATGAAATAAACCGCTCACCAGCAAAGGTGCAAAGTGCCTTGCTGGAGTGTATGCAGGAAAAACAGGTTACCATTGGTGAAACTACATTTCCCTTGGATAGACCTTTTTTGGTTATGGCCACGCAAAATCCGGTTGAGCAAGAAGGAACCTATCCGCTTCCAGAAGCACAAATGGATAGGTTTATGATGAAGGTAAATATCGATTATCCTACTAAGGATGAAGAACTTGAGGTTATGCGCCGAATGTCGGATATGGGTTTTAAAGAAGAGGTAAAAGCTGTTTTAAATAAAGGAATTGCTGCTCAGATTTCAAACGATATAAATGAAGTAGCAATTTCTGAAATCCTTGAAAAATATATTATTGAACTGGTTTTCGCAAGCAGGAAACCAGCCGACTATGGCCTTAAAGATGAGGCTCAATATATTCAATTTGGTGCTTCTCCCAGGGCAACTATTGCTATGCATAGGGCATCAAGAGCCATTGCATATTTCAATGAACGAGATTTTGTCCTTCCGGAGGACATAAAAGAAGTGGCTTCAGATGTATTAAATCACCGTATAATTTTGAATTATGAAGCGGAAGCAGATGGCGTAACTACAAGGCAAATTGTGGATAGGATTCTTGCTAAGGTTTCAATAGGGAAGTAAAAGAGCAATATTTAAATAATTTATACGCCTCAATTAATACCTGAATTGAATACGCTTTCAACCCTATATTCGCTATTGAGCAAAGACATAAAGGTTGAATTCAGACAAAGAATCTTAACAGCCACAATTTTGCTTTTTGTTGCATCGGCATGCTTTACCATATATCAGGTATTTTTTGCAGGAAAAGCCCGGGTGAATCCACTGGTTTGGAATAGTTTGTTTTGGTTGGTTGTCCTTTTTTCTTCTTTTCAGGTTGTTGGAAAAAGTTTTAGCAAAGAATTGGATCAGCAATTTTGGTATTACTTTTTTATAGTCCGAGCCGATCTGCTCATTCTTAGCAAGTTGATTTATCATTTTATAATGCTCAACATAACCTCCTGGTTGTCCTGGATTTTTCTTTCTGTTTTTTTTCAAAATCCAGTTCAGGATGTTGGTTTATTTTCTTTAGCCATTGAACTGGCTTGCCTTGGCCTTTCAGCAGGATTAACTTTAGTTTCTGCCATTTCTGCCAAAGCAGGAAAAAATTCTACCCTACTACCTGTCCTCGGTTTTCCACTAATTATTCCTACTTTATTGTTTGTTATTAAACTATCAGTTAACGCATTAGATGCCCTTGGCTGGGACCTTGCCTGGCCACATATTCTCACTTTGGCAAGCCTGGATTGTATAATGATTGTGCTAAGCTTTATCCTATTTCCATACCTTTGGCGGGGCTAATTCAACATTAGAAAATTTTACAAAATGCCAACTTTGAAATGGTGGAAATGGGCAACCATTCCACTTATGTTTTATGTAGTTTATATGGGCATCATGGGAAAAGTACCAAGACTGCCAATTTTAAATGAAACCGTTAGAAATCTTTATTTCCATGTGCCCATGTGGTTCGGGATGCTTATCCTTTTCGGGGCATCTGTTTGGTTTTCAATACAATATCTTCGAACTGGAAATTTGGAAAATGACATTAAAGCAGGATCTTATGTTGAAATCGGAATCGTTTTTGGTATTTTGGGATTGGTTACAGGCATGCTTTGGGCCAAATACACATGGGGCGAATATTGGAGCAACGATCCCAAACAAAACGCTTCAGCTGTAGGCATGATGATTTATTTTGGCTATTTACTTTTAAGAGGAAGCCTTGGTTCTGAGCGGGATAGGGCAAGAATATCATCTGTTTACAGTATTTTTGCTTTTGCCATTTTGGTACCTCTTATTTATGTTTTACCAAGATTTACAGATTCTCTTCATCCCGGTAATGGAGGAAATCCAGGCTTTAATCCTTATGACCAGGCCAGATATATGAGACCTGTTTTTTATCCAGCCGTTTTGGGTTGGACCTTAATAGGGTTTTGGATTGGGGACTTAATTATCAGGTATAAAAAAATCATAATCAAACGGTTAGAAAATGTTAAATAAATTTTTAATACATATTAGCAAAGGGTTTTTGCTAAGCATCCTTTTTTCATTTGGTTGTCTTGCACAAAGTTCAGAAATTGAAATGGCAGATACTTTAAGATCAAATGGCAAGATTTATGTAGTGCTATTGACGGTGCTGATTGTTTTAATCGGTCTGTTTTTATTCTTACTGTATTTGGATAGAAAGATTTCTAATCTAGAAAAGTAAAACTCTAAAAAAAAATGAAAATTCAACCTTTACATCTTGGAGGCCTATTGGTAATAGCAGTTGCCATAGCGGTCATAGTTTCTACCTCAGGCGATGCTAGTAGTTATGTCTGTTTTAAAGAGGCCGTTGAATTGGCTGAGGATGGGGAAAATACAAAGGTTCATGTAGTGGGACAATTGCCCAAATCAGTATCAGGAGAGATAGAGGGTATGTTTTACGACCCACAAGTAGATCCAAACTTGTTTAGATTTATTTTGGTTGATGAAAAAAAAGAGAAAAAGGAAGTTCTATATTTCAATCCCAAACCAGCTGATTTTGAACGCTCTGAGAAAATAGTTGTTGTAGGAGGAATGAAGGAAGGGAGATTTGTGGCTGATAAAATATTGATGAAATGCCCATCTAAATATCAGGAGGGCGAATTGAAATCTGAAGGAGAGGAGAAACAGGCAAAAATTTAGTTCAAAGAGGTATAGACTCTGAAGTAGGAAAAAATTCTACTTCAATTTACTCATTCCCCCATCCACAACCAAAACCTGACCTGTTATCCAGGAGGCACCGTCACCCAAAAAATATTCCGCTGCAGAAGCCATATCATTCACATTACCAATACGCTGAAGTGGATGCCTCTTAGCAGATGCTTCCATTTTTTCCGGAGTATTTAGAAGCCCGATTGCAAGTGGTGTTTCTGTTAGAGAAGGAGCAACAACATTAACTCTGATTTTGTTAGGAGCTAGCTCTGATGCTAATGAAATGGCCATTGCCTGAAGACCACCCTTAGCGGCAGCAATGCTGGCATGAAAAGAAAGACCAATATTTGACGCAACCGTACTAAAAACTACAATGGATGCACCATTGGAACGCTTTAGGGCCGGAAGGCAAGCCTGCAGGATTGTTACAAAGCCAAGCACATTTACCTGAAAATCAGCTAAAAAATCCTTTTGCGAAAGTCTGGCAAATGGTTTTAAGTTAATGGTGCCAGGACAATACACCAATCCATGCAATTCACTCGGCCAATCGGATGGATAAATAAATTGCTCTGAGGAGCTTGCTTCAAAAGTTACATGACCTGAAGAAGAAATTACGTTTCTCCCCGCTGTAAATATTTGACAATCAGAGGACTCTAATTTTAATTTAAGTGCTTCGCCGATTCCTGAGCTAGCACCTACGATAAGTATATTTTTCACAGTAAATAAAAAAGCCATGCTTTTCGACATAGCTGAAAAAAATTAGGTTTAGCCTTTTTGATAAATATGCCTTAGAAATTCATTTTTGGTATCTCCCTCTTTAAACTGACCGAGATATGTAGCAGTTATGGTTGAGCTTGCGGTATCCTCGACCCCTCTTGAGCTTACACATAAATGTTTAGCATCGATCACAACTGCTACATTGTCGGTTTCTAACTTTTCTGAAAGGTAATTTGCTATCTGAACTGTCAATCTTTCCTGAACCTGAGGTCTTTTTGAAAAGTATTCCACAATGCGATTAATTTTACTTAAACCAATTACTTTCCCACTTGAAATATAGGCTACATGAGCTTTCCCAACTATGGGAACAAAATGGTGTTCACAATTGCTATAAAGCGTAATATCCTTTTCTATCAACATTTGATCATATTGATACTTATTTTCAAAGAGCGCAATCTTGGGTGCATTTTTGGGATTTAAGCCTTTAAAGATTTCTTTCACATACATTTTTGCTACCCTTTTTGGAGTTCCTTTAAGACTATCGTCACTCAGGTCCAAGCCAAGGATATTCATAATTTCTTCGAATCTCTTTTCAATGAGTTCAACTTTTGTGTCATCATCGAGTTCAAAAGCGCCTTCTCTCATCGGCGTTTCAAAGCTTGTAAACAGGTGCTGATCGCCTATTTCCTCCAATGTAAATCCTTCCAACTGGTTAATTGTCTGGATTTTATCTGGCAGCGGGGTATCTAACATAGTTTCTTTCTGTCTCATAAAGAGTAATAAAAATATCGAATTTTTCGTTGAGTTGTTTTCTTAATATATTCCAAATAACCACAGCAATGTTTTCTGCAGATGGATTGAGATTTTTAAATTCTTCCACATCTTCATTTAAATTTTGATGATCAAATCTTTCCGTGACATATCTTTGAATAATATCACTAAGAACCTTCATATCAATTACATACCCAGTCTCAGGATCTATTTCACCAACTATTTCCACAATCAATTCATAGTTGTGACCGTGGTAATTTTTGTTGTTACACTTTCCAAATATGGCTTTATTTTTTTCATCTGACCAATTTGGATTGTGAAGTTTGTGAGCCGCATTAAAATGCTCTTTTCTAAAAACTGAAATTTTCATTGCTGTGTATAAAGACCATTCAAAGCTATTTTTTGTTTTGTAAATTGATTAAAATGAAGATTTGACTATACAATATCAATGAATTTAAATCGAATCATTTGCTTTTTTTAACTTGAGATTTTTCGTGTTTTTCTTATTGAAAATTGCAATTATCTTAATACCAATGATTTAAAAATGACAAAACAAAAGCGAACTAATTTCAACTACCCACCAACATCTTTTTTGATAAATTTGCGTCACCAAATTTTTAAGGAAAATGTCATCTGTACTGAATCGAATCTGGATAACTGCTTTCCTCCTTCTTTTTTATGTATGTCAAAATTCATGCTATGCCGAACAAACTGACGATTCGACAAGAATTTTGAGATGTAGAAACTTTTTCAATTTAACCAGCTCATTTACCCGGACTATTTTCAGTACCTCGATTCTGAATGCAGATGACAATGCAAAACTAAAGTATCGAACTTCCAATCCTTTCCGATTTGGCATTGCCTTTGATTATAGATGGTTTGGCATTGAACTTGGGTTAAATGTTCCAGTGTTACCTTCTCAGAAAACCAGAAAAGGAGAAACCAAAACCTCCTCATTCCGGTTTTCAGTAAACGGAAGAAGAATTACCTTTATGGCTCAGTACACAAACTTTCATGGCTTTTATTTAAATAATGATCAGTTTATTTATAATTTTTTATCCAAACTAAACCCACTGCCAAAAAGACCCGATATGTTAAGTTCGATTTTTCAAACTAACATTCTTTACTACTTTAATCATAATCAATTTAGTAATCCGGCAGCGGTAGGCCAATATGAAAGACAGATTAAAAGTGGTGGTTCTCCTTTAGCTGGATTAGGCGTGCAGTTTTATGAGTTAACTGCCGATTCTTCTTTTATTCCCAAAAATTTTAAAGAAAAATTTCCAAACCTTAGCCAGATAAAATCAATTACTGGCATCCAATCCTATTTTACAATTGGATATATATATTCCTTTATTTTGAAGAAAAAATGGTTTTTAACCCTGGCGGCCTCTCCATCCTTTACCCGGTTTCAAAGTAAAGAGACCCTTTTTGATGCTTCCGAAAGGCTACATTGGGACCTTGGATTTCGGTTTGAGTCGCGGTTGGTATTTGGCCATAACGGTGAAAGACTATATTATGGGGCATGGCACACCGGTTTTTGGACAAATGAAAGATTACTTAGCGGAAATTATCTGGACCAAACCATGCAAACTTTCAGATTCTTTTGCGGCTTAAGATTTAAAACAAGGAGAAGCCTTGGCTTTTTGGGCTTGTAGTTTGAATTGACAATTAAATAAAGTCTAAATGAAAATTGAACATACTTTTTCTTTTTGGCCTTCCCGCTTTGGCGGGATAAACTATTCCGGTTTCTTTCGCCAAAGCTAACACATCCTCCATAGGCGGACAAGGCCAGAGAAATGAATTATGGCATGTTCAATTTTTTAATAGACTCAATATAACCCATCGTATAAATTGAATGCAATTCATCTTTCTTTTAGACTTTCGAATAGGTTATTTCTCCTTCTTAATTTTATTTCTGTTTTTTCAGGTTATGGAGAACCATTAAAAAAGGATACACTTTCAAGAGTCAAATCGTATAAAAATCATATTAGCCTTGCACCAAATCTGACAAGAATTGACTTGAATTCAACTTTGGTAAACCAAAAAACCAAAGCCAAAATTGAATATAGAACCGCAACCGCCACTAGATTAGGATTAGCCCTGGATTACCGATGGATTGGAATTGAATTGTTTACAAAACTTCCTTTCGATGAAAAAAAAGAAAAGGGTACAACCACCAATACTGGTATTTACCTCAGAATAAACAAATCTAAATTCTGGGCAAATGCGATATATCAAAGATTCAATGGTTTTTACTGGAATAACCCGGATCCGACTACCAGGTCTGAATTGGCTCCAGGATTTTTTCCCTTAAGACCTGATTTAAAAAGCACCTTTTTGCAGGCAAATGCCTATTACATTTTTCGACCGGACAGGTTTTCCAATATGGCTGCTCAAGGAGAAAACGAACGGCAGCTAAAGAGTGGCGGGACCTTTTTTACAGGCTTTGGATTTTACTTTGACAGGCTAAATAGCAGTAGTCCAATTGTACCTGAGAGTCAAGAGTTAAATTTTAAGGATCAGGAGAAACTCAATCAAATTACCGCCAGATCATTTGCATTTAGTGGAGGCTATGCGCACACTTTTGTATTATTCAAAAAACTATATGCCGCATTTTACTTTTCTCCCGGGCTTGCAGTTTTTTCTGGCAGTCAACGGTATATAGAAGGAAAAACAGAAACATTAAGGGGCCAGATAACCTTACGACTGGACACGAGAATATCACTTGGATACAACTCCGATACATATTTCGGAGGATTACTGGTTTCAGGTGCAACTAACAACCAAAATCTTGGAGTAGGCACCTCCTATTCATACGGCTTCTCTACAATTAGATTATTCTTTGGTAGAAGAATATTCTTAGGCAAACAACTTGGTTTTCTCGGACTATAATTTAACCTATTTTTTCCCTTTTATTTTAGGCTTTGAAGGAGGAGTTGGTTTCTGAGGCTCAGAGTTTTGATCCATATTTTCAGGCTTAAATTCAAGCTTTAACTTAGCCCTGTTGTCTGGTAATATATTAATTTCCGAACGTCTGTTCAATTGTCTTCCCTCCTCTGTAATGTTAGTTGTGGTCGGCAATTGCTTTCCAAAACCATGTGTGAGGATTCTTCTTTTCGATATTCCTTTATTAATAAGGTACTGTTTACATTCCTCAGATCGCTTTACGGAAAGAATCAGGTTTACAAGTTCAGTATCGATACTATCCGCATGGCCAATAAGCTCTACACCTACGGTTGGATTTGTTAAAAGGTAATCGTAAAGCTTATCCAGCCTCTTTCTACCTTCTGGCCTTAAATCATATTTTGCAAAATCGAACAAAACGTTGTCAAAATCTTTTATTACAACACGCTCTCTTTTATTCAATTCTTCTTCAGCTTTTCTTTGATCCTCTGCCTCTTTTGCCGCTTTTCCAGCTGGTGAATTAGGATTTGGCCCCTCCTTATTGGATGCTATGTTGTCTCCCTTTTTCTTTTTATCAGCCTGCTTCTTTAAAGCTTCATTTAGATTACGTAAGTGTGTGAAATACAAATCTGTATAATTATTATCTGGATTTTCTTTTGAAAAATAAATGGTAGAGTCTGATTTGTTTATGAAGAAATATGCATCAAATCCTTCTCCATTGAAAAATGGTCCAAGATTTTCTGGTTTGCTCCATTTTGTCCAGGTTGCATCTAATCGTCTGGCCCTAAAAATATCAGCATCTCCTGAACCTTCGTGGCCGTTGCTGGCAAAATATAGCATGGAGTCTTCTTCCATAAAAAATGGCGAAATCTCAAAACCAACAGTGTTGATTGTGTTTCCAAGATTTAAGGGCTTGGACCATGAACCGTCTTGCTCTTTAAAGGTCACATATAAGTCTTCACGGCCAATTGCAGCCTCCGATTTCATTGTCATCAGAATTGTTTTTTCATCCTGCAGCCAATAACCACCTAGATATCCTTTTTGAATTGTAAAATCTTTTATTAAAATTGGAGAAGGTTGTGACCAAACACCATCGTCACCTTTGGTGGACATTGAAATACCTGGATCCATTTTCTTTTTCAAATAAACATTTGAGATTAACATGGTTTTACCATCAGCACTAATGCCAATAATTCCATTGTTCTCTTTGTTATTAATAGGAAAACCCAAACTTTGAGGGGCAGACCAGGTTGTATCACCTGTTTTCTTGGCTGTCCAAATATCTTGACCAGATTCTTTTCCACCTTCGTTTTTCGGAGTCAAAGATCGAACAAAATAAATATTCTGGCCATCTCTTGTAAGAATCGGCTGAATTTCCTCATACGTATTATTGATGGAGGAATCCATTCTATGCAAAGTATATGTTGGCGGTGGTTGGGCTTTTGATATAGTTGCCATCGAAATGAACACAAAACCAAAACCCAATTGAAAAAGGAATTTCATACTATTTTTAATAGGGAATAACGTTACCATACTTTTAAGGAGGAGTTTGGTTTTTTATTATAAAGTCTTAAGCCTAAAACAACTTCATGAGAGCCTATGCTGCTGGTTTGAATCTGATTTGTAGTAAAATCAAACGCATAGCAGAGATCCAAAAAATTATACATTGAAAAACCAACCATTCCACTTGCAGAAGCACCTAGCCTGTAAGTTCCACCTGCCCAAAATGTATTTTTATACCTGATTTTTGCACCTCCTTCATACGATAAAGGTGAATTTTCAGTAAATCGAATAATACCAACTGGCAGCAAATCAAAATCGGCATCAATCGGAATTTTATAAGAAGCAGTGGCGAAAAAATGTCTGGTAAGCGTATTGAAATCGACTGCTTTGTTTTTTTCTGCAAAACTTACTCTGTTGGCTGCCAATTGCGTGCCGCTCAAACCTATCTGAAGTTTGTCAGAATATAAATATAGGCCAGTTTGAATATCGGGCAAGGTTCCTAAATTTTGTCCACCAGCAAATGCGTCATCTCCCTGATCTCTTAAAGTTGGATTTCCCAGATTGAAAAAATGTGCGCCAAGATTTGCACCCACAGCAAGATAATAAGTTTGGCTTAATGGAATATGGCATGAATACCCGAGACTAATCGTATTTTTAGTCAAAAGACCTGCATTGTCATTTAAGAAAAATGCACCAACGCCATGTCTTATCTTTTTGGGAGCCACATTCTTAAACTTGATGGTAGAGGCACCACGCATTGGCAGGGAACCCAATTCTTCCTTATTCAAATCCTTTTGATTTACTGCTCCATGAACGGATCCATAAATCGTAGTTGGAGAACCAGGAAGGTTGACCCACTGGCGTCTGAAACTGGTTTTAAAATCAAGGTGATCTTCAATTCCGGCAAGGGCAGGATTGTAGATATAACCATTTAAAAGAAAGTTTGAATACAATCCTTGCTGCTGCGCCCTTAGCCCAAGACTAAAACCCAGCATTAAAATCACAAATTGAATGTTCTTTTTCATTTTTTAAGAAATTAGGGTTTTAGCGGACAATAGTTACAGATCCAGATTTAGGAGTCAAACTGGAACCAAGGTCGATTATATAATAATACGCACCCAAAGGAACCGGATCGCCATTGAAAGTACCATCCCATGGTTTGGGATATCCAGTCTCAGATTCAAATACCTCATTTCCCCAACGATTAAACACCTTGACTTTGGCAAGTGGATACTGCTGTATGTTCTTGATAATCCAGGTATCATTTTTCTTATCTCCATTTGGAGAAAACCCGTCATAAATTTTAAATTCCTCATCCACAATTATCGTTATTGAAGAGTCTTTTATACAACCTTTATCAGTTGTAACCCTTACAGTATAAGTGCTTGTTTCTGACGGTGAAGCTGAAACAACGGGACCTGTAATCTGATTCAAAGTTGCGGCCTGACTCCAGTCAAATCTAACTCCTCCACTTGCAGTTATGATAGCAGGACCCTTAATCTCAATCACACTATTATCCGAAGTTAATTTTATATCCGGAACAGGATTAACTGTAATAATTAACGACTTTTCTGTAACACAACCAAAATCCGAGGTTCTTATATAAGAAATTTTAATCGGGCCAGAGACAGGAACATCCTGGCTATTTGGATTCCATCTTCCTGTTGCAGAATCAATTCCTAAACCTTTCCATTTGCCAAGGCCTGGCGTTGGATCTTCTGGAAATAATTGAATTGCTTCTCCGTTTTTACAAGTTGAAAAATCTGATCTCAAATTGAAATTTGGTTTTGCTTTAACTTCAATATTTGAACTTGAAGATCTCTCACAACCATTATTGTTTACCTTGAGTTCATAATTCCCTGAAGTTACCGCTTTTATTAAATTCGTGTTTGTGCCAGAAACCAATACATTACCATTTTGAATCCAACTGGTTTTATAATTATTTGGATTTTGATAGACCATATAAACTGTATCACCGTTACAAATAGCCTGAGCACTTTGTATAAAAGTTGGATCTGGAAACTTGTTGGCCCTAACAATTAACTCTCTATTAGATGTGCAAGTTCCAATAGTTTTTGTGAGGATTAATGTATAATCCCCATCTGCTGTCAAATTATCTGGTGTAAGCACACCATTTGGAGAAACTATTCCAGCTGTTTGGCTTGTCCAAACTGCATCTAATGGAAGAAATGGTCTTACTGTATTCAAGTCTATTGTTGAGGATGGAAAGCAAACTTTAAGTGTATCTCCAGAAATATTTACAACTGGAATGGGTTTTACAAAAACTTCAAGACCAGCGCTCTGAAATTTAGAGCAGGTAGCAATTCCATTCACAATTACCCGAACATTGTAGACACCAGACTCTTTTACAAATAAGGTTGATTCAATAGAATCTGCAATTACAATTCCATCTTTTGTCCATTCATAGCTATAATCAGTTCCAGTAGCATTTGCTGTTAATTCAATCTTATCACCTTCACAAATTTCAGTTGGCCCATTAGCCGTAATTGGAGCCAATATATCAGGAATAACATTAAAGGTCCTAAAGGCAATATCGGAACAATTTCCATTGGTGACAGTAAACCTCACTTTGTTCGGGCCTGGGTTGCCGAGTGATGGTTTTACAAATCCTTGAGGTGATATAAATCCAAGTGGAGTGGTATCTTCTGCAGACCAAACTTCACTTGTGGTCGTTCCAATTACTACTGGAGTCGGAATTAGAAAATCATCAGCTTCTCTACAAATGGTAACGTCTGAACCAATATTTGCAATGATCGGTGAAGGAATTGTGGTTACAGTTACGCCAGTTGATATACTCGATTTACATCCATTGTTGTTGACAATGAGGCGATAAAATCCTGCGAGACAAGCATCCAGACTTGAACCAAAACCTATTGGAGGTGGAAGTGGTTGTGGACCGAGGTACCAGGTATATGTATAGTTTGGATCAATATTTTGTGAAGAAAGTGGCGCACAGGTACCCAGACAAACAGTTGGATTTGATACAGGAGTTATAACCGCCGAAGGGGTGCTATATACATTGAACGAAACCGTTTTTACTGCGCTACAACCATTGTCATTTTTAGCTGTATATACCAATGTTATTGGATTTGGTCCTGAAGCCAATGATGGATTTATTTTTCCATCCCTGGTAATTAACAGTGGGTTTTGACCAGGAGCTGTCCAGCCATTTTCAGGAATTATCGCATTAAATGCTGGAAAGAAACCATTAAGTTGAACCAGATTTTGGTTTGTACAGGCAAATAATGGACCTACGCCAGAAACATTGACAATAGGTACGGCTTTAATTTCAACAATCTTTTGTTCCACACCTATACATCCATTTTGATCAGTATCAGTGAGAATAACTCCAATATTATCAGGGATGTAGATAGCTGGATTTATGGTTTCAGTGGCTACTCCATTGATATAAACAGAAGCCGAAGGACTACATTTTATTACTGTAACTGGCGCCTCATTCTGGCAAATTGAAACAGGCACATTTGATAGACAAACAAATGGATTGATGTTGGTTGGACCAGAGATGCCAAAAGTTTCCGTTTTAAAACAGGAACTTGTATTGTTTCTTACCTGTACGCTGTATATTCCTACCGGCATGTTGGTCCTCGGTGGCGGAATTACAGTACCCGTTGGTATGCTTCGAACAATAACCTGAAACTGGCTAGGATTCAAAATATTTACTGTAACCTTACCATCTGACAAACCACAGGCAGAAACATCTTCAGTAGTTAATGTGAAATCCGGTAATGGTCGTACTGTAATAGTTTTACTAGCAGTATTACTGCAACCATTAACCGTATATCCAAATGTAGCGACTGAAGAGGTTATCCCAGGATCAGAAGCTATATACAAACTATCGTTTTCAATTTGAGAACCAATCCAGATCAAGTTTTGATTTACTGGCTGCAAAGCTCTAAGAACAATTGTATCCCCAAAACAAACGCTCACATTTGGACCAGCGTCCAAAACTGGTAGAGGATTGATCTTTATTGATTTTTTAGTAGTTCCAACGCAGCCATTTACATTTATCGTGTAGTAAATCGTATCTACCAATGGGCCAGGTAAAGAGGGGTCAAACCGATCAGGTGATGTGCTGGTAATTCTGTTTCCAAAGGAAGAAAAAATTCCACCTGTTGGATTTCCAATTAATTGAATTGGGCTGGCATTTGCACAAACTTCACTTGGCAAGCCACCCATTAAAACAGTTAAATTGTTAGGACTATTTATAATAACCGTTCTTTCAATAAAGCAAAGACTAAAAGTATTTGTAATTCGTACTATGTAAACACCTGGGGTAACATTTAATAATGAATCATTAACTGAGAGAACTGTAGTTTGCCCCAGCCTGGTCCATTGATAAGACACAGTTTGATCACCATTTACAACCCATGCGGAACCATCTGTTGTATCACATCTGCTTGCATTTTTAGCGGAAGTTGAAAAGTTTGGAATTGGGTTTGTGCAAACAACTTTCTTTTTAAAGTTGGTGCATAAATTTCCAGACCCAACAACCGTTAATGTTACTGAATCACAACCCGTAAAAGTTCCGCTATTATAATCTCCTGTAGAAGTTATTCTTGGAGATCCACTCCAGGTACCTGGTGACACACCTGGAACATTGAGATTGGTAACCAATGGAGAACAACCTTGAATGGTTTCACCAATGTTAACCACCGGTCTTTGATTAAAAGTTATTTGAATTGAATTTGAAGCAGTAGAACATCTTACACAAGTTACCAAAGCCGAATAGTTTCCTGACTGAGTAATTGGTATAATTGCTGTATTTACTGCTGAACCAAAAGCAACTCCATTTCTGAAAAGTTGATAACTACAGCCAGTTTCAACACCATCATTAACCAAAAGTCTTACAGTATCTCCAATACAAACATTGGTTGCGCCTTGCACAGATAAATTAGCTGATGGAAGAGGAATAACCCTTACTTCTAATTGTCTGGTTGAAATACAGCCATTTGCGTTGGTGCATTCATATGTAAGCAGGAAGTTTCCAGGCGTACTTGGCGTAAAAATCCTGTTTTCTAATGGAACTCCATTTGACAATATTCTGCAACCAAGAGTTGGGCTTAAACCAGAAACTACAAAAGGATTATCACCTACACACTTTTCAATAATGGTATCCTGTATATTAATCTTAACAGTTTGTTTTAGATTTATAGTATCAGAAAGGGCAAAACATCCATTTGGTGCGGTAACGGTTGCATAATAACTACCGGAAGTATCAAGTGTAATAGATGGACCGCTTCCAGCTAGAATTCTATCAGGAGTGCCAACTTTTTTCCATACAAATGTTAAACCACCACCAGAAGAACCAACGGTTATGGTTACTGGTTGACCAGCCTGAAGGCAGGTATCTGAAAATGGTGGAGCAATAATTGGGGCAACTGGTGCATCCAGGATGTTTACAGTGATAATGTCTGAAAAATTAACGCAGCCTGAATTGTTTCTTATTTTAACCTTGTATTGTCCTGAAGTATTAGGCGTAAAGGTTTGACCAGTAGCATTTGGAATTGAATCTAAACCAAACCATTGATATGTATAACCTGGATTACTATCTGCAGTCAATACAGTTGGAGTATTTGAACAAGGGCTTAAAATTCCGGAAGGGGTAACACCATTGGTAGGAAGACTGTTAAATTTAATGATTATTGGTAAGGATGTTTTTTTACACAAACCCAGACCGGTAGTTGATACTGTATAGGAACCAGAATCAGTAATGGTTAAGGTATTGCCATTTTCATTTGGAATAATGTCATTGCCTTTAAACCATTCAAATCGGGTTGCGGTAACACCATTTGTAATATTTGCTGTCAAAGTAACTGGTGATCCCAAACAAACTGAATTTAGAGGGCTTTTTGAGATGGTAACTTCTGGATCCTCATAAACAAAAATTGTTCTCGAAGCACTTGTGGAGCATGTAGCCAAAGCTCTGGAGATTGTAACAACGTTATTTCCTGCAACTGCCTGACTTAGATTTACAACACCAGAAGAGGAAACAAGTGGTTGAGGGCCCCAGGCTGCCGGAGGTGTGGGAGGTGAGAAACCTGTTAAAACAAAAGTGCCAAGGTTTCTGCAAACACTATCCACGACAGCCCCCGCATTTACCACCGGGGATTGATTGACCCTAACAATAAATGATGTAGTTCCAGTACAGCCACCAATGGTATCATAACTATAAACGACCACATTTGGGCCTAAGTCAGCCAGATCCGGACAAAAAACATTACCATTAACACCAGTTCCAGACCATGTACCAGTTGGAGAATTTGGCACTACGGTCATGGTTACACAAGGGTCTGAGCTACAATAGTTTGCCTGAAGACCACTTATAGCTGGTTCGGGAGCAGACGGATCAGATAGTCCAAATGCACCAAGTCTCCTACATCCAGAGGTAAGATCTGTTACAACCACAGAATAAGAACCAGCATCCAAATTGGAAATGGTTGGATCACTTAAGGAATCTGTTCTATCAACAGACCATTTTACTTTAAACCCGGGACCAGTAGTTATGCCTGCAAGAGTTGCGCTTCCATCAGCTATATTACAAGCACTCGGATTTACTATGGTAACTGTAAAAATTGGAGGCGCAAGATTTACGGTAGCTTTTAATGTATCTGAAGCAGAGCAACCGTTTACAGAAGCTGTATAAACCAAATTAAAAGTACCGGATCCCGTAGCCGATGGAACAAAAGTACCATCAGATTGAACGCCTGTACCAGACCAGGACCCTCCAGCTGGAGAACCTGAAAATTGAAATGGAGCCACATTTGAACAAAAACTTGTATCCGATCCTACTTGAACAATAGGAAGCGGAGTTAGAGTTAACTTGAAGGAATCCAAAGTTGAACAACTTAAAGAATTGATTACCTCATAAAATAAGGTGTATGTATTGGGTAAAACCCCGGCTAAATCAATTACATTATTAACCACTGGTAAAGACCCTGTCCATGTACCACCCAAAGGAAATGGAGTTAAGGTAACCGGCCCATCTCCTACGCATTTTGCCAAATCAGGTCCTGCCTCCACAACAGGGGAGGGATTGATAATGCCTCTTACCTGAGTTCGGTCACTCTCACAGCCCTGGGAAGAAACAGAGGATATGTAAAATACGGTATCCCTTGCTATGTTCAAAGTTTGAGCACTGCCTGTAAAAACTACAGGTCCTCCAAATGGGCCACTATACCACTGAAATATAGAACCTAATTGGGGAGATGAGGCACTTAAAGTTACCAAACCGGATTTACAAACAGAATCACTTACTGTAATTGGTGTTATGGGTTTTGGAAAAACCTTAAAGGTGGAGCTGGAATCACTGGTATCGATTGGTAACGAGCTGATTATTCGCACCCTAAAAAAATCACCTCCATTGGAATTCGCGGGAACTATTGTCCTGATGGTGTCGGGTCGGGTAGAAACCAAAGTGCCGATATCTATAGGATTTCCAAAGTTTCCAATAGAATCAGATATTTGAACCCTAAAAACATTGCCTGTCAAGAACGAACCTCTTATTGTATAAGGTACCTTTAACTCGGTGCCTGCACAAACTTCAGGTACAATTGGTGGATCTATAAATACTTTTCCACAGGCTTTTATGGTAAAACAGTCTTCAGCCTTTAGTTTACAACGGTTCTCTATAATTTCAACACAAACCTGACTTCCAAAAGTTGCACTATCTGAGGGGCTTAGGGTAAAAAGGGTATCGTTAATTCCTTTTGAAAGGGTATCAATTCTACCATTAATTTTTCTTGTCCAGATATATGTTGGATCCAAGCCTGCAATATCTGATATGGCAACAAATGTATTTTGAGATAATTCACATCCATCACTTCCTGGTTTTAAAGCAATTCTGACTTTTGGAGCATTGGTTACTTTTATTCTAAATGTATCAGAGGCTGCTGTTGCAAATTGGGCACATCTGCTTTGTTTGGTTACAAGCATATAAAATACGTCGTTGTCCAATAAATCCGATACTGAAAAAACGGAATCAACATTTCCATCCACCAGAGTTCCATTTCTTCCCCAATTTATTGAAAATCCAGTACCTGCGCCGGTTATAGAGTTTATCTTAAATTGTAAGGTATCTGCTGGACAATAGCTTGGTCGTATGGGGGAAATTTGAGATATGGATAAAATAGGTGCAGGAGAAAGGTCCAGCGAATCAACTTCAAATACTCTATCCACAGATTGCTGAACGCCTGGGGCACCACAAACAAGTCGAACCTTATATTTTCCAAAATAGTTTAATGGTATGGTGATAACATTCGATGAAAAAATTTTATACCATTTTGTTGGAGGAGGTGTTAAAGGATTGGCATAGTCTCCTGTTACTGTATCTATTTCAGCTCTTATTACATTGGCACAACAATTTGTCGGGTCTAAAGTAAAAGGAACTGTAAAAGTATTGCCTGGGCAAAGAATTGGAGGAACAATGCCAATTTGAATACATGGTGTTTGCCCGCTACTTTTGAAACCATAGCAAATAACCCAAATCAGAGTTAGGAATAAAATTTTTTTCATCTGTTAAATACAGGTTTAGATAAATGCCTTTATTTTTCTTTAAACAATTGACAATAAGAATTTTAAGCTTCGTGTCAACAAATCATAAAAGGGTTAAGGCAACCCACATTTCTGAATGCTCAAACATAGAGGGAGAACTATGAGCCAAAAAATACGCTAAAGTCATTTACCTTACTTAGTCTATTTCCTGCTTTCAATTCAACCAATGAAGTATTTGCATTGGCAAAAGTAATACAAATTGAATTCCCATGTTGGGAAAATGAAATAAAATATAAAAAAAATTATATAAATTGAAAAAAATGGACAATCCACATTTACTAAACTGCTCCATAAAAACCGACAAATCATTCTATTATGAGCCTTTCCTTACAAATTACTTGCATGCAGGAATTATCTAAATTAAAATTCGAAGGTTCTAGGACTTGAAGACTGTTTTGGCTTTTTTTGCAATTCTATTTATAATACACATCTAAAATTTAAATTTCAGTGATTATTGGCCTGATTCGGGAAAGGAAAAATCCACCTGATAAACGTGTAGCCTTTTTGCCAGAACAGTGCAAATTGATTGAGGAAAAATTTCCCGAAATCCATTTTCAAATTGAACCAAGTGATATTCGTTGTACACCAGATGAAATGTATGCCGGAACCGGACTTGAAATTGGTTCACAACTTGAGAATTGCGATATCTTATTTGGCATTAAAGAAGTGCCACCAGCTTATCTTATTCCAGGAAAAACCTATTTCTTTTTTTCTCATACCATTAAAAAACAGGCACACAATAAAAAATTGCTTCAAACAGCTTTGGCAAAAGAAATCACTTTGATAGATTACGAATGCCTTTTAGATGAAAATGGGGTTAGGACTGTAGCTTTTGGTAGGTTTGCAGGTATCGTTGGCGCCTATAACGCCCTTAGAATGTGGATGTTTCGCTTTCATCAAATTCGATTAAAGCCTGCTTTTGAATGTTTAGATATGGAAGAGATGCTGGATTATGCAAATCACCATACTGCTGTTTTAAGTCCAATAAAAATTGCAATAACAGGAAGAGGAAGGGTTGGACAAGGGGCAATAGAAGTTTTTCAATCACTTGGCATAAAAGAAGTTACTCCATCTGACTATAGCGATAAAAATTACTCTGTTCCTGTATTTACAGTTCTTAGTTCAAAACATTATTATGAAAATCCTTCCAAAAAAAGTTGGGATGAAAATCATTTTAGAAAAAATCCAAAGGAGTACAGGTCTCATTTTCTGGACTTCGCAAAATGTACTGATATTCTTATCCCATGCCACTATTGGGATCCAAATGCACCGGTTCTATTTACAAGGTCTGAGTTAAATCACCCGGATTTTAAAATAAAAGTAATTTCAGATGTTACCTGCGATCTGGATGGATCTATACCAACTACCATAAGAACAAGTACAATCGCAGATCCGTTCTATGATATTGATCCTCAATCATTTCAAGAGAGAGCTGCTTTTTCCTCCGAAAAAAACATTACGATTTGCGCTGTGGATAATTTGCCTTGTGAGCTTCCATATGATGCATCAAAGGCTTTTGGAGAAATGCTGATTGAAAGTGTAATTCCTGAATTGGTTACAAAAAATTACCAATCGATTGAAAAAGCTATTATTTGCAGAAAAGGTAAGTTAATGCCTAATTTCAAATATCTGCAGGATTATATAGGATCGGAAGTTAAAATCTGATTTTTAAAATTGACCTTCAGTCCTGTTTGCAAGACTTTGATGACCATCTTTTTTAGCAATTTCTTGCTTTTTCATAACGGTTACTGTGTTTGTGAAATCAAACCAACCAAATTCATCCACCGCTCTTATTCTGTAAAAAATACAAGATATTGAATTTTTCTCAAAAGGGAAGTCCTTGAATTTAATTTTTCTGGTTCCTTCTGAATCTTTCATTTCATCCACTCTGGCTACCTCGAAATAGGTTTTACCATCCAGGCTTTTTTCAAGAATAAAATGGTTGTAAACGCCAATTTGGTCATCATTTAATATTAAAGCAATTCCATCGGATTCAATTTTGGACTCCAAGGAAACAGTTGTTTTCCAATCTCTTCCAGGAAAATTTGCCTTAGCTTCCGAGCTCCAGGTGTATAACATCAGGGCTATGCATCCGATTATTAAAGTTCTCATATCATTTCCACTTTCTACAAAAATAATGGAAGGGCCATGAAACTTTGGCTGAGACCAAATGGGAATAGCATTTGTGTAATTTTTGAGCACTAAACGATAAAAAAATCCATATTTGCGAAAAGGCAAATCCTGGTTAACACACTAATTATGATATAGATTCAAACAAATCCGCTTTAAACCTTGTATTTGCTTAACAAATAAAAATTTGCTCTTTTTATTAAAAAATGAAGTTAAGATTCGAAACCCTAGTGCCCGAAACATTCGATACTGTTAAATCCAAATTCAATATTCAACTGTTAGAGTATCTAAGTCCCATTTTTCCAATAGTCAAAATAAAGAGATACGACGGTAACCAAGTGAACGATCAAATTCACATTCAACTTGGCTTTTTACTTTTTACCTGGACATGGGTTAGCAAAATTTCAGAATTTGAATCAAACTTAAGCCTATGGTTCTTTGTGGATGAAGGTATAGAGCTGCCGCCATTTTTAAAAAGGTGGTCCCATAAACATGAGATACAAAAATCAGGTAATGAGGCCATTATAATAGATGAAATAGACTTTGAATCTTCCAGGTTCTGGCCTGGAATGCTGGTCAAGCTTATGTTATGGATGCAATTTTCGCAAAGACCAGCCTTGTACAAAAAATACTTTAGACAGGTAGGTTAATCCTGTTTATAAAAACCGATAATCCAGATTATGGAATGCTGGCCAAAATTTGCTTGTAGCGATTCTCATTTGGGTTTTGTTTAATCAATCTATTCAAAATCACTTTACATTGAGCAAATTTACCTTGCTCCATATAACACCGGCTCAGGTTTTCATTGGCCAATACATAATCCGGATCCTGCCCTATGGCATTTTTTAACAAAGATTCAGCTGTGGCATAATCGCCTGACTGCAAAGCGTAAAACCCTAAATTTGAAAGTGCTTTTACATGAAAAGGATTCAAATCCAGTACTTTTTGGTAGGCCAGTTCCGGATTGGTACTTTCATCTTTTGCCAAAGCCAATTTATATTGAAATTCAATCATTTCCGGTGCCAATTGGCAAGCCATTTCCAATTGAGAGATAAATGGATAAGCCGATTTCTTTTTGATCTGTGACCAATAAAACCAGGTCCAGGGATTTTCAGATTTTGAAAACGTGCTGGAATCCAGACCATTGGGCCAAAAATTATTTTTGAGATAATGGTATTTCAATTGGTTTTCCGGCTCAAGATATTTTAAAAACTGACTTACTTCATTCAACTTCGTACTATCACCATGGCTTTCACCATATTGTAAGTATGCCATTGCTTTATCCCTGATTGAAAATTTACTTCCGGCAAAATTCTTAAACACCATCTTTTTCCCTTTTTCACTCCTATTTTTAGAAAGGCTTTTTTGTATCCAATGATCAGTAGAACTCACATGCGGAATATCATTTGTACCTGAAGTTTGCATGTGACATTTCAAACAATTTGACTTCTGTGGCTCTAAATTCTTAGTTTTCAATTCCAGACAGACGATTTCATGCGCATTTCCAGCATGACATGTTAAGCACTTTTGGCTAAAAAACTCATTCTTACCAACTGTTGGAATGGAAGCATGGGCATCATGGCAGGTGCTGCAATTCATTTTGCCGGCAGAATTAATAAAACATTGGCTAAGCTGAAGCCGCTCAGCATGGGAAGCAAAGCCAAAATCATTGTCACCAGTGGCTGGAATAAAAACTTCATAAAAATCTGACAACAATTGTCCGGGCTTATAATCGCCTTGTTTTGCGTTTTCCTTCCTGACTTTTACACCTTCCAGATGACACTGCCTGCAAACATCCAATTGAGCCTGCAAAGGCAGTTTGCCTAAAGAAACAATTTTTAAATTCCCGGACTTACCTTTGGTTTTGACCATCTCATTCAGGTGCGCCTTCACACCTCCATGGCAACTTTCACAAGCCAGGGCTTGCCCAAAATTGGAATATCGGTTGATAGAACTGGGAATGGCTTCAAAACCAGAATTGTGGCAATACAAACACTCAAGCCCTATTTCGCGGTCAAACCTGGAATTGGATCCACCTTCATAACCTGGACTCAAATCCCAAATCTTTTTTTTGCTGTACCATGTTATTGGAATTTCATACAAATACCCATTTCGCTTGTATAAATAAGATCTGGTTTGGTTTCCCGATCCTATGAAAAAATCAATCCTTTCAGTTCGGGAATGAATGGTGTCTGTATTTTCAAGTCTAAATTCTTTTACGAAAAATTGATTTCCTGCTTGAATGGGTTGGTAATAAAAATTTTTATCCGGGTCATAAACTGGTTTGGCATTCCAATTTTCAAATTTTTCTTTATTAGAAGCAGGGTAAAATGAACGTCCTTTTCCAGTTTTCAAAAAACCGTCAACCTGGATTTTATGGCATGAAACGCATGATTTAGGATCAATAATTCCTTCTTTTTCAAGAACTTCCGTCCTGGCTATTTCTTTTTGTTTGTTTTCGTTGCAGGCCCAGATCAAGGTTAGAATAAAACCCAAAAGGATAACAAACGAAATTACAGGCCGCATCAACATTTTTCCAAAAATGAAACAAGCTTGACTAAAAAACAAAAATGAAACATGATGATGCTGTTTTGCAATACAATGAACAAAGCTTAGCATCTTGCACTTCCATATTTTTATACAGATTGGTTGAACAAATAAATTTTACGGTATTTCAAAAAATCAGAGCAAATACTCTGGCAAATGGCAAGGAGCAAAATTGTAAAGCCATTGTTCAAATTAAACCTCAAGGCATTCGGATTCTGGTTTTAAATGAAAATCTTATCGAAGTACTGGCTTTTGATGATTTACAATTTACAAAAAGCCTAAGTGTTTCTGAGCAAATTTCTCAATTTCAACACTTTATTAGCGAAAGTGCACTTACGGAATTAAAGATTTCTAAAATCTGGTTTAGCTATTCAAGCTCATATTTTACCTTGTTGCCAGCCTCACTTTTCTCCAAGGAAAAGGCCAAAATGGCGCTTGATCAGGTTTGTGATTTGCCTTCATTTTTCCTGATCCAAAATGAAAAATTAAGTATAGAAGCCCAAATAATTTATGGTTTGCATAATGATTGGCTGGACTGGACAAACCTTATTTTTGACACGCAGGAAATTTGTTGGATTTGTAACGAAACCAATTTTATTGAAAGTGGGATAGCGATATCAGAAAAGGACAAGACCAAAATATGTTTGGCCATGGTAGAAAACGACTTTTTGTTTTTTGGGGTTTTTTCAGATGGTAAATTATTGTTTTTCAATCGATTTGCCTACAAAACTGAAAACGATCTTTTGTACTTTTGCCTATTGGGTATGCAGGAAACAGGAATGGAACCAGAAACGACCCGCCTGTTGATATGTGGGAGTTTATTGCCGGGTTCTATGGGAATGGAAAAATTAAGCAGGTATTTTGGTGAAATAGAATTTGCAAAACCCTTGCTTGATATCCAATTGGATAATCAATTTGAAGTGCTCAAGCATCATAACTATTTCGATCTCAGTTCTCAAATAAAGCATCTTCAGTAAAAATGAAAACCAAGGCAATTTTTCCCGGTTCATTTGATCCTTTTACCTGTGGGCATGCAGATATTGTTAATAGGGCCCTTGGGTTTTTTGACGAAGTAGTGATCGCGATTGGGCACAACTCGAACAAGGCCAGATACTTCTCGATTGAAATGATGACTGAAAAAATAAATGAAACCTTCAAAAATGAAAATAGAGTTAGCGTTCAGGTTTTTTCAGGTCTAACCGCTCATTTTGCCGAAAAGATAGAAGCAGGATTTATTGTTAGAGGCCTAAGAAACACCACTGATTTTGAGTATGAAAACACAATTTCCCAGGCAAACCGACATATAAACCCAAACCTTGAAACTGTTTTTTTAATAACTTCGCCTTCACTCTCCGCCATAAGTTCAACCATTGTGAGAGAACTTCACAAATACGGCGGAAACGTAAATGACTTTTTACCTTACAAGCTTTAATTGACCATGAAATATTCCATTTTAAGTTTAACCAGCCTCTTTATCCTTCTGGCTTTTACCTTTAAAAAGAATACGCCCCTTATGGTTCAGGAGGAAGATCAAATAACCTGGATGAGCATTGAACAAGCCGAGGAAGCCTGCAAAAAGAAACCAAAAAAGATTGTAACTACTCAGGTATTGAGCTGTGGCAAAAATGGTCCTGAATTTCCATTGACAAAAATGGTCATTTTATCGAAAAAGTCGATGATTGAAAATATGCCTTTAGAATCGAATGGGCTTTATGATCAGTAGGGGGGTATTGATCAAAATTTTTATAGTGGTGTTTTGGCTTAAAAAAAATCAGTTTTCTGGACTTTGTGCGTTGAAATGTGGATAAGTAGGTTTAAGGGCTTTTTGCTTTTTTTCTACAATAGGTTTTGGTTTGAACCCAATGATGGATTGGGAAGCACTTGTTTTTGAGCTTAGAGAGGTGATCTCTCGGCAAGCTGCAGTTATTGACCAGCAAAATAAAAGAATCACTCAACTGGAGGAAGAAGTCCGTGTTTTGAAGAACCGGAAAAATAGTGGTAACAGCTCCCTTCCCCCTTCTATGGATTTTGGCAAGCCAGTTGCCAAACCCAATCAAAGTCTACGTGGCAAAAGCAATTTAAAAAGTGGAGGGCAGCCTGGTCATAAAGGAACTACACTGGAAATGAGTTCAAACCCAGACTTTATAGAGCAACTTTTGCCAAAGGTTTGTACGGGATGTCATCATTCATTAGAAGGGCAGGAATCGGTTTTGATAGGACGCAGACAGTTGGTTGATATTCCACCTGCTAAACCGATCTACACAGAATATCAGCTCTTTGAACGAACCTGTCCGTGTTGTAATCTGGCTCAGTCGGCCAATTATCCTTCCAATGTGCAAGCACCCATTCAGTATGGTCCTCAGGTGATGAGTATGGTTTCTTATCTCTACACGCGTCAATTTGTGCCTTTAAAGAGATTAAAAGAACTGATGAACAGCCTTTTTGGCTTATCCATGAGCGAAGGTACCATTGTGAATTTGTTGGAGAAAATGGTGGAGAAGGCCATGCCTGCCTACCAAATAATCAAACAAAACATACTTAAAAGTGGCTATGCAGGAGCGGATGAAACTGGTTGTAAAGTAAATGGTGATAATCAGTGGCTTTGGACGCTTCAGAATGAACTTTATACCTACATATGGCTGAGTCATACCCGTGGATACGATGCCATTGAAGAGCAATTTGCGGATAAACTCAAGGATCTGATTCTCATTCATGATTGCTGGTCAGCGTATTTTCAAACCGGAGCCAGCGCTCATCAACTTTGCATGGCCCATTTAAACAGGGATCTGCAATATTTAAGTGAATTATATCCCGATGACCAGTGGGTTAAAAACATCCGGAATCAGTTTTCTAAGGCATTGAATCTGAAACGTGAAATGGTCGAAGACCCACCAAAAATATGGACTAAAGCCAGAAATAGTCTGGAAGAAAAACTCAAAAAGTATGTTGAGATGCCGCTGGAAAATGCAGGTGAAAAGGTGATAAAATTTCAGAAAAGGCTCCGGAAGCATCTTGAAAGCCTTACTACTTTCTTACATCAACTTCACATTCCACCAGATAACAATGGTTCTGAACGAGCCATTCGAAACGTAAAAGTAAAATTGAAAGTATCAGGACAATTCAAAACAGAAAAGGGCGCAGACATATTCGCAGTCCTCAGATCAGTAATTGACACCCTCATCAAAAATGATAAGGATGTTTTCCAGGCTTTAGTAACTTTGTCGAATTGCTAACCTGAGTAATTAC
>JBIPOE010000210.1:0-2977 GCA_044379485.1 Catalimonadaceae bacterium
GGCAGATTCGGTGTTTACCAACCCGATCCAGTCGCCAGACGGAGTAAAACTGCGGGTGGCAGACTTGTTGGCCGGCACCATTGCCTTCTACATCAAAAATTCTACGCCGGATATACTCACCGGTTATTTTGAAGTGCCGGAAATGAGTCTTAACGGCGTGGTATTTAAGCATCCGTTTGTGGTTGCACCCGGCGCTTTTTACTTGTCTGATACCATCCCGCTTAAAAACTATCACCTGGAGTCACCCGACAACTCCCTGACCTTCAAGTATTTCGCTTATCGGCCCGACGGCGTCCGGATCCGGGTTCCGGACTTTCCGATCGCTGCTACCAATGCGTTGAAGTTCAGCTACGTAGAAGGCTACTGGGGTTTTCAATGGTACAAACTGACCTTAGATACCATTGAAATTGATATCAATCAAACCGAACTGAAAGGTGATCTGAAAGTGAAGAACCCGAAAGTAACCATGCGGATCAGCAATTCCTGGGGCTTTCCGGTGCGGGGACAGATCCGGTACATCAGTTTCATTGGGCAGCATGATGAAGTGATACCACTGGTAAGCACGGGCGTTTTTCAACCAAGTGACAGTTTTGATTACAAGGATTTCAACTATCCATCCTGGGCCCTGGGTGAAGTGGGTCAAACCAAATCCACCGACATTTCCCTGGATGAAACCAACTCTAACATTGCTGAGATCTTCAACAGTCAGCCCAAACGGCTTATTTATGAAGTGGACGGCATCAGCAATGCCCAACGTGATCCCAATCTCATTGGCTTCATCACCGATAAAAGCAATATCAAACTTCAATTGCGGGTAGAATTGCAGCTGGAAGGATCGATCAAAAACTTCGGTGCTGAACAAACTTTGAACCTTGACTTCGGCGAATTCGGCAGTCTGGATTCCGCTAACATTGAGGATGTGGAATTCAAACTGGTCACCGAAAACGGCACACCCATTTCGTCTTTGATGCAGATCTATTTCAGGGATGCTGCTCAGAACAACTTTGATTCCCTCTTCGTAAGCGGTCCCAAGGAGCTCATCCGATCCGCGCCCATCAACAGCGAAGGGGTTGCTACCGGCATCACCCGGACGGAGGAGTTCATCCCGATGACCGCCGCACGATTTGACCAGATCCGCACGGCAAAAGACGCCTTGCTGAAAACTTCTTTTTCAACAGCCAATGGCGGGGAAACTTTCGTCAAACTTCTGGCAACCGATAAGATCGTGGTGAAAATGGGGATGAAAGTCAGGAAGCGATTGTGAGGTATGCAGGTTTTCTGTTCTGCCTTTTGTAAACATCGGGAAAGGATAGTTTCACATAACGCCACGGCGACACGACGTTAAATTCAGTGGTAATCAAAACGTTGTGTCGTCGTGGCGTTGTGTGAAATAATTTTTTACTATATCCAGAATTCCCCCAAAAGATCATTGCCCAACCTAATAAACAAGACCATCATGTATTTGAATCATATATCGTTGAAAACCAAACTACAGATCAAAGTTGGACTGGCTGCGGCTATATTCCTGCTCTGCATCACCGGGCCAGTGCTGGCACAACAGGAACTGATGTTACATTCTCTTTCGGACGTGTGGCACAGCAACTCCACCAACCCTGCCTTTGTTCCAAAAGACAAGCATTTTGTGATCGGATTGCCTGGTATCGGGTTGGATGGGGCCCATTCGGGAACGGTTTCTTATAAGGATGTTTTTGTCAAAGACGGTGACCGCACCATCATTGATTTCACCAATGCCCTGGCCAAGCTCGATCCCAGCAACACGGTACAATTTGACCAGCGTATAGAAACCATCTCCCTCGGCATTCGCCTGCCCGGAAAGATCTGGCTGCAGGCCGGACATGCCAATCGCCTGGGCGGGGCCATTACCTATCCCAAGACATTGCCCTCTCTCATCTGGGATGGTAATGCACAGTACATCGGCCAGACCGTAGACATTGCGATACAGTCCGATATTTCCAACTGGAATGAGTGGAGTGTGGGTCTTGCCAGAGCATTCGGGCCGGTGCAGGTGGGCGTTCGGGCCAAATACCTGACCGGGATTGCCTCGCTGCTCACAGATAACAATCGACAGAAAGCGACCATCACAACGAGTGACGATATTTACCAGCTCTCGCTATCCACCAACTACGCGTTCTATTCTTCTTCTCTGATCTCCGCTTTTGATACGTCCGGACTAGGATTCGATGTTGTCCTGGGCAAATTGAAAGGCAAGGCTTTTTCCACCAACACCGGATTGGCTTTTGATCTGGGCCTCCAATACAAACTCAATGAAAAAATCAGCTTCAACCTTTCCTTGCTGGACCTCGGTGGAGTGATCACCTGGAAAGAAAAAGCCAACTACTTTGCAAGTGAAGGCGACTACAACTACGAAGGCGTGACCCTCCCTGGAGCAGACATCATCAATGGTACGGACAGTCTGGATTTCGCGACCAAACTGGATACCCTGAATGATATTTTCAATTTCAAAAAGACCGCCCAGACCTTTGAAACCTCCCTGCCACTTCGGGGATATCTGGGCGCAAATTTTGAGTTGAGCAAACGCTGGTCATTTGGTCTGAATACTTATTTCCAAAAACGTTCGGAGGCCAAAGCGACCGTAGCGGTGGGGGCAAGTGCCCGGTTTAAACCACTTAAATGGATCTCTGTAGGCGCGATGTACAGCATCAACGAACGCTCTGCCGCCAACCTGGGTCTACATCTCGTATTCAAACCAGGCCCGGTACAGATCTACTTTGCTTCAGACAACTTATCGAACGCCTTCTCGATCAAAAACACGCCGGCGGTGAATTTCCGGACCGGATTAAGTTTGATTTTTTAATAAATGCCCCTTATCCCCAGATCCTCCTATCCAGGCCCACCTTTTCTGCAGCGTGGCGGGCACCTGCAATCCATGATCCCGGGCGTTTTTCGCCGTGTAAAAGTGGTTGATTATCAGCGAGAAAGAATAGGGACCTCCGAT
>JBIPOE010000193.1:0-2972 GCA_044379485.1 Catalimonadaceae bacterium
CATAAATATAAGGAATTTATTACTTGTTTTAACTCTTTAATTACTATATTTATGAATTAATTTGTGTTAGTTTTTTTCACAGACTGACGTTATAACCAATTCTAAAAAACTGAAATGAAAAAACATTTATCACTCATTACAATTTTGCTTTTATGCACAAGTGGTTTTTTATTTGGACAAGCAAGCTATTTAAAGCTTATTGAAAAAGGAAAATACAGTAAAGCTGAAAAAAAAATTAATAAAGCGATTTTGAAAGAGCCAAACGATATAGGTCATAATTTCACAATGTCTATCTTGTTAATTAATAGAAAATATAAAGGATACAATACTATAAAATCTTACGAATATATAATCACATCAGAAAAATTATATTCCAATACATTTGATGAAAAAGAGATAAAAAGATTAAATAAAATTCCGATTAATACAATAACCTTACAAAATTACACAGACACAATTTGCAAATATGCATTAGATGATGCTATAAAAGAGAATACAGTAGAGGTGTATGAAAATTATTTAGATTTATATAAAATCACTCCGTACAATTATAAAATTAGTGCGATTGAAAAGCGAGACATCGCAGCATTTAAAATTGCTACTGCTGCAAATAGCGTAGAATCATATCAATACTTTATTTCAAAATATCCAAATGCTATACAAATCAATGAGGCCACTTCAAAAAGAAATGAACGCGCATTTGATCTTGCTAAAACTGCTGATAACATAAACGACTATAAAAGCTTTATAAGTAAATACCCATCTGCAACCGAGGTAAAACAGGCTTGGACAAGAATTCACGAATTGGCTTTTATGATAGCAGAAAAAGAAAATACTGCTAAAGCATATAAAAAATTTATTGATGAATACCCGCAAAGCAAGCAACACAAAAATGCTTTTAATTTATTTGAAGAAAAACAGTTTTTTGAAAATACAACTACTGGTGATTGGGAAAGTTATAAATTATTTAGAGAAAATTATTCAAGTAATTCTTGGATAAAGGTTGCGGTTGATAGTATTTCAGATATTGCCTTTAGAAAAAATAATGTTACAGCTATAAAATATTCCATTCTAAATTGTAAAGAGAACCAACGTAAAGAGCTTATTAGTAAATACTATTCATATATTTCTAAAGACGGTGAACTATCAACACTAGAGACTTTTAAATTAGAATACTTTAATTTTTTTAATAATATTCCATCATTTAATAATGATTATGAATGTGCTGTAATAGCTAGAGATATTGGCTTAACTTCTTCAATGGAAAAAATTTCTTCAAATGATGATGATGAACTTAATAAAAGATTAAAAAGGGAAGGTGCTAAAACTGGATCAATTCAAATCTCTCTTTTATGGAATAATTATAATGATCTTGATTTACATTGTATAGACCCATATGGTGAAGAGATTTTTTACGGCAATAAAAAATCTTCAAGCAATGGAGAATTAGATGTGGATATGAATGCTGATGACGTTTCATCAAATCAGCCTGTAGAGAATATTTACTGGGAAAAAGGCACAGCACCTGAAGGTACCTATAAAATTGTTTTACAACATTTTAGGAATCATGAATGTGGAGAGGAATGTTTAGATCCCTCAAATTATTTTATACGAATAAAATACAACAACACGGTAAAAGAATTTAGAGGGGCAATTAGCCATGTAAACTCTCAACGGGATAATTCAAATGCTAACAAAAAATTGATCTATACTTTTAAGTTCAAGAACTTACAATTTGGGGATGTAGAAATGACCCCGGAAAATACTGAAAGATTAATGGAATATATCAAAAAAGCAGGAGATAAAGATTTAGCTTATGTAGCTTTGCAAAGATTAATCTCCCCTGATTTGGCAAGTAAAAATTGGAGCAATGCAATTATAAAAATCAATAAATTACAATCTTATTTTAAAGGAAATAAAAACGTAGAAGAATTAATTAAAACCATTAGTAAAAGTACCGATGGATCAATCAAAATATATCCAATAGCATCAATTAATTCGACAGAAGGCGGGGAGTATTCCCCAATAATTTCTGCTGATAATAAAAATATTTATTTTTGCGGGAATGCAAGAGCTGATAATGTAGGTCTAGAAGATATATTTTACTCATGTAAAAATGGTTCTAATTGGTCGGCTCCTCTTATTTTATCAGCATTGTCACATCCTGAAACTAATGATGCGCCCATGGGCATCAGTAGCGACAAAACTTCTATAATTCAATTTGTTAATGGTAAATTAGGCCTTTCAAATAAAACTACTGACGGTTGGAGTGATGTAGTTTATTTTCCAGATAATATCAATTCAGGTAATTGGTCAGGTGATGCAATGCTTACTAGCGATGGAAATGCATTAATATTTTCTTCTGTGAGATCAGTAAATTATAATTATTCAGACGAATTGTTAGAAGAATACCATGCTTCAAATAATTATTTTTCAGACATTTACATCAGTTTAAAAGATGGGGATAATTGGTTGTCGCCAATTAATTTAGGACCTAATGTAAATACCATTTATTCGGAAAGAAGCCCTTTCCTACATCCTGACATGAGAACTCTTTATTTTTCTTCTGATGGTCTTGGAGGTTTAGGTAAATATGATGTATTTAAAACTACTCGACTTGCAGATTCCTGCTGGAATTGCTGGAGCGAACCAATTAACTTGGGTAAAGAAATTAATACTGAAGAATCTGATTGGGGATATAAAATTTCAACGGATGGTGATAAGGCTTATTTTTCAAAGAAAAAATCAACTAACGAAAATGAAGATATTTATTGGCTCAACCTACCACCCCATTTACGTCCTGATTTTGTTGCTACAGTTTCAGGAAAGCTTTTAGACAAAAACAATAATCCTGTTGCGGCTGAAATAAGATGGGAAGATTTACAAACTGGAAAAACTGTGGGACAATCTAAAAGTTATCCTAATGATGGTAGCTTTTTTATTGTGTTGCCTCTTGGTAAAATATATGGTTA
>JBIPOE010000108.1:0-9769 GCA_044379485.1 Catalimonadaceae bacterium
ACGGGAGCCAATTAAAGCGTTTATCCATTCAGAAAAAAGGGGAGGGATTCATTTCCTTCTCTTTTTCTGAAAAAATATAGGGCTTAATTGCCTACCCAAAAAGTTGCATTTATCTCTTGAATCTAAGCTTGTTTTTTGAAGCAAAAAATAGTATTAGCATTAAATTATTGATTATCAATTTGATAGATTTTAATAGTTTGAAATTTGGCAAAATCTGCAGTATGCAAGATTCTTAACTGAATTGCCGGTAATACTGTAAAATCCCTTTCTACATTTGTAATACGAATACAGGACCTATCGGCCCGTCTTCAGGTCTCATTTTTCTCATTTAATTAAATCAGTTATGAAGGCAGCATGGATGTTTACAGCCATAGTGGCTATTACTTTTCAATTTGTCACAGTTGCCCAAACTGTAGGACGAAAACCCCCAAAGATCTCTTTATCACAATATAACAAAGATAAAGACGATGGCACATTAAACTTAGAAGTGGATGTTCGTATGGCGGATTGTATTTCCTTTATTGAGTTTAAAAATGATGCAAATAAAAAGCCTCTTCAAGTGCAGGTTGCAGAAAAGGACTATTTTCTAAGTGAAGAAAATGGTCGGGATATTTTACTTCGTTTGTCAGTTGGATCTTTAAAAGATTTATTAAAGAAGAAAGAAAGCCTGCCTACGGAATTAACTATATACAGCAAAACTGGCAAGCCAATTTATACCAATGAATTGTCTATAAACAGAGCAGAACTTATAAACGGCTCAGGAAATAACATGCACTAATTAGGGCTTGCTGAAAAAGTCAAAAGCTTTAAGTAATCAGTCAAAAGTAGTCAGTATTCAGTTTTTAGTTCAAAAGTAGTTGTAGCTTAAGTATTCAATTTTAAGCCACTAAAATATTTTCATCTAAAAATTCAATTTGTGGTTGTCATGTACATTTTTAAATTTCTCTCAATTTTGAAATGACAATATTTTTAAGTGCACGACTTTTACGTGTTTTTCAAGAAAACCCGTGCACTTAATTTCTAAAAATGATTGATAAACTCTTGAAAATGAACCAGTAATGACTTTTTCAGCAGCCCCTAATTATATAATTTTCACCACTTTCTCCTCTTTCAACCTGATTAAATCAAGGGCGAGGTATATGGCGGATCGCAATGATTCTTCAGATGCAATGCCCTTTCCTGCTATGTCATATGCAGTTCCGTGATCAGGTGAAACCCGGATAAAAGGGAGTCCGGCCGAAAAATTAACGCCCTCCATTCCTGCAATTATCTTAAATGGAATCAAACCCTGATCATGGTAAATGGCCAATACTGCGTCAAACTTTTTGAACTGACCTGATGCAAAAAAACCATCGGATGGAAACGGTCCATACACCTGTTTGCCTTTATCTCTCCATTCTCTGATAACAGGACCAATAACCGATTCTTCTTCTTTTCCCATTTTCCCATTTTCTCCAGCATGGGGATTGAAACCCAGAACAGCAATTTTTGGATGAGAAATATCAAAATCCTTAACGAGGGTTTTCTCCAATTGTGTTAATCTGTTAAAAATCAGATTTCTGGTCAAAATACCTGCTACCCTTTCTAATGGCAAATGAACCGTAGCCAAGGCAACTTTTAGACTTTCATGCACCATGAGCATCAAACTTTCCGGAACTCCAGCAGCTTTTGCAAAATATTCGGTATGTCCAGGAAAAGGAAATTCCTGCTCTGGCATATTGGACTTGGTAATTGGTGCAGTTACCAAAGCCTGAATTTGGCCCGATTTTAAATCTTCGGTCGCTTTTTGCAAAGAAATCAGGGCAAGTTTGCCTGCTTCAGGGTCAGATTGGCCTGGTTTAATGTCATAATCTTCTTCCCAACAATTCATCATATTCACTTTTCTTGGCGCTGCCTGGTTGGCTGCCCTGCAAGGAATCATTTGAAAATCTTCAATATTTAACATCTTCCTATATCGGTTGATGATTTTATGACTTCCGTAAAGAATTGGCGTACATAGTTTTAAGATTCTATTGTCCTCCATTACACGGATAATAGTTTCCGGACCAATCCCGTTTACGTCTCCAAATGTGATGCCGACTACTGGAAGTTGACCTGAATTTTGATTTTTAATTTCTGACATGGTGTAATTATAGCCATTCCCAAACCATATTTGGGACCGCAAAACAACATAAGATTTAGCACATGACTTTACCTCAATTGTTAAAAAAAATAATTAGCTCCATTTTTTTATTGACCATGGCCACTTTTTTTAATTTTTCCTGCCAGGAAACCTTCCAGCCTAAAGAAAGAGGATATCCAAGATTGGACTTGCCAAAACCAAAATATGTCCTTTTTGATCAAGGGCATCCCTTTGTTTTTGAAGTTTCTGATCAGGCCATTGCCTATAACGACAGTGCAAGACTCACTGAAAAACATTGGGTTAATATAAAATATCCGTCATTGGCTGCTGAAGTTCAATTGACATACAAAGATTTAGGTGGTGATATGAAATTGTTAAATGAATACATCGAAGATTCACGGAAGTTAATCAATAAGCATAATGTAAAGGCCTATGGAATAGAGGAAACCAAAATGAAAACCGCTTCAGGTCAGGAAGCTTTTATTTTTTCATTAACTGGTCAGGTGCCCACCCAGTTTCAATTTTATACCACCGATAGTTCAAGGAATTTTATACGTGGGGCTCTATATTTTCAAACTGCAACTGCCAACGATTCTTTGGCACCTGCAATCAAATATATCAGTCAGGATATGTTACACTTAATAAATACTTTAAAGTGGAAAAATGCAAAATGAACATCCGCTTTTTAAAACCACCAAAGTAAATTCTCCATCCTCTACTCAATCTATTTTTCGCAAAGAAAGTATGCTTTGGATGGGTTCATGTTTTGTAGAATCCATGGCAGAATATTTGGGTAAGTTTCATTATCAAGCGCTTATTAATCCTTATGGGGTGGTTTTTCATCCTTTGGTTTTGGAAACTATTTTAGATTCGTATCTACCAGAGATGTTGGAGGCCAATTTTAAAAAAGATGGCGTTTGGTTAAATTATTGGTTGGGGGCTCCTTTTGCTGGTAAAACAGAAAATGTTTTGAGTCAAAAAATAACCAATGCTTATGTGCAAATTCAAAAAAAAATTGAAACAATAGATTGGTTGGTAATGACCTGGGGGACAGCCTTTTGGTATGAACATGAGGAGCATGGTATGGTGGGTAAATGCCATAAAATGCCACAAACTCTTTTTCAGAAAAGATTGAGTTCAGTAGAAGAAATTGTTGAAACATGGACCATGCTGATTAGAAAGCTTAAATTTTCAAATCCGAATTTGAAAGTTATTTTAACATTAAGTCCTGTACGCCACACCAGAGATACCTTAGAAGGCAATGCGGTTAGTAAATCTACTCTACGTTTGGCAATTCATCAGCTATGCAAGGAGTTTGATTTTGTTTTTTATTTCCCTGCTTATGAGATTGTTATGGATGAGCTTAGGGACTATCGCTTTTTTGAAAAAGATTTGATTCATCCCTCAAAAGAAGCGGTGGCCTACATTTGGGAAAAATTTTCTTATCAGTATTTAGATCAGGAGGAACAAAAAACAAATCTTTTGATTCAAAGTCTTGAACTGGAGGAAACCCACAAATCAAATGTAAATTATGGACTTGATTATGAGAAGTTTAGATCAGCATTGGAGGTAAAAATGGAATTAGTTGCTGAAAAACTTCAGAAGGAGTTAAAATCATAATTGAAAAATGAAGTTTACAGTTCCTGATTGAATTAAGCAGAAACCAAATCAGGAAATAGATTCCAATACAGGATTAATTTGGATCAGGGCCCGTTCATATTGTGTTTCAACTTCGACTAGTTTTTCAAAAACCAGGTTGATATCATCGCCTTGTTTTAGCATTCTTTCCATTAAACTCAATGTAAAAGCGGTGTCAGGCATGCCCATGGCTGTAAAAGTAGAAACCAATTTATGCACCAATCGGATTGGACTTTGGCCATCCTTTTTTGCCAAATACTCACGCACAGAACTGATTTCCTCCCCAATATCGTTTTTAAATACCTCTAAAATATATTTAAAGGTATCCTGATCCTTCCCGAATTTTTCCTTAATAAATTCAAAATCAAGGGCTTTGCTAATTTCCTTCTCCTCCTGTTCAACAGTTTCCTGTACTTGAAAATACTTTTCTTCTTCTGGATTTGAAAATTTCCTAAGCACTCGGAAAAGATCTCTTTGTTGATAGGGTTTGGTAATAAAATCATTCATGCCAGCCTCCTGTGTTCTTATTTTGGTTTCAGTAAATGCATCTGCAGTTAAGGCTACTATCGGGATTTCATTGGCGGGAGGTTTTATCGTTTTCCTAACAAATTTGGCAACTTCAAAACCATCAATTTCAGGCATTTGGAGGTCCAAAAGAATCAAATCATAGCTGCGTCTCTGGAGTTTTGCTATGGCTTCAAATCCATCGTTTGCTATTTCCACATTCACTCCCCAACCTACCAAAATTTGTTTGGCTAATAATTGATTTATTTTATTGTCTTCAACCAAAAGCACTTTTAAGTTATTGAACCGGGTAAAATCGGAATTTTCTTGAAATTCAGAAGGTTCAAGATCTTTTTGACTAGCCTTTAGGTAGGGAAGGAAAAAAGTAAATGTACTACCCTTGCCTACCTGACTTTTTACATGAATCTCACCATCCTGCATTTCCACCAGTCTTTTGGTAATGGAAAGGCCCAAACCAGTGCCTTTAGTTTGGAAACGTTGATTGGACTGTACCTGGGTAAAGCTCTGGAAAATTGTATCTATCTTGTCTTTGGGAATGCCAATGCCCGTATCATTAATTTTGAACTCCAAAACAATATCAGTTTCTGTTTCATTTAAAATATCAACAAAAAGATTAACCTTTCCCGTCTGAGTAAATTTCACGCTATTTCCCAATAAATTTAGTAAAATTTGAGTTAATCGTACAGAATCTCCTTTTAAATATTTTGGAATTGCACCTGAAACCTGAATTTCATATATTAATCCCTTTGCTTGGGCTGATAGTTTAATACTTTTGTTCAGTTCATCTAAAATATTGAATATTTCAAAAGTCTGAATATCAAAGCTAAACTTTCCTGCTTCTATTTTTGAAAAATCCAAGATATCATTAATGATAGTAAGTAGATTGTTGGCTGAAAATCTTATGGCTTTTAGATTTTCGGCTGATGTTTCATCCTGTTTTTTATTAAGTAAGAGTTCAGTTAGCCCAATGATTGCATTCATAGGAGTCCTGATTTCATGGCTCATATTGGATAGAAATGCCGATTTGGCACGGGCGTCTGCGAGTGCAGCCTCTTTGTCAGATCTCAGTTCTTTCTCCAGCTGAAGTTTTTTAGAAACATCGTGTGCCCAAACTGAGACACCAATTATGTTACCGCTTTCAGAAAAAACCGGGCTTAGGGTCATTTCAAGCCATATTTTTTTCCTTTTTTGGTTGCCAAACTCGTGAACAAAGTTTTGTTTGATGCCTGAAAGTGCTTTATTTTCTGCATCCTGAAAAACTTTTTTATCGCCGGATTCTGAAATAAGATCTAAGGGATTCATTTGGATGTGAATTTCATTGCCATAGCAATCCTTCATCATTTTCTGATGAGCCTTATTAAAAATCAAATAGTTACCAAACTCATCAAGCGAAAAAAAATGTTCCTGTATGCTTTGCAGAATGTCTTTAAATCTATCGCTTAAAGAGGCAGGGTTATTGGGTATTTGTCTTTCCATAGAAAACCAGGTTTGAAGGAAGATTACAAAAATGAAAACCAATTTTGTAAATGTCATGTAAAATTTATTTTGCTAATGTTAGTTTTTGGCCTTACTCATTCAAAACCATGTAAACTATTTCCTTTCGCCTCTGAACTTTGTAGTTTTAAATGATGTATGTGTTTGAAAGTCAGAAAAATGACTGGTTTTTTTGTTCTATTAATGGCGAATGAGGTGGAAGCAAGTTTCCAATAAAGATGTTCCTGAATTTAAAATATGAATTCCATTTTTGACTCCTTTTTTTAGGTTAAAACAGATGCGATTTCAATTCATTTTTTCAGGAGGCAAGTCCAATCAAACTGTCTGCTTGTAATAAATCCGAAAACCAAGCCAATTTTTGCATTATTTTTGCCCTCCCATTGCCGCTCTTAAGGAGCTGATAAATAATAATTAGAATGTTAAACCTGCTTACCAAGGCCATTTCAGCGGTCTTTGGAACCAAATCGGAAAAAGACCTAAAAGAGCTTTATCCATATGTAACTAAGATTAACGATTCCTGGCAAAAACTTACCAGTATTTCAAATGATCAATTAAGACAAAGGACAGCTGAATTAAAGGATTTCCTTGCAAATCGGCTTAATGATATTGATCAACAAATCAATAGCTTACGTAGCCAAATTGATACCAATTCCGAATTATCTGTGCATCAAAAGGAAGCTCTTTTTGTGCAAATCGATAAGCTTGATCTGGATAGGAATAAAAGACTCGAGGAGTTGCTTCTTGAAATTTTGCCTGAGGCATTCGCAGTAGTTAAAGAAACTGCAAGAAGGTTTGCTACCTCAGATGGAATTGAGGTAACTGCCTCAGAATTTGATAAGGAACTTGCGGCTACCAGGGATTCTATAAAAATTGATGGTGATAAAGCATTTTGGAGTTCAACCTGGAAAGTGGCAGGAAATGATTTGAAATGGGAAATGGTGCATTACGATGTTCAGTTGATAGGTGGAACCGTTTTGCACACGGGAAGAATTTCTGAAATGGCAACTGGAGAGGGTAAAACCTTGGTTTCCACGCTGCCTGCATATTTGAACGCATTGGCAGGAAAAGGCGTTCACATTGTAACTGTCAACGATTATCTGGCCAAAAGGGACTCAGAATGGAACGGGACTTTGTTTGAATTCCATGGTCTTCGTGTGGATTGTATTGACAAACACCAGCCTAATACAGAGGCCAGGAGAAAGGCCTACATGGCAGATATTACCTACGGAACCAACAATGAATTCGGTTTTGACTATTTGCGGGATAACATGGCCCATGAAAAGGATGAGCTGGTTCAGAGGAAGTTACATTATGCAATGGTGGATGAGGTCGATTCCGTTTTGGTGGATGATGCCCGAACACCTTTGATTATTTCCGGCCCAATGGCCCAAGGCGACCGCCAGGATTTTGAATCACTAAAACCAAGAGTTTCTAAACTGGTAGATGCCCAAAAGGCATTGGTGCAAAAGCTATTGATTGACGCAAAAAAGTTACTATCCGAAGGAAATGACAAAGATGGTGGTTTGGCCCTTTTCAGAGCGCACAGAGGTTTGCCGAAATACAAACCATTGATTAAGTTTTTGTCTGAATCCGGCATGCGGGTTATTCTTCAGAAAACGGAAAATATCCATTTGGAGGACAACCAGAAAAAGATGCCTGAGGCAGATCAGATTCTGTATTTTACAATAGATGAGCGTAATAACTCAATAGATTTAACTGAGCAAGGCATCGATTTTATCACCTCGTCGGGTGAAGATCCAATGTTTTTTATCCTGCCAGATGTGGGTGCTGCCATGGCAACCATTGAAAATGATAAATCATTGACTCCGGCTCAAAGGATTGAAGCAAAGGATACTATGATTTCAGATTATTCTGAAAAGTCACAACGGATCCATACTGTACAGCAATTGTTGAAAGCTTATTGCCTTTTTGAAAAGGAGGTAGAATACATCATTGTGGATGGTAAAGTCAAAATTGTAGATGAGCAAACAGGCCGTATCATGGAAGGTCGCCGATATTCTGATGGTTTGCACCAGGCCATTGAAGCAAAAGAAAGTGTTAAAATTGAAGATGCTACCCAAACTTATGCCACGGTAACGCTTCAAAACTATTTCAGAATGTACCACAAACTTTGTGGTATGACTGGAACTGCGGAAACGGAGGCAGGTGAATTCTGGCAAATTTATAAATTGGATGTAGTCACCATTCCAACCAATAAAAAGGCGGTTAGAAAAGATTCAGAAGACAAAGTTTACAAAACTGTAAGGGAGAAATTTAATGCGGTAGTTGAGGAAATCGAAATCCTGACCAAGGCAGATCGGCCTGTGCTTGTGGGTACTACCTCGGTTGAAATATCCGAATTGCTAAGCCGTATGCTAAAGCTGCGAAACATTAAACACCAGGTTTTGAACGCAAAATACCACCAAAAGGAAGCTGAAATTGTGGCTGAAGCTGGAAAGCCCGGTACTGTAACCATTGCCACAAACATGGCGGGTAGGGGAACGGATATTAAGCTTACAGAGATTTCAAGAAATGCTGGTGGATTGGCCATTATTGGTACGGAAAGACACGAATCACGTCGGGTTGACAGGCAGTTAAGAGGTCGTTCCGGTCGTCAGGGAGATCCGGGAAGTTCGCAGTTTTTTGTGAGTCTGGAGGATGATTTGATGCGTCTTTTCGGATCGGAAAGAATCAGTAAACTGATGGACAGGATGGGTTTTCAGGAAGGCGAAGTAATTCAGCACTCCATGATTACCAACTCCATTGAAAGAGCGCAAAAGAAGGTTGAGGAAAACAACTTCGGAATCAGAAAGCGATTGCTGGAATATGATGATGTGATGAACTCTCAGCGGGAAGTAATTTACAAACGACGTAGAAATGCCTTGATAGGGGATAGGCTTGAGTTGGATATTCAAAATCTGATTTGGGATACCTGCACCAATCTTGTGGAAAGCAACAAAGTTGGTCAAATGGATTTTGAAAAATTTCAGATGGAGTGCCAACATAATTTTGCCTATATACCTGAAATTGAGGAAAATACATTTAGTTCAGATAAAAAGGAGGTTCTGGTTTCTAAACTTTTCTCTCAGGTGAGCAAGGTGTATAGAGAGCGTTGCCTGGTCATTAAACAAGGAACTTTACCCGTTTTCAGTCAGATCAATACAGAGCAAGGTGGACGGATTGAAAATGTAATTGTACCTGTGACAGATGGAAAACGTTTTATGCAGGTGCCGGTTAATTTGAAAAATGTATTACAAAACGAAGGTGCGGAATTGATTAAAACCGTTCAGCAACAGGCTTCACTTGTGTTTATCGACCAAACCTGGAAGGAGCATTTGCGGGATATGGATGAGCTGAAACAGTCGGTTAACAATGCTGTTTATGAGCAAAAAGATCCATTGTTGGTTTATAAGTTTGAAGCATTAAAGCTGTTTAAAACCTTTGTATATAAGGTTAATGAGGATTTGGTTTCATTCATTTTGAAGGCCAATATTCACGCCGAGGAGCAGGCCCCAATCCAACAACAAAGACAGCCAAGACCAGAGCCAAAGCCAGTCCTTCGTGAAAGCCGTGCTGCGGAACCTGCGATGGCTGGAAGCATGCCTCAGGGACAGTATGAGGATGAGGCGCCAATTCCCAAAGCACAACCGGTAAGGGCCGAAAAGATCGCCAATAGAAATGACCGGGTTTCAGTCCGTTATTTCAACGGGGAATTGAAACAGGATGTAAAATACAAAACCGTAGAAGAAGATATCCTTGCCAATCGCTGCGTGATTGTGGATATGTAGAATTTTTGATTCAATTAGTAGATCCTTCATTTTGGTTGCCAATTGGACCGGAGTGAAGGATTTTTTGTTTTGGATTCAGGCTTAATAGACATTTTGGAGGCTGAAAGCTCTATAAGTTTTTGATATTCATAGATTTACGACCTTTGAAAGGTTATGAATAAAAAAACTGCTTTTTCTGTGGGTCGAAAATTGTTAAACGGAA
>JBIPOE010000227.1:0-2953 GCA_044379485.1 Catalimonadaceae bacterium
ACAGACGGCAATACCACCTTCATATTGCGCACGTATTTCTTTTTCGAGGTCAACAGGAAAATCGCCGTTCTTTGCATTAAAACAACCAAGCGGCGAAAATCCCTCAGACCACACCGCATAGCGATAACGTCGCAGTGCAGCACCATCACGGACTAATCCTTTTACAATTACGGCAACAGCACCACGATACAACAATATATATTTTGCAATTAATTCACCAATGATTGCCCGTTCTTCGCAATCATACGTAAAAATAATGACAACCTCACCTTTTTGAACATCACGAATCTGCTCATGAACCAAATAGTTCGATATCCCTGCTGCAAATACTGGGCGAACCCGACCGACACGATACAAATCACTTGTTACAGCAGTCATGTGCGGTATCACACCCGACTTGCCAAGTACATCAGCAACTTCTGTTGTTGACACGCGATTTTCCATACAATAATCGATAATTAATTGTGCGTAATGCATACGTAAATCCTACCTATTGATTCAATAATTTGTAGCGATGAAACAGCGTGTCTTCACTAGAAAATGTATCGTCTTTGTACATGAACAACGAAAACTCAAACGGCATATAATCACTACGCAACACGACATTACGCGTCAGCCCATACGCCATCGTCAACGCACGTTCAGGAGCACAATGAAACGTATGTGGTAATTTATAATCAACCTTATCTGACAAAAAATCAAACGCAATTCCGTCATTAACAATATGAAAGGCTTTATTCATACACAACGAAATAAATTCATACCCATCGAGATCATGCAGGACATGATTAAAAATTCCCGATGCAATAATATAATCATATTTCGTTTCGTTTGCTAACGTAAGAAAATTCCCAACCGTAAACGTAATATGTGGCGCTACAAATCGATTACGACCCTCTACAACTAAATCTTCTACTAAATCAATTCCATGATAGGTATAGTTTGTGCCATAACGTGCATTCAGCATTATGTTTATATCGCCAAACCCGCACCCAACATCAAGAATTGACTTCCCAGCAAAATCGTATTGCGATGTCAGCACGGAAAATCGTACGTCTTGTTTCCCTTTGGTCCAACCTAATGATTTCGGTGAATAACCGTACTGTTGGAACCGTTTACTATATCGCTGTTGTGTTTCGTGTTCATCACGCTTTGAATACATTACAATTGCTCCATAAAACGTTGTATATTCCCGGCCGCAATACGTGTGACCCGTGCAACATCAAGACCACTACACAATGCATCAAATCGCATACGTAAATCTATTGGCGTAAATTCTGGAGCATCCGAACCAACACAAACACGACGATCAAACTGTGCAAATAAATAGCGGATATCAAAATCAAGGGAACTCCCCGCATATTTGCACATTGTAAATGACAAATCTAGCAACACGTTAGGGAAGTGCCGTACGATTTCTGCTACCTCAAGTAATTTAATAACACCGCCATGCAACAATATAACACGACAATCACTTACCGCACACATCAATTGATGGATTACACTCGCATCAGATTCATAGGCATTCGAATGTGCACTCCAGTAATATGTACAAATCATTACCACGAGTTGGTGGTGATGTGCACAACGAATAATTTGTGGTAACAACGGATGTCCCAACGTAATTTGAGCAATACGTGGGTGAATTTTGAGACCAACATATCCGAATGATTTAATTTGTTGTATATATACATCAACGCCGATATTCATTATCGTTTGCATATCACAAAACGCCACTGGCAACAAGTCAGCTGAATTAGAGCGCACCCACTGTGCGTATGTTGATTCGTTATATCCCCCAATATCACGCCCCAAACCAACCGCAAACGCTTTACATATATTTGCAGATTGCATTTGCGTTAATAGTGCTTCAATTGAGTTTTTCCCATGATACCGTACATGCAACCAGTCAGCATTAGGCATCGGATGCGTTAAGCTGTCAAAAATTGCAACGCTATTCATATTCAATCCTAATTATTGAACGAATCTGCTCGATACGATCGACTACTTGCGCATAGGTGGCACCACGGACAATCGCAAACGCATGCCGGGAACGATCATCTGTTGGTGACAAAATACGTTGTCCTAGGATAATATTCATGCCAAATCTTATTACTCCGGGAATGCTATAGACTTGATCAACACCGTGGATTGCACGCACTACACCTTGGTCATAATTAAAAAAATACAGTACAGCATAGTCTGCAGTATTTATCGGAATAATTGATTGGATACGCTCACCTGTTACCATGCGTAACAATAAATTTACTGAATCAATACCACTCATAATTGGAACGATATGCGACGAAATATTCGTACCACCACCACGAGCAGCCACTTCAATCAGATAAAATTTCCCATTGTAATATTTGTATTCTGCATGCGTCAACCCAAACGGTAACTGCATTTGTGCGATAAGTTGATTGTGTTGTTCATATAATTGCGCATAATCAATGTCTGGATGGCTATTTGCAAACCACAACGCTCTTGCAATCATTGTGTTGTGCTCATAGTGTTCTTTAAATGATGTCGCCAGACAATAATGAATTCCATCATTAAGCTTTACACCATCAACAGTAAGTTCGATTCCCCCGATATATTCTTCAACAATCACGCTCCCATCCGGGGTATGTACTTTCGCATATTCGTATGCTTCATTAATCAAATTACGATCACAAACTTCGATTTTGATTACCCCACGACTCGATTGATTTGCAATCGGCTTGACAACGACAGGCGTTGCACACGACTGCATAAACTCCAAAATTTCCTCAGTATTTGTACAAATAGCAAATTTTGGTGTAGGGAACCCAGACTGTGCATTCATTTGACGCATCAAATATTTACTCGTAAAACGTTGTGCAATCGCTACCCCGATATTAGGCAATTGGAGTGCATCTGAGACCTTCGCCACACTCCCTACCGCAATATCTGATTGATCAGATACAATTGC
>JBIPOE010000109.1:0-9684 GCA_044379485.1 Catalimonadaceae bacterium
GATCTCTGATTTTATATCCTGCTTGTGCCATAAAGCAATTGTAGGAAATATTCCTGATAAATATTGTTTGGCTTATTCACCGGGACGGAGTCCCTACATTATATTAATCGTCCTTAGTGTCGCAAGCGAACACTAAGGACAGAGTAGTTACAGCATATAACTTTTCCTGATCCATCGGGAGCCGGAATTTCCTGCCCAAAATCTATAACTTAATTTTCTTGAAAATGGTAGTGGCGATGTGCCCTCCAAAACCAAAAGTGTTGCTCATGGCATAGTTGATTTCTTTGGAAGCGGCCTGACCAAGTGTCAAATCGAATTTGCCAATGAAATCGGGTTCTACCTCGCTGGTGTTGATGGTGGGTGGAACGATGTTGTGCATTACTGCTTTTACAGAAATGATGGCTTCAATAGCACCGGCGGCCCCAAGCAAATGGCCGGTCATAGATTTGGTTCCGCTGACATGCAAGCCTTTACGAGGCCCAAATACCCGCTCAATGGCTTTCAATTCACTTTCATCTCCCAAACCGGTTGAGGTGGCATGGGCATTGATGTAGTCAATAGCATCCGGCTGAATGTCAGCATCTTCAAGGGCGTCCAGCATGCCGAGGTATGCACCTTCTCCATCTGGATGAGTGCCGGTAAGGTGATAGGCATCGCCTGCCATACCTGTTCCAACTACCTCTGCCAAAATGTTTGCACCCCGTTCCAGAGCGGAATCCAGACTTTCCAAAATCAAAGCACCTGCGCCTTCGCCCATCACAAATCCATCCCGGGTCACATCGAAAGGGCGTGAAGCAGTGGCGTAGTTTTCGTTGTTGGTGGACAGTGCTTTGGCAGCGTTGAAACCACCGACGCCCGACTCATTGATGGCAGCTTCTGATCCACCAGTAATGATAATGTTTGCCTTGCCCAACCGGATGTAGTTGCAGGCATCGATGATGGCATTGTTGGAAGAAGCGCAGGCGGAAATGACCGAAAAATTAAGCCCACGGAGTCCGTTCCGGATGGAAATAACGCCGGAAGGAATGTCGGCAATAATTTTGGGAATGAAATACGGATTGAACCTTGGCTGCTTTTCGCCCTTGAAAAATTCCTCCAGTTGATCCTGAAAGGTTTGAATACCACCGTTTCCTGAACCCCAGATTACCCCGATTTTATTTTTATTCAATCTTTCAAAATCCAATCCCGCATGGGCAATGGCCTGTTCTGATGCAGCCACAGCAAACTGCGTAAACATGTCGTATTTTCTGGCATCATTCCTTTCAAAGTAGTCGCCGGGATTAAATCCTTTTACCTCTCCGGCAAATTTGGTTTTAAAATGTGTGGTATCGAACCTGGTAATCAAACCAATTCCATTCTTGCCAGCGGCTATGTTTTGCCAAAATTCTTCGAGTGTATTTCCAAGTGGGGTAATGGCTCCCATTCCTGTGATCACCACTCTTTTCAGTTCTTTATTCATTTATTATATGCGTTGACGGCTTTGATGCCATCCTGTTTATTTTTTGTTTACGATTTAAGTATAGGTCTGAATATGCCTTTTCAAATTCATGATTATCAAAACAATGATCTGAAATTGGATTGGAGACTTCGGTTTGTTTTGGAGAACCAATTACCCAAATAATTTCCTTTCAGACGCATCAATTTTCAAATCATTAATGCTGGCATATCGTTATTGCATCAGGCCGTTTTCATTAAATTCCCCGGTTTTCATTCCCATTGCTTCGAAAACATTGACCTGAAGCATCGTGCCATTCATATTCGAAACGCACTGCGATCCTGTTTTCATTAAAGGCCCAAAGTTCCTTTTTTAGCTTGTAATCAAATTTTTTTTTACATTTTTTTTTCAGAAACTGCTTTACTTCTTCCCTTTCATAAACAAAATCAATTCTATTTGTCCATTTCTATATCCAAAGAATAAGCGGGACAAACTCTTTCAGGGTCCTTGCTGTTCCATACTTCCCGGGACATTTGCACTTTTTGCAAAGCGGTTTCCGGTTTAAACAGTGGGAGAATTTTTATGAATCTTTTGCTTTGGACGATAGATAAAAAAGAGTCTCCTCTAAACTTACTTTTGAAATTGGGTAATTTGAAAACCCGCCTCCAAATAATAGAATTTTTCCCCTTTCATTTGGCAAAAAAGGCAAGTCGTGTGTGCTTAAAATTATCATTTTTCCTTCTTTTGCCTTTTTCCACAAAAGCTCAAAAACAAAAGACTTATAATAAATATCCAGAGAAGAGGTTGGTTCATCCAGCAACCAGATGTCGGTTTCCTGCACCATTAATTGAGCCAGGCAAACCAATTGCCATTCACCTCCGGAAAGCTCATCGGTTCGTTTGTTTGTAAGGTGCTCCAGTTTTAGTTCAACCAAAGCTTCTTCTGCCAGAGATTTTGCATTTTTGGGCAGACTGGCAAAAAGCCCCTCAGATATGCTGGCACCCAAGGCCACAAAATCTATAACCGGAATGCTAAGTGAAAGTTGGTAAGATTGCGGAATCCAACCTATACTTTGGTTTGGGTTTGAAAGTTCAATTTTTCCTGAAAAAGGAATTTGCCCCAGGATGGCTTTGAGCAAGGTTGATTTTCCTGAGCCATTTCTACCAGCCAAAACCAATGGGGAATCCTGGGATTGGGCCAAAAAAGAAAGACGGCTGATCACGAGCTTATCGCCGTAACCAGCCGTCAATTCCTCAACGCGTATCAAAGCTGAACTTTAATATTCGTCTTCGTTGAATAGAAAATCGTCCTTCGTGGGATAATCCGGCCATATCTCTTCGATATTTTCATATGGCTGTCCATCGTCTTCCAACTCCTGAAGGTTTTCTACAACTTCCAAAGGAGCGCCTGTCCGGATACTGAAATCAATCAATTCATCCTTTGTGGCTGGCCAAGGTGCATCTTCAAGATAGGATGCCAATTCTAGGGTCCAATACATAGTTTCCCGATTTTTAAATTTTTCGCAAAAATAGAGTTCTTATTTAAAAAACACCATTCTTTTTAAAAAAGATTTTTCTTTTGCAAAATATTGAAAATCAATTACTAAGGGATAAAAATATTTTTCTGCCTGGCAAGACCACCTATAAAACCTTAGACAAAACTTTGTATTTTCCCTCATTTTATTGGAAATTTGCACCCCAATTCTTAAAAACAGAAAAAATAAAAGTCATGGCAATCACTGCACAAGACGTTAACAAACTCCGCCAGATGACTGGTGCGGGTATGATGGACTGTAAAAAAGCCTTAACTGAATCCAATGGTGATTTTGAAGGCGCAATCGATATCCTTAGAAAAGCTGGTCAAAAAGTTGCTTCTAAAAGGGCTGATAACGAAGTTTCAGAAGGTATTGTACTAATAAATGTTTCTACTGATGGAACCAATGGAAAACTTGTGGCGCTTGCTTGTGAAACTGAACCAGTTTCTAAAGTAGAAGGATTCAGAAGTCTTGCCCAGGAGATTTTGGCAATTGCTGTTAAAAGTAATGCAACTTCTAAAGATGAATTGTTAAAGGCAGCCCTTGCTGATGGCCGTTCGGTTGAAGAAAATATGGTTGACTACATGGGTAAAATCGGAGAGAAATTAGACATCGTTGGATATGAAAATGTGAACGCTGAAAAAGTAGTTTCTTATGTACACTCAAACGGTAAACTAGGTGTTCTTTTGGCTTTTAACGGAACAGAAGGTGCAGATTTAGAGGAACTTGGAAAAGATGTAGCAATGCAAATTGCTGCTATGAAGCCAGTAGCTGTTGATAAAGATGGCGTTGATTCTAACACAGTAGAAAGGGAAATTGAAATCGGAAAAGAGCAGGCAAGAGCGGAAGGGAAACCAGAGGAAATGCTTGAAAAAATCGCAACTGGAAAGTTGAACCGATTCTTTAAAGATTTCACGCTTTTAAATCAGGATTTCGTGAAGGATCCTTCTAAAAATATCCGACAACTTTTGGCTGACAAAGGCAAAACTTTAACCGTTCAGGAATTCAAAAGAATTTCTATCGGTGGTTAATTGTTCACTGAAATAATATTTGAAAAGCCTCTGGAAACAGGGGCTTTTTTTTTGACCTTTTTGCTCATTTTGGATGACTTGGAAACTTAAAACAAATTTTCAATGTGCAGTTTTTAAGATTGGGTCTAACTTGCAGCCCGATTCAAAAATCAATATTCATGCAGTTTTTCATCGATACAGCAAATCTTACAGAAATCCGGGAAGCACAAAGTTTAGGTGTGCTCGATGGTGTAACCACCAATCCTTCGCTTATGGCCAAAGAAGGAATTACAGGCAAAAACAATATTCTAAGCCACTACAAAGCCATTTGCGATCTTGTTGAAGATTGCGTGAGTGCTGAGGTAATCTCTACCGATTTCGATGGAATGGTGAGAGAAGGGGAGGAGCTTTCGGAAATCGATGAAAAAATCGTGGTAAAAGTGCCTATGATTAAAGACGGTTTGAAAGCCATTAAATATTTTAGCAGCAAAGGCATCCGTACCAATTGTACTTTGATTTTTTCAGCCAGTCAGGGACTATTGGCAGCCAAAGCAGGTGCAACCTACGTGTCTCCATTTCTTGGAAGGTTGGATGATATTGGGCACAACGGTCTGGTTTTGATTGAAGATCTGGTTACTATTTTTAGCAACTACGGCATGGATTGCCAGGTTCTGGCGGCTTCCATTCGCCACCAGATTCACTTGATAGAGTGTGCAAAACTTGGTGCAGATGTGGCAACCATTCCATACAGCGTGATCATGAGTTTGTTGAAACACCCACTTACAGACTCCGGCCTGGAAAAATTCCTTGCTGATTACAAAAAAGGAAACGGTTAATTCATATTTAAGATGTAGAAACTCAATCGGGCTCCTGCTCCTGGGTTTCTACTTCTTCTACCAATTTTCCATTGGCATCATAAATCTTTGATTTACCAATGGCTCTGTCAAATTGGTAGTTAATTTCTTCTGCAAGCTTGCCATTCGGATGGTAAAACTTCCATGTTTTTGTCCGCTTGCCATTAACCATTTCGCCTTCAGCCTGAACAGTTCCCTGGGGGTAAAAGTACTTCCAGTTTCCGGTGGGCAAACCGTTTTTCATATTCCCTTCGCCTTCCAAAAGACCATCCAGATTATAGGTTTTAATAAAGCCTGAGCCATTTTTCAGGTTGCCAGTGCTTAGTCTTTTTCCTTTAGGGGACAGGCATTTAAGTACATCTACCAAATTCCCACCAGCCCAGATTTCCTCGGATTTTAACTGCCCTTCAGGATAATAAAATAACCAGTTCCCATCCTCTTCTCCGTTTTTATAGGTTCCTGTTGAAGCTGTTTTTCCATTGCCAAACCAGGTTGACCAATTGCCCTCTGGCTTACCGTTTTCAAATTTTCCCTGAGATTGTTGTTTTCCGTTTTCAAACCAGATTTTCCAGATTCCATCCTCTGTGTCATTTTTAAAATTTCCTTCTGATTTCAGTTTTCCATTAGCAAACCATTCTTTTGAGGGACCGTTTTTTTCTCCATTCTTAAATTGATATTCAGATAGTTTCATGCCTTTTTCATTCCATGTTTCAGAAATGGAATCCTGAATGCCTTCTTTAAACCAGGCAGATTTTTTTAATTTCTGGCCCTCGAAAAACTCCAGATAACGGCCTTCAAGTTTTCCAAACTTAAAACCATATGTAGCAGACATCAAGCCGGTTTGGCTGTTTTCAATCCAAACAGAATCCTCTTTTCCCTTTTTGAACCAACCACTTACAGAATTGGTTCCATTGGGATGGTAGGCAGAATAAGGTCCATCTTCAATGCCATTTTTAAAAACGGTTTTGCTTGCCAGACTGCTATCGGGCAAAAACTCCAGCATCTCCCCATTTAATTCCCCTTGGGTGAAATTTTTAAGGCGTAAAATCCTTCCAAGACTATCGTATTCAAAAAATTCACCTTCTGGTTCACCTGCCGAAATGGTAAAATTTTGTTTTCGCAATCCATTGAAATGATACCGAATTGCTTGACCAAAACCGTCTTTGGCCTGGCCTCCTGAAAGTTGTTTTCCGTTAATCTGGGTAAAATCGCTCACCGTTTGCAACTCGCCTTCTTTCCACAATTCAGAATAGGCAGTAAGGCTATCCGGATGAAAATAATTCCATTTGCCGTCTTTCAATCCTTCAATATAAGTCCCGGAATATTTAGGCTTTCTGTTTGCATACCAGGCTTTCCAGTGGCCGGTTCGTGTAGAATTTTCAAATCTTCCCTTTTCCAAAACGATTCCGGAATTGCTCAACTTTTCAAACTCACCTGAAAGCTGATCATCCAGCCAACAGTTTTTTTCAATCACTTTCCCTTCTGAATTCAAAAAACTGGCGCATCCTTGCGATGGCAGACGACGCTTTCCTGAAAAAATCAGGTTTGGTTTTTCATTCCAGCGAAAAGTTTGAAAAATGGAATCCCGGTTTTGCACATCAAACCATGCTTTCCAACGGATTACGCTATTTTCATCTTTGGCTAAAACAGTATCCTTTTGGTTTTCCAGTTTCCATTCTGGTGAAGGCCAAAGATTGGGCACTTCCTGTGCAACTACCTCTTGGAACGCTATCGAGAAATATAGAAAAAATAAAATCCTAATTTTAAAACATCCCATTTTTTACTTTTTGTTGAATTTATTTGCACAAAACTCTGTATTGTCCCTCCCTTCCGGGGAGGCTAGGTGGGGCCAAAAAACAAATAGCTGATAAATATAGCTCCCAAAAACCCAGCCAAATCTCCAATTAAACTGTAGCCCAGGGCATATCGGATATTTTTAATTTTAACTGCACCAAAATAAACCGTCATAATATAGAAAGTAGTATCAGCAGAGCCCTGGACAATGCAAGCCAGTCTGGCCACAAAAGAATCGGCTCCATAGGTTTTCATGGCATCCAACATGAGGCCACGGCTTCCGGCACCGCTCAAAGGTTTTAAAAGCATAGTTGGAATGGCGGGTACAAAATCGGTGTTAAATCCAAAGCTGGAAATTACAAATGAAATGCCCTTCAACACCAAATCGAGTGCTCCACTGCTGCGAAAAAAGGCTATGGCACAAAGCATGGCCACCAAAAAAGGAATCACATTAAGCGCCATTTGAAAGCCTTGTTTGGCGCCTTCTACAAACACATTAAAAATTTCAACTTTGTTGCTGTAGCCCCAGATTAAAATTCCAACCACCAGAAAAGCCAGAAATCCATTGCCAATAAGCGAACTGGCAGTGTTCATTTTGGTGGCTGACATGGCCGATAAAACCATAACCCCAGCCACAATGGCTGAAAGCAAAAATAAAAACGGGATGAGAAAAACAGGCCTCCAAAGCGGTAATTTTTGTCTTACAGCAGTCAGCAATAACACGGTTACGGTTGAAACAAAAGTTGCGAAAAGGATAGGCAAAAAAACATCTGAAGGTGAAGTAGCACCAAGCTGTGCACGAAAAGCCATAATGGAAATGGGCACTATGGTTAAACCTGAAGCATTTAACAGTAAAAATAGAATCTGAGCATCTGAGGCAGTATCTTTACTTGGATTGATGGTTTGCAATTCTTCCATTGCTTTGAGGCCCAGCGGGGTAGCGGCATTGTCCAGGCCCAGCATATTGGCTGCAAAGTTGAGCAACATGGAACCTTGTGCGGGATGGCCGGCTGGAATGGAAGGAAACAACACTGAAAAAAACGGGGAAATTTTTCGGCTAAGCCATTCCACCATTTTACCTTCTTCTGCCACTTTGAGCAAACCCAACCAAAGCGACATAATACCTGCCAGACCCAAACCCAATTCGAAACTGGTTTTGGCCATGGCAAAAAGCGATTCGCTGAGCTGATTGAAAATCTGGTAGTTGTGAAACACAAACAACTGCACCAATGCATAGAGCAAACCCACCACAAAAAAACCAAGCCAAATAATCTGCAGCATTCTTTATCTTTTTACAGCATCAAATGAAAAAGAAAAGAAGGAGAATGTTTTGGGAATTTTGAGTGGAAGGCGAGAAACGGATCCGTTTGGAATTCTAAATCTATTATCTTGCACTCAAATTTAATGGTTATGAGTACTGCACAAGCCTATTATGAGATATTCAAATCTCTACCAAAAAAGACCAGAAAAGAGGTTCAGAAATTAATTAATGAAGAAAAAAAGTATTCAGTTTTGGCTGATATTGAGGAGGGCTTAAAAGAATTGAAGCTTATTAGAGAAGGAAAAAAGAAGCCAATTTTAATTGAAGATTTTCTGAGGGATTTAAAAAATGAAGGCTAAACTTGTTCCTCTTACACCCTTTGAAAGGAATTTTAAAAGACTTTCCAAAAAATTCAAAAGTCTGATTTCAGAATTTGAAAGCCTATCTAAGCAAATTTCTGAAAACCCCTCCCTGGGAATAGCTATGGGTGGAGGGCTTTTCAAAATAAGACTTGCCAGCCAAAGTAAAGGCAAAGGTAAGTCAGGCGGTTTTCGGGTTGTTACCTATTACATTGATGAAACCAAAGAAGTCCAAACCGTTTATCTGGTCTCCATTTATGACAAATCTGAGGAAGAAAACATATCTAAAGCCATTCTTGAGGAATTGGTAAAAAAGCATCTTTAATTCTGGTTTGACTCTCTAGTTTTTATCCTTATCAAGCTCCAAACGCTTTTTAATTTCCGCCAGTTCTCCATTCAGTTTGGCAAGCTCCAAATCAATTTTGTTGAGGCGAAGGCAATTATCCTCAAGTTTAATTTCATGGTTAATCCGAGCGGCTTCTAACATGCTTTTTTCGCCTGCCTCCGCATCATCCGGAAAGTTAGACTTTAAAAAAAGATACGCCTTCCAGCAAATTTGCAGGTTTTCCCAAATTTTTTTCCTTGCTCTTCCCCGCTTAAAAATTTTGCTGGCCACTATTTTCTCCTGCATCTCCAGATCTCCTTTCCATTTTTGCAGCTCGGTTTCCACAAGGCTATCTGCACCCATTAATTGACGGATGTTTTCCGCAAAATTTTCCTGGGTCAGAAGAGGCATGGTTTTTTCCGCTTCCCTGAATTTTTTTAAGAAATTGGTTTCCCTTATGATAACCGCTGTGGGATAAGCCCTCTTGCCGATTTCTTCCAACGAAACCAGACTTTCAGAAACCTTCAGAAAAATGGAATAATCGGCCTGACTCATGCCCAGCAATTGCCTTAGGTTTTTTTCTTTAATAGATTTTTATTTGCTGAAGCGAAAGTAGGGGATAAGCTTGTAAGTAAAAAATTCCCTACGAGCTCTTCCCCTACAAAAATATATGGAGAATGTCTTGGAGAAGAAAACTTTCTGAGTTTCATTTATTATCAGATATTTATCCCTAAAAATCCCTGTTTATGAAAAACGTACTAATACTGATTGCACTGGTTTTATCGATTCAAGGGTTTGGGCAGGGGAATGGCTGGGAGTGGCAGAATCCTAAGCCACAGGGCAATAGTCTAGCATGGCACAATTGGAGGCATGGTCTTTGGAAAAAGAGGCTTTGTACAGAGAAATGTATGCGCCTGATTTTGCACTTGCAGACGGTTTGCTCACTTTTTTGGAAGGATTGAAGCAAAGGAAAATTCCAATAGCTGTGGCCAGCAATGCACCTTTGGTGAACGTTGATTTTGCACTTGACCTGGGGGCAATAAGGCCCTATTTTGATGTGGTGATGTATGCCGGATTGGTAGCGCATCCAAAACCAGCCCCTGATATTTATA
>JBIPOE010000178.1:0-2927 GCA_044379485.1 Catalimonadaceae bacterium
CCTACGATGGAATTTGTGGAAGTAGTTGGTAAAGCTGCAATCGATTCGCCAGAACAATATGGACCTAACTGCGTAAAGGTAGACGTAGTATTTGCAATAACCGTTATAGTTCCTGTAACCGTCTGACCATTACAAGTTCCTCCAACCAATAGTATTGAATAATTATACATAGCAGCAGTTATTGGGGTACCACTGATAGTGATAACCCCTGGACTTGATCCTGCCCATGTCGCACTAACACCAGGAGGTAAACCATTAGCTCCAGCTACACCACTATTTGAAATACCAGTAATATCTGATTTTGTAGAATAAGTAATATCTGTCAAAGAAGTGTTTCTACATAAAGATTGGTTATCTGTTCCCGATACTGAAGTCAAAGTAACACAAGGTGTACATGCAGGTGTTGTAAGATAAATAGTAATTGAGGTACTATTTCCCGATGCATCAGTTGCAGTAATTACTACTGGAGTACTTGTACTATATGCCAAAGACGTACCAGCAACAGGTAAAGAAGTTACAGTTGGTGAAGCATCACATAAATCTGTAGCGGTATATGAAGGAACTGTAAATGTACACGTAGAATTTGCGACATATGTAGAGTCGTGAGCCACTATTGTTGGTGGCAAATTGTCAGACGTACAGCTAATAGTAAACCCTGCAGCACAACTACCGCTTACAGAACCAGTACAAGTAGGACTGGGAGCTACTGAAGGATTTGTTGTATTAACTGGAAATGGCGCTGTCCCTGCTAATACAGGGTTGGCGCCAGATATGGCTGAATTAGTTAAAGTCCAAGCTACACCAGAGTTAATTTGAGTTGAGCCCGATGATGAAGTAAATGTACAATTATCAACACTAAATGTACCTGAAGTTGGTTTAAAAAAAATACATTTTGCAGAAGCAGACGCAGAATTATCAAAACTACAATTATCAATAATTAATTCGTAGGAACCACCTGTAATCGATGCATCGGATGAATTATATGTTGAAACTTGACCTTTCGATCCAGTATTACTAGTAAAAGTAGAATTCGAAATTGTTATTCGTGAATATTTAAGTCCACAAATAGCATTACCGTATTGACTTGTATTAGAAATTTGATTTCCTGTAAAACAACTATTAGTTACAGCTAATTTCGCTCCAGCAACACAAATCGCCCCCCCATAAACTGAACTTCCTCCTGTGTTACCATTTGTACTAAACGAGCATTTATCTATCGTAACTTGAGTTGTTGTTCCGTCAGTACTATTTGTTCCATAAATATTTATCGCTCCACCATTTGAATTTCGTTGATTTGTATTAAAATAACAACTTGTAAATGTTACATTGTGTCCATTTCCATATATAGTAAACCCACCTGCGTACGAACCTGTTGTATTACAAGTTGTTAACATGTTTTTAATTGTAGCTGTAACTGTACCAGCGCCTGTTGAATAAATCCTACAAGAACCATCTCCTCCAGAACCAACATTTTGATCCATCCAATAGGAATCAAAAACTATACCTGTAAGATTTGAGGCTCCAGCTGTAACCTCTAAACAACTAGCATTTCCAGAGCCTGTAGACTGCCAACCTATACAATAAAAACTTCTAAAAATAACATTACTAGCAGTAATAATCGCAAACTTTGCAGTTGAAGTACCACCAGGACCTCGAAGAATTGTTTTACTTGGACCTGCACCTACAATAGTTATTGCTTTATTCAATGCAATATTTGAAGCCGCAGTAGCCATAGATACATCCATAACATCAATAAAAACAACATCTCCTGCAGAAGCACTTGCAACAATTGATTTTAATGTTCCTGAATTTCCCGAATTAAATAATTTCGGACTATTAGGCGTCAAACCAGTACCCCCATTAGCACCGCCAACTGCTGTACAATAAACATCACCAACCAGAGACCCATCATTCAAATACCAGTTTTTCGCAAACACCTCTCCACTACAAAAAAACAGAAATCCGAGTAAAAAAAATAGCTTAAAAAAATTAGTCATAACTATTTTTAAATCAGTCGTTGATGGCTATAGCCTTAGGGGTGAGTAATATAATTTCTTTAGTTAGAGTAAATGGAGTAACTTTAGTAGGGGGTAAGATTCTAAATGAGTTGAAATAATAATTATTTAAGAAATAATTAATAGAATAAAAAAGCACTGCTCCAAAAAGAATATTGTGACTTAAAGTATGTGGGTATATATGAAACATGATTAAATATGAATTTGCAAATATACTATTTAGAGAGTATATTTTTATTGTTTTTTACTGTTTTCAATGTTTTCATTGTTTTTTATTAATTATGTATATATTAGACGATTGTATTATTAATTGGTTGTCTATTAAATTAAATTAAATTAAATTAAATGTTTCGTTTTTATTATTTCATTTTATTTGTATTTCTTTATTCGTGTGATAAACAGATTGTTGTAAAGCCGAAAGCAAAGGATATTTATTCCTACATAAAGGATAAAAATGGCAATTCCTATAAAACAATTAAAATAGGAAATCAAACTTGGATGGTTGAAAATTTAAAATCTACAAAGTGTGTTTATAAAGAGGGATATAAGAAACAAGAAAAAGATGATATTAGAACACTTTTACCATCTGATACATCGATGATGTATTTCATTGATACAAATAAATACGCTCCATATTCTCTCCAATGGCCTTATAATGGAGTTGATACGTTTTCAAAAACATATGGAAGATTGTATACTTGGCCTGCAGTAAAAGATCAACGAAACATCTGTCCTTCAGGATGGAGGATTCCTTCCGTTCAGGATTGGGAAAAAATAATCTCTTTTTTGGGTGGGTATGAACTTGCTGGAGGTAAGATGAAAGAAGTTTCATCTTATTGGTCTAAACCGAATACTGATGCTTCTAATACTTCTTTTTTTTCAGCGAGAGGGGGAGCTTATAGGAATGAATAT
>JBIPOE010000047.1:0-34292 GCA_044379485.1 Catalimonadaceae bacterium
TATCCAGCAGCGCAAAAGTGAAACTACTGATTCAATTTTGATACTTTTTCCAATGAAAAATCAGCCTCCAAAATGTCCATTAGAGCGCAAGTCCTCAAATCCAGCCTCCAAAATGTCCATTACTCCTAAAATGATGTGAAAAAAAGCTTTTTCAGTGCATCTTAACCGTAAAATTTAATATTGACAGAAATGCCATTCTTCATGTGAAAGAGGATAAATAAAATTATTAAGGCAACAATTCCTTATCCCACTTGGCTTGAATTTCTCCTAAAAACTCCGAATGAACAGGGCCAGCCGCCACAATTTGCCGACCATAAACGGCATTATCATTTCCATCAAAATCGCTTACTGTTCCACCAGCTTCCCGTATTATACAAATGCCTGCAGCTACATCCCATGGACTAAGATTGTACTCGAAAAATCCTTCGAAAATCCCACAAGCCACATACACAAGATCAATAGCGGCAGAACCCATACGCCTTAGTCCATGCGTCTTTCGCATAAGGTCATGAATGATATTTAAATAAGCGTGTATTTTATCAAATTCAAAATAAGGAAAGCCCGTAGCAAGCAGACTTTCAGATAGTTTAGATACTGGACTTACAGATATTTTTTCTCCGTTACACCATGCTCCTCCGCCATTCCAGGCATAATACGTTTCTTTATTGGGTACGTGCACCACAACGCCTAGAATAGGTGTTCCTTTCAAAACCAAACCGATGGAAATGGAAAAAATGGGTACTTTATGGACAAAATTTGTAGTGCCGTCCAGCGGATCAATAATCCAAAGTAAATCGGTGGAATCGGCGTTTCCAGGTTCAACTGTTCCTTCTTCTGTAAGAAAGCCTGCCTCTGGTAAAATTGCCTTACACCCAGTTACAATCAGTTTTTCGGCTTCTTTATCAACAAAAGAGACCAAGTCGTTGAATCCTTTATACACTATGGAATCCTTGCTGAATTTCTTATTTTCAGTGCTAAGGAATTCTGAAACTTCTTCAGTGAGTAAACAAACTTTTTTGCAAATCTCCTCAAGTCGATTTTGTAGCTCAGATTCAATTTTTGGAATGCTATTCATTTATTAAAAGTTATAGAAATACAAATTGTTTATGAAGAAAGTAGAGGTCAAATCTAGCTGACTTTGTTAGAAAAAAGGCATAAAAAAAGTCAAGAAATAAATCTTGACTTTTCTCTCTTGGAAATATAACGATCGATTTAAAATTTATTTAGAATGGACATCCAAGTAAAAGTCATACCGGAAAGCCATAAAAAGGCAAATGCATTAATATCTAAACCATCTTCAAGCAAATCTTTAATTGGTTTTTTGGTTCCGTAAAAAACGTAACGAATACAAACTCCTGGATAAGCTAAAACTGAAAGCAGTGCGTTTTCTATCGTATTGCTATTGGTCATAAATATTACTTGAACAAATTGTTGTAATGTTTTGCAAATATAGGCACAAAAATCACATGACAAGTTTTTTTCGGTATTCAACGGTATTTAATCAAAAAATCACTACGAATAAACTCAAATCAGGGATTTTCCAGTCATTTCCACAGGGGCCTTTACATCCAGATAACGCAATATTGTAGGGGCCAAATCACCCAATTTGCCATTTTCAATAGTTTTTCCAGAGGTAAGTTCAAAGCCATCTGCTACAAAAATGCAAGGAACTAAGGCAGTTGAATGCGCTGTATTCGGGCTTCCATCTTCATTCATCATATAATCTGCATTGCCATGATCTGCAATCACAATGGCAGCAAATCCGCCCTCTCTGGCAGCTTCTAAAATTTGACCAAGGCAATTATCAACAGTTTCGCAAGCTTTTACCACGGCATCAAAAACTCCTGTATGCCCAACCATATCGGGATTTGCAAAATTCAGACATATAAATGAGGCATCACCATTTTTTATCTCAGGCACTATTTTATTGACAATGTCCTGAGCAGACATTGTTGGTTGAAGGTCATAGGTGGCAACTTTAGGAGAAGGGCATAACAGCCTGGATTCGCCTTCAAAAGCAATTTCCCTACCACCATTGAAAAAGAAAGTTACGTGTGGATATTTCTCCGTTTCAGCAATTCTCACTTGTTTTAATCCAGCCTTGGACAAAGTTTCGCCTAGCGTATTGCTTAAATTATCTTTTTCATATAACACTTTTACATTTTTAAATGACTCATCATAACGGGTCATAGTTATATAGTACAATGAAAGTGCTTTCATGTCAAATTCAGGAAAATCTTGTTGGGTGAGAGCCTCAGTTATTTGTCGTCCCCTATCCGTTCTGAAGTTAAAATTGATTACCACATCACCTTCTTCAATTCTCCCTTTTTGTTCAAATCCATTAAGCACAATTGGCTGGATAAATTCATCCGTAACATCATTCCTATAGGATTCTTCAATTCCGCTTATTATAGAAGAAATTGATTTTCCCTTTCCATTTATCAGGCAATCGTAGGCAAGTTTAACCCGTTCCCAGCGTTTGTCTCTATCCATTGCAAAGTATCGGCCAATTACGGAAACCACTTTTCCTGCTGTTTTATCTGTATGCTGAATTAATTCAGAAATAAAATCTTTTCCTGATTTTGGATCAGTATCTCTTCCATCTGTGAATGCATGTATGTATAATTCCGACCAATTATTTTCTTTTGCCCAGGAGCATAAGGCTTTAACATGATTTATATGGGCATGAACACCTCCATCAGAAACCAAGCCAATCAGGTGTATTTTTTTGTTGTTTTTTCTGGCGTATTCCAAAGCCTCAGCCAATATTACTTGTTTGGCCAGACCTCCGTTTTCTGCTTCAAGGTTGATTTTTACCAGATCCTGATACACAACTCTGCCAGCACCAATATTCATATGTCCAACCTCAGAATTTCCCATTTGTCCTTCTGGTAATCCTACTGCAAGTCCTGAGGCTTCCAGTTTAGAGTGCAAAAATGTTTTCATGATATGGTCAAAAACAGGCGTATTTGCTTTATCGATGGCAGACACAGCTTTATTAACTGCAAGACCCCAACCATCCAGAATTACTAGAATTATTTTTTTCATAAAATTTTGTTGATAAAAATGAATTATTTACTTTTCGAGATCTTTAAAAATGACGTGAAAACCAGCCTATTACTATTCTACACCTTAGTCTTAACGATTACTTCATCAGCCCAGACCGGTAGTTTTCTTGATCGCACAAAATTGGCGTTAAAATCAGGAAGTTCACAAAAATTAAGTCAATTGATGGCCGAAAAGGTTCAAATGGGTTTTGAGGGTGAAAGTGCCATGCTTACACAAAAGGACGCCGAAAACAAACTCACAAATTTTTTTAAAAGCAATATCCCGACTGATATTTCTCAGCTTTTTCAGGGTCAATCTAAAGATGGAAAACAATATTTTATTTGTAAGTTAAAATCTTCTGGTGGTGAGTTCAGAGTATCTGTCTATTGGTCGGAAACACCTAGAAATCAAATGATTTCAATTGATATTTCAAGGGAATAAGACATAGGAATTTTGTAATATGTAGTTTAAGGATTGATGCATTCTGATTTATTATCTCCATTGTTTAAAATAATTACGATGTAATTTTTTGAATTTCGAATTAATTTCCTTTATTTTTGCGGAAAAATTTAGCAACCTACATGGTAGACACATTTGTAAAGTACAAGGTCAAAGATATGTCTTTGGCCGCTTGGGGTAGAAGGGAAATTACATTGGCAGAAGCAGAAATGCCAGGTCTTATGGCACTAAGAAAAGAATACGGTCCAACTCAGCCCTTAAAAGGTGCTCGTGTTGCTGGCTGTCTTCACATGACAATTCAAACTGCAGTTTTGATCGAAACATTGGTTGCTCTCGGAGCCGAGGTTACATGGTCGTCTTGCAACATATTTTCAACTCAGGACCATGCTGCTGCTGCCATAGCTGCTGCTGGTATTTCTGTTTATGCCTGGAAGGGACAAAATGCAGAAGAATTTGATTGGTGCATAGAGCAAACTCTATTTTTTGGAGATGATCGCCAGCCACTTAACATGATTCTTGATGATGGAGGTGATCTAACCAATATGGTATTGGATAACTTCCCTGAGTTGGTTCACAACATCAAAGGTCTTTCTGAAGAAACTACAACCGGAGTTTTAAGACTATATGAAAGAATGAAAAACGGCACTTTGCCAATGCCTGCTATCAATGTTAATGATTCAGTCACCAAATCTAAGTTTGATAACTTGTATGGTTGTAAAGAATCGTGCGTAGATGCAATTAGAAGAGCAACTGACGTAATGATTGCTGGAAAAGTAGCAGTTGTTGCTGGTTTTGGTGATGTTGGAAAAGGTTCTGCCCGTTCCTTGGCTTCCGCAGGTGCAAGAGTAATCATAACTGAAATTGATCCAATTTGTGCACTTCAGGCAGCTATGGAAGGTTATCAGGTTATGAAAATGGACAATGCAGCTAAAATTGCTGACATTTTTGTAACTGCCACCGGAAACAAAAATATCATTGTTGACCGCCACTTTAAGTCAATGAAAGATAAGGCGATTGTTTGTAACATCGGCCACTTTGACACTGAAATTGACATGGCATGGTTGAATGGAACGCATGGTGCTTCTAAAGAAGAGATTAAGCCACAGGTTGATATGTACACAATTGATGGTAGAAATATCATTGTGTTGGCAGAAGGACGTTTGGTAAATCTTGGTTGTGCAATGGGACACCCTTCGTTTGTTATGTCTAACTCGTTTACAAATCAAACTTTGGCTCAATTAGAACTTTGGACAAACACTAGTTCTTATGAAAACAAAGTGTATGTTTTGCCTAAACATTTAGATGAAAAGGTTGCAGCTTTGCACCTTGATAAAGTTGGTGCAGAACTTGAAGTGCTTTCAAAAGATCAGGCTGATTACATTGGTGTAAACACAGCTGGTCCTTTCAAGGCGGATCATTACAGATATTAAGATTTAGTATTAGATAGATAAATTAGGTTTCTAAAAAAGTCCCGCCATAGGTGGGACTTTTTTTTTGGACTTTGGAAATTTTGGAAGGTTTTTTCTAAAATAATCCTTCCATTTGAAATAATTTTTTTTCAACTGGTTCTTTAAAAATGTAGTCTCAAACAATAGAAACGCAGGTTATCGTATTTTGAATTAAACTATTTGAAAATCAATTAATTAAAATAAAACATTTTACTCGGTTAAATGTTAAAATATGCAATTATATTTTTTCTGTTGCCCAGTCTCTGCCATCTATTTTAAAATCGGAATGGAGAAAAATTTTAATATTGAAAATATAAAAATTTCAATTTTTATGTAAATTAAAATATAATTGTTAAGTAGCCTACCTTTTGCACCGGTTTTTTTGAATTCCAAATCTGACATAGAATTGTCTGACCCCGCCCTTTGGTTGTTGGTTAGAGAAGGCGATGAGGCAGCCTTGGAAAAATTGTACATGCGTCATTACCAGGTACTTTATAGGTATGGTCTAAAACTAGCAAAGGAAAAAGACGTGGCTCAGGATTGTGTCCAGGAAATGTTTTTTCAACTCTGGAACAAACGGGAAAAGCTCAAAGAGGTTCAATCAGTCAAATTTTATTTAATGAAATGGTTGAAAAGGGAAATAGTGAGATCCCTTAATGACAAGCACAGTGGAAATAATATTGTCCCTATTGAAGGTGACACAGACTATTTAGGGCTTGAAATTGAAGATTTTTTTGAAAAAAAGGACATTAATAATCACAATGCAATTGAGTTGAGAAAAGCCTTGGCTGAGCTCACACCCCGGGAAAGAGAGGTGATTTATATGCGTTTTTTTTTAGAAATGACTTATGAAGAAATATGCAGCGCAATGAACCTCAATTACCAGGTAGTTATGAATTATGTGCATAGGGCTTTGAAAGCATTAAGATCCAGTAATTTGATTAACAAAATAATAGGGTTTGCCCTACTTTTTATTAGTCAAATTTTATATGTTGATTCTTCTTTTGGAAATACAGAATTGTTGCTCATATTTTAAATCCAAATTCCCAAAATAATTTATTTTTCTGGATGATTTGAGCTGGTATGTAAGCCTGAATTGATTTGCATCAAATATGATAATTTGTTGATTATTCAGTGATATTTTTTTTCAAGAATTTGATTAGTAAAATATATTGTATCTCCTCTTTTAATTAATGCAATCTTCAAGTTCTTTTACCAATGCTTGAAAACAATTAATCAAATGAAAAAAATACTACTTTTTTGCTTCGTTCTATTTTCAGGCTCTGCCTTTTCTCAGGTTAATGTTACCTTTCAGGTTGACATGCGTGGCTACACCATAAGTCCTGTTGGTGCTATGTTTTTGAATGGAACATTTAACAATTGGTGTGGTATCTGCAACCCAATGGAGGATTCCAACAATGACAAAATCTGGGACTTAACAATTCCATTGCCTCCAGGAACTATTGAGTATAAGTTTTTTGTAAACAACAGTTCCGGTCCAGAAATTCTTGAGTCTGGAACTCCTTGTACCATCTCCAGTTTTGGTTTTACAAACAGGGTTTTAACGTTTACAGGAGCTACGGTAATTCCATTAAATTGTTTTGGAGCATGTGGAGCGTGTCCAACCGGCCCGGTAAAACTTCCGATCAGTTTGCCCATTACCTGGCAGGATACAGCAACAGTTAATTATAAGGTAGGCGATTTTGGTGGAAATGCTTCATCTATTGTACCTAGTCCAACTGACCCATCTGCCTTGGCTTTAAAAATAATTAAAACTTCTGCAGCCGAGACCTGGGGGGGGACAACTTTAGGAACTGATAATGGCTTTGCTGCAAATATTCCATTTTCTGCAAACAGTAACCAAATGCAAGCAAGAGTATATTCTACAAGTGTTGGAACAAAATATTTGCTTAAAGCTGAGGATAAATCAAATCCCAATGTAAAAGTAGAAACAGAAGCAACTTCTACTTCAGCAAATGCCTGGGAAGTATTAACTTTCAATTTTGCAGCAGGAGCACAATCACCCGGGACAAATGAGATTAATTATTCCTTTTCCTATAATAAGCTATCATTTTTTCCAAATTTTGGCATTAGTGGTGCTACTGCAGGTGAAAAAACCTTTTACCTTGGTGAAGTTGCTTTTGGAGTGATTAATTCAAATAAAAACCAGTTTGTTAAAAATCAGGTTTCGGTGACACCAAATCCAAGTTCCGGATTATTTGATGTTAGTACCTCATTAGAGGGAAATGCATCTATTGAAATTTCTGATTTACTGGGTAAGGTAGTCTATAAAAGGTCCGATATAATATCTAAGTCAATTATTGATATTTCAAATGTTCAAAACGGTATTTACCTGTTAAAAGTGAATGCAAGCGGCAAGTCTTCCGTCAATAGAATTGTGGTTAATAAATAGATTCCAAAATCTGGTAAAGGCTGTTTCGATATCAAAATATTGAAACAGCCTTTTTTGCATTAAACTTGAGTTCTGTATGAATTTCGATAACTAACCAAGTTGTACGATAAAAAAAGAAATTGATTGAAAAGCACCAATACTATATTACCAAAAACCTTCCTCGCTTTTATATGCTTGCTTTTTGTTTTCAATGTAAGTAAGGCGGGCAAACCAAATTATTTGGTAAGATGCAATCTAAAACTGGTGGATGTGATTATGGAAGATCTTTTTACCCCTGCAGTAGCAAGCAGAGTAAAGTCTTATCCCAATATTGCTGCTTATGAGATTCTTTGCAAAAAGGACAAAAGGCTCAATTCCCTGGCAAATAATCTAAATCAGTTTACAGGGGTTTCCAATCCAAAAACCAAGGTAGATTATTCCTTATCTGCACTTTTTGCTTTTACTACAGTGGCCAAAAAGCTGGTTTACAGTGAATACATGTTTACTGATTTTGAAACTGCTGAGTCTGGCCTCTGGTTGAAAAAGAATAAAAAAGATAGTAGTCTTTTGAAAAACTCAATGGAATATGGACGAGTTGTAGGTCAGGAAATAATTGTTTGGATGAAGAAAGACAATTATGACTATACACGAACACTTTCCAGGTATGTTTTAACAGATACTGCTGGTGCATGGATTCCCACAGGACCTGGATATGCAAATGCCCTTGAGCCAAACTGGCCTTTGATGAGGTCTTTTGTTTTTGACAGTACCAATATGATAAAGGCCATTCCCAATGTAAAATACAGTGAGGATAAGAATTCAATATATTACAAAAATGCCATGGCCATTTATCAGCAATCCATAAACTTGGATACCGCAAAACGTCTGATCGCCTGGTATTGGGACAACAACCCCAATATTTTGAGGTCGAATGGCCATGTAAACTATTTCATACACAAAGTTAGTCCTTGTGGACACTGGGTTAGGATCGCCAGTCAGGCTATAAAAAACAAAAACCTGGATGAGTATAAAACGGCTGAGGTTTTCACACTTCTTTCACTTTCTATATATGAAGCTTTTTTAAGTTGCTGGACTGAAAAGTATTCTTCAAATGCACTTAGGCCGGAAACATATATCAATCGATTAATATCGCCACAATGGAAATCCTATATCGAAACACCTCCTTTTCCGGAATACACCAGTGGGCATAGTGTGATTTCCAGTGCGAGTGCAACGATTCTTACAGCACTAATTCCTCAACCTTATGCGTTTACAGATTCCAGTGAAATGTACATCAATATGCCACCACGCCGATTTAAGAGTTTCAGAGATGCTTCAAACGAAGCAAGTATCAGTCGGTTTTATGGAGGGATTCACTACATGCCTTCTTTAACAAATGGGATTATTCAGGGAAAGGAAGTTGGTGATTTTATTCTTAGAAGGTTAAGAAAGACCAACAAATGAAAATACGCATATTTGGTTTTTTGATTTTCTTTTTGGCTTTTTTATTGCCAGATGAAAATATAGCTCAGAAGAAACTTTTTTCATTGGTGTCTCCTGATTCATCAGGACTTAAGTTTCAAAACACTGTACTTGATGATAAGGAAGTCAATATTCTTGACTATCTCTATCTCTATAATGGGGGCGGGGTTTCCATAGGTGATATCAATAATGATGGCTTACCTGATATCTTTTTTGTTTCAAACCGATACGCTTGCAAACTATATCTGAATAAAGGCAATTTAAAATTTGAGGACATTAGTAAAAAAGCTGGTGTAGAAGGCGAACCAGGCTCTTTTAAAACCGGAGCGGTTATGGTAGATATTAACAACGATGGTTGGTTGGATATTTATTTGTGCCGGTCTGCCTCAAAAGATCCTAACATCCGCAGGAATATATTATACGTCAACAATAAGAATGGAACCTTTACCAACAAAGCTAAAGCGTATGGAATAGATGACGATGGATTTAGCACCAATGGATATTTCAATGACATGGATGGCGATGGGGATCTGGATTTATTTGTGGTAAATCATGCAAGTAACTTTGTCGAAACAGATGGTGTTAAACTCACCTACAACAAATCTGGAGTTTTGGTCGCTGCCAAGGATTCTTCACTAAGAGGTGAATCGGATAGATACTATGAAAATGTAAACGGAAAATTTGTTGATAGGACATATTCTGCTGGTCTCAGAACACGTTCCTTCGGTCTTAGTGCTATTCTTCAGGATTTTAATGGAGATGGTAAAACAGACATCTACCAGGCCAATGATTTTCTGGAACCAGATTATTTATTTATAAACAAAGGAGACAACAAGTTTGTAAATGAATTTGATAAGTATTTTAAACATGGAGCCTATTTCAGTATGGGTACAGATTATGCGGATCTGAACAATGATGGACACAGCGATTTGATAGCGACTGATATGTTGCCAACAGACAACAGAAGAAGAAAGCAACTTATGCAGCCAAGCAACTACGACCAATTTGAAAGGACGGTTAAATTTGGTTTTGGATATCAATATCTTAAAAATGTGGTGCAGGTAAACAATGGCAATGGAAGCTACTCCGATTTAAGTTATTATACGGGAATGGCTTTCAGTGACTGGAGCTGGGCCGTATTAATTAATGACTTTGACAATGATGGCTTAAAAGATGTTTACATAGCCAATGGAATGCCAAGGGATATTCATGATCTGGACTATGTCAAGTTCAAAACTGACTCTATCAAAAAGGCCATGATCAAAGCAAAAGATGCATCTGGGGTATTAAAAGTATTGTCGGCCATTCCAACCATTAGGGTTCAGAAATTTTATTATAAAAACTACGGTGGGCTAAATTTCAGAAGGGAAAGTGTTGAATCAGGTCTTGAACATTTTGCCTGGAGTTTTGGGGCTGCTTATGGCGATCTTGATGGTGACGGCGACCTTGAAATTGTGGTGAACAATACTAACGATTTTGCATTTGTTTACAAAAACAACACCGTTGAAAATAAGGTAAGCAACGCTATCCAAATTCAGCTGATTGGTACTGATAAAAACATAAACGGCATTGGAACAACTATAGAGACAACTACAACCGACGGTGCAAAAACTACCACGGTTTTTAATTCTATGAAAGGCTATTTATCCAGCCATGACAAAACCATGGTAATCGGAATAGGAAAAAATCAACAAGCTGATCTGCTTATAACCTGGCCAGATGGTAAAAAGCAGATATTAAAAAATGTAGCCCCAGGTAAAATACGGGTAGTTTCTTATTCGGAAGCTCAATATGCAGAACAGAAAATTGAGCCTAAAAAGCTCTTGTTTGAAGATATAACCTCCAAAGTAAAATTAGATTATATACACAAGGAAAATGCGTACATAGATTTTAAGCTCGAACCTCTGCTACCTCATCGATTTTCTCAAATGGGTCCTTGCCTGGCTGTGGGAGATTTGAATGGAGATAAGTTAGATGATTTTTTTGTCGGGGGTGCCAAGGATCATTCAGGAACGGTATTTTTTCAAAATCAGGATTCTACTTTTTCGGAGAAAAAGCAAGTGGCATTTGAAGCGGACAAACAATTTGAAGATGGTGCTGTGGTTATTTTGGATATCGATAAAGATGGTGATAATGACTTGATAGTTAGTACTGGAGGAAACGAATATCCAAAACAAGATTCCAAATATCCAATTCGAATGTATTTGAATGATGGAAAAGGGACTTTTAGCAACAGTAAATTTTCAGGTAGGTTTTTTACTTCATCCAATACCATGGCCGTTGCCGATATGGATAAAGACGGAAACCCTGAAGTATTTGTTGGGGGTAGGGTAGTGCCGGGCCATTATGGATTGATTCCCAAAAGTTATTTGTTCACCATAAAAGGAGATTCACTTTTGGATCTTACCCCATCTACAGGTTTGTCTAAAATCGGAATGGTCACCACTGCCACCTGGGCTGATCTTAATACAGATGGTTGGGTAGATTTGGCCATTGCCGGGGAATGGATGCCTGTTTCTGTTTTTTACAATGAAAATGGAAAATTGAAAACACTTCCATCCACAATGGAAAACAGCAATGGCTGGTGGAATAAATTGGTTTCTACGGATATTGACAAGGACGGTGATATGGATTTGGTAGCTGGAAATATGGGTTTAAACTCCCGTTACAGAGGAACTAAAGAAAGGCCAATTACCATGGTGGTAAGCGATTTTGATGGCAACGGAAGTACCGATTGTATGATAAGCCTTTTTATCCGGGACAAAAGTTATCCAATTGGTCTAAGAGATAATGTGCTGGATCAAATGCCATATTTACGGAAAAAGTTTTTGAGGTATAGCTCTTATTCTAATGCAACTATTGAAGATATTTTTAGTCCTGAACAACTTGAAAAAGCAACAAAATTTTCTGCCACCGACATGGTGAGTTCTGTATTCAGAAATGAAGGTGCTGGTAAATTTAAGGAATTGTACCTTCCTGCAGAAGCTCAGTTTTTCCCGGTAAATGCCATACAAATAACAGATGCAAATCTGGATGGAATACCTGACATGCTCTTAGCTGGAAACGACTATTCGACTGAGGTGGAAACAGGCAGGAATGATGCCGGAATCGGACTTTTACTTATTGGTATTGGGGATGGGAACTTTAAATCTGTAAGTGCTGAAAAATCAGGATTTTATATTCCTGGTGATGTGAAGGCGATGGAAGAAATTACAATCAACCGGAAACCTTGTTTTGTGGTCTCAAAAAATAGAGATCGGCTACAATTGGTAAAATCTTTACATCAAATCCAATAAATATTTCCCCTTCTTTTTTAAAGAAAAGTGAGGATATATATATCAGAATTCAAATTATTTTATCGGCATTAATTATTTTTATATGGATGAAAACATGTTTTTCATCTTATTTTAATATTTTTTTGATTATTTATTAATCGGTATTTCCTCATCCGGCCATTTTTTTCCAGAGATGAAATGATAAAATAGTTGGGATAATTTTTTTTAGATAAAATTGATTAGTAAAACATTACACGGGTTCTCTATTATCGAATAAAGCAGATACAGTGTCTGTTTTTTTAAACCAAGTAATTTTTTTTTATATCCAATTTAATCTTTCATTTCATGAAAAAACTTTTATCTCTGGCGCTCTTTCTGATTTCATTAGGAGCGTATTCACAAATCGCACTGCCAGTTACCTGGGACGCTGGGGGGCCTGATTTCACAACGACCTCTTTTGGAGGCGCTGTTAATTCTACCCCCACAGTGGTTGATCCCACAGATCCCACAAATACTGTCCTAAGGTTGACAAAACCTGCAGGTGCCCAAACCTGGGCGGGTACAACCATCGGTAAGGATTTTGCTCCCAAGATCAACGATGGAGGATTTCCTGTAAATATTCCATTTGCGGTCGGAAATACTTCAATTACAGTTAGGGTTCGTTCAACACGTCCAGCTGGCTCAACCATGATGGTTAAAATCGAGGACAAGTTTAATGGAGGTATTAACGTTGAAAAAGCCATTGTTACGACTGTTGCCGCAGGGCAGTGGGAGAATATGGTTTTTAATATGGCTGCTCCAACATTGGGTACATTCAATTTGGCCAACAATTACGGAAAACTTAGTTTCTTCCCAAATTTTGGTTCTGCAGGTGATAATACAAACGAATACTGGGTTGATAATATTGGCTTTGGTCTACCACCTGTTATTTCTTCTTTTGCGCCAACCAGTCAAAGTCCTGCGGGGACAGTGGTAATCACTGGTTCCAACTTTACAGGTGCTACTGCCGTAAGTTTCGGAGGTGTTGCTGCTGCTAGTTTTACAGTTGATAATGACAATCAAATTACAGCTACAGTAGGCATTGGATCATCAGGGGCCGTTAAAGTAACTACGCCTGTTTCCTTTACTACCTTAGCTGGTTTTACTTATCTCGCTCCACTTTCTGCACCAACCATTACATCATTTTCTCCGACAAGCGGTGCTACTGGTGCCAGCATTGTCATCACAGGTACAAATTTTACCACTGCAACTGCAGTGAATTTTGGTGGTGATGCGGCTGCTTCGTTTGTTATAAACAGTTCTACTCAAATAACTGCCATTGTAGATGCTGGTAATTCTGGTTCTGTTGCTGTAACAAATCCTGATGGTTTTGCAACGCGTCCAGGATTTACATATATTCCTCCGACCCCAACTATTAGTTCATTTACTCCGACTTCTTCGGGAGGTGGGGTAACAGTTACCATTACAGGTACAAATTTTTTAGATGTCAATGCAGTTACTTTTGGTGGAACACCTGCCGCATCTTTTGTGGTAGTTAGCACAACAAGCATCACCGCCGTTGTGGCTGCTGGTACTTCAGGTTCGGTTGCTGTAACCAATTCCGGAGGTACAGGTACAAGGGCTGGCTTTATTTTTAAGGCGCCAATTTCTTTGCCTATTGATTTTCAAAGCAGTACTGTAGATTATTCTGTTACCAGCTTTTCTGCAAATCCTGCAAACATTACAACTGCACTTGCAACTGATCCAACCAATCCTACCAACACAGCTTTGAGGATTTCGAAGCTTGCAGGTGCATCTACATGGGCAGGTACTACTTTGGGTAAAGATTTTGCTCCTAAAGTAAATAATGGTGGTTTAGCTTCACCAATTCCATTTACAGCCACTGACCGGATAATTACAGCGAGAGTTTATTCTCCTTATCCTGTAGGTACAGTTATCATGTGTAAAGTTGAAAATGCAGCCAATGGAGGTATAAATCAGGAAGTACGGTCCAATACAACCGTTGCAAATGGTTGGAATACCATGTTCTGGAATTTTAATGCCATTAATACAGCCAATACTTACGAGAAAATATCCTTCTTTATGGATGAAGGAAACGGCGGATCCGCCAGTTCAATATTCTATTTGGATGATGTAGCATTTTATCCTTCCCCAGTCATTAGTTCATTTGCCCCAACCTCTGCTACAACAGGCGGGTCAGTTGTAATTACCGGGACTAATTTTACAGGTGCCACTGCAGTTTCATTTGGTGGAGTTGCTGCAACTTCTTTTGTGGTAAATAGCAACACGCAAATTACTGCCGTAGTTGCAAACGGTGCTTCTGGTTCAGTTTCAGTTACCAGAGGTGGTACTGGAACATTGGCTGGATTTATATTCACTGCTCCTCCTACGGGTGCTACAGTTATTAGCTTTACACCACTTACTGCTGGTGAAACTGGTGTGGTAACCATTACTGGAACTAATTTTAATACTGTAAATTCATCAAACCCGGCGGCAGTTAGGTTTGGAGGGACAAACGCATTATCTTTTGTCGTTGACAATGATAATCAGATAACTGCGGTTGTTGGTGCTGGTGCTAGTGGTTCTGTTTCTGTAACCAATCCAGATGGTATTGGTGCCTTGGCTGGATTTACTTACATTGCCAAAGTGCCGATTTCTATGCCAATAAACTGGGATAGTCCATTTACTGTAGATTATTCAACTGACCCATTTGGTGGCGCCAACATGACCTCTGCTACGGATGTTGATCCTTCAAATCCATTAAACAGAGTTTTGAGAGTAGTAAAAGGAACAGGAACAGAAACCTGGGCTGGTACAACTTTTGGCAAAGCTGGAGTTAATAATGGTGGATTTGCAACTGCATTGCCATTTACTTCTGCCAATCGTTTTGTGACTGTTAAGTTCTATTCTACTCGTCCTGTTGGAACTGTGGTTATGTTAAAAACTGAACAAGGTACTGCTCCTGCACAAAATACAGAAACTCAAGCGCTTACTACAGTACAGAATGCCTGGGAAACCTTGGTATTTGATTTTGGAAACAGAACAGGTGGAAATCCTTTAAATTTTAGTGGTGTAAATTATGACAAACTTTCTATTTTCCCTAATTTTGGAACTGCCGGAGCTGCGTCTGCTAATACATATTATGTAGATGATGTTCGTTTTGTCCCTGGTCCAAATATTTTAAGTTTTGCGCCTACAAGTGCAGCGACCGGAACAACTGTTGTAATTACTGGTGATAACTTTACGGGTGCCACAGCTGTAAGTTTTGGAGGTGTAGCTGCCACTTCATTCGTTGTAGATAACGACAATCAGATTTCTGCTGTAGTAGGTGTTGGTTTTTCAGGAAACGTTTCTGTAACCACACTTGGTGTTTCAACTTTGGCTGGTTTTGATTGGATTGCCCCTCCTGGAGCTCCAACTATTTCTTCTTTCACGCCTACGGCTTCTTTTGCTGGAAATGTGGTTAGAATTAATGGTAGTAACTTCACAGGTGCAACAGCTGTAAAATTTGGTGGAACTGATGCAGCGTCCTATACTGTAGTTAACTCTTCAAGAATTGATGCAGTTGTTGGTGCTGGTTCAACAGGAAATGTAACGGTAACCAATGGTTTTGGAATTGGAAGTCGTCCTGGCTTCACATTTAATTTAAGATCAATCAGTCTTCCGGTAACCTGGGATGATTTTGCTACAGTAAATTTGAATTCATCTTCTTTTGCCCAGGTGACATCTGTTATAGCAACAGATCCTTTGGATGTTTCCAATACGGTGTTGCGTATGACAAAAGCTGGTGGAGGTGCTGGAGTATCCGGTACTTTCTTAGGAAGCGCAGATTTAACTAATCGAATTCCTTTTACAATTGGAAATACAACCATTAGCATGAGATTTTATAGCCCTGTGGTTGGCTTACCAGTAAGACTTAACCTGAGAGGCCCAGCTCCTATTAATAAGACTGTGAATACGACCGTTATAGGTTGGCAGATTTTGGAATTCGATTTCGCTTCAGAGGCAAATATTTCAGATCCATACAATGGACTTGAATTGTATCCAGGATACGGTCAGGTTCCGGGCGTTGCTCAGGTTTCTTATGTAGATAATATTATTCTAGGAAGATTCCCAACCAATGTTTGGAGAGGTACAACTTCTACAGATTTCTTAAAAGGAAGTAACTGGTCACTTGGTTTCGCTCCTTTGGATTGTAACATGGATGTACAGGTAAACGCAGGTACTCCTTTCTCCGCAATCCTTGCAACTGGAAGTTATGGTGCCGGAAATGTTAATATCCAAAATGGAACGACTTTAGTAATCAATTCTGGAGCTACATATTCAGTTTGTGGAAATATAACAAATGGTAATGTTTCTGGTGCAGGTACATTAGTGCTAAATGGTACAAGTACTCAAAACATAGCTGGTAGCCATACTGTGGATAATGTTACCGTTACAAAGCCTGCTGCTTCCGGCGTTGTTACCATCAATGGAACAATCAGTACAAAAGGAGTTGTAACCTTATCAAATGCAAACTCTAGTATTGTTGTAGGTGGATCAGGTAAACTTATCCTTGCTTCTGATGCATCTGCGACTGGTTCTATTGCAGCTATTCCTGTTGGTGCCTCAGTATCTGGAAATGTTACGCAGCAAAGGTATTTTTCAGGAACTGGTGATGCCTGGTATTTGGTTGGAACACCTATTCAAGGTGGAAACTTCAGTCAGTGGACAGATAACATGTACATGGCTGTTGGTACTAACTTAGGTGGTAATCAAGGTGTATTTAACCTTGGAATTCAGCACTCAACTGTTTTAACTTATGACGATGCATTTCACAATGTATCACCTGATACTGCGCAGAAAACAGGATGGAGAGTTCCAGTTTTGGGAGATTTGCTTACTCCTGGAAAAGGATACAGAGTTTGGTTGAATTCTTATTTGGCACCAACCAGATCTTTTGACAATGTTGGTACAATCACCACTGGTCCTTTTTCTTTCCCAACTTTGAACAGAACAGAGCCGGTAACTTGCCAGCCAAATACAGTACCAGCTACAGAACCTTGTGATGAAGATTACCGAGGATGGAATTTCCTGGCAAATCCTTTCCCATCTGCTATAGATTGGGATAATTCTACACCTGGAGTTTGGACCAAACCAGGTACTATGTTGAATGGTTTCTGGAGATGGAATAAGTCTGGTTATGGTGTTTATTTTGGTGGTTCATATGCAGGAACAGGTCCTGCGCCTACCAATCCAAACCTGATTGCAAGTGGACAAGGTTTCTTTGTTAAGTTGTCAACTCCTGGGGCTTACACAGCTACTCTTTCTATAACTGAAAATGCGAAAGCTAGTGGAGCTAATTCTTTTTTAAGAACAGCTACTTCAACAGCAAATACATTGAGAATGACTCTTGAAAAAGATGGTTTGGTTGATTACAACTTTATGAACATTGTTCGTTTTGCTGATGATGCCACTGATGGAAAAGATTTACAAATGGATATTCCAAATTTGGCAGGAAGTGGATTTAATTTCACTATGCCAGTTGGAACTGAAGAAATGGTAATCAATTCACTTGCACCATTGACAGCAAATAAGACTGTTCCTATGAATTCTAAATTCAATGGATCTTATGGCTTTCACAGATTTGTAATGTCAGGTCTTGAGACTTTTGCTGGTAATGTTGTGGTTTATTTGAAAGACAACTGGACTGGAACTATGGAGAACATCTCTGCCAATCCGGTTTATACATTCGAAGTAACTCCTGCAAACATTAGTTTGATTAACAGATTTGAGCTTTTGTTTACTCCAGATGGTCTTACCTCAAGCAAAGCAAATCTTAATGGTGTAACTGTTAGTTTATATCCGAATCCAGCTACTTCCAGGCAGGTAACGTTGTCTGTTAATGGAAATGTTCAGGGTGCTGCTCAGGTTGTAATCACTGATCTTCTTGGAAAGGTAGTTATGAAGTCTGATATGAATTTAGCTGATGGCAAAAACCAAAAGCAATTGGATATCAACCTTGCTTCCGGAGTTTACACAGTTAAAATAACGACAGCAACAAAATCGGTTTCTCAGAAGCTGATTGTAAGATAGAAAAACGTAATCTAATTTATCTAAAAACGATGAAACAGCCTCTGGTATCCGGAGGCTGTTTTTTTATATATATGAGGGAAATAATTGTTTTGTTACCTGAAATATGCAGCCTTGCTTACATCAAATACATAAAAAACCTCTCCCTGAAAACGCTCAGGTTTTTTACAATAAAGCAACCATCCTTCTTAATGGCCAGGGGAATAGGTTTATTAGCCAAAACCTATTACAAATTCTTCGACTGCTTTAAATATCTCCATTGGTAAGGATTTTAAAACTTCCGGCAGCCGGCAGTATGTTACTATGATTTAAAAATTAAGAACTCCAGACCCCACGCAGAATAGAGTCATATAATTTTGAAGATCATTTTCAGGTTAGTTTCAGGGAAAAGGGTATTTGAGAGATTGAGGGTATCAAGTAGATTTTCCAGTGCTTGATTGAATCTGGGAGCAGACAAAGAATGTAGTGTAATTGTTAGGGTGTTTTCAGTAAAGTTTGGCTCAAGATCTGCTGGAGATTGAATGATTTGTTTGATGAGCATTCGTCTTTCATATTTGGCTTTATTGAATGTTTTTTCAAGCAGGTTAGCCAGTGCTGTTTCTGCTCTGTAGCATACCATTTTAACTGCGTTGGTAAGTATTTGAGACTCTGTTTTGAGCTTGGTATATCGCTTTTGCTCTGGCATTTGGGATAATTTTATTTTGTAGGAAATTGCCTTACGCTTTTCCAATAGATCTTTTCCAAGGTTCTGTTTTACTTGAATTTGCTCTGTTAGTTTTTGCTGATTTTTAAGGGATTGGCCAAATTGGTCCAGCGATTGATCTGAACTCAATTCCACTTCTTTTAACAGATTTGCTTTGAGTCGGCTCAGCTTTTCATTTTCTTTTTTAATGCGGGCACTCAGGTTTCTATGATCTGGGTTCACTACTTGTTTATCTGGGTTTATGGCTTCAACCCCATATTGAGGTAGATGGTCCAGATCATAATTGGCCAGCATGTACTTAAAGAAGTTTTCCTGACTCCATCTGTTGAACATTTTCCTTGCTATTTCAAGAGTGCTTAAAGTGGGGTTAGTGGTTATTATAGAGGTTTGATGTCAATCGGGTCTCAGGCACCTTACTTCTCTGAAATTGTGTGAATCAAGCACTACCTGCTTTTCGCAAATACACATTATACTTTCTTCTTCAAAGGACTCTATTACAAAGTCTTGCTCATCCCATTTGTCTTTTACAAACTTGCGACAGGTGATAATGGCGATGCAATATGTGTTCCAAACCTGGGCAAAGAGTGCTGGTTGATAAGCTTCCCTATCAAATACAAGGGTACAAATGGCTTTCTTCTTTCTCTGGCTCAAGATCTGCCAGATTTTCTCTGGCTTGCATTATTTTTGGGCTTTGGAGTAATTGGGCACAATATCTGAGAGGATAATCTGCTGAAGCTTTTCGCTCAACTCGCCTATACAAACCATCAGAGGCTGGCCCTGGGTGTCATTGAGCCAAAAGTCCGTGGTGCCAGCAAGGCAAAGTTTCTGACGGGATACATATTTGGAAGTTAAATTGGCTTTCTCCCCATTGTAGATGCGCACATGACCATCCGTATAAAGAATCAATTCCTGGCTTTCTGTTTTGGGTAGCCATTGGTCGAGTAGATTCTGGCTGAGCATCTGCATCTTATTCTGTTTGCTTAACTGGTCTATTTTCTGGCGCAAACATTTCATTTCCGGCACAAGGTCCAAACCCAACAAACGGCCAAGTTCTCCTGGCTTACATTGCTTTAGCTGCTCTGGTGTTTTGATTCTGCACAAGTTGATCATTACCATTGTAAGAAGAATAGAGGGCAAACCGTTATAGCCAGGGCTAAGGCTATGGTTCTTTTCCAAGGCAAACAAACCCTGTGCACAAAGAGCAGGCAGGCAGCAGGAAAAGTACCCCTCCAAAAGCCAGGCCATGGTGGCTTTCAAACTGTGGTTTGGCTGGGCCATAACCCTTACTGGATATTATGCGCTGCTCAAAATTGGTTGTGCCTATACCAAGTGGGCCTTGCTTATTCTGCTCGCTGCGCTCTGTGGGCTGGCTGCCACTACTACTCTGTGATGCTACACTTTGCTTTTTTTTAAATAACCCTGGTTTATGGTATACCGAATAGCAGATTCGCCTACATTCACCTGCCTTGCTGTGGCTGAGTTGCTCTTGCCACTATCAAGTAATTGCTGGGCTTTGAGTAAATTCTCTCCAATGAGTTTGTGACTATATCCATGTCTGTTTTCAGGTTTGAAAAAACCAGCTTCCCCTTCCTTATCAAATACCTTACAGACTCTGTTTACATAGTCAATAGTTACATGAAATGATCTTTGAATCTGCAAAGACCTTGCCGGATAAGATTGCAAAATATAAAACGAAATGCCTGCAAATCGCCATTCCTGTGGCTATATACTGGTAAACCGTTTACAATTTATTTTACCAAGCCTTTTTGCTCATAAACCCCTGCACAATTGCTAATTAGGGTAGTCTCTTTTGGAAAAATGGGTAACTGTAGTTGCATAGCCACAAAAATATGAAATTTCTACTCTGCGACCCATTCCCCTTAACTACATCATTTTCAGATTTGGCGTCAGGTGGTCTGGAATTGATCAATCAATTTTGGTTAGTAAACCATCCTCTTTCACCACTTAGATGAGGGACAAATATTTTAGAGCCTCAGCTTTTCATGTAAGCCAATGGTAAATAAATTTTGATTCTAAGCAAATACCAATTTTTCCAAAAAATGAAGTTAATCTTTAGCAAATCAATCGCATTTCTTTTTGTCCTTTCTTCCATATTCACTCAATCCAAAGCGGCAAGTATTACCGCACCCATCATTACGGGTAACAACGTTCCCAATGTGGAGTTTTGTGAAAAGAGCAGCCTTCAAATTAAATTCGAATTCTACAACTTCGGGATTACTGTTTTTACTGTTGAGATGGCCCCAAACGGCGATTTTGTCAATGGTCCGATTATTACTTTAATTGGTCAAACACCCCCAGGTTTAGCAGGCAATTCACCAAATCAATTTATAAATGTGAGTTTCCCGGTACCTCCAAATACTATATTGGCCAATACCAATTACCAGTTACGGATTAAAGGTTCAAATCCATTAACGTACAGCCCCCCAAATCAATATCCATTTAAAATTGCAAAAGTTGGAACTTTACCTGATATTGCTTTTTTCCCGGAAGGCTATTGGAGAGGATCTTTTTTTACCTGGAAACCTAATATTCAAACCATCATTACAAATGCCAATACCCAGGCGATGTTCGACCCAGGCAATTATTTGGGATATGTCACAAAAGAGGCGCTATCCTTTGATCTCGATTGGGGCTTCGATGTAGAAGCTGCACCTGGAACCAAGTTTGACACCAACAAAGTTTGTGGTGTTCATTCCAACTTTTATTCCATCAGAATGCGGAGGAAAATCAACTTTGAAGCCGGGTATTATATTTTCGGTGGGGGAGGAGACGACGGTTTTCGCCTTAGTACAGACGGAGGTACAACCTGGCTTATTGATTTTTGGCGTGACCAGGAATATACTGGAAAATTAAACAACAATGGTTGCGGCGTATTTCTGGAGGCTGGCCCAAAAAATATTTTGGTTGACTACTACGAACGAGGAGAAAAATCAAGATTTCAGGTCATTATAAAACGAACGGGAGATCCCTTGGCAAACCCCTTGCAAATTATTAATCCTGTTATAGGGGATTCAGTTTGCCTTCAGTCAGCTCCTTTTCAATTGCTTTCCAACGCTCAAGGTGCCGAAACATGGTCTGGACCAGGGGTTTCTCCAAATGGAATATTTAATCCCTCTGTTGCAGGTTTGGGTTTGAAAACCATTACTTATGAAACAGGCATGGCAGGTTTCGGCTCCAATTGTGTAAAATCCACAACCATAAATATTCAAGTAGTTCCAGGAGTTAAGGCTGAATTCTCTGGTCTGGATTCTGCCTATTGCCAAAGTGGTGATACCGTTACACTTATACCTAAAAACTCTAATGGAGTTTTTTATGGGGCAGGAGTCCTTGGAAATAAATTTATCCCATCAAAAGTACCTGTTGGAAATACGGAAGTAACATTTTTTGTACCTCCAAGTCTAGGCTGTCAGGCTGATACTATAAAAAAAGCGGTTAAAATTTTGGATGTGGTAAGCGCAGATTTTAATCCATTGCCAGATTCAATTTGTGGAGGTTCTCCAAGGGTACAACTTACCCCAACATTCAGTGGGGGCACATTTTCTGGTGAAGGAGTTTTGACTTCAAAAAATCAGTGGATTCCAGAAATTCTGGAATCAGGAAAGTCGTATAAAATCGAATATTCTATAATCCTCAATTCATGCTCAAACAAAAGTGAACAAACTGTATTTCTAAGGAATAAAGCGAAACCCACTTTGGTTTTGGATGGTGTTAAGAGTTTTTATTGCAATACTGAATCACCTTTCAAGCCTGTTTCCGCTCCAATATCTAAGTTTTATTTGGCTGGAAATGAAGTAAATGAAATAAATCCTTCCGCATTTAAGCCAGGTTCATATTCCCTAAATGCAATTTATTTAGGTGATAATACTGAAACCTGCCTGGACTCAGCTTCTTCCAAATTACAATTTGAAATAGTTGAAGTCCCAAAACCTGATTTAGGGATTGACCAGGAAGTAGAATGGGGGAGTTTGATTAATTTGAGTCCAAAAACAGTAGGTAACTTTTCCTGGTCATCCGATAATTCTGCTTTAAGTTTTGAAAATAATAAAGACATTAGTTTTAACCCTACTGAAGATGTTTTTATTAAAGTTTCAGCAGCCGACCCTCAAGGCAGGTGTGTATCCACCGATAGTGTTTTTATAAAAGTTCGGCCTTTAATAGAATTTACAAGCTTGTTTACGCCAAACGGAGATTCTTTTAATGATTATTGGATCATGAAGGGAGCAGTACCAGATATGAAAGTTACCATATTCGATCGTTGGGGTAAAGAAATATTTTCAGGAAAAAACGATGGCGATATTGTATGGAAAGGTCCATCTGGAAAGTCGGCTGGAACATATTTTTATATTGTAGAGCACCCAAGCGATGGTAGAAAGTGGAATGGCTGGGTTATGGTTCATAAATAATTGGTATTGTAGTTTTGTATTAGATAAAATATAAATTAAGATTGAAAATAATTTTCATTTTTGTTATTACCGACTAATAAGATAAATTAGTTTTGTTTTTTTAAATTTACTAATATATTATGTAGAAAATATGTTCTAAAAAATTTATAATTTGAATATAACATTTAGACATTACATCCTTATAATTGATTTAGTAACCATAAAATTAATATATAATCAATAGATTTATCAATTTTCTTATCTGTAATTAATATATTATATATATAAGAGTGTTTTTAGTTTTTAATAATTTTATTTGACTCTTTGAAATTTCATTTTGAGGTAAAAACGAACCTAATATCATAAAATTTTAATTTAAATTACTTAAGTAAAGATTCTTAACTTTTTTATTGTCCAAGGTGTTTTTCGAAAAAAGTTTAAGTTGGATTTACGGCCTGGATACTGGTTAATACTATTGATATGTATAATCTTATGCTATTCATCTCAACCAAATTTAGCTTTCAATTCTGATAAAATCATTTCCAGTTCTTTCCAATACATTAAGTCATTTGCCTCAGTAATTCTTTTCGATTTGAGCATAGGTTTGAGTTGATGATTAATATTTCCGTTAAACCTAATTATTTTTTGGTTTTAAATTTGAGACTAATTTTTTATAAGGTCTTAATCAGCCAGCAAAGGATATTTTCTTTCATATTTTATTCAGAATTCTTCATTTTTTTGGTTAGTTGCCATTAGTTTTGACCCTCTATAACCAGAAATCAACAGAAATAATATGAGTACAATGAACTCAACAGAATTTTTCCTAAGTCAGGATAGCTTCAAAAACTGGGCTATCGGTCAGAATGAGGAGGACTGCAAAATATGGGACAATTGGATAAAGGAACACCCTGAACAACAAGAAGTAGCTATGTTGGCAGCTCAAATATATACAGGTCTTAAAAGTGGGGTTAAAAATCTTCCGGATCATGAAGTAGCCAATGAGTGGCAAAAATTGAAGACGAGAATTGATTCTGGTGAAAGTGGTGACCTACGCCAAAAAACTATTGGAAATTGGTGGTGGAAAATGTCAGCCGCTGTATTTTTGTTTGTTGCTGGTAGCTGGCTTGCAGTTTTTGTCCTTTCTACTTCAGAATCTGAGTATGCCACAAATTTTTCAGGAAAAAAAACAATCCAATTCTCTGATGGTACTGAAATAGTTTTAAACGCCAATTCCAAACTCAAAACCAAAAGTAGCTGGCGATTTGCCCCTGCCAGAGAGGTATGGCTTGAGGGAGAGGCTTTTTTTAGCGTAGTTTCTCATCCTGATGAACCAAAAATAAAACAATTTGTAGTGCATACCAAAGATCTTGATGTAAACGTATTGGGCACCCAATTCAATGTAAATACCAGAAAAAATACCACAAGAGTATATCTGAATGAAGGAAAGGTTCAATTGGCATTAAAGGAGACTCTTACCGATAATACTTTGGCTATGATTCCAGGCGACTTTGTTGATTACTCCAGTGAGGCCAAAGTGAAAAAGGATGTAAAGAGAAAACTTCCTTCTGAAGTTGTAACTTCATGGAAATCTGGTTATTTTTCTTTTAACCAAACCCCATTGAGTGAAGTTATTGAAATGGTAGAAGCTACACATGGAATCAAAATTTCTGTTTCAAATCCTACTTTATTAAAAGAAACCGTTACAGGAAAAGTACCAAGTGAAAATATAAATGAATTGGTAAAGTCAATGACCAGCCTCTTCAATCTGAGCTATTCCATGAAAGGTTCAGAATTGCTTTTGCAAGTAAAATAGAAATCAATTAGAGGGCTTTCACCAGACCTTCTACCAATCATCAGTCGTTTACCAAGTTTCCAAACCATGAAAATTTTTACCGTCTTCCGGCAGGTTGTACTGTGCGTGAGTTTATTCCTTTGTTTTTCTAAAGTGATAGCTCAATCTGCTTCTATTGCGCCGAAACCAGTTGGAAGTACCAGGCAAGTAATTCCTAATGATACTCCGGCAAACCTGGCGCTTTCAGCCGTACTGCATGAATTGGAATTGAAATATAACATTTCTTTTTTCTTTAAAAGTGACGAGATACGAGAAAAGAAAGTATCACCTCAAGTTTTGGGATACCAAAATTTGAACTCTTCACTCTTTAATATTTCAGCAGAAACGGGCTTAACTTTTGAGCAAACAGGTAAAAAGGTATATACCATTTTAGATAAATCTGATAAACAAGAAGTTGATAATAGGGCTCAATTAGAAAAAAATATAACTCTACCTGGAGCCATAATTGCGCCAAAAGCTTTAATTAATGTAAAAGGAATTGTATTGGATGAGGAAGGAAAGCCAATTCCGGGAGCAACTATTTTAATTGTGGGCACCCAAAGGGGCACATCAACCAATCTTGATGGAGCTTTTACCTTGGAAGTTGAAGAAACTGATGTGATTCAGGTGCGCTATGTAGGATATGAAAGTCAGGATATCGCCATTGCTGGTCGTACTTCTATAACAGTTTCTTTAAAACCAAAGGTGAGTGAGACAAGAGAGGTTGTAGTAGTGGGCTACGGAACCAAAACAAAACGTGAAGTAAGTAGTGCAATTGGTTCTGTTGGGGCCAAAGAAATTACGGCCACTCCGGTAGCAGATGCAGCTCAGGCTTTACAAGGTCGGGTTGCAGGCCTAACGGTTATACAAAACTCAGGAGCGCCAGGTGGATCAGGAGGTACTTCTTTAAGAATCAGAGGTATATCTTCAGTAACCGGGTCGAATAACCCATTAGTGGTTTTAGATGGATTTCCACTTCCTGACCAAACAGCTGACAATGTTTTGAACGCCGTCAGTCCAAATGAAATTGAATCCATTGATGTATTAAAAGATGCTGCCGCAGCCTCCATTTATGGTGTCAGAGGTTCAAATGGCGTAGTTATCATAAATACCAAAAGGGGTAAGGAAGGTAAAATGAATGTCAATCTGGATTTTTACAGAGGAATTCAAAATGCCTGGAGACTTCCTGAAATGGCAAATGCTGAGGAATATGCAACTTTAGCCAATGAATCAAAAATTGCGGCTGGAGATAATCCTTTGAATAAAATTCGTGATCCCGCCATTGTTAGAAATGAAATTGGAAATGGTACTGATTGGCTTGATCGCGTATTTAGAAGGGCTGCAATGACAAATGCTTCTGTAGGTGTCACAGGTGGAACTGAAAAAGCTAAGTTTTCCGTTTCTGGCAGTTATTTTCAACAAGATGGAATTGTAAGTGGAACTAGTTTTGAAAGATACAATCTTAGATTTAATGGGGATATTCAGGTTTCTAAAAAATTGAAAATTGGAAATAGTTTAATTCTCAGTCGAACAAAAGAGGAGCCAAGAAATACGTATGATCCATTTACTTCGTTAATAATTCTGGCGGTTGCTGCACCACCTACTGTAAACGTTAGAAACCCCGACGGTAGTTGGGCTGGTGGAAATGGAAGTGATGATGGTTATGTGGAGCAGAATCCTATTTATAACATTAAGGTTCCTCAACTCACTAATACCCGGTTCAGATCCATTGGTTCTATTTTTGCAGAATATGAGGTTTTGCCAGGTTTATCTTTTAGAGCAAATCTTGGGATGGATTTTGTAATGTCCAACATTCGTGGCTGGAGTCCGGCAACGCCTGCAACAGGCCAGTCCCAAATTGTTATATCCAGTTTTTCAGATGAGGTTAATTATTCTCCAAGTTATTTGGCTGAATATACTGGAAATTACAAAAAGAGTTTTGGTGATCACAATATCAGTCTGTTGGCAGGTTTTACTGCGCAGGATAACAACTACAATTATTTGGGTGCCAGCCGAAATGGTTACACAAGAAACGATTTACAGGTTTTGGACAATGCTGCTGTAGCCCCTGTAGATTTAAGTCAAATAGGAAATGGTGGTGGTTATGGAACAAACAGACTTCTTTCTTATGTGGGAAGGGCGGGTTATGATTACAGAGGTAAATACCTTTTCTCGGCTAGCTTAAGAAGGGATGGTTCCTCCAATTTCGGTCCTGGCAATAAATATGCAGTTTTTCCTGCAGTTTCAATTGGATGGAATGTAAGCGATGAGGATTTTATGAAATCAGTTACTCAAATCAGCAGCTTGAAGATTAGATCTAGTTATGGTTTGACCGGAAATCAAAATGTACCGGCATTTGCTTATTTACAAAGAATTAATCTCGACATTCAATATCCTTTTGGGAATAGTTCAGGAAGTGGTGGATTAAATCCAGCTGCTGCACCTACATCGACTAAAAATGCGGATTTGCGATGGGAAAAAAATGAGCAGATCAATTTGGGAATTGATGTTGGAATTTTGGCAAACAGAGTTTCCGTTTCAGCGGATATTTACCAAAGAACTTCGAGAGATCTTTTATTCCAGGTGGCTCCGACTGCAACCAGTGGAACATACGAACCAACCCCACTTAATACAGGCACAATGACCAATAAGGGTATTGATTTGGCTATTAATACTGCAAATATGCCAGCAAGTTCAGAATTGAAATGGAATTCTACTATTATCTATTCTACTTTTAAAAATGAAGTATCAGATTTGGGAAAAAGTGCTCCCATTATTTCTAATTTCGCCAGAATAACAGATGGGGGACTTCGTGTAACTACTGGTTTGCCAGTAAATTACTTTTATGGATATGTAACCGATGGAATTTTTCAAACTCAGGAAGAGGTAAACTCTCATGCCAGACAAGAAAACGGAACAGCACCCGGAGATATTAGATTTAAGGATTTGAATGGCGATGGTGTTATTAATGCAGATGACCGCACAAACCTTGGAAATTCCATTCCAACTTTTACTTATGGTTTTACCAATACTTTTTCTTACAAAATATTTGAGCTTTCCGTATTTCTCCAAGGCTCCAACGGCAATAAAGTATTAAATCTTGTAAGGTGGTATACAGAAGGAGGTGGTGTAAACAATGCAAATTTTAGCAAAGAAGCTATTAACAGATGGACTGGGCCCGGCACCAGCAATGACATGCCAAGGGTTACCCAGCTTGATCCAAATAAAAACAAGCGGGTTTCCGATAGATTTATTGAGGATGCCTCATATTTAAGAGTTAAGAACATAAGGTTAACTATAAGCTTGCCAAATAAGTGGAGCAAAGCTGTTACCGCGAGTAAAATCAGGTTTTATGGTTCAGTCCAAAATGCATTCACATTTACCAAATATAAAGGTTTCGATCCTGAAGTAGGAGGTGGAGTAGATCAGGGATTCTATCCACAAGCCAGAACTTTTATCGGTGGCCTTACCATGGATTTTTAATTAAGATACACTTTAGCTGAATAACCAAATGAATATGAGATCCACTAAAATTGTAAAAATTGCCGCCTTTGCGGTAGTCTATATTTTTTTCCAAACTTCTTGTAGCAAAGAATTTCTGGATCAAAAGCCAAATAATAGCATTACGGATGAAAATTTCTATAAAACTGAAGATGATGCAATAAGGGCAACAAATGCTGTGTATAATCCACTACAGGGATTATATAATGGAGCGGCATGGCAAATTCTGGATATCATGTCAGATGATGCTGATAAAGGAGGAAGTGGAGCAGGGGATGAGTCAGACCTGAACGACCTCGATAATTTTTCAATGAATGCTACGCAGCCTAAGCTCAATACATATTATACACAATGTTACCTTGGTGTGCAAAGAGCGAATCTGGTTTTAGAGAAAGTGCCTGGTATAACAGGAATGAGTGAAACCACAAGGAAAAGGTGTCTTGGAGAGGCTTATTTTCTTCGGGCATATTATTACTATATGTTGGTAAGGTTGTTTGGGGATGTTCCATTCTATACAAAACCCATTACTCTGGAAGAGTCTTATAACATCAAAAGGACATCCAAATCAATAGTTTACAATGGAATTGTTTCTGATTTAATTGCCGCTGCCGGTTTTTTACCCTTGGACCGGTTTTCAGGGGATAATGCAGGCAGAGTAAATTCATGGGCTGCCAAGGGCATGCTTGCTTCGGTATATTTAACCATCAATGAAAAAGAAAAGGCAGCCGAGCAGGCATTGGCAGTCATCAATTCAGGTAAGTACACGCTTAACCAGGAGTATGGCGATAATTTTGATGTGAAAAAAGAAAATGGGCCTGAATCCTTGTTTGAAGTTCAGTATAGGAATGTTGGCGGTAGTTTTAAGTTCTTCAGTCAGGGAAATGTTGTCAATACGTGGTTTGCACCCAGGAATTTAGATCTGGTAGTAGATAAGCCAGGTTATGGATTTAATGTCCCAACTGAGGATTTGGTAAGTGAGTATGAGCGGGATAAGGATAAAAAAATAATTGATAAAAGACGACCCGCCTCTATTTGGATGCCAGGGGATGTTTTTGACGGACAGACATTTCCACCCAGTCAGGACGGTTCACCAAGAGGTTATAACGTAAGGAAATATTTTGTGTCAAAGAACATTGAGTTTGCTGATGCCAATGGCTGGTCTTGTGCAGGGAACATTCCTGTCATGAGATATTCTGAAGTTTTGCTTATTGCAGCAGAGGCCTTGGGTGCTGGCGCTGGTGATAGGTATATCAATGAGGTTAGAAGGAGAGCTGGTTTGTCAGATATCCAATCTGGTTCGACTGACTTTTTAGAAGCAGTGTACAAGGAAAGAAGAATAGAATTTTCTTCTGAAATGCACCGTTGGTTTGATCTGATCCGTCATCCTGATCCCAACTATATGCTTAACAAGATGCGGGCAGTAGGCAAAAACCCTTCCCAAAAGCATTATTTGATGCCTTTGCCCCAAATTGAAAGAGACAAAAACCCTAATTTAACGCAAAATGATGGCTATTAATTTCTTGATTCTTTTTAGAAAAACACCAATTATGAAAGCGTATTTATTTGTTCTTCTTTTAGGATTTTTGGCCATTACTGGCTGCAAAAAGGAAAATCCAACATTAAAAGGAAACTATTCAACCTCAGGTTTTAAATTTACAATCAAAAAGTTTCCGGGTGGAGATACTCTTCCTTTTTCCAATACTGTAATTTTTCAGAATACATCTGTAGATGCATTTTCATACTTATGGGATTTTGGGGATTTAGGAAAATCAAATCTTGCAAATCCATTTCATACGTATGGAGCAGGTGCCTCCTTTTTGGTTAAATTAACAAGTGTTGGTACATATGGATATAACATTAGCCAGGCAACAGTAAATATGGAGTCTCCTTGCGATTATGAGCCATTTTCAATTTTAACCGGTTGCAGCAATCGAAGTTGGTCGGTAAGTCCTTTATCAAATGCGGTAAAAATCTTCTCTACAAATGGAGATTCAATTGTTTCAAATGCAGCAAGTTGTTTGGCTGACGATCAATTTACATTTGGGATATCTGGATCGTTTAATTACAATTCTAAAGGACAAACGTTTGTTGCTGGTGATGCCTGTAGAGAATCTAAACCAAATGTTAAAAGATATATAATGAAAAAAGGTGAAGGCATTAAAAATGCAAGCATAGTTCTGTTACAAGATTCTACTGGAATATTTCCATTTCTGGGTACGACTCATGTAGTTACTGACAATTCTTATGAAATTCTTAGAATAAACGAAGAACAAATGCTCATTCAAGGGAAACTATCCGATGGGGGCAGAGTTCAGGTTTTGTTCAGAAACATAAGCCCTTCCATAGCCAACATCAGACTAGATCTTTCAGGGGGAAGCCGAAAAACATGGATACTTGACCCTACCCCCGGTGCAAATCCAATTATTGCTGGTTCTGAAGACGCACCAGGTAAAGATTACCCAGGTGGTCCTTTGGCTCCTTGTCAATTAAATGATGAATATACCTTTACCTCAACAGATAGTGTATATTTTAATTTCAATGAAGATGCCTTGGTTTTCGGTGGACCTCGTGATTATAACTGTAAACCTTTTGGAATTTTTAATCCTACTTCTTATGAATTAACAAAGATAACCACAGGTGGTTCTGGAATAGGTCAGATAGTTTTAAAGAATGGTAGAATCAATACTATTAAAGATGATAAATTATCTTTTACTGGCCAATACTACATTGGAGTAATGGACAATGTCGCCAATCTGTATAGAATTTTGGAGTTAGCTGATGGTAAGTTGCTTATTAGAATAGGTGATGGGTCGGGAGCTACTCAAACCTTAAAATTGGTTGCTAAATAATTATTAAGAAATTAAAGATGATTCGAATGTATTCAAGAAAAAGTGGTTTTAAAGTTCTTTTAATTATGCTTACAGTAGTCATTATCCTTTTTGGTAATGGTGCATGCACTGAAAAAGATGATGAAAGTGTACCAGCAGTAAAACCTGTTGAAGATAAAAATTGGAAGTTTAGTGCTGAACCTGTTTGGCAGGATGAATTTGAGGTTACTGGTAAACCTTTGGTTGCCAATTGGGTATTTGAAACAGGTGGTGGTGGCTGGGGAAATAATGAACTTCAGTATTATACAAAAGGCAACAATGTCAATATTGAAAACGGCATTTTAACAATTGAAGCCAAACGGGAGGAGAAAGAAGGTGCTGCATTCACATCAACAAGGATGATTACAAAAGGCCTCAACAGTTTTTTGTATGGAAGATTTGAGGCCAGAATAAAAGTTCCAACTGGAAAAGGAACCTGGCCCGCATTTTGGATGCTGCCTGATGGCAATTCTTATGGGACCTGGCCTAAGTCTGGTGAAATAGACATTTTGGAGCATGTGGGTAAGAAACCTAATGAGGTGCTGACAAGTATTCATACAGATGCCAATAATGGTGGAAATTCCAAAACAGGTCGGTTTGAACTGCCAACTGCCACAACCGATTTTAACATTTACAGAGTAGATTGGACCCCTTATGCAGTAAGAGGTTATGTAAACGACAACAAGATTTTTGAATACATAAATGGAAACACAGGCTTTAAAACCTGGCCATTTGATAAGAAATTTTTCATAATTCTAAATCTCGCTGTTGGCGGAAATTTAGGAGGTCCAGAAGTGGATAACTCCATATTTCCAGCAAAAATGGAAGTAGATTATGTGCGTGTTTATAGTTTGGTTAATTAGTATAAATGTAGAGGGTCGGGTTTTACCTGGCTCTCTTTTTTAAACTTTATAGAATTGATTTTATAGGAATTTTATTCATAAATTCCTATGCTTCCCCAAAAAAGCATTACTAAATGAATTTGAGGTTTCCATTTTTAAAAAGGCACATCATCCATTGATGGTGCAATTGGTGGGGGCATATCCATAAATCCATTTCCAGGCAAGGTGGAGTTTAATTTACTACCAAGTTTTATTCTTTCTGATCCGATTTGGTCTGTTATTGATGCATCAATATAGCCGGAAGAAGTATTCACAAACGTTTGGTCATAATCAACGAATTTGGTGTTTTTGGCTAAGAATCTCAATAAAATGGTTCCAACATCGCCATTTCTATGTTTGGCAATGATATATTCCACCAAACCTTCCGTATTTCTACCTTCATCATCTTCTTTCAATCCATAGTATTCAGGGCGATACAAGAATGAAACGATGTCAGCATCTTGCTCAATGGCTCCAGATTCCCTCAAATCTGAAAGCATTGGCCGTTTTACGCCACCTCTGGTTTCTACCGATCTGCTTAACTGGCTCAAAGCAATTACAGGTACATTAAGTTCTTTTGCCAGAGCCTTTAAGGATCTGGAAATCAAACTTACTTCTTCTGTTCTCGTTCCACCTTTCATGCCCTCTACACTCATCAATTGCAAATAATCGATAATGATGAGACCAATGTCGTTTTGGGCCTTCATTCTCCTGCATTTGGCTCTAAGTTGAACAGGTGTAATGGCGGGGGTATCATCAATATACAATTTGGCATTGGAAAGTTCCGTGACTTTATTGTGCAATTGTGCCCATTCCCACTCTTCCAGATTTCCTTTTCGTAATTTTTCTCCAGGCAATCCCGTTTCCGCAGAAATCATCCTGTTCACAAGTTGCTCTGCTGGCATTTCTAATGAAAAAATGGCAACTGCTTTGTTAAAACTAACTGCGGCATTTCGGGCTGCTGTCATAACAAATGCCGTTTTTCCCATACCCGGTCTTGCAGCAATTATCACCAAATCTGAATTTTGCCATCCACCTGTAGCTCTGTCCAACTCGACAAGTCCGGTTGGAACACCTGTTATGCCATCTTCCATACCTTTTTTTAGCAGGATATTTTCAATGGATATCTTCACCAAAGATTTCATATCCACCACACTTCGACCAATATTCTTTTCGGCTATTTGAAAAATGGCAGTTTCGGTCCTGTCTAAAAGCTGGAAAACGTCGGTTTGGTCTTCGTAAGCATCTCTTACTGCAATGGTTGATGCGGTAATTATTTCTCGTTTAATATAATGCTCAAGGACAATCCGTGCATGCATTTCAACGTGTGCGGCAGAGGAAATTTTAGAAGCAAGTCTGGCCAGAAATTTGGCGCCTCCAATCCATTGATAATCATTGTTTTCTTTGAGTTTGGAAGCAACTGTTAAAACATCAACCGGATGACCTTCTCCAAAGAGGTCCATAATGGCAGTGAAAACTTTTTGATTTTCTTCTCTGTAAAAGCAATCAACACGTAGAATTTCACTCACAAGGTTTAAAGCTTCCTTGTCGAGCAATAGAGCACCTAAAACGGCTTCCTCTACATCAGGAACCTGCGGAATTATCTTTCCTCCAAGTTTTATAATTTCTTCTGCCAATGCCTTTTGGCTTTGGTTGGTTTTTCTAATCTGTCTTTGAAGAAGTGTGGGCTCTAAATTGCTTTCCATCGTTGCGCAAATCTAAAATTTGATTTGGACAATTGAGTTCCAAAATCGATATTTTGGAAATAATTGCCATAATAAATATTTGAACACAAAGTTTTTACTGAACCCCTCCCCATCGACTGTACCAGTGTTGGCGAAAAATAAGAGCGTTTTTTTTCGCCACTTTTTTGTTTTCGTATCAAATATAAGACTTCATTTCTTACCCGCAAATGTAGCATAAGAAACAA
>JBIPOE010000229.1:0-2907 GCA_044379485.1 Catalimonadaceae bacterium
TGGCAAATTTGCCACCTTTGATTTCAAAGGTTGGCAAAACTGTGTTTTTGTTGCTTCTGAGCTCAAAAATTTGGGTGCCGCGCTTTTGGGGCACAAGTTTTGTCAACCATGGTCGCCGCAAACGTTGGTTGTAAGTCGTTGCCGCTCCAACAACAGCGCCGCCATCAACGACCTCGCCGTCCAAAGTTTCAAGCTCTCAGGTGGCGTCGCTCGCCAATCCTGTAACATTTTTTTCCGTGGTCGACCGCCATTCCACGCGCGTCAGCTACAGTACAATACGACGGCTGCGACAGCAACGCTAACCGTTGTGACGAAGGCGGCGGCGATACCGTAGCTTCAATGTGGCCGTTGTGAAGTAGTGTTTGGTGTTGGGATGCGTTGCAGTGGGATGGGCATGTCGCGGTAATACGGTGGCGACTACAACGACATGGGCCGCGGTTGGGGAACCTGAACACCATGTTCAACGAAGCCTTGGTTGTAGTCTGCTCTGCCAACACGCTGCCATCACGCTGCCATCACGCTGCCATCACGCGGCCATCACGCTGCCATCACGCGGCCATCACGCTGCCATCACGCTGCCATCACGCTGCCATCACGCTGCCATCGCGCTGCCATCACGCTGCCATCACGCTGCCATCACGCTGCCATCACGCTGCCATTCCTGTCAGTATCGCACGGTACAGCACAGCACAATACAGTAAGTACAATACAGTACTGTCCATCACAGTGGCGTGTGCGTGCGGCTTCGCGGGGCGTTTCGCAGTTTACGCTGTACGGCTTCGTTGTTCTGTGTCGTGCGCCTTGTGGAGTTGTTGCCACGCTACGAATTTCAAATCACTGTGCAGAACTGTTGTCGCAAGGGCGATGCAGCTCTAATACACGGCGACACGGCTGTGAAAACCATGGCAACGACGAGCTTCTTTAACGCGTGACGCTTTAATTCTGCGACGACGTTGCTGCTTGTGAAGCTTCAGCTGCTACAGCATTGGCACAGTACAGCACAGCACAGCACGGCACAGCACAGTACAGTCACATGTCCATCCATTCAGCTTCGTTTTGTTTTATGGCTGTTCGTTCATCTTTGCTGCTAACGTCCCACTGTTCGGCTCAAAGTCGCCCTTTTGTAAGTTCCATGCTTCGTCCCATGCGTTGTCCGTTGGTCATGCCCTCTCACCCTGCGACCTCGCGGGTACAACAGCGCTGTGAACAGTCATGGCTTCGAAGGCGCGTCTTCAAGACAAGTACACTTGGACGGATAGAGTTGGGCAGGGGTCGTACGGCGTTGTCTACTTTGCCCGTCGCAAAGACGACGGCCAGAGTGTCGCGATCAAGTTCTTACCAGAAGACACCCCCGAAGATTGCGAGGCTTCTTTACGAGAGATCGACTTTCTGAAGCAGTGCACCCACGAGAACGTCATCGAGATGATTGAGCACTTTTCTGGGCACAAGTCAAAGGCCAAGACGTGGGCTGCCTTGATCATGCCAGTCGCTGACCAAGGGCTTGACGCCTACCTGAGCCGTCGGCGAGGGCACCCATGCACAGACAGTTTCACCAGAGCAGTTGCGGGGCAACTAGCACTCGGCCTTGAACACTTGCACGCCAAGAACGTCATCCATCGAGACCTCAAACCTGGCAACGTCCTCCTCTTTTGGATGGACGTGGGACAGCTACGGTGTGTGCTGGCGGACTTTGGCATGGCACGGCATGTGCCAGCACCGCGCGTACGTTTCAGACAGAAGACAGAGTGCTCCGTTGCAGGCACTTCTATTGATGCACGTGCGGCCATGACTGCACGAGTCGCCACGTTGTGGTATCGTGCTCCAGAACTTCTTTTTTCGGCAGTGGAGGCAGGCGACGGCGAAGACGACGTGGACGACGGCCGCCAGGAATCCTACAGCACGTCCATCGATGTTTGGTCGTACGGGTGCGTCCTGTACGAACTGCTGAGGGGCGAGCCTTTAGCGCAGGCCGATGGCCCTTTCAAGGCCGTCCGTTGCGTGTGGCAAGTGCTCGGGCCTTGCCCTTCGGACCTTGTTCTTCCGAGGCCTATCAAGTCGGCCGTAGCGTCGTGGGAGAACGACGGGACGACGAGACGCATTGGCAGCGCATTGGGACCGATTTCGGACGTGGCCCGTACAGTGCTCCAGTGGAGTCCAAGACTTCGCCCGACTATGTCGCAGGTTCGCAAGAACCTCCTGGCAGGTTGTCCGCCCGAAGAAGTTGTGCCTAGGCGCCATGTGGGTGGTACAAGTACCATTGCGCAGCCCTCGGCGGTCGATGCGGTGCCAAGGCTCTTGCAACGCCTAACCATCGAGGCTGAGATCGAGGTGTCTGATGATGCGTGCAGTTGCAAGGGCAACTGTTACACGCCAGGCCACAAGTACCACCAGGGCTGCTCGTCGAAAAATCTGGTGAAGGGCTCTCGGTATTGCGTCGACTGCGGCTGCTCTGTGCCAGGCTGTTTCAGCCCTCGGTGCAGGTCCGACATGTGCCAGCTCCACTCGCGGACGTTTGCTTCGCTGTCGCAGCCTCTACAATTGACGCGTTTGACGCGAAGCCTGCTCGTCGACGTGATCCCCATTGACATCGTCGACATGGTAGCAGCGACTACCAGGGCCGTATTTCGTACGAGCCTAGCTGTCCGAATTATCGTTGCGCTGGTAAAGCAGACGACGGCCACGAGGATATTCTTGAACAACTGTGAGCAACAGGCTGCTTTGGACGGCGAGGGTCTGGCGCGCGCCCTTGCCCGTACGGTCGAGGAAGTGTCTGCGCTGGTTGGCCCTGACGCCGAGAAGGACCGCGCGGAGATGCACGACATGCTGCGGCAGGGGGTCGGAAGGTTCACAGGTCTCGCAAGCACCGCCACTACACTGGGCGTCATCCAGAAGTGCAGCAAGGAAAAC
>JBIPOE010000170.1:0-2899 GCA_044379485.1 Catalimonadaceae bacterium
GAGCGTCTGGCGAGACGTCGGCGAGGGAGACGGCCCAATCCGGGCGTGCGGCGGCGAGTGAGAGTCCGAGGACGCCGGAGCCGGTGCCCATATCGAGGATATCGAGGTTTTTTGGGAGGTCCCATGAGAGGATCCACTCGACGAGTTCCTCGGTTTCCGGGCGTGGGATGAGGGCGCGCGCGTCGGTTTTAAATTCGTGTTTGTGGAAGAAAACCGTTCCGAGAAGGTGCTGGATGGGTGTGCCTTCGGCGCGTTTTTTCAGCAATTCGCGGAGTGGCGAGAGGTCCGTCTCGGCCATGGGGCGGTCGAATTGGAGGTAAAGATCCATGCGTGTGCAGCCGAGTTGATGAGCGACGAGCATTTGCATGTTGCGGCGTGCGTCCTCAATGCCGCGTTTTTCGAGATAGCGAGTGCCGCCATCGATGGTTTCCAAGACTGTGCTCATTGGTAAGACGGGCGGAGATTGTGCGTGTCTGTTGAAAATACCAAATAAAAACAAACTTTCGATGAGATGGGGCTTGAGGTAAATTGGCTGGCCAAGCGGTTGGGGAAATGTTTCTAAGCGCCAGCGGTCCGCGGGCTGGTGAGTGAAGTTTCATTTTTCAGTGTCTAGGAACGTGTTGTCATCCTTAAGCGGCGGAGTCCGCGCATTCGATATTACGTGGCCACTTCATCTTGTCTCTCGATCACCGGCTTAGGAGCCTTGTCCGCGCTTGGGGCGAATGTTGCGGCGCATCACCGGGGTGTGCTTGCGCGGCAGGTGCCGTTTCAGCGTTTGGGGAATTTGCTAGGTGATGGTAGCCCGCATGCCGAGCGGCCGGGAGCTTGGATTGAGGATCGTGCTTGTTTATTGCATCGCAAATGGAGTCCAGCGACGATGGCGGCGCTGCATGTTGCGTGTGAAGCGGTGGCGGAGGCGGGATGGACGGCGGAGGATTTGGCGGATGCGGCTTTGGTGGTGGGGACGAGCCGGGGGAATGCTGCGGGGTGGTTAGGGCCGTGGCCGGGGCGGCGGCCGTTTCGGTTGATGGCGGCGAGCAATACGATTCATAGCGAGCCGGCGGCGGCCATCACCATTGAGTTGGGGATTCATGGGCCGAACCATGTTTTAGCGAGTGGTTGTGCGGCGGGGTTGGATGCGGTGGGCATCGCCATGATGTTGGTGCGTTCCGGGGCTGCGCCGCGCGCGTTGGCGGTGGCGGTGGATTTGCCCTTGGTGCCGATTTTGCTAGATAACTATGCGGCGTCTGGATTGTTGGCCGAGGGATTTGATTTGGATCCCTATCATCCGCAGACTGGAGGATTTATCCCTGCGGAGGGAGCGGCGGCGATGGCGATTGACGGGCGAGAGGGGGATTTCCCGGGTTTGGCTTATTATGCATGCAATGCGGATGCGTGTGATCCGGTGGGGATTCCAGCGGATGGCGGGCGAACGCCGGAGCTGTTGGAGAAGGCGTCTATGCTGCATGGGCGTGCGGTTGCTGTGTGTCCGCATGCGACGGGGACTGCGGTGCAGGGTGTGGCGGATCCGGCGTTTTTGCGGCGGTCATTTCCAGATGCGAGTCCGACTTTGCATTTATTAAAGCCATTTACCGGACATACCATTGGTGCGAGTGGCTTGTTGGAGAGTGTTGTTCTAGCCAGTTTTCTGCGGATCGGGAAGTTACCACCGAATGTGTTGGGTCGGCATGCGCCGGTGGGATTTCGGGTTCCTGATCAAGTGCTTGATGTCGCGGGTCCGGTCTATAAGCTTTCGCACGGCATGGGCGGGCATAATGCACTGCTCGTTCTCACTCCATCATGACATCTGCACGAAGCCTCATTATTTCCATCGACCGCCAGACCCTTGAAATCATGGAGGGCGGAGAGATTGTGTGTTCCTATCCAATATCGACGGCAGTCAAAGGGGTGGGCTTCACCATGGGGAGTTATAGGACGCCGGTGGGGAGATTTCGCGTTTGTGAGAAAGTCGGAGAAGGCTTGGCGGCAGGGACTATCTTCAAGCAGCGTGTGGCGGTGGGCCAGTGGCGGGCGGGGGATGTCACGGATGAGGATTTGATACTCAGCCGGATTTTGCGTTTGGAAGGCTTGGATGCGGAAAACGCGAACACCTTTTCACGATATATTTATATTCATGGCACGAATCATGAGTCGCTTCTTGGACAAGCGGCTAGCCAAGGATGCATTCGTATGGGAAATGAGGATATGATTGAACTTTTCAATAAAGTGATTGAAGGAACCGAAGTGGAAATCGAGCGGCCGTCTGCGCCGGGTGTGAAGTTGTTTTTCATTGATTGCGATTCCACGCTTTCGAGTATTGAGGGGATTGATGAGCTCGGGCGTGCGCGTGGTGAAGAGGTATTTGCGAAGGTTGTGGCGTTGACGGATGCTGCGATGAATGGAGAGATTCCGATTTCTGAGGTTTTTCCGAGGCGTATGGAGATGATTCGTCCTGACCGTGCCTTGTGTGATGAGATCGCTGCGCGCTATGTTGCGACACAGGTGCCTGGGGTGGCGGAGTTCATCGGAGAGTTAAAACAAGCAGGTTGGTTGCCGGTGATTTTATCCGGAGGGTTCGCGCCATTGATTCGACCGCTTGCTGCGGAGCTTGGCATTGCGCATGTCGAAGCGGTTCCATTGTATTTTCAGGAAGATGGAACGTATCTTGGCTATGGAACTGACTATCCAACGACGCGGAATCTTGGAAAAAATGAGGTGATACGTGAGTGGAAAGAGGCGCTGCGTCCGGCGCGGGTTGTGATGATGGGAGATGGAGTTTCCGACATGGAGACAAAGCCGGATGTGGATTTGTTTGTTGGTTTCGGAGGAGTGGTTGCACGTCCGATGGTTGAGCGGTCCGCTGATTACTGGGTGATGGATTTGAGTGATAGATCAGCGC
>JBIPOE010000048.1:0-34106 GCA_044379485.1 Catalimonadaceae bacterium
ACCTATAAGGTTTGATTCTAAGTATTTGACATTCAGCATGGAAAACCTTATAGGTTTACGGAAAATTCTTTGGTTTTTCATTTGGCTAAGGCGTTAAAATTTTGGTACAAAACCTATAAGGTTTGATCCTAAGTGATTGACATTCATAGCAAAAAACCTTATAGGTTTGCGGAAAATTCTTTGGTTTTTCATTTGGCTAAGGCGTTAAAATTTTGGCACAAAAACCTATAAGGTTTGATTCTAAGTATTTGACATTCAGCATGGAAAGCCTTATAGGTTTACGGAAAATTCTTTGGTTTTTCATTTGGCTAAGGCGTTATTTTTTCTGATTGCATGTATCTGTATATCGGTATCTCCTGGTTGGAGTTTGCTTTCACCACTTTCATCATCACAAATCCATTGGCATTTTCCGGCTCCAAAACTTCGCAGGCCAGATTGGCTCTATCTTGTTGCGTATAAACCACATAGCTACCCTTTGTAAACTTCATTTTTATTACTTTGGTATTTGCAGAGGCTTGTTTTGAATCGGTATCTTCTTCAGAATCTCCTTTTTCACCACCTTCAGCCTCCTCACTTTCCTCGGCAGATTCTATTATTGAGGTTTGATAGCTTTCTACTTCCAGCTCCTTTTCTTCCTGTAAACTATCCACCTTCAAGCCCAGAATCCGCAGTTTTGAAGCAGCCTTTTTTTCCGAAACAGAAAGAATATATGCCTTTGGTCTTTCCCTTTGCAGCGATGGTTTTGATTGCAAGGCATCATGGATGGTTACCGACATTTTCTCTTCCTTTTCGCTGGCAAGGTCAATGACTAAAATGCTGTCTTTTCGGGTCAGTCTTTCCGAAATCACCACGACCGGCTGGTTTGTATTTGCGGCCTCAGCCAACACTTTTACTAATGTTACTTTTTCCTTTTGGGCGGTTTCCAGATATGAAAGTGCAATCAGAAAAGAGGATTTTACCCTACGCTTAAAGGACATTCGACCTACTCCAACTCCTCTGATTTCCAGTAAAGTAGAAACACAATTAGCCAGAGCAAAATTACTGGCACTTGACCGGGAATGAACCGATCCCAGATTGAATTGTACCTGTCCACCATATTTTTGGGTGGTGATGTAATCGTGGTGGATGAGTTTGTTATCATCCATCACTTTTTCGGCATTTTTCACAAAGGTTTGTTTCGTGAAATCACGCAGAACCTTGGGTACATTCAGGTTGCCAGAGTATAAAAACATGGCATCGTAGCGACTGGTAATGCCTGCCTGTCCCATTCGTGTAAAGTGCTTCCTGTAAGGGCGATACTCGTGAAAATCGAGTGCTACAGCCGCATGAAAAGTACTGAAAGCCGATTTTAAGGAAATGCTTTCCGGCGCTTTCAATCGGGTTTGGTCTCTGTTGAGGTCCATTCCATTGGCCGATTCCCGATGTTGTTTTTCATACCCATCAATATTGGCCATAGGTACAATCGCTATTTCCAAATCATCCAAAAGACCGGACATTTTTGGGTCATTCAGCAATTTATCTATCAGATATAGCATGGCTTCGGTACCAGCGGGTTCATCACCATGCAATCCGCCCTGCATCCAAACTTTGGTTTTGGGCTTCTGATTTTTCCTGGTCATAACCAACATCGGAATTGCTTTTCCTTTTTGGCTTTCTCCTATAAATGAAAGGTTTACAAGTTCAGAATGTGGCTTTATGGTTTTATCCAACCAATCCATCATTTCCTTGTAATTGGTAAATCCACTTGTTTTTTGAAAGGCAGGAGTGGAAATTTCCAATTCCAGCTCGGGAAAAAACTTTTCGGCGATGATTTTGCTTTGGGGATTGAACTGTGAGAAGCAAATTGAAAGTTTTAAATTAAAAATCAAAAGCATCAGGACTTTGAAAATCAATGGATTATAAAAAACTGATTTTAAGTTTTGATTTTCGCTCTTTAATTTAAAAAAGCACCAACTATTCTGTTTATAGCCAATTCCAACTTTTGAATTTTGAGTTTCTACTTTTAACTTTAAACCCATCTCCATTTCTGCTTATAATGAAATGGTTAACATTAAATTACCTGAAAATTCATTACCAACTAAATTAGTCCGAACAATGGTATTGGTTCCGGTTTTGGCAGTGTTGTAAGTAACCGCAGCTTGAATTCTTGCTCCATAATTTCTGCCAAAATATTTGCCTGCACAAAGGCTGTAAAATTCAGGTCTGTTGAAAAAAGTTTCGTTGTTCAAAAAGGAATTGTCATCTGCCATAACCTGAGTGAAGCGCCCTGTAAGTTCAAAACCATTTTGGAAAAGGTAGCCCGCCTGAAAGTTTAATCCTGATCCTAAAATCATTCTACCTTTTACATAATTTGGAATATCCTGAATGTTATTTACAAGGAAGTTTGGCGAAAGAGTTCCATTTTCTCTAATCCTTTGGCGAATATCACCCGGCACAGTAGCAGTAGATTTGACAAATTCTCCTAAAACAGAAAAGCCTCTGTACTTAAACAAAAAATCAGCTCCGATTTTTTGATAATCTGGTAAGGACTCATTTCCCAGGCTGTCCAAATATAAAATGGTTCCACTTTGGCGGCCACGGCGGTCACTAATTCCCTGGTTTCTGCTGAAGGTGACTCCAAAAACCAATTTGGGCGTTAGTTCTCTTTCCATATCCGTTTGCCGGTATTGACCGCCGTTTCCAAACTTTCCAAAAGGCAAAAAATCAAGTCTTCCGCCAATTTTCATACCACCACGGTCTTTGCCAAATACATTTGCCCCATCTCCATTCGTGAGTGCTACAGATGGCAGGATAAATGCATTTCCACCCACTTTGAAATTGGTATTAACAAAAACGCCAAACTCTCTGATGCTTGAAAATGCCAACGCTATCGGGCTTCGGTCTATCATTTGCAAACTTGTAGAAGTCATTCCCATTTCCCGGCTATCGGTTGGTGAATTTTCCTGACCCACAACTACTTCAACCCGTTTGTGAATTTTCCATCCCACCCAGGCATCCATCAAAAAGTTATTGCTAATACTATCTCCTCCTCCTCCATCGGATGAACCAGTTAAATCCACCTGAAGTTGGTAACTAATGTTTTCTTTTGATGCGTTTCCTGAAAGTTTGGCAATCATCCGCCTCATTCTGAACCGCTCAAAGGTTTTGGTTTTATCCATCTCAGGATAATTCCGACTTTCAACCATAGGTTGAATAAAGCCAGATAGGCGGACTTTATACTTTTCTCCATTGGAAAAACTCAAACCTTCACCTGGCGCATAAGGTTCCACCTCCATCTGTGCCCAGGTTTGGAATGCAAGGCTAAAAATCAGTAAGATGAGGATGGAGAACTTCAATGTTTTTTAATTTTCAAAATTGCCTTTCACTATTACTACTCCATCTTTCATCATAGTCTGGCCTCTTGCTATCACATCAGTAAGGTTGTAGGCATCATCAAAAAAGCAAAGGTCAGCATCAGCGCCAATCTGGACTTTACCCTTGTTTTTCAGGGAAAGATTTTTAGCTGGATTGGTGGTTACCAATTGCAATGCCTCCGAAAAACTCACATTCCCATCCCGCACCAAGGCCTGCACCTGTTCCAGATTCATATAAATGGGCGCTTTGGTAAATCCTTCTGGTTTTCCTTCTGCATTTAATTTGCTGATACCAGCATGTCCATCACTGCTAAAACTGAGATTATCAATTGAGACTCCTCTCTCTTTGGCATACAAAACTGCTTTCCAGGGTTCCATAAATTTGGAAGCACCTGTGGTAATATCCACCATGCCACCCAGTTTGGTGAACTCAATGGCCTGGTCAAACAGGACTTTTGAGCGGCCCACATGGGTAGGTGAAATATGTTTAATCGGAAACTCGTACTTCTGCACCAGCTCAAAAAGGATGTCCATTTTGGTACTCAATCCGCCTAAATGAATGTGCAGAATTCCTCCTTTTCCAGAAATCAAACCGCCTACGTGCACATCTCTAAGGTGTCGAAGCAGTTCTAAAGTCTCCGGATAGGACGAACGCTCATCGCTTATGGCCACTTTACAGCCCAATACTTTGTCTATAAAAATAAGGTCATCCTGAATGCTATCGGTTATGGTGATGGGGTCAATTCCAAAATAACTTGTAAACATGTAGGCGCTAATGCCTTCAACGTCAAGTGATTTTGTTTTGGCGTACAGCGTTTTGATGCTTCTGGCACTGGCGTCTGTTCCCAGCAAACCCACAACAGTAGTGGTGCCACAGGCGACAAATTCACCCATCATAATTTCTGGTGTCATGGAAGAAAAACCATGTTTTCCACCAGCGCCGATGATATGTACGTGCTGGTCAATGAAGCCTGGCGTTACCTTTTTGCCTTCTGCATCCCAGATTTGGGCAAGAGAAGCAGGCATGTCTATTTTATCGCTAATGGCCAATATTTTTTCGGCACCAATTAAAATGTCCTTTTTACCTAAAAAGGCTGGTGCATAGACATTTGCGTTTTTGATAAGTTGAATCATGTGTGATTTCACAGAAAATTATAAACCAACATTACAAATAATGCCAGCAAAAATGGGATGAGATTTCGTTTAACTACCTCTACAGGTGATACTTTTCCAAGTGTTGCGGCTGCCACCAAAACTCCGGCTATCGGCGAAACGGTTCGGCCCATAGAGGCAGCCATGGCCATTGGCAAAATCATTTCTACACTTTTAACACCGAGCGGTTCAGCTATTTTTGGCACCAATGGACCGAAGGCGAAAAAAGCAGCATTTCCACTTCCCATTAAAATAGAAGCAAGAAATATCATGATGGTCATTACGACGGCAATTCCGATTCCACCCAGGCCAATCTGCTGAGAAAGAGAAAGTAAGCCATCAATAAACCCAAGACTTATCAATCCTTTTGAAAAAATATCAGCAGCTATAATGAGGGTAACAACCGATTTGAAAATATCGCCCATGCCATTCCAGAAAACATCTAATGACTGGAGAACGGATGATAAATTCCCTTTTCTGAAAAGTTCAAAAACCATGGCTGTGAGCAAACCGATGAGCATGGCTATGTTGGTATCCACCCGAATTGGGGAAGGAAACAAATTTGCGAAATCCGAAAAAACAAGAAGCAAAATCAAGGGCAAAATTGGTAGAATGCCATAAATGGCTGGTGCTTTTTCCCTGGTTGGCTTTGCCTTCTCTTCATGCGGATTTAACAATTCTTCCTCCTCTAATTTTTTATCAAAATACCGGTTTACAAAAAAATAGCTCACAGTCGTTGTTAAACTAAGCACCAGAACCAAAGGAATTTGATAGCCAAAAAAGAAAGCAGTGATGTCCATTTCTAAAACGGAGGCGGCACTTAAAGCAATGGCAGAAGCAGGGCCAATGCCAAAAGCGGTTGTGGCCGTAATGAGGGAAACTGCAGAAAGGCGGCTAACCCCAAGTTTTACAATTACAGGAAAAACGGTGGCCATTAAAAGCAATGCCAAACCCGCTGCAGAAGGAATGCTGATAAAAAGAAATTGCCCCAAAGGCACGACCAATGAGGCTAACACATACGGATAATTTTTAAAAATTGACAAGGGTTTCATTGCCAGATAAACCAGGGCATCGCTGGCCCCGATTTTATCCATATAGGCCACAAAGCCACTAATTATCATAATAACAAGGCCCACGCCCGCATTTATATCTGTAAGCGATTCGATGATGTATTGCACAAAATCGAAAGCAACCAGACCGGTAGGTTGTTTGAGTTTGGAAAGGGGGAGTTTCAGAAAAAAGGAAACCACCATCATTATCAAACCGCCGAAAAGCAAAACCGCAATAGCATTCATTTTCCTGACCAGTAGAAACACCACCAATCCCACAAAAATTAAAGCTATGAAGGGTCCTGCTGTCATTCTTTTACTTTAGGCTTTAAAAGGCTGAACCGTCTATTTTGGTGCCGGGGGAAAAGAGTTTATTAGGGTTTGCGTCTTTGTGCTGAACAAAAGGTTCAGGACCGGTAATATCTGGTTTTCGGGTGTAAGATTCATCAGGATTGTTTGACAAGGGATATATATCGAATTTATTAATTGTTTTCTTGTTTTTATCCTTGATAAGGACAGTGTCATCATCATTATTAAGATTTAATCCATTATTAGCTTTAAGAGCTAAAGTGCCTTTGTAGTCTCCAAGTATTCCTCCCCCAAAAATTAAAATTGCTTTTTTGGGGGCTAGTATCGTCTTTTCAGGAAAGGTGAAACGCAAGGTACTATCCGTTTTAGCTGAATCTCTATCATAAATCATAAAACCATCAAGCCTGAGAAAAGAATTAGAGTTGTTGAACAATTCAACAAATTCATCTTGAAATGCATCTCGAGTTCCATCTCCATTTGCATCACCAGCTATTCCGGCTGGTGGATCATATAAAACTTCGTTAAAAATCAAGCCAACACCTGTAGAAATCGTGTCGGGTCCAACAATAATTGGGCAACCATTATTACTTGCCAATCCAACCACATTATCACATGAGTCAAGGTTATCAACTACCCCATCACCATCTGTATCTACAGGTACAACACCCTCAGGACAACCATTGTTACTTGCTATGCCGATTTGATTGGGGCAGTTATCCACTTTATCAAGTACACCGTCACCATCAGTGTCTTTGTCATCTTCAGATATGGTAATGGTATCTGAAAAGGCGTTCAGAATATCGGCATTATTCGCTGAGATTAAAGAAATTATAATCGTTTTATCGCCTTCAACCAATTGATTTGTTATGCTGGAAATGGTAATAGAACCAGTTGTTAAACCTCCTTTTATAAGGATTTCAGAAGCGGTGATATTGTAATCTTTACCGGAAACGGCAGTTCCACCAAAGCTGAAATTGACTTTAACATCCTCCTTGGCCTTGCCATTCAGGCTTGCTGAAATGACAGCAGTTCCACTCTCTTCGGGAATTTGTGAGTTTGTGAGATCGCTAATGGAAACAGAAACCTGAGGTTTTATATCCTCAGTTTTACAAGCTGAAAAGAGACTTATGCAAAACCCGAAAATCAGAATTCTGAAGGGGTACAATGAATATGTATGCATTATTAAATTTGGTGTGAAGAAAAAATTGCAAATCGGTTTGGTTTAAACCTATCTGGTAATCATAATCCTGTTTGAGATTTGCCCATTCCTGGTGGTAACCCGAACCTGATAAAGCCCATTTTGAACCGGGCTTAGATCCAGAATCCCGCTTTTTACTCTTGGGGTTTCTAATTCTTTTCCAGTCAAATCCAGAACCTGAACAGACTCAATATCAGTATCCTGAATGCCTAATTTAACCTTTCCTGTACTCGGATTGGGAAACATATTCAGGGTGATTTTTTGGCTTTTATCCTGAATAAAAAGAACGGTGTTAAATGGATCGCCATTAGTCCTGGTGCCTGGTGAAAAAAGTTTTCCTGGGTTAACACCGGCATGTTGAACAAAATCACCAGTAATATCAGGATTTCGGGTGTAGGATTCATTGGGGTTGTTTGATAATGCATCTGAGTCAAAAGTAGCAAGGACATTTCCAAGGCTATCTTCCAGAATGATTATTTCACCTGAATTGCCAAGGCTCAATCCTAAAGAGTCATTATCTACACGTACAATCGCACCACCAAAACTTCCAACTGGATTGCCTCCTCCAAAAACCACCAAAGCCCCATTTGAAGGAACTATTGCATTGATTATTGTATGCCTTCTGGTTTTAATTCCTGTGACAGTATCTTTATCGAAAATTCTATATTTGAATATATTTAAATCGGTTGGTCCAATGTTTACAAATTCAATAAATTCATCCTGAACCTGGTTATAAACACCATCGCCATTGGCATCTCCCTCAAGTCCTGTATTGGATGGATCATACAAAACTTCATTGATTATGAGTTGCCCTTGGCTACTTGCTGCCAGGAAAAGTATAAAAACAAACGTAAAAATGGTTTTCATGATGTTTAATAAATTCAAAAGATGCAAATCAAAAAGCAAAAGTTAAAAAGCAAAAATCAATTTTCTGCTTTAATAATTGGACTGCAATTTGGGTTTTCTATCGCATACCAATTTGGAATTTAATCGCATACCAATTCTTTCACCATTTAGCCGTCTCTTTTTGATACTATCTGAATATGGTTTTGATTTACTGACAGTTAATTGAAATTCAATCCTATTTATTGGTCTTAAAACCCAATACAATATGTTCCAAATCGCATACCAATTGTGTAACTCAGCGACAAACTGTAAATCCAATTTATAAATCCTATACTTTTAGCATACCAATCTGACATCAAAACATTTGTACACCAGGGTTAACAATCTTATAAAATCAAAATTTCACAGTCCTGAGCCAACAGCAAGTGGGGTGTATTTGCTTTTATTTGAGGCCATCCGAAGTACTATCGAGTCAGGGGCCATCCCCGAAAACACAAAAATGCCACCTTCGAGGTTGTTGGCTGAGCACCTTGATATTTCCAGATCTACGGTTGTAAAAGCGTATAACTTATTAACAGAGAATAAGATGCTTTCCTCCCGGCATGGATCGGGTTATGTAGTGTCCGGCATTTCAAAGCAAAGCCCGGTTCAGAAGGAAGAAAAAGGTGGTTATCCTGAAATATCTGAAACCGGAAAGTCTTTTTTAAGAAACATTCACCTCCTGGGCAACAATGAAACAGAAGGCATGGCTTTTACGCCAGGCTTGCCTCCATTGGATGTATTTCCGATTGGTCAATGGCAAAAGCTAACCAACAATTATTGGAGGCATATTAAGTCATCCGATCTCAATTATTCCATTTCATCAGGGATTTATTCTCTTAAGAAAAACATAGCCAACTACCTCTTACTTAGCCGCCGTATTCATTGTGATCCAGAGCAGGTCATTATAGTTTCAGGATCTTTGCAATCGCTTTATCTTATAGGAAGTGTTCTTATTAATAAGGACGATGAGGTTCTTTTAGAAAACCCTACCTTTCCCAATGTCATTTCCATTTTCAAAAGTTTACAGGCACAGGTTCGACCAATTGACGTTGACAATGAGGGGATTCTGGTGGAAAAAGTTCAGAAAGGACCCTACAAAAATGCCAAATTGGTGCATGTAACTCCTTCCAACCAATATCCGCTTGGGGGAAAAATGAGTTTGGAAAGGAGACTAAAACTATTGGATTGGGCCAACCAAAACGAGGCCATTATTATTGAAAACGACTACGAGCACGAAATCAACAATTGGGAATCACATGTAGATTCTATTTATAGTCTGGACCAGCAACAACGCACCATTTACCTGGGTACATTTAACCGGATTTTGCACCCATCCATTCGCTTAGGTTATATGATTGCGCCACCTTTTTTATTGCCAAATCTGAAAGCTTTGCAAATGCATTCTCACAGGTTTGTGCCCCAATCTATCCAGGTGGTAATGACCGATTTTATGAATCAAAATCTGGTTTATAAACACGTTCGAAATGCCATTGAAGCTGCTTCCGACAGAAAAGAATTGTTTCTTTCCCTCTTCGAAAAGTACTTTCATGAGGGAATTGGTATTAATCCATCTTCAGTAACAAGTTTTCATTTGCTGGCTGAGCTTTCAAAGGGAATGAAGGATGATAAGCTGGTTTCCGCTTTGCAGGCCAAAGGCATTATTACCCATGGTCTCAGCAATTGTTTTATCGAAGCACCTAAAAGGCAAGGGCTTATACTTGGTTATTCCTGTATAAACAGGGCTTTGCTTTCTCAATATTTGGTAAGGATGGCCGGTGTATTTAACGGGATGCAGGGGACTGAAAAAGCATAAAATTTACAGGCAAAACTTCCCAACTGTAGTTCCCAATAAAACCAATGTTTGCAGCTAAATTTAAAATTAATTCCAAATGGCCTGCATAAAAAAACTTTTATGGCTTAATAAAAGGAAACAAAAATACAAGAGATCCCGATTGTTGTTAGCATTGTCCAATCAATTATTAACAATAATTCAACCAATAAAAAATGATCTCATCAAAAGGATATGCAGCCCAAAGTGCTGAAACAGATTTAGTTCCCTGGAGTTTTGAAAGGCGGGAAGTAGGGCCACACGATATAGAAATCGCGATACATTATTGCAGCGTTTGCCATTCCGATCTGCACCAGATCAAAAATGAATGGTTTCCTGGCATATTCCCAATAGTGCCCGGCCATGAAATAGTGGGCAAAATAATCCGCACCGGAGACCACGTAAAGAAATTTAAAACAGGCGATGTGGCAGGTGTCGGATGTATGGTAGATTCTTGCCGGACCTGCGAAAACTGCCAGGATGGTCTGGAACAATATTGTTTAGAGGGCAATGTGGGCACTTATAATGCCAGGGGGAAAGATGGCCTGCCAACTTACGGAGGCTATTCCAGCAATATTGTTGTGCATGAAGATTTTGCCCTACACATTTCTGATACACTTTCGCTGGCGGCAGTTGCACCTTTGTTGTGTGCTGGAATTACTACCTATTCGCCCTTATATGAAGTCTAAATGAAAATTGAACATACTTTTTCTTTTTGGCCTCATTCCGGTTTCTCCGTGGGAGAAATGAATTATGGCATGTTCAATTTTTTAATAGACTTAATATAAGGCATTGGAAAGTTGGAAAAGGCCACAAACTGGCTGTCCTTGGATTGGGTGGATTGGGGCATATGGCTGTTAAATTCGGGGTTTCTTTTGGTGCAGAAGTAACCGTGCTAAGCAGCTCACCGGATAAGGAAAAAGCGGCAAAATCCCTTGGTGCCCATCACTTTGTTGTTACCAGCGATACCGAGCAAATGAAGGCCGCAAAAGGATCATTCGATTTTATTCTTGATACCGTTTCTGCCAAGCACCACATTCCGCTTTATCTTTCGCTTTTGCGCACCAATGGCGTACATATCTGTGTTGGGGCACCTACAGAGCCGCATGTTATTCCGGCTTTTTCCCTATTAGGCGGCAGAAAAAGTGTAGCAGGTTCTGGTATTGGCGGCATAGCCGAAACCCAGGAAATGCTGGACTATTGCGCAGCTCATAACATTGTGTCAGACATTGAGCTGATAGATATTAAAAACATTACCGCATCTTATGATCGCATGGTGAAAGGCGATGTGCGCTACAGATTTGTGATTGACATGGCTACTTTGTAAGTCTTCTTCAAACCTGGAAGGTTTTAAAAACCTTCCAGGTTTCTTCAACAATTCCAAACCCCGAAGATTTTAAAAAGCTTCGGGGTTTTTTAAAAAAGCCCATCGGGCGAGGTTTTACCTTGTTCGAACTATTTTTTGGCCTCTGACCAACCTACTGCTTACATCTATTACCAAAGAGGATTTTGAAATTTGTCTTGGATAGGCATATCGAACCGAAAAATAAACCATTATTCCCAAGGCATAGGATTATGTATAGCGGCTGGAAGCCTCACAATAAACCGGACTAGGCGCAGCCTAGCCCGATTTTAGTAGAATTTAACTTGGTAGTTTTGAAATATACCATTGTGAAGCGTTAAGTCGCAACTGCCAGGTAAAGATTTGCTTTTTAAATTGAATGAAAATATGTTTGTCTGAATATTCTTGATTCACAAAATGAAATTCTCAATTAGATACGCAACATACCTAATCTTTATTTGGCTTTCATATTTCTTAACCGACTGTAAAAAAAAGGATCCAGAACCTATTTATATTAAGGATACTGTAAAAATTGTCACCATAGATACTATAATAAAGATCAATGAGAAGCTGATTTATATTAAGGATACTGTAAAAATTGTCACCATAGATACTATAATAAAGATCAATGAGAAGCTGAAAATTGATACAATCTATATCCGTGATACAGTTTTTGTTTCCCCCTTGGATACTGGAAAATTGCTTAACCACTTTCAGGTCATACTTTTAGGAGCTCAATCCAATGCTACAGGAAGTTATTTTGATGCATTGGGCGGGGTGGTGCTAACTGGTTCTAATGCAAGCTCTAATCCCCAGAGAGTGGATATAACATATGCTGCACTTGGCGCATTTACAGAGCCGACCTTGTTATCATATCAAAAGAGAGGGGATCCTTCCACTGGTTTAACAGCCTCGGTCCCTCCTGGGGCAAAGCGTACCTATTTTTCAAATACAGGATTATCCCCAGTCGCATTTTATGCTATAAACAGAACGAGTAGTATTGGATTCGTAGAATCTTTTGTCAGCAGTTCATCACCAGAAAGAATCTTTGCTCCACAAGGAAGTATCTTATCTTTCCTAACTCAGGAAGGAAAAAAAGGAATTATTAAGGTAGTGGAAGTAACTCCTGGACTTTCAGGCTCAATTCTTTTGGACATAAAGGTTGAAAAACCTTGATTTAACTGCCCTTAGTTTTTTTATAAAAAATTCTTTTGGCATTAGACATTTTACTTACGAGTCCAAAGTATTGTTTTCCGTTGCTCTAAACCGTTATATCCATTGGTCATTCACAAATTCCATCAGACAGCCAGCTTGGATAAGCCTGTGTGGTTTGGCAAAGCTTAAAGGTTTAATGGCATCAAATTCTGAAAAGAAATTTCATAAAATCGCCTGGTGTAAACCACCAACCCTCAAAAAGAGACCTTTTATATTTAATATGGTTAATGACTTTAATGAATCGAATGAATACAACCATTGCGCTTGATTATTATCTATATTAAATGGTTCTCATGTATTATCTCCATCTGTTCATAAATAGCTACTTAACAATCTCAAAGGTGAAGCCCTTTTCCTTGCAAACTTCCAGAAAAATAGGCTTGAAGAAGTTGTCATTGCCAGCAGGAAAGGACCGATACATTTCCTCGAGTGTTTTACCTACATCAAATTGGGCATTTTTTAAAGTCCAAAACAGGCTGCGTTTAAAGCGTAATCTTGTATTTAAGCCCAGCTGTGATTCCTCTTCTGAGATCCTTTTTTGCATCGCCAGAACCTTGTATGCTAAAAAAGCAACCAATGGTCTTCCTTCATTATAGTTGAAAAATTTTCTGGAAAATTGAACCGTCATCAAAGTTTCTAATGATTGAAAATAGGGGCCACCATCCGGATATTTAGACAAGTAAAATTCCAGTTCATAGTCAAATTTATCGTTGGTAAATTTTAATGCTGCGCTGTCAGAAGGTGGAATTTTCTCAAGACTTTGGTGAAAAAAAATAACCTTTGAAAATCAACTACAACCTGACTTCCAAAAAAAGGTCTTGGGTCATAAAACTGTGTAGCTGTTGTAGCTGTAAATTTCCCCTCCCTCATGGATATCTCATCCAAATCTTGAAGCACTAGCGTGTCTTTAAAATTTGAAAGAACATCCCCAACAGATTTTAAATATAAATTTAGTGAATCGAAATCCTTTGCCCATTTAATGGCTTTAAATGGTTGATACCTTTGAAATCTTTCGCTCTTGTTTAAATTGTTAAAATATGATGGTTTAATTTCTGGTTTAGTAAATCTGATTTGATCCCACGTAATCATTTTAATTTTTCCTTCTTCCCATTTTGTTGTAAACTTATCCAGAGGGAAGTAGAAAAAACTACTAACTAAAGGTTGTTCTACCTGCCCAAATGGAATTCTGTTTATAATCAAACGATTTTTTGGTTTGTCGTCTGATCCGAAAAAAAGCAAGGAAATCAGCAGTTGGAACAGCATCATACTAAAAAAGAAATTCTGTTTTTTTAACCAAAACCAGGATCAATTGGGTCGCTAAAACTAATGTTTTTTTACCTTTTCAAAATATTCAATTATTTCCTTCAAAACCATAATTCCAAAGTCTCATACCAAGATTTAATTGGCCAACCAGTCTGAACCAATTTCAAATTTCATCAGTCAGTAGGTTTGGAGCACTTTTAGCTTTCAAATTTTATCTGCCAGTCAGTTTAGATGACCTCGCTAAGCTGAGTTTCAAACCCAGCTTAAAATACTGATTGATTGAGAACATACCTTTTGTAAAAAACAGTAAACACTTAAGTATGCGTGTGGCAAAAACCAAGTGGCAAATGAAATTGCCCAAAATAATTTGCCACATCCACAGAAAAATGTGCGTGTGGCAAAAACTATTTCGCAAATGAAATTGCCCAAAGAAATTTGCCACATGCATAGTTTTCTTATGCCGATTTTAAGGTAGTGTTCAAAAAAGTGTGTAAGCTGAGGGAGTTTACACCCCTTAATTTTCTTTTGAAGGAAACCATGAAGTGGGTACTTTTGGTTCCCCTCGCAAGACGTATTATTTTTTTTCCTGTTCAAAATTATGGAAAAGTTTTGATTCAAAGGAAAACTGGTGGACAGGAAAATTATACTCCTGCCTTTTCATGGCCACACTACCCAATAAAAACAGTACCGACTCTGGATTTGGCATCGAGCTTCTCATGCGTAGAGTCCGCTTGTAATTGCGGTTTAAACGCTCTATCCAGTTGGTGGTGTAGATCATTCTTCTTACCTGTAAATCATAGCCTAAATATGTGAAATACAAACGATTTCTTGGTTCCAGATAGCTTTTTAGGCTAGGATATTTCTTCAACCAATTCCCTATAAAAACTGCAAATCGCTCAAAACCTTTAATCGGATTATCATCCGCCTTTTCAGGGTCTAAAACCGCCTTCAGCTCTATGGCTACTTGTTTTCTGTCAACAGGTTTTATCTTCGATTGTATATTTCTAGAAAGGTGGACTGTACATAATTGAATATCTGCTTGTGGGAAGGCCGATGTGATGGCATCTTCTATTCCTGTTAGTCCATCGCAAACCACAAGACCCGCCCGTTCGAGGCCTCTCTTCTTTAATGCCTCAAAGGCTTCTTTCCAGTTATTACTGCCTTCAGTTGGGTGGTTTAAGATGGCTATCACTTCCCTTGTTCTATCTTCCTTTACAGCTAAAATGCTGTAATAGGCCTCATTACTAACCGATTCTCCTCGCCTTGTGAACCAATACGTAGCATCAATATAGAGAATGGGATAATATTTGTCCAGGCCTCTTTCAAGCCACGCGAAAACATCTTCTCTGGCTGTTTGCATCATGTTGCTGATCGATGCTTTGCTGTAATGCTGGCCGTAAACTTGTTCAAAAATGCCTCCTATTTGCTCTCCTGTCAAACCTGAACTGTAAAGCTCATAGGCCAGATTCCGAATCTCTGATTCCTGATCCTTAATCAGGGCTAAAATCATAGGATAAAAGTTGTGATGCCTACTGCGGGGAACCATCAATTCTAACTTTCCACCATGACCCAATACAGACCGAAAACGATAACCATTGCTGCTATCTCCCTGAATCTGATTGAATTCACTCCTTTCTGCTCTCATTATTGCCTCAAGGCCGAGTTTAAGGATTTGCTGATATCCATTTTCGCCATTGGCGATTTCTTCTAAAATTTCACTTACTTGCTGCTGTGTAAATCTCATGGTATATGCTTTTAAAATTTGTCGATTCGAAAATCGTAAACTTTTGAGCTTTACACACTTTTTTGAACAGTATCTGAAATTGGTGTGAAGCACCCCCTGACTTCTATATTATTTTTCCAAAAATGCAAGCAGCCCTTTTGGAAGCCAGAAGCTGGCCCTACCAAACAGGAAATGAAGTGCTTGGGATTTCGCCTGCCTGGATGAATGTTAGCCAGTCTTCCGGTTCGGCTCATGCCAAATCAGTCCTTCAATTTCACCACCTTGCCCTTATACTTTTTGCCTGACTCGCTTGTCGCTTCCATCAGATAAATACCCGGCGCAAGACGCAAGGGATTCAGTGTGAGTAAGCGTGTGGCTGACACCTGCTTCTCTGCCACCCTTTTTCCCTGCAAGTCTGTAAGTTTGTAGCCGGTTATGCGCCCATATCCGAGTGCAACATTCACTTCATCTCCCGCAGGATTGGGATAAATGGTAAGCTTATTTTCCATAAGCTGTTCCATTGCAGTCATTTCCGGCCATGCAGTAAGTTTAATCCGGTAAAGAGGATTGCCTGGATGGTTGGTAGAAATATTGAGGAAAGCTGTGCGGGAAAGGGTATCGGTTACCCGGAACAAGACCGGAATGGTCTGGTTGTTTCCCGGTTTCAGGGTCATCGATCTGCCTGTTGCATAGAAAGCTGCGGTATCTCCTGTCACATAAACGGACTTGATTTTCAGGGGCATGTTGCCCTTATTTTTCAGCCGGAGCAGGGTTTCAATCTCCTGCGGTGCGGTTGGATCTCCGTAATCGATGACGGACTCATCCGGTAAAATCGTGTTGCTTCGGTACACTTCAAAGGCATGGTTCTGCCCGATTCCGCTGCCGGAAAGATTGAGGTAGAAAGTACCTGTAAAATTGTCATTGGTAATGATGCTCAATAGAGATTCAGTCACCCCGCCGGCCACCGGATGAAATCGTATGGTCAGCACAGATTTTCTTCCGGGGTTGACCGTAGAGCTGTCAAGCGTGTAAGACCAGGCGCTGCTACCGCCGAACCCAACCTGGTTGATGGTCAGGGGCTGATTGCCATGGTTATAGACATGAAAAGTTCTTGACAGGGTATCGCCAACCAGAACAGATGAGAACGAAAGACTGTCGCTGTTGGACAAAGCCGTTTCTAATTCATCGGCAGCTATAGCACTCAGCGCTATGAGCGGCCCGCCGATCCGTACAATCCGGCTCACGCTGTCTGGAAAACTGCCGTTTTTATAGGCGGCATGTAACTTTACAGAAAAGACTCCCGGGGCATTGAAGGTATGGGAAGGGGCCATCTCATCCGAAAAGCCTCCATCGCCAAAATTCCAGCGGTATTGGTACCTTTTGAAATTCTGATAGTGGTCACTGCCGAAAAGGGGCAGTTTGTTCGACTCGTTTTTGAATGAGACGGTTGAAGTGGCGGGATTGATGCCTTCGATGCTGAAATCAGCGTTCGGATCGTAGTAACCTACATTCCAGTTTTGAAGATTGCTGTGGATTATCTGATTCACTGCCAGCCTGATTTGGGAAGCCGCTGCGTTTGGCAGGCCTGGATTATAGGTGATGCCCAGTGCCGATTTCCGGAAAAGCATGTTGTAGAATGTGCAGGCGGCCAGATAGGAACCTGCCATGGAAGGATGCGATCCGTCGGAGCTGTATAACTCAATTTCCGGATGATTCGTACGGACAAACCGCCAGACTGCTGCTACGGCTGCCACTGGCAGTCGCTCCTGATACCACATGTTGGGCCCGGCCATTTGCATGTAATTTTTCTGCAGCAGCGAATCCATGCCATGATAGGTGCAATAATAGCCTGCCTGCGGAAACTGGGCACACAAAGATGCTTCGCCATTTTTTCTTCCCCAGGTCATGTACAGCATCGGAATAGCCCCTTCCGCATCAATCAGCATCTTAAGGTCCATCACACTTTGCAAATTGCTTGGTTCGAAAGCGTTAGGCGCAATGTTGTAGGGGTCGTTGCAAATCGCTGAACCCAATACGCTCTGTTGCTGAATAATCACATAATCCCATTGTGGCTCGTTCATTTTCGCCAGACTCACGGAATTATTCAGGTGGTTGGAAAACGTAAAACCTCCCGGACAGTTTTCAGCATAAATCAGGTTGTCGCCCACGGATGTAGCCGCGTTCTTTATCAGCAGCGGGAGATTGTTGGTCGTCACATAACTGTTGCCCAGAAATAAGGCTCGAACAGTGGTTGGCTGCTGTGCAAGGGATTTCACCTGGAATGCCAATCCACCCAGCATTAAAAACAAAAAGCGTATCATCTGAAGCATGGTTTAAGGATTTAATTTTAGTTTGAGCAGAAAAATGGCGGTGGATATCCGGTTTTGAAAAACCGGGTCGCCCTGCATAAAGGCATTGAAAAGCTTTACCGTACCCGGGCCGGGATCATAATCGCAATCGTCATCGTGACAGAAAGTACCGGCCAGAATCAGGTTTCCGGAACGGTCGGCTGTCCAGTCGTAAACCACTTCGTCTCCCGCACCACCAAAATGAGCCAGCGAAAACAGGTTTTCGTATTCATCGCTGATGCAAACCACAAAATCGTTTATCCCCCTTGCCAGAAAACTACCTGGCCCTGACTGATCCTCATAATGATAGCGCAGGGAATCATTTGTTGTATTCATATCAGAGGGCGAAAAGGATCCCGCTACCCGTCTCACGGCGGCAGAAGCACTGAGGCCGTAATTTTTGTCGCCCATTAAGCGGTACACGGTTCGGGCAAGCATAAACTGGCCGGATGTATCAAAGTCGGCAATAAAGCCGGGAAAATCAGCCGAACCGGAAACAAGAAAGGAGTCTGGACCGGGATCGGCATCGATCTGCAGCTGGTAGGGTAAGTAGCTGGAAGCCCTTATCCGGTTTTTATAAAGGCTGATCTTACTGGCGCTGATGAAAGGCTTTGTCCATAAACGGGTGCCATTGGCTGAGTATTTTACCAGCCATCGATTGGCATTGTCCATGGTGCAGCCCACCGCTCCGTAGGATATTACGCAGCAATAGATTACACCGACGGAATCCACCTCGAAGGAAGCAAAGCTGCAGGAATTGAATTCATTGGTTTCGAGTCCGGAAGAACTTCGGGCATCGATGGTAAGGTCGAGGTTGAGGTTTGGGCCGTAACGGTAAATCTTGGATCCATCATTTATATAAAAACGCCCGCCCGCGAGTTTATAGCTGGCCGCTATGAATGCAGGATCGGTGACACCGGAAAAGGCCCAGGCCACCTGAACGGCATTGACGAAATTGCCATCGGACGTGAGTTTGATGAGATAAGTCCGGCCGGCCTGCCCGGAGAAGGTGCCCGGGCCCGGATCCAGATCGGTCTGCCCGCCCCGAAGCCAGGCAGCCAAAAAAGCATTTCCTTCGGAATCTGCACGGATGAATACATTGTCAAACCGGTGACCACCTGCCGGATTTCCTATGCCATAGAAATTCTTTACAAACAGAAAATTGCCAGCGCTGTCATATTTGGCGAGAAACAGCACATTCTTGTGGTTTGCGGGCGGAATCATCCAGACACCGTTTCCAAAATCAGTGGAATCCGCATAATAACCGGCCACGAAAATGTTGTTCTGATTATCGGTGGCAATCGAATAGGGTTTTCTGGAAATACAGCCATCGGCATCCGGGCTGGGTCCGAGCGGGCGGTTTACATCAAAGCCCCCTCCCAATTGCTTCACCCATTGAAGGCTGATCTGGCTGAAAGCGGAAGTCCTGGTGAGAAGAAGGAGAAGCAGGAATATGCTGGATTTTTTCAGTGCTTTCATGGCTGGATGGATGGAAAAATTGGTCATATCCGGGTTTAATTCAAAATCACCTTTTGAACTGGAATCTGTAAATGGGATATTTTCATCTATTTGATCAGACAAGTGTGTAAGTTGAGTAAGAACACAAGCATAAAATTTCTTTTGAGGAAGCCTGAAGTGAGTACCTTCTGAAATCTTCGCTAGATGTTTTGATTATTGTGCTTGGACATTCACAAATTTATGTACTCAGGCATGCATCGGGCATGTCAAAAGTTGCTTTTTTACTGCGCCCGGGATAGCAGCGAAATGCCCGCAGGGAGTAAAGCGAACGAGGACTTGCAGCGTATAGCCCGAAAAGGCGCCCAAAACAAAAAAGAGCCATCAGGGCGTAATAATCCCGGAATCCATTGAGCAGATAATGTTCTTCTAATTTTTTTGCTCTTGATTTTAGTAAATTGTTAAAAGACTTTTGCGGTTTTATCGCTCCACAACAAAGCGCATTGGTTTTATTCCTTCAATGCCAATGGAATAAATACCAGATGCAAATTCTGTTGTTGAAATGCTCGTTTGGCCGGTTTCCAGCCTGCCCTGCAAAATGGCTTTTCCACGAACATCAAAAATAGCGTAGCGTTTATTCTGGAGCCGATTATCTGTCATGATGTTAATCTGATTTACAGCCGGATTCGGAAACATTCTGAGCATTCCATTTTGGGCAAGGCCATCAACTGACAGGCTTGGATTTGCATCGTAGATGATGCCGGTATTGTATGGTTCTGATAAGGTGATATGACCACCGGAAAACAAAAATTTCCCTGAATTTCCGATTGGGGCCAAACTCATTTCGCTGCGTTGACTTGGCATTGGTGAAAGCGGCGTGAATTCATTGGTCTGAATATTGAAAAGATAAGCTTCGCTGGTAACTCCCACCGAGCCATTGTCAAGGAGTTTGTTTCCGCCGGCAATGAGAATGGAATTGCCAAATGAAACCATTACCTGTTGTGAGCAACCATATGGTCCATTGGCAAGCAGGTACAAAGAATCTGTTTCAGGATCATACACATGAAGTTCATTGGAGTAGGTAAAGGCTGGGATATTAAAGCCGCCGTAGATGTATACTTTTCCCCCGGCCAGAACCGCAGTATGTGAGCTTACTCCGGTGGACAGGTTTGTTGAAATGGTTCTCAAACCGCTTTGCAAATTAAAAACAGTAACATGGTTATGTGCGGCGCTTCCATCAAAACCGCCTGTGATCAAAACTTCTCCGTTGGGCAGCAGGCTTGCACTGTGGTTGATTGCCCCGTTTGGCAGCTCGCCAGCGAAAATACAGGTATCCTTCTTTGTATTGTAGGTGTAGCAGGTATTCTGATAAATTAAATTGCCGGAAATGACAGAAAGCCCCCCACTTAATAAAATAATAGAGTCGTTCATTTGCACGGCATTTAGCTGCTCCCTTCCTATCCCGTCAGGGAGGGGTTTTAAGATTTGCCAGGTATTCTGAGCTATGCTGTATTTAAAAATCTTTTCAGATTGTCCCTGCGTGCCGTTTTTGCTTCCGCCGAAAAGGTAAATATGGTTTGAATCTGCTTTTACGCATGCCGATCTGCTCAGGCCACCCGAATTGGGAATGCTTGCTTTTGCCGTCCAGGTATTATTGGCGGTGCTGTATTCATACGCACTGCTGATGTTGGAGCCAGTAGTTGAAACACCTCCAAATATCAGGATGTTGTCGTTGTAGCTTTGGGCGGTGGCATGTGCATACCTGGCAGTCGGGAATGCGGATGTTGTCTGGAAAACCTGCGCATCAGATGCAACAGAAGTAAAAATGAATGCCAGAAAACCTACTAAGAAATCTGTGCATTTTGTAACTGAAGTTTTATGACTCATTTTGGAATGGAATTTTTGCCGCGATGTTATTTGAGAAGAGGCCATAATTTTTGCTGAAAAGCTGGTTATATTCATCTGCTTTCAGCGTTTTGTTGATCTTACCTGTGGTTGAATTTTGATGCGGAGAGCCAATGTTTGATTAAGCATAAATGTGTCTTCGGAGCAATGAGAAGGCAATTTATTGCAGGTTCTTTTGGCGGTTCGTTTTTTAATTTCCATCAATAATTAATTTTTTAAATCCTGTTTTATTCCCAGCATCAATTTTTATAAAGTACAGTCCATTCGGTAGTCCTGAAATGTCAATGATGCTATTATTTTTTGAAAGAAAAAAAGCAGGGGAAATTTGTCCAACTGAATTAAAAATTGTGACAGAAATATTATTAAAATCATTCCATTTCAAGTTTAATTCGTACCTGGCCGGGTTTGGATAAAGCAAAATTTTATTTTCAAAAATCGGGTCATTAGTACCTAATGGATTTGATACTTCTCTTACCGGACGACCAGACCAAGGGCAAAATTGACCAACAGTTCCGACCCAATAAGCTGTATCGGCGTCAACATCTGTGTAAGGGCAACCATCACAAAGTTCTATTGCCATTTCTACAAGGCTCCATTGATTAGGAATAAAATGCCATAGAAACCAATGATTTGCATTGTGATTGTGGCCTCCATTGCCATAGTCAATTGGTCCGTTAATAAAGTGTCTCTGGTTAAATGGTCTAGCCAGGTTAGCAAGAACTGAGTCTATTGTTACCTGATTGGAGTTAGAAGCAATAAATGTGGTGTCTTGCCAGTTTCCATGTCCACAGGTTGCCGAAAATTCAAAGTATCTTGTTGTTTGTGCTTTACCAATGAAAACCAATGTTAGAAGCATTGTAAAAGTCAATCCTGTTTTTATCATTTTCCTGTCTCTTTAATGGCAATTTAAATTTGGTCAATTTGCAATGACCGCTAACTTCAAAACAGCCGCAATTAGTCGCCATCGCTTTGTAACATACGCTACCTTTTTCTTACCAACAATGGCTTTGTAAATCTGTTTGGCTGTTTTTTCAACAGGCATTACCCAAAACAATCCTTCGCCTTTAGCCATTTGTGTATCAACCAGCCCCGGCCTGATGTCTGTTACAAACACAGGCGTTTTTAGCTTTGCTGCTTTCTGCCTTAGTCCTTCTAAATAATTTATTTGATAGGCTTTTGTGGCATTATAGGCAGGAGCCTGGCCGTTACCGCGAAGTCCACCAATAGAGCTTATTGCCACCAAATGCCCTGATTTTTGTTTTTCAAAATAGTTGAAGGCCCAATCGGCTACACAGGTGAAGCCAATAACATTGGTGTGAATAGTTCTGTTTTCTATTTCAAAATCCAGCTTTTCATTGATCTCACCCGTCCCTGAACTTATGATAATTAAATCAAGACCGCCAAGTTCGAGCGTCAATTCTTCTAATTTCTCAACCGTAGTTTTTGTATCAGTAATATCAAATGATTTGATGAAATAAGAATCCGGATTTTTACTTTTCAATTCATTCAGCAATCCGATTCGCCTCCCGGTTATCCCTACTTTATCATTATTCTGCGCAAATAGTTTTGCAAGCTCTTTGCCTATACCTGAGGACGCACCGATGATGATGACTCTTTTCATTCTAATCTCTTGTACTTCAATGAATGCTAAGTTGTTCGTCGGTGCTATTTTCTGCAAAGGCTGGGAGAAATTCCAAAACTCTGTTTGAATGCTTTGCTGAAAGCTGCGGCATCTGCAAAGCCCACTTTTATGGCAATATCAATTAAAGAAAGTGAGTGGTTTTTTAACAGTTCAAGTGACTTTTCAAGACGGCATTGAATTACAAATTGATGGGGAGTAATCTGAAATGCATTCTTAAAATATCGTAGAAGGTGGAATTTTGACAAGCATACATTTTCCGCTATGGTCTGTAGATCTATGTTTAGATGATGGTGATCCTGAATGAAATGCCTTGCTTTGAATAACCGTTTGATGATTTCCAGCTGGGTACTTTTTTTTACAAAACCAAGGCTCTGATACTGCGTCCGGATTTCTGCCTGATTTTTGCAAATCTCTGTACAGAGGTAAACAGCAAGTTCATTTCGTAATTCGGGATCTGTTTCCCGGTCATTAATCAGAAGCAGTTCCTGGTGCAGGTTGTGCTCCGAACTGCGTAAGTGCACATTCAGGAATTCTTCCGGAGTGAAATTATTCTCCATGTAACTTTCGTCCAAAGGTCTTAGAATACTGTGATAAGCCTCATTTACCATTTGATGGTCAAAATGAAGGCAAATTCCCTTGGCAATTTCAGCCCCTTTAACCCTTCCTTCAATTTTATGGTTGGGAGGAGTAATCAGAATATTTCCGGTTTCTATGGTGTAGGAGTTTCCTCCTGTCCGATAAACTTCCTGACCTTTTACTGTGTATTTTAAACTAAGAGAATGATCGCTCAGCTGCTCTTCAAAATTTTGTAATTCTGAATATATGATGCTGGTTTTGCCTTTTGCGGGGCGACGGTTGAGATTTCCGTCTTTTATGTTGAAATGGTCAATCATTTCTGAAATCTATTAAATCCACCAGAATAGTTAAAAAAGAATGTTTTAGGATGCAAAGATAAATTCCTCACGGAAACTACCAAACGGGCATAGCCACTTGTCATAATTATTTTTTTTTGATGTAGTCCAGACCCGGCCATTCACTTGTTCGATTTGACTTTATTGAATGATAATATATTCAAAAAATTCATTTCTGCCTGGTCAACGCTCCCAGAAAATCCTGGGATTGTTGGTTTTATAAACAGTAATACCTCCGTCTGCTTCCACTTTATCTGGCTTTTGTTTAAAATACTCCAATGGTAGAATCCTGATATAACTTATGGTTTTCGTTTCCCGGTCTGTTTCCATATTGTATTCGCTCGATGCAGGACACTCCAGGATGTATAGATTTTTTGCCATGTAGTTTTGAAGATATCCTTCTTTTGTTTGCGTATTCTGATTGTTCCAGTTGGCATCCGGATTTAGGATTAATGTTTTATCTTCAATTAATCGTTCACGAACTTCTTCAATGCCGAGCATTTCTCCTTTTTCATTCAACACATATGCATCGAAAGTCGGATCAATCCAAAGCCATTTTTTTAAGGATTCAGAGTAAACTGAATTTATCACATGGCAATCCGGGTCAATGTTTAAACTGTCTTTGGGATAGCAAGTAACAATTCTTGATTTTATACCCATGGCCAGGTAACATTCATTTAGAACCAGCGCAAGTCCTCTGCAGTTTAAGCCTCTGTTGTCCTTTTTGCAGACTTGAATCATACTTAATGCATTTTTTACCTCCGGAGTTCCGTGGTTCCCATCGTGTGGAACCAAATCATGTACCCAATGCATCAGGTTTAAAATTTTCAAGACATCTGTTCCTTTTCCGGAAATGCTATCCAGATTGAATCCCTTTCGAAGTGCTACCAGATTGGGATTATCGCTTGATTGATAGTTAAATGCGGGTAGTGGTCTATTATCTGAAGGGTTGTATTTATTCGCTCTTTTTAGGATGGATAGATAGTCGCCGGTAAGTTTTAGCTTATTGTTGAGTTCCAGAAAACCTTTCTCTTTTCGGATATTGTCGAGGTCTGTATCCAGTTGAACGTGTCCATAATTGTTATAACCTGCATCTACTGCTTTTTTTAAATGGATAATAGCGGAGGCCTTGTTATCTAAAAGGGAATAAATACAAGTTAAATTGTAGTAAATATTGCTGAGATCATAGGAGCTTTGCTTTTTTTCATCAGCCGATAATTTCTCATAAATCAATAGATACTCAGAGAGTAAGGCATTATATGTCTTTACATCTTTCTTATCATAAGCTGTATTAAAGCCATCGGCCTTTTGCTCCATAAACTCCCTCATCTTTTGTGACGCTGGTGTTTGAGCGATGAGCTGTTGCACGCTCATGAATAATGCGAACAGGAGGATGATTTGTTTTTTCATTTTATCAATTGTTTTTTTTTCATTGAGGCGATTGGTTAATTTCGTTGGATTCAGGTTTTTCTACTTGACAATGAATGGATTGGCTCAGAAAATGTGGTTGGGTTGACAGGTGCCTTCAATGGCGGAAAACAACCCGACCGCACATCAAATCTGAAGACACATTACCGTATCAATCCTTCACACAGCGCACAGAAAACCCATAATTCTCATCGACAAAATCACGGAGGAAAGCGGCATCATTTGGTAGCAGGGCATAATAATAATTAAGGTTCGATATAAAATTGGTGGAACTCCACCAGTACGCTCCTGCGCCCGGAGCACTGAAGGACCCATCATTGAACTGCCGGCTTCCACCTGGTAATGCAGAGAACCCGCTGCTGTTGCTGGCGCCGATGTTGGGACTTTGCCACAGCGAGGATGTACTTTTCATCCTTCCGCCTACCTGATCTGTTCCGCCCAGGCTGGTGGCGAGTGTATTGAACTCCTCATCACTTGGTACATGCCATCCTGCCGGACAAAGTCCTCGGGGATCCGCTACAGCAATGCGGTTGTATATCCGTCCGTAGGGACAAGCGTTGACCGAACTGTCATTGTTCATCCAGCAGGTGGCACCCGAAGTAAGGCTGGCCCAAGCACCATTGGCGCTGACGCAGGGAATGGCATCTCCATTGCGGTAACGGTCTGTTTTCAGGTTTTCGGCCATCCATTCCTGGTTTCCTATAACGATTGTTTTATACACATTGCCTTGCTGATCAGCTATAGTACCATAGATTTTAACAGGGTTATGAACATTTGTGGTACCGCAGCTATGTGCGCTTATTGCTGTAAAGTTTACATTCAAAATATCTGAAAGGGAATGTGATTCTACAGTTCCATTTTGCATTACTACCTCCATGGTTGCCGAAGACCCATTGAACCGAATACTGTCTATGGTCGTTAATGCGTTTGTTACTGTGCCTGTGTTTTTTTTAATGTTTTGTTGTGTTTGACCAACTGCACAAAGACTAGTAAATGTAAGTACTAAAAAGAAGCAATTTTTCATGTCTTTATTGAATTACAAAGGGTTTAGAAATGATTTTGTGTTCAGATGCAATCCGGCATACATACATGCCGCCTGGTAAATCGGCTGACCATGAATAGGTGTTTTTTTCCTGATGCATTCCATTATAAACGGTACGCAGAACCCTGCCATGCAAATCCAAAAGTTCGATGGCTATTCTGCCTTCACGGGAAGTACGGTATTCAACACTTAATTGGCTGGCAACCGGGTTCGGGAATACTTTCACCTGGTCGGCTGTTGCTTCCATGGTCTGGCCCGTTGAAGTGGCATTCGAAAATGCATACTGGGATATATCAGCCAGAGCCCAGGAAGATTGGGAACCATTTAGTTTTGTCAGGTTCAATGCATTGTTGGTAAATTTTATACTTCGGATTTCCGAAACATTGAATGCTTCGGTTTGTCCGTTCGTTCGGGTAAGCACAAGCTGGTTTTGTGCCTGTGTTACATAACTTGCTGATACCAGAAGTGCCAGCATCAATTGAATTTTCATCCTTGTTCGATTCATCTTAGTTGGTTTTATTTTTTTTGATTTTAATCATTGGGCATTTCTTGTTTAAATTGTCTGGAAACTTTGTAGCGGCCTGCTTATCTGCCAGTCCATCCATCCAGAACACCCTGCTTGATGTCCGGCCACGAATGAAGTAAATAAAAAGCCAGAACAATCAGGAATAGGGTTTTCCAGTGCGTTTTAATCCCGTTTATTAAATCTGTTGATAGTGTATTCATGGTAAAAAAGAGTTTTCGTTTACATACTTAAAATTCCGCCTTCAGCACATCCACACCGATGGCATAGCCGTAAAACTTGCCGGCAGCATTCCGGTAAATCCGGATTTTATTGCAGGCGGTACCCAGCTCGGTTTTTTTCCAGGTTTTACCACCGTCCTTTGTTTCGTAGCCGCTGTTCATTGTGCCTGCAAAACCGTGGTTCTCGTCGATAAATCCAATCCCAAATTCGCGTGCAGCGGCATCCTCAACCAAATTGATTTCTTTCCAGTTTTCGCCGCCATCGGTTGTTTTGGCAATGCGTTGTTGCTTCACATTTTCGTCGGGATTGTAAGACTGAATGGTGACATATCCCACTTTATCTGTCGGAAAAGAGGCTTTCCAGGTTGTTTCAAATGGCCGGGCCGACTGATACACTTTCTTCCAGGTTTTACATCCATCCATCGTTTTTAAAATCAGTGCATTGGATTTTTCCACATCGGCATCGCTGGAGGCACAGGCAAAACCGGTGCTGGTATTCAGCATTTTGATGTCGAAGAGCATGCTGCAATCTTTCATCATGCTTTCGGAGTTCCAGGTTTTGCCATCATCGTGCGAAACCATGATGCTGGCAGGAGAGCCTACCCGACCTACGGCATAGATATGGTATTTATAATCTGTTTTACCATGATTGATAAATTGCTCTTTGACAATATCAATGGCGCAAAGTCCTTTCACATATGGACCTGAATACGATACCGGATTCCAGGTTTTTCCTCCATCCCTTGTTCCGTACAAAGGAATGGTATCGCTCACATTGGGAAAATAATCGGTGCCAACGGTTCCTGCAAAACCAGTTAAACTATCCACAAATGCGATGCAGCGGAAAAAGGTTCCTTTCTTTTCAAGTTGTTTCTCCCAACTCTGGCCAGCGTCGCGGGTATGGTAAATGCTGCCGTAGCCATTTACATACCAACCTTCTTTTTCGTTCAGGAATGCAATGTCATCCTGTTTTCCGGGGTATTTATCTGTCTTCAGTTTTTGCCAGCCGGGGTTCGGCTTCTTCCCTGAACTGTCTTTGTTGTTGATTACATCGTTGCTCCAGGCCACGGCAGAAAGCCCCACTTCCGGATTGTATTCATCAAACAGTTTCTGAATTTGTCCTGTTCCGAATTTGTCATAAGCTTCTTTCATGCTGCCCGACCGGGCAAAAAAATGATCCGTGAGGGGATAGGTTTTCAGTGCCGCATGGCCGGGATGAAAATGATTCACCGTATTGACAATTTGCTCATGGTCTGCTTTGGAGAAAGCCTGAAAATCCGACTCCCCAAACTGAACCAGCACTTTGGCTGAAGTATTTTTCCAATTCTCCAAATGCGGATAATCCTGAATTTGTCGCCAGTATTCTGCGTTTCTGTCGTAAATCTTCCCTTTGCCGTCGTATCCCCAGACAGTGCGTAAAATGCTGTCGGCCTCAGCATTCTTGGCCATGTCTTCCAGTTTTTCCTTCTTCATAAAGAAGCGGTAATTCAAATCGTACTGCTCAAGCACCGATTTTTCTACCTCTATTGGATTCATACCGGCCAAAGCATTCTGAACGCGGTACATTTCAAGTTGGTATTCAAACCATGATTTTGCTGTTGTTCCAAATACCACCACGCCGGCGACCCTGTTTCGGGCACTGATGGCAGGTGCCACCACGCCGCCCATCGAATGACCAAAAAGGATGATGCGGCTGGTATCCACAAAAGGCAGGGATTTCAGTTTTTTCAAACCGACTTCAAAATTTTCGATTTCATCCAGCAGGTTGCAGGATTCACAGGCAGGCGTGTTTTTACTATCGCCCAGACCGCTTTTTTCTATTCGCAAGGTGACATAGCCGGCATCTACATAAGCATCCACAATTCTCTTGTAAGGATGATCAAAAGTGAGATTATCGATGCTGGAGCAGGTATATCCCGGGATGAAAAGCATGGCGGGCATGCGACCGTCTTTCTTTGGTCGGTTGATGATAACCCGTAACTGACCTTCTTTGTAAGCTGCCTGATCGTAAATTACTTCGGCATTGTCATCGGTTTCGAAGGGGCGGCCCAGGACTTTTGCCCGAAGCTTCATTTCCTTTTTGTTTCGGATGATTTTCACCTCCATTACTTCATCCAGTTTAAATGGAGAAAATTTCTCTGGAATGTTGGTCCAGGCGGCAATGGGCGAATTGCCGATGTGGGTGAGGACGTCGTCTTTCTGCAGTTTCAGTGCCTCGCTTGTACCGCCACCGATTCGGGTGACGAGGCAGCCGGTTTTTTTGCCTTCATCGGTGTAGGCAAACTGAGCACCGAACCAGGGCTTACGGCCCAGTTTTTCCTGGGCATGCAGCAGGAAATTGCCAGATGCAAACAACAAAAAGCATACGGTTATTCGCTGTAGCGAAGCCGGAAGATGAATTTTCAAGGCAATCATTAATTTCAAGATGAAATTCAATTCCTTTTTCAGGAATAATATGCTCAAAGAAATCTGTCCAAGGCACAAGGGCACTTGTCAAAAGTTGCTTTTTTTTGCGCCAGGGGGTGATGCGGAAATCCTTTGACCGCAGGGAAAAGATTGGAGAAAAACACCCGGTGCCCACGCCCGGCGTGGGCATGCGCCCAAAAATAAAACTGGAATCAGTTCTTTTGGAACCGAAAGGTCTTGAACCCAGAAAACGCATTAGAAAATCCCTGTCTGCCACAGGCAGGTATTCCTAGCCTATCCGCCGCGGCGGACAAATAAGAGGCTTCGCCACCTTTTCTTCTGTATCCGTAGCGCTGCTACGAATTTCGAATAAAAGGCGCTGATTTATTGCATGTTAGGCTCTCATAACGAAGTTCTAATGCATTATCTGGGATAATGGCGTAAGGCTGTGAGTTCTTCAGGCCTGAAACGCCGAGGCACTCAGCGGCGGGGTTCGGAATCAGTACAATTGCTGCTTCTTTCTCAGCTTCCGGTCTTGATGTAATCTGAGAGGTAAGCACCGAAGGAAGTCGTGCCCCACCGCTGCTGCGCATACAGGATTACTGCTGTTTGCCCAGCAGCGTAAGCGTACCTTTCTCCTGTGCGGTCTGCCCGCCTGCAAAGCGGTAGCGAATGGTGTAGAAATACACAACCCCGGCTTGTCCTTCAACTCCGGGCATCCACTCCTCTCCCGGATTTTTGCTTTGGAAAATCTGCTGACCCCAGCGGTTGTACAACTGAAGTTCGTATTCCTCAAATGCACAGTTTGCCCTGGGACAGAATCCTTCATTCACACCGTCTCCGTTGGGCGTAAGGGCATTGGGAATGAAAATTTCACAGGGTGCTTTTTCGCAGAGGCGAATGGTGAGGTTTTTCTCCAGCGTATCCAGACCGCAGTCGAAAAGTACAATGGCCCTCACTTTGTAATTGCCCGAAGCCCCGTAGCGATGGACAGGCGTAACCTCTGAAGAAGAGTTCAGGGCTCCGCTGGCCGGATTTCCGAAATTCCAGCTGACCAGCAGAAGACTTTTGTCGGATTCCACGGAAAAGGAAAATGTCTCCCCGCAGGAATCCGGCCCGATGCTGCGAATGACTCCGCGGCACACACATTCCGGAACATTTACCGTAAAACGCAGCGTATCTGAGCCGCAGGAAAACTGCACCACGGCACTCACATCAAACCGGCCGGGTCGCGAAAAACGGTGCTGAGGCTGCAACTGGGTGCTGATATTGGCATTACCGCTCTGCGGATCGCCGAAATTCCACTGCAGCTGCTGAATGCTGCGGATGGAATTGACCGAAAAAACAAAGTCTCCGGCACAGGAATCCGGCACGCTGGCCGCGATGTTTCCGGTGCAGGAACAATCGGCAATGCGGATGGTATAATTCAGTGTATCCACGCCACAGGCAAAAGTGGCAATGGCCTGAACCTGAAAAGTGCCGCTGTCAGAAAATACATGAACCGGTGTTTGCGCTGTGCTGGTGTTGGCTGCGCCACTGCCCGGATCGTCGAAGTTCCAGGAAATAGCCTGCAGGGCAGGACCAAGGACGGAAAACGCCACCTGATTTCCTTCACATGTATCAGAGGATGCCTGAATCAGTCCCTTGCAACCGGAAGAATATGCCTTAATCACACCCGAACCCGAAACCACCATAAGCCCGTTGGAACCGATGGCAACCCCGCAGGTATTGTTGTTGGGAATAAAGTCCGACCACAAAGTCTGGAGGCCGGCGCTGAAAGCATAAATATTGTTTTCGGCATTGCTGGCAAAAATTTTACCGCTGGCATCGGCCGAAAGCCGGATAAAATTGAACGTTGTTAATCCTATGGTTTCCGACGAATCCACCAGGGCGCCGTTTAGCGGATTGAAGCGAAGGATTCTGGATTCCGAAGGAACATAAAAGCTGTTGTCGGGCCCCACACAGCAATAGCTGAAAGGATAGCTGGTACCAATATCGGTGCTCCACAACTGGGTAAGCTGAATGCCGTTATCGGAATACGCCGAAACATTATCGGAAGAATTATATACGAAAACAGTGCCGTCTTTTCCGATGTAAACGGGACAGGTCTGCTGAAAGTCGCCGCTGGGATTGCTGATGATGTGTTTGTATTTTTTGTTGCCATTGTTGAGATCCCAGGCCCAGATGTAGTACACCCCGCCGATCTGCTCCATAGTATAGCCGGTATTATTTTCAGGGTTGATGCTCATTTCTGCACTGCCGGATGCCAGCCCTATGAAATTATTTTCCCAGATCAGGGAACCATCCACATGACTGATGCAGCGCATCTTGTTGATGTAGGTAAGGATCAGATTGCCGTTGTTATCAAAATTGGCACTTTCAGTTATGTAGGTTGACACACACAAGGGAGATGTCCAAAGACGGTTTCCGGTAGCGGCATCCAGTGCAAACAGGGAATCATTGGCTGATTCAAGCAGGCGAACCACAAATACCTTTCCGTTTTTTATTCCTACAGGCAGGGAGCGGCCGGTTCCGCCGGTTACATCCCTGCTCCACAGCAGTGCACCTGTGCTGAGATTCAAACACTCCACCGGTGCATTGGTGAGCGACTTAAAGCGCATCGTGACAAAGCGGTTGCCTTCAATCAAACCCGGCATACCAAACACACCGGGACGGGCGTTATTCCAGAGCTGAGAAAAAGTCGACGGCCCGACCACCGGACTCAAGCCATTTCGTTTCTGGTTACCGCCGTGGTTGCTCCAGCTGGTGGGCTGTGCGGAGCAGACAAAGACAGTCATGCAGCAGGCACAAACAATAAGTATGGTATGGGCAAATTTCAAGATTCTAATTTTCAGGTTGCTTACAGAGGGTAAATTAAAACACTGTATATGATTTTTTTTCATTCGTATTCAGGATTATCCCCTTTAATTCTGCAGCTTCAATGCCTCGCTTGTACCGCCACCGATTCGAGTGACGAGGCAGCCGGTTTTTTTGCCTTCATCGTTGGAGGCAAACTGAGCACCGAACCAGGGCTTACGGCCCAGTTTTTCCTGGGCATGCAGCAGGGAAAAGAGAAATAAAAAAATGGACAGGCAAATGCTCCGTTTCATGTTGGCTTACTTTGTTAAGGGGTGATAATCAGTTCCTGCTGCTGATGCTTTCCTTTTTCATCCGTAAAGCGGACTAGGTATTTTCCGGCAGCAACTATAGGAAGTGGGAAAAGAAAGGGCGATTCGCGGGTTCCGGGATAAAAACCTGAGAATAAATCGCTTTTGGATTTGCCGTCGGCTGAAATCAGTTCGGCCTTCACAATTTTACCCGGCAGTTTTTCCAGGGAAAAGGAGATGTAGCTTCCGGTTGCGGCGGGATTGGGATAAACGAGCTGTGCAGCTTCTGCTTTTTCCGGAACGGAAATGCTGGTGGGAGCAGAGGTGCTCATTTTAAATATCCGCAATCCTATGGCATAGGCAGTGTTGCTTCCGTCGGGATTCTTTACAATGCTGAATTTGTTGGCATATTGGCCTATGTTTTTACTGGTCCAGCTCAGGCCACCGTTCAGCGTCTGATATCCCGTATTTTCACCGCCAACCCAACCAATTGAATCATTGATAAATCCGATTCCAAATTCCCGGATTCCGGAATTTACCAGTGGCAACTCCGCCCAGTTTACACCACCATCTGTTGTTTTGGCAATGTAGCGTTGCGTTGTATTGCTGTTGTAACTTTGGATGCTGGCATAACCGGTTTGTGGCGAAGGAAACCATGCCTTCCACATCAGTTCATAAGGCCGGGTAGAGGTGTAAACATCCGTCCAGTTCTGACCTCCGTCCACGGTCCGGAGAATGCGTGCCGAAGAATTGGCCACATTCAGGCTCGTTCCTGTAAATACAAAACCCGTATCAGCCGTAAGAAACCAGACATCCAGAATCATTTGGCAATAGGGCGACAAATCCGAACCAATCCAGGAAACACCTCTGTCCACACTTTTAATCAGAACCGGCGGGCCACCCACCCGGCCGGCAGCGTAAACCACACTATCATTTACAGCCTGAATGCCGCAAATTCCAACTGGCACCTCTCCGCTGATGGAGGAACTTGCATCAACCCAGCTGTTGCCACCATCCGTTGTTTTATAAAGAGGACTGGTATCGCTTACATTGGGGAAATAATTGGGTCCGACATTTCCCGCAAACCCGGTTTGGCTGTCGATAAAGGCAACCGCCCTGAAATACGTTCCGGGGCTGTTTTTCTGCTGAATCCAGGTGCTTCCGCCGTTCAGGGTTCTGAAAATCCGGCCGGAACCGTTTACTGCCCATCCGGTGTCGCGGTTGAGGAAAAATATCCCGTCCTGCTTGGCAGAGTTAAAAGGCGCTGATGGTAGGTTTGTCCAGGTAAATTGTGCTTGGGTAATTTTCGAAAACAACAGCGTCAGTAGAATTAGTTTGGTTCGCATTCCCTATTTTCGGACAAACTAAATGGAAATAAAAGGGGCGTGGTTGTCAAAAATTGCTGATTTTATGAGCGGACTGATTGGCCGGATTGCGGCATAAAATATCGTGTGAGATTTCTTTGACCCCTGAAAACAACTGTTTTAAAACTGTTTCATGATCCCTTTGCCACTGAATGGGCTTTATTTTTTGCGGGTGTGCCCCCCTCTAACACAGCGGCGGTCGCGTGCTCCACCATGGTTCTTAGCCCGCAAATCAGCTCTCTGATTAAAACCATCTTTCGTGCATTCCATTCATAATTCAGGCCCCAAACCCCCGAAGGTTGCTTAAATACATTTCATTTGTCAGAGCCTGAAATAAGTTGACCGTTTTATGAGAACAAAAAACTTAAAAAAAACGGGAAAAAATGGCAAAATTAGAGACATACAAAATGAGTGTAGAGCAGCGTCGTCGAAGG
>JBIPOE010000214.1:0-2860 GCA_044379485.1 Catalimonadaceae bacterium
CTCCCTCTTCGGCGACCTGTTGGCGGAGAAGCAACATACGAGGCATCGGGAGCCAGTGGGAGTCACCCGCAGGCGCAGGCGAGCGAGTGCATCTCGTCCTCGTCCTCGTCCGAATCATCTTACTCTTCCTCGGAGGACGGCGGCAACGAGGTCGGGGAACGAGCTCTTGAGGGCTTGGAGGCAGGAACTCGTGGCGAACCTTCGACGCTGCCGCCCGCGGATTTGGCCTCTCGCTGGCGTGAGTCCCACGACTTGCTGGATGACCAGGACTTTCGGTACGCTTTCACAGATATGGCGGAGGCAATGTCACACGGCGAGGAGATCGCGATGCAGTGGTCCCGGTTGCAGGGAGTCCCAACCACGCAGAAGGCTTTGGACCTCGTCGAGAAGGAGCTGCGAGGCACCGCAGTGACCGAACCATCGGCGATGAGCGCGGAGGTTCCGAGACGCGCGCTGGTTCGGGAGGACCATGTCGAGCGTAGAATGGGAACGTTCTCCGAGGCCGACAGGCGAGATGCAGTCTGGAACATCAGAGAGGTCATCATCTACCACTTGAACCGATTCGAGGAGGACGCGAACGCAGTCGCGGAGGCTGCAGCGAGGCTCTCCGAAGAAGTAGTGAGCAAGTCAGAGAAAGCAACGATCTTTCGTGCCACTACAACTTGGAGAGAGCTCCTCGACTTCTCGCAAGGAAGGGAGAAGAACGTGTTCGACCTCTCACCCGTCGAACTATGCAACTTCGTCGCTAACTCCCGTGCTCCAGCAAGAGCCTACAACGCTCTCACATGGCTCCAGCTCAACCTGTCCTTGGGACTGGACCTGAGACTGACTCGCAAGCCGAACAGAGGGCAGTCGAAGTTCGGAAGAGAGGAAAGTAAAGCAGTGGCAATCGAGCCAAGCATGCTTCGCTCCCTCGACCTCTCGCTCAAGCGTGCGGTGGCCGCGGACGACTCGAGAAGGTCAAGGGCTCTGCTAGGCGGCTGGCTGCTGGCTTTTGGTTGCATGCGTTGGCGACACGTGCAGCGGAGCTCGGTCGTCTCGTTTACAGACGTTGCCGTGACGTTTTACTGCACCAAAGGAAAGCAGAAGAAGCTGAGAGGCGGCTTCTTCTGGACCGCGCCCAGGATGACCTCGGAAGGCGTCGACATCACCAGCATCCTTCTCTCGTCCCAGGCGCAGGGCTCGCTCATCACGACGGAGAAGGGGTTTCCCATGAGCATGGACACCATGCTGGAAGTCTGCAGGTTTGAGCTGCGCGGCACCGTCGAGGACATCGCGATGCTGACCTCCTACTCCTTCCGTCGGGCCTCCCTCAGCTGGGCAGAGGTCTGCGGCCTGGACTGGAGCGACCGTATGTCGCTGGGCGACTGGCTCGACAGCAGCCGCGGGTCCAGGGAAGAAGCGGCGAGAAACTCTATGCCCACGAGGTACGCGGCAACGAGGTTGTCCACAGCGGCGACAGTCAAACTGGCGTTCGTGGGTCACACTAGAGCTTGCTCGAACGCCCGCCGTTGGGAAGACGTCGACAGAGCGACCTTTGCGCAGTACAGGGCGTCGGCGCAGGAAGCGGTTTCCAAAGCCAGCGCGGCACGCTGGACGTGCCCAGAGGCACCGCAGCCGAGGAGATTCGAAGTGTACGAACGCGCCTTCCCGCCGGTTCCTCCCTTGCGTGTCGCGCTAGGCAGCGAGTCCCGCTCGTCAAGAGGAGACCATGACGAGGACCAGGTGGAGAGCAATCAAAGACACCGAACAGCCAAGCGACCGCTCCTGGAGGCAGGCGCTCAGTCTTCCCGTGCCTCGGGGAGCTCTGAACCTCCCTTCGTCTCGCCGCCAGTGGAGGATGAAGAAGGCAGCAGGTCCTGCGACGAGGTGTTCGACAGGTGGTCCGATAACTCGAAGCGAGGAGGTGGCGCGTCGCTGATCCTACGCTTCGCAGGCGCGGAGATCTGGCTAGGAGGAGAGGACGATGCCAGAAACCGCGACTTCATCTTCGAGCAGAAGATCGGGCTGATAGTTTGCTGCATAGAGCACCAGGTGGCGACCCATCCTGGAGTGAAGTCGACTCGATTCCAGATCGCGTACCAGCCTCGTCGATCACAAGAGTGGCAGGGCGCCCTTCTTGACGTCAAGGAGGCCATCGAGAAGAAGCAGTCGGTGTTGGTACACTGCAGAGCGGGAAGGCACCGCGCGGCGGTGGCAATGGCGTTGCTCACGTCCCACCTGACTGGCAGATCATTCCGAGAAGCTTCAGACCTCGTATCAGAGAGGCGACCCATCGTCGAGATTCGAAAGGCGATCGACCAGAGTCGCTGGTCGGGATTCACAGCCGACGTGGAGAGAGAAGCTCGTGACGTCACCTGGTCGGCCGCCCAGATAAGGTGGTGTATGTCAGGCAGACTGCACGTGGTCAATCCCATGAAGCCCAGCATCACATGGTGCGGGATTCGAACCTCGGGCGTCGAGGTCGGCCTCAAGTTGGCAGCAGACGTGGCTACATCCATGGACAAGACCCTCTGTGAGAAGTGTTTCAGAGGTCTGGGCTCGTTCATCAGAGACTATTGGGCAAGGAGACTGGAGGAGGCAAGTCTTGCCTCGGCGACTCCGAAGCGCAAGGCAGCCAAGAAGTAGTACGTGGTGAAAGGAGGAGGACGGCGGAGGCCCCCGTCCTTTGGCAGATCTGCAACCTCCCGACGACAGTTCTGGAACGCGCGCAGTTCTCCTCGCCTTTCAGCAGAGTGACGAGTCTCGGCAGGGAGTGAGGGCCAACCATGTCGACGAGGTGAGCTTTAATGCCAGCGAGGTGTGTCCCACCTTGGCGATGTAGCGATGGAAGGAGGCGTGTCTCGCCTGTCCCCATCAG
>JBIPOE010000230.1:0-2831 GCA_044379485.1 Catalimonadaceae bacterium
AAGACAACCCCTGCATTTTGGAGAATCGTTGAATTCGAAGAGGTTGCTGACATTGATCCAGAACATGATAAGAGATTGTTGGAATCTGAAAGAGTGAATGGTACACTTAATGTTGAACCAGAAGCCATCGTCTGATCTGCGATAGAAGAAATCACTGGTAAGTAGTTAGTTATGCCACTGGCTTCTGCGCTACTCACAGTGCTCCCACCACCGACCGTATTTTTTGCATCAATTTGGACGTAAATTGTTTGACCAGCTGTGAGCCCCGTAATTGCTTGCGACGTTCCTGTGAGACCAGCAACTGTTGTGGAATATGTTTCAGCAGTTGTTCCCCATTTTAAATCATAGGTTGCGGCTCCAGTTGCTGCAGACCAATTAATAGTCATTGAAGTTGCGAGAGGACTTGTCGGCATAGTAATAACAGGTAATGAGATAGGACGTTTTGAAACCTCAGTAGAATTGGCAGACTCAGAGCCATTATTTGATCTCACAACGTAGAAATAAGTTGTACCGTTCGTGATCCCGGTATGAGTGTAAGCAGTCGTAGCTGAAGTTCCTGCAAGGGTATAAGGGCCACTTGCAGTTGTTGAAAAGTAAATATTGTAACCTGAAGTCGCTCCAGTTACTGCACTCCAAGAGAGTGCTACTTGGGATGTTCCACCAATTGCCGCTAATCCAGTTGGAGCAGCAACAGGAGTATAAGATGGACCATATTCTGCGGAGGTCACAGTCGTCCCAGATCCAATGATATTTCTCGCAATCACTTGTACGTAATAACCAGTACCAGAAGAAAGACCATTAATCGTGTAGCTGGTAGTAGCTAACCCTGTGACTGCAGCCCCATAGCTACCTGAGGTGGTTCTCCACTTAATTTCGTAAGTCCCGGCCCCTGTTACAGTAGGCCAAGTCGCAACTAAACTAGTAGAGGAGGCGGAGGTCAGTGAAGTAACGGTGAAGCTTGCCATAGGCAGGGCGGAAACTTCATTTGAGTTTGCAGATTCAATACCATTATTTGATCTAACCACATAGAAGTAAGTTGTTCCGTTAGAAACTGAAGTATCGGTATAGTTAGTCGATGTAACTGTTGCAAGGGCAGTTCCATAACCGCCAGAAGAACTCGCTCGATAGACTTTATAGTTTGTTGCTCCAGCTGAGGCAGACCAAGTCAAAGCAACTGATCCTGAAGTGATTGTTGCCGCAAGAGATCCTGGGGCTGCAGTTGAAGTAGTGGCAGAAGTCTCTGCTGTTAAAAAATTTGTACCGGTACCAACAGCATTATTCGCTCTCACTTTAATAAAGTAGGTTGTGCCCGCTGAAAGTGAAGCTAGCGTGTAAGGGTTCACACCAGCAGTTGCTACAGCTGTATACGGACCACCAGAAGTTGCGCTGTAAAGGATATCGTAAGTTGAAGCACCTGCGACTGTTGGTCTAGTCACAACAATTTGGCTTGATGATGAAGTCACGGCCGATGTCACACTAAAGCTTTCAATAGGCTGAGTGCTTCCTTCAGTTGAGTAAGCCGACTCAATTCCATTGTTGGCGGTCAATTTGTAAAAATAAGTTGTTCCGTTCGTTAGGCCTGTATCGCTGTAGCTTGTGCCTTCATATGAATCAGAAATTTTTGTGAAACCTGATCCCGACGTGAGGGAGCGATAAATATTATAACTTGAGGCACCTGAGACTGCAGACCAAGAAATAGTCGCTACAGTTGGAGTTGCCGCTAAAGTGATAACTGGAGCTCCGACAGCAGTTGTTGCATTTAATTCATCAGAAGTACTCGTCGCTACTGAGGAGTTTGTTGCACTAACAGAAACATAATATGTCGTACCAGAACTGAGTGAGGTAAGAGTGTACGATGTTGCCGAACCGGCCGAGACACTAAAAGTTGTACTGGAAGGACTTAGTCCATAACGTACAGTGTAGGCAGTCGCACCAGTGGCAGCGGCCCATGAAACGTTAATTTGAGATGAAGAAGCTCCAGTCACTGCTGTAAGTGTGAACGAACTTATTGGCGTTATGGTTACGTTTGATGATTGGGCAGATTCTGACCCATTAAAGGCAGAAACTGCGTATGTGTGAATTTGACCATAAGTAGGAGACGTATCAATAAAAGCATTCGTCATTACGTTTCCATCAAGAAGAGTCATGGAGCCTGCACCAATTTTTCTATAAACTAAGTATTTGGTTGCGGCCGGAATATTAGTCCAGTTCAGACCCACTTGATTAAGAGCTGTTGAAGAAACCACTAGACCAGACGGAGCACCGAGGGCCGTGAGTTGACTTCTTTGAGAAGAATTGACGACAGCTCCTGAGCCGACAGTATTTTTTGCTTCTACAATAATGTAGTAAGTTGTTCCAGCGTTGAGACCTGAGATTGTTGCTGTAGTAGAAGTGGTACTCGCTAAAGCAGACGGGTAGGAACCAGTCGCTATTCCGTAGCGGACAATATAGGAGGCAGCACCAGCAGGGGCCGACCAATTAACAGTGATTGAACTCGAGCTAGGTGAAGAAGTAGAACCAATGGTAAAGTTTGCAATTGGTCTTGCACTTACCTCAGTGGAGTTCGCTGAGTCTGCACCATTATAAGATTTCACAACATAGTAATAGGTCGTTCCGCTTGCCACAGTGTCTGTATAGCTTGCTGTTGGGGCCGTTACTGTTGCGATTTGAGTATAAGAAGATAAAGAAGTGGTTGAACGATAAACCTTATAGCTCGTGGCAGACACAACGTTAGACCAGGAAAGTGTAACACTTCCAGGTGTGGATGAAGCAGCTAGGCCAGATGGAGCACCAATTGGAGTTACCTGGTTTGATTCTGCTGAATTTGTAAT
>JBIPOE010000049.1:0-33680 GCA_044379485.1 Catalimonadaceae bacterium
AATTCAAACCTTTAGACCTCAAGGATTACCAATCCAAATATAAACAGGCCAAAATTGCCTATCTCGAACGCAAACTGGAACTCCTTAAAAATCAGGCTGCTTAAAATTTAGTTGTATAGAAGGTTTTAACGTACAAATTTGAATGGACTGCAATTTTTCTCACATTTGAGGCGTGACGAGAAATCTTGAAACATGGCGTTTTATTCAGAAAAATCTGGAGCTAAAAATTCCTACAGTTTTATTGTATGTTTTAGAAAGCCTTGGTAGTAGCCCCGGCCGGGAAGGTTTTTGCATGGCCGTAAACCAAAATGAGGGAATGGTAGGATCAATTGGAGGCGGGATAATGGAGCATAAGTTTGTGGAAATGTCAAAGGAAATGCTTAGAAAAGCCAATGCCGAAGTTTCAATCCACAGACAAATCCACGACAAGTCTGCACCCAAACAGCAAAGTGGTATGATTTGCTCCGGCGAACAGACCATTCTTATTTATTCTTTACAAAACAAAGATTTAGAGGCTGTTAAAAAACTGAATACAAGCTTTGAAAAGGGAGAAACAGGAACTTTGACTTTAAAAACCGAAGGCATTGAATTTGTGGCCAAGCCAACTTTTCAAAAATCTGAATCCATAATATCTTCAGAAAACGATTGGTTTTATACCGCATCGCTTGGGTTCCGGACTCGCTTGCATATTGTGGGCGCAGGCCATTGTGCACTCGCTTTTAGCAAAATTATGGCCATGATGGATTTTCAAATCCATTTGTATGACGACCGGCAAAACTTAAATACTATGGCTGAAAATCAGTTTGTGTTTGAAAAAGTAGTCGTTTCCGATTTTACATATTTGTCTGAACTCATCCCCGAAAACCCAAATGATTTTGTAGTCATCATGACCTTTGGCTACAGAACCGACGACCTGGCCATCAGGGCTTTGAAAGATAGAAAGTTTGCTTTTCTGGGTGTGTTAGGAAGCAAAAAGAAGATAGAAAAAATGATGTCCGATTATAGATCAGAAGGCTTTGATGAAACCTGGTTGGCTTCTATGTATGCGCCTGTTGGTATGTTTATCAAAAGCCAAACGCCTGAAGAAATTGCCATAAGCATTGCTGCTCAAATAATTGCTGTAAAGAATAAAGCGCTCTAACCTACAAAACCGGAATCAAACTTTCCAGCTTCATACCCCTGGAACCTTTTAGCAATACAATTTCATTTTCCAGTTTCTCACTTTCCAAAAAGGCAAACAAATCTTCTTTTTTTGCAAAATAGACTGCCTCAGGAAACGATTTTGAAAACTCTTCCATCTCTTTTCCTGTCACCATAAATCGGATATCTCTATGTTTTTTGGCCCAATGGGCCAGTTCACGGTGCTCTTTGCCAGATTCCTTTCCAAGCTCAAGCATATCACCAAGGATAGCGGTTTTCTTGTCAGCTTTTATGTCCAAAAGATTTTCCAGGGCCGCCAAAACAGAGCTTGGGTTCGCATTGTAAGCATCAGAAATAACAGTATTCCTTTCCGTTTTTACGATCTGAGACCGGTTGTTGGCAGGCTCATAACTAGCCACTGCATCCAATGCTTTTTTGGGATCGATTTTATAAAAAGCAGAGACCGCCAAAGCCGTTGCCAGATTGTTGAAATTGTATTTTCCCATCAACCGGGTTTCCGCAACCTCTCCTGCATATTTGATTTTGAGGTAAAAATCGGAGGGTTCTAATTCCACCAGCACATCATCTGTTTCACCTGGATAGGAATGCCTTTTTTGAATTTTGGATTTCAGCTTTTCATTCCATTCATCACTGGTATTGATAAATGCAGTACCCAAATGGTGGTGCAGAAAATCGAAAAGTTCTCCATTGGCTTTTGCCGTTTTTTCAATGCTGCCAAAGCCTTCCAAATGGTCCTTTCCAATATTGGTAATCAGGCCGGAGTTAGGTTCAGCGATATAGCAAAGGTCGTCAATTTCACGAGCATGGTTGGCGCCCATTTCTATAACCGCAATGTCGTGCTCAGCCTCAAGTTTTAGCAAAGAAAGTGGCACACCAATATGGTTGTTCAAATTGCCAGGTGTAGAAAATACATTCATTTCTGTAGCCAAAGCTCTGGTAATAAGTTCTTTGGTCGTAGTTTTTCCATTTGAACCGCAGACCCCGATTATTTCCTTTCCCCAAACCAAGCGATGGTGATGTGCCAACTTTTGCAGGTTTTTAAGGCCATCTTTTACCTTTAAAACTCTGGCATCCCGAATGCCTGTTTCTTCATCCACCACAACAAAGCTGGCACCCATTTCCAGGGCCTTTTTCGCATATTGGTTGCCATTAAAATTCGGACCCTTCAAAGCCCAAAACATTTGACCAGCCTGAAGGCTTCTGGTATCCGTATTTACGCCAGAAGAACGAAGAAATGCTGAGTAAAGTGGTTCAATTTCCATCAGGCCAAATATGCAAGCTTATTGCAAAAGAGCCTGCATATAATTTTAAAATAGGAAAACAAATCTTGCTGCTTTTCTAAACATAGTTTTTGCCAATAAATTTATTTTCAATTTTTTAATTCTGATTCAGAAATAAAAGTTTCTGAATCAGAATTTTATTTGATTTTCAATCAATGTGGGTCTTTGGTGAATTTGACTGGTTTTATCCTTCCTTTTTACTTAGAAACTGAATATCATTCACAATTACCTCAGTGATAAACTTATCTGCCCCGGCAGAGTCTGTATATTTTCGGTTTCTCAGACTGCCTTCTACCGCTATTTTTGAGCCTTTGCTCAGGTACTTTTCAGCCACTTCCGCAAGTTTTCCTTTTATGACAATGTTGTGCCAATCTGTTTCTTCAACCTTGTTGCCTTCTTTATCTTTGGAAAAATGCGCAGTTGCAATTGTGCAATTGGCAACTTTGCCTCCATTTGAAAATGATTTGATTACTGGATCTTTGCCAAGGTTACCCATAAGGCGAACTGAATTTACTAGAGCGTTCATAAGAATTTTTTGTTTGTAAGATTTGAAAATTGTGTCGTTGAATTCGACGATGCAAAGGTGGGAGGTGACATTTGGTCAAATCGGTAGCTAAATATTTATAGTCGTTTATATTCATTTGTAAGCGTTTATAAACGGATTTATTATTGAAAATGAGCTGATTAAAATATTGATCAATAGTTGAAAAATAAAAAAAATAATCCAGTTCCTTTTTGTTTCCCAACTTGCTGCTATGAATCTCGATGCTGTTAAAGAAATTGGTTCGGTTAGTCTTATTCTGTTTTCAGTAATAGATATTCTGGGCTCCATTCCTGTAATTCTTGACATAAAGAAAAAGGGCGGCGGCATAGAACCACTAAAAGCAACTTTGGTTGCGGGTGGCATTATGTTTTCATTTCTGTATTTGGGTGATAAAATTCTTAAACTTTTTGGTGTTGATATTCAATCGTTTGCGATTGCTGGAGCGGTGGTTATGCTCATCATGGGTATGGAGATGATTTTGGGTCGGAAGTTTTTTAAGGATTCAGGACCTGAAACGACTGGCGGTTCTATTGTTCCGCTCGCATTTCCAATAATAGCTGGCGCTGGTACAATGACCACATTGGTCTCATTGCGTTCTCAGTTTAGTTATGAAAGCATTTTGATTGGCATTTTTGTCAATTTGATATTGGTTTTCACGGTGTTGAAAAGTTCGCAATGGCTGGAAGATAAAATCGGAGACGATGGTTTGAAAGTAATGGGCAAAATTTTTGGAATTGTTCTTCTGGCAATCAGCATCAAAATAATAACGGCTCAGGTTGCAACGATGAAAACCAACCTGGTTTCTGCAGTAGAAAAAATCGAAAAAACGGTTTTGCATATTGAAACTATGCACGAACAAAATCTGAGGATCATGCAAAGGCAAGACTCCTTATTGTTACGAAGAGATTCCCTGAATTCACTTAAAGTTATCAAACGAAAATAGGAGGCAATTATACACTGCAGAGGGTGAATTGTTTATTCTACATCCTTAATAATCAGCTACTATTTTAAAGAAAAAAAGCTTTACCCAGACAAAAGGTAAAGCTCTTTTTTTTAAACCTGAAAAAATCAGCCAGGAATTGCTGATTTTTTCAGGACTTGTTTCAAATCCTTAATCTGAAATTCAACTACCTAACAATTAGCCTTTTAAATATCGATTGATTTTCAGTCTCCATTTTGATAAAATACACACCAGCCTTAAAGGCACTGATGTCAAAGTCTCTTGATACCAAACCTTCAATTACTTCATTGTGAAGAATTCTACCTGAAACATCAACTATTCTGATGTTATTCTTTTGATTTTGAAGTAACCCATTTAATACAAATTTTCCATGAGCGGGATTTGGATAGATAGCAATTTCAAGATCTTCCAATTCTTCTACTACTTCATTGTTATGTAAAGCCAGACGACCCAAAGATGCCGATGAAGTTAAAACCAATTGAGGCATATTAACACCCGCTTCTTTTGAATTGATATCGACCCGACTGGCTGTGGCAACCGGGCAAATTATTTTTAAATTGATACTTGTTCTACCCAAAGCCCTTTGTGCCAATATAAAACTTGTCAAATCCCATTCGTAATATTTTTTAGCAAAACCAACCACAGGAAGTGTTGCCAAAACTGGTGAAAGCTCAGCTGGTCTGTTGTTCCACGTTACACCAGTTTCTGTCCATGTATTTGCAGGAGGAATTTCCTTTACATCCACCTGAACAGAAGGATTCCAATTATCGCTCAAGCCACAAAACAAACGCAATTTCGCAGAGGCAACAGAACCAGAAAAGGAACTGATATCAAACCGAACCAAAGTTTCTCTTACCCAAAGTGGGTCAGTTGATGCTTTTGTTGCCATGCTGATTGTTGTCCCGAAATTCAAATTGGCACTGGTTCCGCTTTGCACATAAGAATCTGCAGTTGAGGTAAAAGTAACCGAGGACGCAGGAATAAAATTTGCCGTGTACGTAGTATTTGCAGAAGGCATAGAAATGGTTTGATTCTGTGCTCCACCCTGAGACCAGGACCCAAATACCAATCCGCCTTGCGAACTGCTTACCCCAATATTTCGTAACATTCCCTCTACGCATGAAACGGTTGCAGGAGAATTCATAGTAGTTCCATCAATAACCACTTGTAAACCAGCAGGATTGCTTAACAATGTCAAATTAAAAATTCTAGGAGAAATGATTCTTGAAACGGTATCTCTAAGTCCAGCTGGGTCAATTGCTATTAGAAAAATTCTATAAGAAACATTGGTCGAAGTTTCAATTTGAACTGGAACTGTAAAACTACCAGAAGCACCAGTTTGATTACTCATAGCCATGCTGCTAACACCATTCCTGATATACTGAATGTACCACTGCAAGGCTGTTCCGGGTAAATTACCGGTTTCAGGGTCTGTTCCGGACCCAGAGAAGGAAATCAATTGTCCACCACCGAAAGTTGAATTCAGAATTGGTGTTGAAATGCTGGCAGTTGGTTTACTGTTTGGCTGTGAAATTGTTAAAGTTGCAGAGTTGCTGATCGTTGAAAGTGTACCAGAACCATAACTCACTTCTACGGAATAAGCGCCTGCATCTCCACTACTTACATTTGAAATGGTATATGAAGCGCCATTGGCCCCGGAAATATTAAAACCATCTTTTTTCCATTGATAAACCAAGGATTGGGAACCTGATGCCACCACAGCGAAAACAGCATTCCCTCCTGTTAAAACCTGTAAACTTTGAGGCTGGGAGGAAATAACTGGTGCTCCTGCAATGGCGGTTATTACCAATTCAGGTCTATTACTTGCGGCTTCTTTTGAGTTAAAATCTACTCTGCTTGCTGTTGCCACAGGACTAACCAACTTAAGATCAATGATGTTTCTACCCAATGCTCTTTGGGCCATTATGTAGTTAGATAAATCCCATTCGTAGGTTTTTCTGGTAGTACCTGCAATGGTTTGACTTGCCAAAACTGGTGAAAGCTCTGCTGGTCTGTTGTTCCAGGTTACACCAGTCTCTGTCCAGGTATTTGCAAGAGGAATTTCCTTTACATCAATCTGAACTGAAGGATTCCAATTATCACTCAAGCCACAAAACAAACGCAATTTGGCAGATGCCACAGAGCCAGAAAAGGAACTGATATCAAACCGAACTAAAGTTTCTCTTACCCAAAGTGGGTCAGTTGATGCTTTTGTTGCCATGCTGATTGTTGTCCCGAAATTCAAATTGGCACTGGTTCCGCTTTGCACATAAGAATCTGCAGTTGAGGTAAAAGTAACCGAGGCTGCGGAAACAAAATTTGCAGTATAGGTAGTATTTGCAGCTGGCATAGAAATGGTTTGATTCTGTACTCCACCCTGAGACCAGGACCCAAATACCAATCCGGCTTGCGAACTACTTACCCCAATATTTCGTTGCATTCCCTCCACGCATGAAACGGTTGCAGGAGAATTCAAAGTAGTCCCATCAATAACCACTTGTAAACCAGCGGGATTGCTTAACAATGTCAAATTAAAAATTCTAGGAGAAATGATTCTTGAAACTGTATCTCTAAGTCCTGCCGGGTCGGTCGCTATTAGAAAAATTTTGTAAGAAACATTGGTCGAAGTTTCAATTTGAACTGGAACTGTAAAACTACCAGAAGCACCAGTTTGGTTACTCATAGCCAGGCTGATTACCCCATTTCTGATATATTGAATGTACCACTGCAAGGCTGTTCCAGCTAGGTTGCCTGTTTCAGGGTCAGTTCCGGACCCAGAGAAGGAAATCAATTGTCCACCACCGAAAGTTGAATTCAGAATTGGTGTTGAAATGCTTGCAGTTGGTTTACTGTTTGGCTGTGAGATTGTTAAAGTTGCAGAGCTACTTATCGTAGAAAGTGTACCAGAACCATAACTCACTTCTACAGAATAAGCGCCTGCATCTCCAATGCTTACATTTGAAATGGTATATGAAGCGCCATTGGCCCCGGAAATGTTAAAACCATCTTTTTTCCATTGATAAACCAAGGATTGGGAACCTGATGCCACCACAGCGAAAACAGCATTCCCTCCTGTTAAAACCTGTAAACTTTGAGGCTGAGAGGAAATAACTGGTGCTCCTGCAATGGCGGTTATTACCAATTCAGGTCTATTACTTGCGGCTTCTTTTGAATTAAAATCTACTCTGCTTGCTGTTGCAACTGGACTAACCAACTTAAGATCAATAGTGTTTCTACCCAATGCTCTTTGGGCCAGGATATAAGTTGATAATTCCCATTCATAGGTTTTCTTGCTTGTACCTGAAATGTTTTGAGTTGCAATAATTGGGTTCAGGTGGCTTGGTCTGTTGTTCCAGTTTACCCCTGTTTCAGTCCAGTTTGTGGTATTTTCTTTTACCTCAACTGTTACAAAAGAATTGTTGTTATCGCTAAGGCCTCCAAAAATCCGTAGTCTGGCATTAAGCAGATTTCCACTTATTCCGCTGATATCAAATCTGATAACTGATTCTCTTACCCATAACGGGTCGGTAGAGGCCTTCACAATGAGCGTATTTAACAATCCAAAATTTAAGGCTGCACCAGACCCACTTTGAATATAGGAATCTGCAACAGGATTTAAAGTAAAACTTGCAGGTTGAGCAAAAAAGGCAGTCAGATTTAGGTTGCTGGCAGGAATTGTAATGGTTTGGGCATTTGCACCTCCCTGGCTCCAATAACTGAATTGATTTGATCCTTGAGGACCAGGTGCAGAAACCGAAAATGCACTACCTTCTATTAAAGTCTGGTTAATAGGACTGACAAGGGTCTGGGCATTAAATAATAGCTGAAGGCCAATTGGTTGTGTTGCAATTGTAAGTGTTCTTATTCTTGGTAAAATGTCCCTGCTAGCCGTATCTTTCAGTCCTTGAACATCAGTGGCAATCAATAAAATTCTATAAAAGACATTGGTACTTGTTTCCGTGGTTTTAGGAATGGTATAAGAACCATTGGCTCCATTGGCTTGGTTGGTAGTTGAAGCCAAAAGCCCATTTCTGAAGTATTGAAACCTCCATTCCAGGCTTGATGGTGCTAAATTTCCAGTTTCAGGATCATTGGCAGAACCAGAAAAGGATATTGTTTCGCCCATCGCATATCTCGAATTTAAAACCGGACTTGTTAAACTGGCGATAGGTTTTTGATTGACCAAAAGGGAAAGTACAGCTGGACTACTTTCCAGAATTGGAAATCCTGGACCATAGGAAACCATTACGGAATATACATCCAAATCAGAATTTTGAATATTTAAAAGGGAAAGAGAAGATCCAATTTCACCTGGAATTGAATTGCTTCCTTTTTTCCATTGGTAAAAAACTGGTAAAACTCCTGTTACTCCAACAGAAAACGAAACGTTTGCGCCTAAAGCAAGCTGCTGACTTTGAGGCTGATTGTTGACAATTGGTGTTTGGGAGACCAGATTTGAAATCAAATTCAAACCGGAAGAAGGACTGCTTCCAACACAATTTGAAGCAGTAACACTGATTACTCCGGATTGAAATCCAGTGGCAAAATTTACAGTAATTGAATTGGTTCCCTGTCCATCGGAAATACTTGCATTGGCTGGAACTACCCAATTATAAGATTGGGCACCAATTACTGAAGAAACGCTATAGGTTTGGGAAGAACCAACTGGAAGGTCCAAAAATTGACCAGAAATGCTGCCTGGATTATTAGGAATATTTGAAAGGAAATTTAAAGAGACACAGGTTTCAGGACTTTGAGCGCAAGTTCCAATAGCCCTGACACAAATGCTTCCACCCATAAACTGGTTTGAAAAAGAAACAGAAATACTTGTGGTTGTAGAATTTCCAGAAGCCCCGGAAGGAAGTGTCCAGGTATAAGAATTGGCACCTTCAACGGCATCGATTGTAAATATCTGATTATTTAAACCCTGGCAAACTGTTGTTTGACCCGAAATTGCAGATGTATTCCCAATGCTTTGATTTTCATCTGTGAAGCCATTACAATTGTCATCCACTCCATTGCAAATCTCGGTTGCCGCTGGATTAATTGCTGAATTACCATCATTACAATCGGTGCTATTGGTTACATATCCATTGGGAACAGCAGGATTATTGGAAGTAAGTATCATATTCAGATTCCCGAAACCATCGGAATCGCTATCCTGAAAAAACGTAAAAATGGCACAGTTTTCATCGTTTTGCCCATTGCAATTGTCATCAACTCCATTACCGCAGATCTCGGTTTTTGAAGGATTTACATTGGAATTGTTGTCGTTACAATCGGTATTGTTGGTTGAATATCCGACCGGAGCAATCGTGCTGCAAAGCATTGCAGTTGTTGTTGAACCAAAACCATCCCCATCAGCATCAACAAAATAAGTTACAGGAGAATTGATAGTCGAGTTGTTGTCATCACAATCAGTGTTGTTGGTGGAATATCCGGCTGGAGCGGTTGTGGTGCAAAGCAAAGCAGTTGTGCTTGAACCAAATCCATCCAAATCTGCATCCACAAAAAAGGTTAATGGAGAATTTATGGCTGCATTGTTATCATCACAATCTGTACTGTTGGTAACATAGCCATTAGGCACAGTCGGATTGTTGGAGCTTAAAAAACTGCTCAAATTTCCAAAACCATCAAGATCGCTATCTTGGTAAAAGGTATACAGGGCGCAGTTTTCATCTGTTTGCCCATCGCAATTGTCATCGATTCCATTTCCACAAATTTCTGTTTTTGATGGATTAACATTGGAATTGTTGTCATCACAATCTGTACTGTTGGTAACAAAGCCCATTGGTTGCGTACAGGCCAGGCTTGTGCTCAACAAAGCCCCAAAACCATCTCCATCAGAATCCTGATACCAGGTCGTCCCTGTTTCAACCGATATCGAAGCACTGCCATTCATCGTTGCTTGGCAGCCTGTGACAGTATTTTTAGCTTTCACATAAACAGTTCCATTACCTGTAATGTCATTCAAAGTCAGGCTGGAACCCGAGCCAGATAAAGTCGAAATGGAATCTCCGGCAGTAAGCCAGTATTGATAATTTACGCCTGTTTCTGAACCACTTAACTGAACCGGAACTCCTGATCCTGGACTGGAACAATAACTTCCTCCTCCCGAAACATTAAAAATCTGTGGGTTTGGTGAAACTGTAATCCTTTGTGAAGCCTGGTTTGAGCAACCGAAAATATCTGTAACAATTACTGAAATGTTAGCAGAGCTACTAACCGGAATAGTAGAAGTAGTTGCACCAGTGCTCCAACTATACGTAAATTGTGGAGTACTTAGACTAGTCTCTAATAATTCCAATTCAGACAATTGAAGTGTGGCCGAACCATTGGATACAATTGTAGGAAAAACAATTCGGTATCGGGAATATGCTTTATTGTTTGAAAAGGTTACGGTTTGTTTTTGAAACCTGGCTGTAAAGGTAGGAAGTGCTCCATTGGAAATAGCAAACCAGGCAATTCCATCATTCGATCCACTTAGGGCATAACTTTTAGGATCCCGATCAGGGGAATCGTTGGCTGAACTTATCGAAATGCCTGTAATAATGGCTTGGCCAAAACTGAGATTAATCTCCATTCCAGAGTTTCCATTTCCACCCGAATATGCCACATTGTTCAGATACTTGGTATTTGTGTTGTTGTCAATTGCCCGAAAAACTTCTTCTCCATTTGGTGTGGAAGAACCAACTGGCAAAATGGATATTGCATCGGATGCTGAGGTTCTGTCCGCAATTATGGTAATCGGACCAGAAGGCGGTGGGAGAAATGGAAGTGCAGAAAGCGTTACTGTCCCTCCCTGACAGAATGAAACTGGGCCACTTGCTTGAATGCTGGCGTTCGGCTTTTGAATTACAGTTAAGAGAGCAGCATTTGAATTCACGACTCCCAAACTATTGGTCCAAACCGCCCTGTACCATTTGCCATTATCGGCAAAGTTTGGGCTTAAGCTCAACCCGGATTGAGATGCACCAGCGATATTTGACCATGGCCCACCTGAATTTGTGCTCATTTGCCACTGAACTGTAGCGGAGGGCAATGCAGAAACGGTTGATGAAAATATGGCATTTGCTCCTTCACAAACCGTAAGACTTAGAGGATGCTGAGTTACTATCGGAGGGCCATCAGTTAGGGCCAATCTAAGTTCAGGTAAAAAAGATCCTGCTTCTTTGGAATTGAAATCAACCCTGGATGCGGTTTCATCAGGACTGGATAGGTGAAGATTTACGGTCGAAAGTCCAAGAGCCAGTTGACTTTGAAGAAAGCTGGTCAAATCCCACTCATAATATACCTTATTCATACCAATACAATCCGTAGAGCTAAGAACGGTTGATATGGTGCCTGGTTTGTTGTTCCAATTTATGGTGTTTTCTTCCCATGAAGCTGAGCTAATTACCTGACGGACATTCACCCTTACGCTTGGATTTGTGTTGTCACTCAATCCGCCGTACAACCTAAGCCTGGCATTCAATAAACTACCAGGCAAATTGGTTAGGTCAAATCTGAGATATGATTCCCTCACCTGACTGGATGTGGCATTAAACTTTGACCCAATCACGTTTTGAGTCCCAAAGTTTGTGGTACTGCTTCCTACAACATAGGCATCTGCAACTGTGTTTCTAATGGCAATGTTTCCATTTGTTAGATTGGCTGTAACTGTTGAGCTTGTGCCAGGAATGATGAAATTCTGACTTTGGGCTCCTCCCTGGCTCCATGATTGAAAAACGTAAATTCCTTGCGGATCTGGAACGCCCAATGTAAGGGAATTTCCTTCAATGGTATTTAGATTAAATGGTGTTGTTTGGGTTGTTCCATTTACAAGAACCTGATATCCTGCCGGATTGGTTTGAACAGCTACATTTTGAATCCTTGGAACAATATCACGCCAAACGGTATCCCTGGCTCCCTGTGGGTCACGGGCAATAAGAAATATCCTGTAGAAAACTGAGTTTGTTGTTTCTGTTGTAGTTGGTATTTTATATGCCAGATTAAAACCTGCTCCAATTTGGCTGGTACTTACTATACTTCCATTCCTGTAATATCTGGAAACCCATCGCATATCAGGATTCTTCAGGTTCCCGGTTTCCGGATCAGTACCACTTCCAACCAAATTTAGCGTTTCTCCCATCCCATAGGTTGTTGTCAGTGTTGGGAAACTCATAATAGCTGTCGGCTTTAGATTTGTCATCTGCACCGTAATTGTTGCCTGTCTCGTCTCAACCGTATCGAATCCCACACCATAACTTATCCTGAGTGAATATTGCCCCGCATCAAAAGGTTGAAGTGAGGCAAAATTCAATGTTGCTGAAGTGGCGCCTGGGATTGCAATGCCATTTTTCTTCCATTGATAATAGGTGGTTCTGATCGTTTTGATTTTTGGAGAAAAAACCAGAAGGCTGTCCTTCATCCACGTTGTGTCCTTGAGCTGTTCTATTATTCCAGGTACCAGTTGCAAGGGCGTTATCACCAGTTGAGGAGGATTGTTTCCAGCTTCTTTTGATAAAAAGTCTGCTAAGGCTTCACTGCCAGACATCTGGCTCAGTTTAAGGTTGATGATATTGCGCATCGCCACTTCTTTCTGATTGATAATGTGGGGTGTAATATCAAATTCATAGTATTTTGGATTTGTTCCAATGCTCGTTTGATCAGAAAGAACTCCACCAGTTTCAGATGGTTTGTTGTTCCAGTTTACACCTGTTTCAGTCCAGTTTTGAAAGGGATCAAGTGCGTTAACTTTTCCAATTGGGTTAGGACCAGAAATGGTATTGCCGTTTCCATATACCCTAAGCTTTGCAGAACCAATATAATTTCGGATGCTGCTCAAATCGAACCTTAAAAGCGACTCTTTTGTATCCAGACTACCAGTCAGCTGTGTTCCCAATTGAGCAGATGTTCCAAAATTTGTGGATGCATTTATGCCATTTTGTACCATGGCGTCTGCCGTTGGTAAAAGTGTGCTAGCAGTTTGAGCGGGTACATTTTGTTGATAAAATCGAATGTAATCTACTTCAAATGTGCTAGGCAGAACAGATTCGTTAATTGGGGAAGTATATCCAATACTGGTTAACCAAATATTTACTTTACCCGATATTAAGTTCCCGATAAATCGTTTGTCAACTTGTTTGTCATCATAAAAGTAGGTGATGCTGTCTGGTTCGTACAAGCATCCCACTTTAACAAATTTCGTATTTAACTGAGCAGTATTGTAAGTTTTAATTCCTAAATTTTGTACTGGGTTGTATTTTTTATGCAGGCAGGTAAAACTGTTCAGGTTTTCGGAATCGTTTTCCAGAATATCTATTTCCAGGGATGCTCTTGCGACTCCGGTCCCACCTGTCCCATCCTGCTTCATGAGCCAGAAACCACTGTGCCATCCTTTTTTAGGAGGCGTTTTAATCATGGTTTCATAGTAGCCATAATGAAGAGTGTCTTTTGAAATCAAGCCACCACCAGTATAACTTTTTCCATTTGCCGTTTCTTTTTTCAAAAACTGGCGTAAGATTCCGTTCTCCTGCACATTGTTTTTGGCTTGTTGTGTGCTTAATGCTTTACTATCCCGGCGAAAGTCCCAACGGGTAGAATCAACGCGGGAACCACTAAATTCATCAAACCAGGAAAGGTTGTAGATTCTTCCTCTAAGGAAAACGCTGGTAGGTTGGGCAATTGAAATTATGCTTAAAGTCAAGCAAATTATAGGGGTGAGGAGATATTTAACCATTAATTTTTGTCTATTGGGAATTGCTGCAGTTTTTATTTCGTGGCCTTCACAGCTCAAATAAATCAATGAATGCCAGGGACAATTTCCTGTCACTAATCCATCTTACAATTGGAATGGTGTTGGGAATGCAAATGTAAGAAAAAGATCAAAAAAACAAATAAATTCAAAAAAATATTTTTATTCCCTGAATTTATTAAACTTTTTAAGGAATTTTACGTGTGAATAAACTAAACATTTCCAATCTTCCCGTGTACCAGATTTGAATATTTAGTCAATTTCAAATGTACCCAACGGTAAATTTGTTTAAACAACTTCAATTCAGATTCAAAAAAAATACCCTTGGTTTCTTCCAGAGGTACTTTACATTTCCTTTATCACGAACTAGAAATTACTATTTCTTTTTTCCTGATTACTAACTCCTGAATCCCAACTTCTGTTTCCTTTTCACCACTTTTGATTTATGAGTTAAAACTTTAGCCTTTTATCCCAACTCCTGATTACTAACTCCTGAATCCCAACTTCTGTTTCCTTTTCACCACTTTTGATTTTTGAGTTAAAACTTTAGCCTTTTATCACAACTCCTGATTCCCAACTTCTGTTTCCTTTTCAAAACTTTTGATTTTTGAGTTAAAACTTTAGCCTTTTGTTCCAACTCCTGATTCCTAACTCCTGAATCCCAACTTCTGTTTCCTTTTCACCACTTTTGATTTTAGAGTTAAAACTTTAGCCTTTTATCCCAACTCCTGATTACTAACTCCTGAATCCCAACTTCTGTTTCCTTTTCACCACTTTTGATTTTAGAGTTAAAACTTTAGCCTTTTATCCCAACTCCTGATTACTGAATCCTTATTCCTATTTCAATTTGTCCGCAAACACCTTTTTGAATTTATCCAACTTTGGGCGTATCACATACTGGCAATAAGGCTGATCTCCATTCAGGTTGAAATAATTCTGGTGATAATCTTCAGCAGGATAAAAAGTACCAACTGGTGTTACCTCTGTCACAATTGGATTGCTATATGCCTTCGATTCATTCAATGCTTTGATAATTTCCAATGCTTTGGTTTTTTGGGCCTCCGTGTGGTAAAAAATTCCGGATCGGTATTGCGTTCCGGCATCATTTCCCTGACGGTTCAAAGTGGTTGGGTCGTGCGTTTGGAAAAAAACTTCCAGTACCTCTGAAAAACTCAAAACCGAAGGATCAAATGTGATTTCTGCAACCTCGGCATGCCCTGTCGTTCCGGTACAAACTTCCTTGTATGTTGGGTTGGGCTTTTGGCCATTGCTATATCCTGAAACTACTTTTTCTACGCCTTTTAAGTTCTGGAAAATACTTTCTATACACCAGAAACATCCTGCACCTAAGGTGATTACTTCCATTTTTTGATTTGTCTTTAGATTTGATTTTTGACTTTTTAATTCCTTGCCTGTTGATTTTTCCTCAGTTTTTGCCTGGCCACAAGCCGAAGCAAAAATAGACACCAGAAACATGCATACTGGTAAAAACTTAAACTTATTCAGTTGGTTCATTTTTTATTGGTTTTACTTTTTTTTAAATAATTGAGCTAAAAAACACTTTTACTTTCCATGGATTAAATTGTCTATCAATTGCGAGTAGGTCGTTGATAATTCAACAAACTTACAGGTTTAGGGACAAATCAATTTTCGGATGGTTTCGGCCATATACGTATGAAACTGATTTTCAAGATTTATTGTTCCCTTTTTTGATTTCATTTTTTTCTGAATCCATAAAAGGATAGCCTTAATTTTGCGGCTCAAATTTTGCCAATGTCTAATTCAGAAATTGTAGAAAAGCTGGAAGAAGCCATCAGCTATATGGAGCTTTTGGAGCTTAACGTGTTTAAAATCAATGCCTATAGAAAGTTGTCTCAGGAAATTGAAAAAACATCTACGCCCCTAAACCAAATGGATGAGGCAGCCATTTCTGCTCAATTTTCAAAAGGAATGGCCATGGTTTTAAACCAACTTTTGGCAACGGAAACTTTTTCTGAAATGCAGGAATGGGAAGCCATTATTCCAAAAGGAGTTCGAAATATGCTGGATATCAGCGGTCTTGGTCCCAAAAAAGTGAAAACACTTTGGAAAGATGCCGGCATAGAAACCGTGGCTATGCTCAAACAATTTTGTTTGTCTGGCCAACTTACTCAGATAAAAGGATTTGCGGCCAAAGCCCAGGATTCAATTCTGGCTGGCATACAATTTATTGAAAGCGTTCAAGGCAAAGCATTGATGCACAAAGGTTATGAACTTTCTAAAGTTCTGGAAAAAGAGCTTTCAGCTTTTGGAATCGAAGGTTTTATAGCGGTAGGCGATTTGGTTTTAAAATCGGAGGTAGTTTCTGCAATCGAATTTCTGATTCCAATTTCCGAACGACAAAAAACCAAAAGCTGGTTTGCACAATCGGAAAATTTCGAATTGGATCAAATCAACTCCGGCCCCTTTACTTTGGCCGGATTTCACAAAGAAAAGGGAACTATTATCAGACTTTTTTTCGCTGGAAGCGAAGAATGGGCCAAACAAAGTTATTTGTTAAATTCTTTGGACGGACATTGGCAAGCAGCTCATGCACAAGGAATTCCATTGTATAAAACCTGGAAAAAAGGCCAGTTTCAAAATGAAAAAGAGCTTTTTGAACAAATTGGAAAGCCATTTGTGCCTGCCGATTTACGGATAGGCAAATTTGAGTGGAACGAGGACTTTTCAAGCAAATCTGAATCTCTGATTCAATACTCCGATTTGAAAGGTTGCCTGCACAACCATTCCAAATACAGTGATGGAAAAAATACAATAGAGGAAATGGCCTATTGGTGTATAAGTCAGGGTTGGCAATATTTTGGCATTGCAGATCATTCAAAATCAGCGCAATACGCCAATGGATTGTTTGAAGAAATGGTGCAAAAGCAGTGGGCTGAAATCGATTTGCTCAACCAAAAGCTTGGAAATTTCAAAGTTTTAAAAGGTATAGAATCTGATATTCTGGCTGATGGTTCTTTAGATTACGAGGCCGATATTTTACAAGGTTTTGATTATGTAGTGGCATCTGTGCACTCTTCTATGAAAATGGATATTGGGACAGCCACAAACCGATTGATAAGAGCAATTGAAAATCCTTATACCACAATTTTGGGCCATTGTTCTGGCCGGATTTTATTGAAACGTCCAGGCTATCCACTTGATTACCAAAAGATAATAGACGCCTGCATTGCAAATGGCGTTGTGATAGAGATAAACGCACATCCATCACGCCTGGATATGGATTGGGAAAATCTTTCCTCAGCCATTGAAAAGGGTGCGATCATTTCAATCAATCCGGATGCGCATGAAAGAGAAGGCATGCGATTAATGGAATATGGAACCTACATGGCCCGAAAAGCTGGCGCAGCCAAAGAAAACGTATTGAATGCCATGTCTTTAGAAAATATTATGGCATTTCTTCAAAAGAAAACCAGTAAAGTGCTGATATGAAAACCTGGAAAACAATAATTCCTGAAGAATTGGATGTGGCAACCTGGCACAGTTATATGCTGGCTGCAGTTGGCCCAAGGCCGATTGCCTTTGTTTCCACGATCGATAAAGAGGGTAGGCCCAATTTAGCTCCATTTAGTTTCTTCAATGCTTTTGGCTCAAATCCTCCAACTCTTGTTTTTTCTCCAGCCAGAAGAGGAAGGGACAATACTACAAAACACACGCTTCACAATGTGGAGGTTGTAAAAGAATGTGTGGTTAATGTTGTGTCTTTCAATATTGTAGAGCAAATGTCTTTGGCTAGCACTGAATTTGACGAAGGCGTAAATGAGTTTGAAAAAGCTGGTTTTACCGAAATACCTTCAATAAAAGTCAGGCCACCAAGGGTAGGGGAGTCCCCAGCCAGTTTTGAGTGTGAGGTGGTGGATATAATCAAAACCGGAACAGAAGGTGGTGCAGGAAATCTGGTGGTTTGTAAAATTTTGGCTTTACATTTTGACAATCAATTGGTTCTCGACTCTGGAAAAATAGACCAGATTTCCATGGACCTGGTCGGGCGGATGGGATATGAATATTATTGTAGGGCAAATGCCAATTCCATTTTTGAACTGCCAAAACCAAAATCTAAAAACGTGATTGGTTTTGATGGTTTACCAAAGAAAATACGGGAATCTGAGTACCTTACCGGAAACGAATTGGCAAGGTTGGCCAATTGCGAAAGCATTCCTGAGGTCAATTTCGGTAAATTGCAAATAGAAACAGTTGGTTCTTTTGATCAACAAATTCAGGAAGCCAAAGCATTTCTTGGAAAAAATGAAATAGAAAAAGCGTGGCAGGAATTATTTAAAGCATATTATTAAAATAACATTAGACAAACCTGGTTACCTGTTTATTACTTCATGTATCTAGGTGTACTTTTCTCCATATAATGACTATTCTCGAAAATTCAATCCTTCATTTAAGCACCATTTTAATTTTTATTATTGGCTTGGGATTGCTTCTTCTTTCTTACCTTAAGAAGAACTATCAATTTGCAAATTTTGGGTTTGGTATCACGCTTTCTGGGTTTTTGATTACCGTTTTGATAGGGGCTTTAAGAGGTGATTTCTTTGTCCTTTCTCACCAGGTTGAGTACTTAGCAAACATTCTTTTTACATTGAGTTCTTTTATCCTAGGTATTGTTTCAATTGCATCTTTGGTCATTTATTACAGGCACAGGGTCATTCCAACGATGTTTCTTCAATTGGGAATTGCGTTTTCGGCCACTATAATTGTCGTAACTCTTACAACTTCAATAAACCAAGTCTTAGCAAGCCGAAGACATTCTAAAACAGAGATCAAAAAGTTTTTAAGGACTGAAGAATTTCAAAAAGGAAGTCCAAATCCTTCTTTTTCTAAAATCAATTCAAAAAAGGATTCAATAATGGCCCGGTAGGCCTATTGTATTACCGCCAATAAGGTTTTCATTTTTTCCTCAGTTTCCAACCATTCATTTTCAGGCTTCGAACATGCCGTAATTCCTGCACCTGAAAAAAGCGTAGCCTTCCCATTTTGAAGTTTGGCTGAGCGCAACAAGACTATTAGTTTTCCATAATCCTGGCCAATTATGCCAGCAAAGCCACTAAAAAAACTACGGTCAAAATCCTCATTTTCTGCCAGCCAGTCAAATGCTTCATTTCTTGGGCTGCCACAAACTGCGGAAGTCGGATGGAGACTTTGTGCCAGAAAAATAAAACTATTCTTAAATACGGTTTTTACTTTATAATCAGTTCTTAAATGAAGCAGATTTCCTGCCTGAATGGTTATAGGGCCTTTTTCCTCAAATTCCAGGTGGCCTGATTCAACAAATTTCTCTTTCATGAATCTGGAAACCATGGCCTGCTCTTCAATTTCCTTTTCTGTCCATCCTTGGTTTTTTAGATTCTGACCTTCAAAGGGCATAGTTCCAGCTAAAGCCATCGTTTCCAAAATAGGTATGCCAGGCTTTTTTTCAAGCAAAATTTCTGGTGAAGCCGAAATCCAAAAACCTTCTCCTGGAATATTAAAAAAACACAAATGGGCTTCTGGATACTTGTTAATAAGATCATCAACAAGTAATTCCACCGATTGTAAGGCAAATGGAATTTCGAGTTTTCTGCTAAATACAAGCTTTTGAAAATTGCCTTTTTGAATGGATTCTATTGCTTTGGAAACGCCTTCTTTATAGTGGTTTTCGCTATTTGAAATGTAGGTCTCTTTTTCCTTATCAATTTCATTTTTTGGATCAATATGCTCAATTTCAGTTAAATCTATTAAGTTGGGTATGAAAATACCTTTCGTTTTTCTGTTGTCAAAAGGAAAAGCTACAAAGCCAGATGGTATATTATTTTCAGCAAGATCCCCAATTTCATCAATGAATTTGACTTCTTCAATTTGACTTATTGAAAGTAAAAAATTAGAATTTTGAGACTGTTTTAGGGCACCAAAGGCAAAGTTTGAACGAAGTAATCGGCTTATTATTTTTGAAAGCTCCTTACTCTCTAATATAATTATAGGACTTGAAATTTGTGCCAATTGGTCTGCCATTTATTAATAACCTATTTCAGGATTATAGGTTTTTAAGTTCAGGCGGAAAAACCTTAGAAAAAATGGCTCTTTTCTCCAGTTTGGACTTCACTGTTAAATATTTAGCCATATTCATTTCAATTTTATATTTTCTTCTTGAGATTGTTAGCCCGTCATATAACCAACCGAGACCTCCACCTAACACCCCGCCTCCGCCTATTAATAAGATTGTATTTTGAACACTTAAAGATTCAAAGTCAAAATTACCGTATATAAGTGCGAAAAAGGCTGCCCCAATACCGGCGCCCATAGTAATGCCAAATATTTTTCCGGTTAAATCCTGTTTTCTCTCAATTCTTGTTATCGTATTTGCAGGAATTTTTTTTGAATACGTGTGCCATGTTCCAGGCCTGAAAGGTTGTGTAGAGGCCCAGAGAATTAAATGATCATCTTCAATTTTCAACAATTTGCCTGCATATGTAACGGTGTCACACTTTATATACAAAATAGAACCATGGTCTTCAAAAAAGTTCATTTTCCACAAACCATAACCAGGCAAAAGTTCCCAGTTTACAATATTTTGACTATCGGGTAAAAGTTCATGTTTATCTATGTATTTTCTCAGCTCCATGGTCCCCAGCTTTGAAAAGGTTATCGTAGTGTCTTTTCCATTATGAAGGCTTAGCAACATTCTTAAATTTTCGAAATTATCCAGCCTGTAAACGGCTCCTTTTACCCGGTCGATGTCTGGGAAAATATTAAAATATTCAATTTCGTTAGAATCCAGATCGGCACCTACCCTTTGGCTAAGAACAAAAGGTTCTGCGGTTTCGGTTTGAGCGACCAGTTTTAAAGGACTAAAAAACCAAAAAATCAAGGCGAAAATCAGAGTTGAAAAGCCTGTTGAGAAAACAGAATAACCCTGCTTTTTTAAATTACTATGCATAGAATTGCCCTAAACTTCGAAGAATTCATTCATTTTGCGAAATCAAATTTTCTAATTGCAATATGAATTTAGAAAGTTGTGTTTGTAATTAATTAATATACAGAAAGTTGAAGGAAATATTATTTGTTTTTAGTTTTTTAGTTTTTATTTCATTTAAGGTATTTTCCCAGGCAATTGAGGTAAATCCTGCCAGCAGCAGCATTTCCGAAAAATCCTTAAAGGGTTTTGTGGTATGCCTCGAACTTGATGTAAAAACGGTAGAAAAAAGTTGGTACCGTTTTTTAAAATCCATAGGTAAATTTGAGTCCGTTGAAAAACAAACATCCCAAGGGCTCAATCTAATGTTGGCCAATATTTCAGGAGATGCGATAGATTTTTTTTCTAAAATTACGGTATCTCCGCGATGTGTTCAAGTCTTTATGGGCGCTTTGAGAGCAGGCTCAAGTCTTGAACTTCCTGAAGGCCAAAATGAAAATGTAAAGAAGATGTTATACGACTTTGCACTTGAACAATATCGGCAGGATGTTATTACTCAGATGGCTGAAGCAGAGCGGGTTGTAAGTCTGGCAGTTAAAGCACACGATAAAAGGGAGAGTGAAGGTAAAAGCATAAAATACAAAATTATACGCAACAAAAAGGAAAAAATCAGGTTGCTACAGGATTTGGATGACAATGCCCTTCAATTAAAAAAACTAAGAACAGATTCGATTCAAAATGTAAACGAACAAGAAACCGCCCTGGAAGAAATTAGCAAGGTGAGAAAGATCGCAGAAGAGAAAAAGCTAAGGTTAAGTCAGTTAAAATAAAAACTCTGATTCCGGTTGAGAGTAATTAATTTGGTTATTAGGATGGCAACATTTCTTCCTTTCGAAAGAAAATTGCTGGAATCGGCTCATCTTCTTTTTCCAAATGGGGAAGTCTGAACTTTAGATAGTTGATTTTGAAACCCTTTTTTGTGAATTTATCCTCAAAATAGGTTTGGATACCAAGATGTTCACCTTTCCACTCTGATTCATATAAATCGTAGGTAAGAGCCAAAACTTCACCTCCATAAGCCAGTACCGTTTCAACTGTATAATCCGTCAATGGTTTATTGTCCGTTTTTAAATGAATAATCGATTCATCCTTAATGATATGCTGGTATAATTTTAAAAAACGGGTAAAGGTTAAACGTTTCTTTTCATCTTTATCCCTTGGCCTGGGATCTGGAAAAGTGATCCAGATTTCATCCACTTCTTTCCAACCAAAAAAAGATCGTAAATTCTCGATTTTACCTCTTAAAAAGGCAACGTTCGAGAGACCGTCTACTTCAGCAGCTTTTGCACCAACATATATTCTGGATCCCTTTATATCCATTCCTACAAAGTTTTTATCTGGGAATGCTTTGCCAAGGCCATAGCTATATTCCCCTTTGCCACATGCCAATTCTATAACCAAAGGATTGGAATTCTTGAAAAATTCGGTGTTCCAATTGCCCGCCATAGAAAGAAAATTGTCTTTTCCCAATTCTATTATGTTGGACATCAGTTTACTTTCAGAAAAACGTTTGCTTTTTTGGCGGGACATGCTTTTAAAATATTTGCAAAACTAGTTTATAATTTGAAGTCCGAAATGTGGTGGTCAAACTAAAAATGTGTAATTCCTACTTAATAGATAACTTTTAGGTGAAGGACAGTGCCGTTTTTTTTATGTTCAAACTTTGCCTCCTCAAATTTTGGTAGATTGAATATTGAAGCATTAAAATTACTGAAAGCAAATCCTTCTTTCGGGAATTTGAAAAAGTTATAGGTCATTTTGAAATTGCCATCTTCATCATGAAGAAGAGATATCGCATAATTTCCGGGTGGGATATTTTTTAAAATGATTTCTTCCTTAGGATCTTCAATCCAAAATTTAAAACTTTTCTTTTCATCATCAGGAAATCCTGTTTCAGAGGAAAAAATATTGATCAATATTTTCCCTTTTTTGTTTTGAAGTTTGGATAGCTTTAAAACCAAATCTCCATGGTTAAAATTGTTTCCTTCTAATGGAATAAAAATCGTTGATAGATAAAAGATTACAGAAAAAAACAGCATATAAGAAATTTTAAACTGGCAACAATGGTTTTGTTTTTATTTGTTTGTCCTGAAAAACAACAATCTTAAAAAATAGATGATCACACATGTAGAACATATAGGAATAGCAGTTGCCAATCCGGAAAAGGCCAAAGGTACATTCGAAAAACTTCTTGACCGAAAACGGGAAAAATCCGAAACTGTTTTTTCCGAAAATGTAGAAACACATTTTTTCATGGTTGGCGAAAGTCAGATTGAACTTTTGGAAAGCCTGAATCCGGAGGGTGTAATTTCTAAATTTATAGAGAAAAAGGGGCAGGGTATGCATCATATTGCATTAAGAACGGATGATATCTATTTTGAAATCAAACGATTAAAAGCTCTTGGATTTGAATTTTTAAGTGATTCGCCAAAACCAGGTGCGGACAAAAAGTTGATAATTTTTCTACATCCGAGATCAACAGAAGGCGTATTAGTTGAACTTTGCCAGGATATCAACCTTTAATATTTGGACGCTCGTTATTTTTTCAATTCCAGGCCATACCTTTTGCAACAAGGTGAACCTAAAATTCTTGAATTAAGTCGGGGTATTTCCAGTGCTAGGTTTGCCTGGTTTAAACAAAACAATGAGGGATATAGTCCTTTAAAAGCTCCATTTGGTTCAATTGAAATTCAGGGTCCATACTCCAATTCATTGGTTCATGAACTTTTAGAAGAATTAATTGGCAATTTACAAAAGGAAAAAGTAAGCGCTCTTTCCATAACCATGCCGCCCGACGGTTATGATTTTGAAACTGGTTTTCTACTGGCAAAGGCATTACAAAGCCATGGTTTTCAGCTTGGTTTTCAGGATTTAAATTTTCATTTAGAGGTAAAATCGGAGTTCAAAAAGCACCTTCATCGGTCTGAGAGATGGAAACTGAACAAATCCATAAGAGCTGGATATTCGTTTCAAAAAAATGATAAACCAGATTGGGACCTCGTATTTAATCTCCTGAATGAAAGCAGGGAAAGAAAAGGCTTTCGCTTAAGTATGGATCAAGAATCCCTGGAGAAGGCTTTTAATTTCTTTCCTGAGCGGTACCAACTTTTTGAAGTCATTAAAGATAATGAAACGGTGGCAGTGGCAATTACTCTAAAAATAAATAAAGACATTTTATATGTTTTTTATACAGCTGACTTATTGAAGCACAGAAAATTAAGCCCGGTTGTATTATTGCATAACGGCATTTACCAATATTGCCAATTTGAAAGAATTCAATTGCTGGACCTTGGAACCAGTTCATTAAAAGGCCTGGTTAATAGTGGGGTTGCTAACTTTAAAAGGAATTTAGGTGGGATAGCCTCCTTGAAGAATACGTTTGTCAAAAGGATTTAAGTTTTTATCCAAAAATCCTTCGGGCAAATAAAAACCGGACTTTATAATAGGCCTCTGAACTTTTATTAACTATAACCCCTTTGGAAGTGGAAGCATGAATAAAACTGAACTCTTTGTCCGTTTTCTCAGTTACAAAACCAACATGATTTACGGTTTTTTCATATTGATTGCTGCCTGCAAAAAAGACAAGGTCACCTGGTTTTAGATCTTCTAATTTTATATCTCTGCCTTTTTCAGAAATCTCACTTGAATAATAAGGTAAAACTATTCCAAAAGGGCTAAAAATACATCTGATAAAGCCTGAACAATCTATCCCTTCTAAACCGTAAGGAATACCTAGTTTGGAATTGGCAATTTTTAGCGCATCCTGGAATTTAAAAATCTTATATGGAATGGTATCAGCTTTTAGAAAAACACTATCCACCTTTACTGGAAGTCCTACCTTATTATAATACTCATCTACATTTCCAAAAGTTGGGTCGAAGTAGGATACTTTATATAAGCCATTTGTAGGTTCCATTGGGTATTGGTCAGCCCATCTGCGGGAGTTAAACATGAGATGTCCTTTCTTATTAACAAACCACCACATCCCATCATCTCTTACGACCGGTCCGATTTCACCATTAAATCTGTATGCTTTTTGATATTCCTGCTTTATTAAGATTTTTCCATTTTCATCACAATAGCCCCATAAATCGCCTTCGTGGCAAGGCATTAGCTCCTTTTGGGCAAAGGAATCAATAGAAAACAACCATTGCATAAATAGGAAAACAAGCACTTTTTTCATGTTGCGAAATAAGAAAAGGAGAATTTAAGAAAAGTAGTTTGAACTTAAATTTAAGTTCAAATGTAGCAAATCAGGCAAAAAACAGAATTATTGAACAGTTTTGCATTTAGAAAAAATAGTAGGTATTAGAAAATTAAAATGGAACTTTTAGAAGAAGAACTGGACGAATTGTATGCATCTGAAAAGGTGCTATTTACACATAGTCAGGAAGTTGTATTGGCAGTGCCCATCAATCATCAATTAACAATAAGCCAGACCACATTGCTAAAAACGATTCTTAACAAAATGGCATATCCCACAACGTCTTGTGCCTGGTCCTATTATGAAGAGCAAATAGAAAACATCAATATTGAAGAGATAAAAAGATGTTTTTCGCCAAAGATTTTGCTGGTCATCAGGCCCATAACAGACCTCATTTTGGAGCCTACCCACGAAAAAAAGTCAGGATTAGATGTCTTTTTCCTGCCTCATCCGGAGAAATTTGAATTCGCAGATTCGGTTAAAAGACCAATATGGAATCTCTTGAAGCCTTTTAGTGGACTTTAAACGCCTGAAATTCAATATTGAAAATATTTTTGCAAAAAATTTTTGTTCGTCAATCTCTTTCCTTACTTTTGCACTCCCATTTTGAAACCCTCCGCCCGCGGAGTAAATTCAACTAATAATGTCAGGAATAATTGGAAAAAAAATAGGCATGACCACCTTTTATGGTGAAGATGGTGCCAGTATAGCATGTACCGTGGTGCAGGCTACACCCAATGTAGTTACTCAGGTTAAGACCAAAGAAAAGGAAGGTTACAATGCCGTCCAGCTTGGTTTTGGCGAGAAGAGGGAAAAAAGTACCTCTAAACCACTACAGGGACACTTTAAGAAAGCTGGAGTAAGTCCACGTCTTAAAGTTGTTGAATTCAAAACTTTCACAAAAGCACTAGCAGCTGGCGACGAAGTAGATCTTAATATTTTTGAAATTGGCGATTACATTGATGGAATCGGCACTTCAAAAGGAAAAGGTTTCCAAGGTGTTGTAAAGCGACATGGTTTTGCTGGTGTAGGTGGTCAAACCCACGGACAGCACAACAGAGGTCGCCACCCTGGTTCAATCGGAGCTTGTTCTTTTCCAGCCAGAGTTTTCAAAGGCCTTAAAATGGCTGGAAGAACTGGTGGAACTAGAATAAAAGTTCAAAACTTGCGAATCCTTAAATTATTACCAGAAAAGAATCTTATTCTGGTAAGTGGTTCGCTACCTGGTCATAACAATTCATACGTAATATTAGAGAAATAGAGAAATGAATCTTTCAGTCATTAATAAAGACGGACAGAATACAGGTCGTTCTGTTTCTCTTCCGGAATCAATCTTCGAAATCACTCCTAATGAGCATGCTGTTTATTTAGATGTGAAGCATCACCTTGCTAATCAAAGACAAGGAACACACAAAGCAAAAGAAAGAGCTGAAATTGCCAGAACTACCAAAAAGCTTAAAAAGCAGAAAGGTACTGGTGGAGCCAGAGCTGGTTCAATGAAATCTCCTGTTTTTGTGGGTGGTGGTAGAATATTTGGACCACGTCCAAGAGATTACGATTTCAAATTGAATAAAAAAGTAAAGGATCTTGCCCGTAAATCGGTATTGTCTTCAAAGGCAGCTGAAGGTAAAATCTCTTTATTGGAAACTGTATCTATGGGTACACCTTCCACAAAAGAATTCAACAAAATACTGAGTGCGATCGCATTAACAGGTAAGAAGTTTGTCTTTTACACAAATGGTGTAAACGATAATTTTTATCTATCAGGCAGAAACATACCATCTGTTACCATTCTTCCAATTCAAAACGTAAACACGTATGATCTTATCAATTCTGATGTGGTTGTTTTTGAAGAAGGTGCAGTAGAAATTTTACAAATAATTCTAAGTTAAAATGCCAGTCCTTAAGAAGCCGGTAATCAACGAGAAGTTTGCAAAGCTCAATCAACAGGGCGTCTATGGTTTTATCGTAGATAAAGATGCAAATAAAATTGAGATTAAAAAGGCAGTAGAAACCATGTTTGGTGTAAATGTTGACAGCGTGAATACGATGATCACCATTGGAAAAGTGAAGAACAGAAGCACGAAAGCCCGATTCATTTCTGGCCGCAAAAGTTCCTATAAAAAAGCCATTATTACTTTGGCAAAAGGAGAAACCATAGACATTTACGCCGCTATTTAATATGGGACTAAAGAAATTCAAACCAGTAACCCCGGGTACCAGATTCAGGATCCTTCCTGACTTCTCCGAAATTACTACAGCAACTCCAGAGAAAAGTCTTGTGACTGCAATCAGAAGGTCTGGCGGTAGAAATAATACAGGTAAGATGACCATGCGCTATTTAGGTGGTGGTCACAAAAAGGCATATAGGATTATTGACTTCAAAAGAGACAAACACAACATTCCTGGAAAAGTAGCCTCTGTTGAATATGATCCAAATAGAACTGCATACATCGCTTTGATCGTATATGCAGATGGTGAAAAGAGATACATAATAGCTCCAAATGGTCTTAAAGTAGGTACAACCATTCTTTCAGGACCAGAAGTGGCCCCTGAATTGGGAAATTCATTGCCATTGGCAGCGATTCCTTTGGGTACTCTTATTTACAACATTGAGCTTAAGCCAGGTAAAGGTGCTTCAATTGCAAGATCTGCAGGTTCTTATTGCCAGTTATTGGCAAGAGATGGCAAGTACGCAACTATCAAAATGCCTTCAGGTGAAATGAGAATGATCCTTTTGACTTGCTATGCAACAATTGGAACTGCTTCAAATTCAGATCACTTCAATGTAACTTCAGGGAAAGCAGGCCGATCCAGATGGTTTGGTCGTCGTCCAAGAGTTAGAGGTGTAGCAATGAATCCAGTCGATCACCCTATGGGAGGTGGTGAAGGTAGGGCTTCAGGGGGTCACCCAAGAAGTAGAAATGGACAAGCCTCCAAAGGTTTGAAAACCAGATCACCTCAAAAGTATTCTGATAAATTGATTATTAGCCGAAGAAAATCTAAGTAATGGGAAGGTCGCTAAAAAAAGGTCCTTATATAGACTTTCGTCTGGACAATAAGATCCAGGCATTAAACAAAATCGAGAAAAAATCTGTGATCAAAACCTGGTCACGCAGAAGTATGATTTCTCCGGATTTTATTGGTCACACATTCGCTGTTCATAACGGAAATAAATTTATTCCTGTTTATGTTACAGACAACATGGTAGGCCACAAATTGGGTGAATTTGCTCCAACCCGAAATTTCAGGGGGCATGGTGGTAAAAAAGATAAAGGCAAGAGATAATGGAAGCAGTAGCAAAATTAAGTAACGTACCTACTTCGCCCCGCAAAATGCGATACGTAGTAGATCTGATCAGGAATAAGCCTGTAGCCAATGCCTTAAGTACACTTCAGTTTCTTGATAAGGCCGGTTCAATATTTGTTAACAAATTATTGCGATCAGCAATAGCAAACTGGCAAGCAAAGAACCCTGATTTATCAATCGAAGATGCCAACCTACATGTTACAAAGGTTTTTGTAGATGGAGGAAGAGTTTTGAAGAGATTGCGTCCTGCACCTCAGGGTCGGGCCCACCGAATCAGAAAAAGATCAAATCATATCACACTAGCCGTAGATTCAAAAGCATAAAATGGGACAAAAAACTAATCCTGTAGGTTTTCGTCTGGGTATCATCAGAGGTTGGGAGTCCAACTGGTTTGGTGGTAAGACGTATGCTGATAAAATCGTTGAAGACGATAAAATCCGTACCTACTTAGGCCGTCGAATCAACAAAGGCGGTGTATCAAAAATCGTTATCGAGAGGACTCTGAAGAGAGTTACCCTTACAATCAATACCGCAAAACCTGGTGTAGTAATCGGAAAAGGTGGTGCTGAAGTAGATAAAATAAAGGAAGAACTTAAAAAGTTCACCAGCAAAGATGTTCAAATCAATATCTTCGAAATCAAGAGGCCTGAATTAGATGCCAAATTGGTTGGAGAGAACATCGCACAACAACTAGAAGCAAGGATTTCATTCCGACGTGCCATGAAGCAAGCAATTGCCGGTACAATGAGGGCTGGAGGACTTGGCATAAAAGTAAAAGTTTCAGGACGTTTGGGAGGAGCCGAAATGGCAAGAACTGAGCAATATAAAGATGGTAGGATTCCTTTGCACACACTTCGTGCAGATATCGACTATGCAATTTCTGAAGCCTTGACTACTTATGGAAAAATAGGTATTAAAGTATGGATCTTCAAAGGAGAAGTGTTTGGTAAGAGAGATCTTTCACCAAATGCAGGACAAACTGCTCAATCTACATCTGGTGAAGGTGGAGAAAGAAGAGGCGGTGGAAACGACCGAAGAAACGATAACCGTGGAGGTGATCGTAGAGATAACCGAGGTGGCGGTGGAAACCGTGGCGGAGGCGATCGCAGAAACAACAACAATAGCGGTGGTGGTAGACGTAATGAAGGTTCTAAATCATAAACACTTAAATCATGTTACAGCCTAAAAGAACCAGGTTCAGAAAACAACAGAAAGGAAGAGTTAAAGGTATTGCCTCTCGGGGTTTCACTGTTGACTTTGGAAGTTTCGCCATCAAATCGCTGGAAGCGGGTTGGATAACAGCTCGTCAGATTGAAGCAGCCCGTATTGCCGTTACACGTGCAATGAAAAGGGAAGGTCAGGTTTGGGTAAGGATTTTTCCTGATAAACCGATCACAAAAAAGCCAGCAGAAGTAAGGATGGGTAAAGGTAAAGGTGCTCCTGAATATTGGGTTGCCTGTATCAAACCAGGAACCATTATTTTTGAGGCCACCGGAGTTCCTTTAGCTCAGGCTCAGGAGTCTTTAAGACTTGCTTCACAGAAGCTTCCGGTACGTACAAAATTTGTTACACGTCCAGATTACGCTGAATAAGATGAAGAAGAACGATTTTAAATCGCTGACAAATGATCAGCTAAAGGAAAAGCAAGCTGAATTAACAGCATTATACGGAAAAATGAAATTTGCTCACGGTGTTACCAATTTGGAAAACCCATTGCAAATCAGAACCATCCGCAGAGATATTGCAAGAATCAACACTTTTCTTTCAAACGGAAAATAACCATGGAAAGGAACGAACGAAAAACAAGAATAGGGCTGGTAGTGAGCGCTAAAATGACAAAATCTGCTACCGTTGCCATTGAAAGAAGTTTCAAGGATCAGAAGTATGGTAAAGTATTGACCCGTACTCAAAAATTTGTTATCCATGATGAAAACAACGATTGTGGAGCTGGTGATCTTGTAAAAATAATGGAGACTCGTCCATTGAGCAAGACGAAAAGATGGAGATTGGTAGAAATAATAGAAAAAGCAAAATAAAATGGTACAACAGGAATCCCGACTTTCAGTAGCTGACAATAGCGGAGCCAAAGAAGTTTTGGTAATACGTGTATTGGGAGGCACAAAAAGAAGATATGCGTCAATTGGCGACAAGATTGTTGTAACTGTTAAATCAGCTCTTTCAAGCAGCAATCTTAAAAAAGGAACAGTTACTAAAGCTGTTGTAGTGAGAACCAAAAAGGAAGTAAGACGTAAAGACGGTTCTTACATCCGGTTTGAAGACAACGCAGCGGTTTTGTTAAACAACAACGATGAGCCAAGAGGAACCAGGATCTTTGGACCTGTAGCTCGTGAGCTTCGTGAAAAACAATTTATGAAAATTATTTCTCTGGCACCAGAGGTATTATAAGATGGTAAAGCTTCATATAAAAAAGGGCGACACTGTACAGGTTATCAGTGGAGACGACAAAGGAAAAACCGGTTTGGTTTTGAAAATTGACTCTGAGAAAAGCCGGGCATTGGTGGAAGGTGTAAACCTGGTAACCAAGCATAAAAAGCCGAGTGCCGGAGATCCACAAAGTGGTGGAATTAGTAAAGTGGAAGCAGCTGTTCACATCAGTAATTTGTTGGTGGTGAATCCTGCAACCGGAAAAGGTGAAAGAACTGGCCGAAAAGCAAACGCTACCGGTAGTCTTCAGCGATATTTTAAGTCTAACAATGAATTGGTAAAATAATGGCAACTCCTAGATTAAAAGATATATATCAAAATAAAGTTGTAGCTGGATTGATGGAAAAATTTCAGTACAAATCGATAATGGAGGTACCAAGGATTACTAAAATCGCACTTAACAAGGGAATTGGTGCTGCTGTAGCAGACAAGAAACTTGTTGATGTTGGGGTTGACGAACTTACCCAAATCACTGGTCAAAAAGCAGTAGCTACCAAATCTAAGAATGCAATCTCCAACTTCAAATTGAGGGAGAACATGCCGATAGGTGCAAGAGTTACGCTAAGAGGCGATAACATGTATGAATTTCTTGACCGATTGACTTCTGTAGCTCTTCCAAGGGTAAGGGATTTCAAAGGTGTAAACGAGAAAGGTTTTGACGGCAGAGGTAATTATACACTTGGCGTTAAAGAGCAAATTATTTTTCCTGAGATTTCTATTGACAAAGTCACTAAAATTACGGGTATGGATATTACATTTGTGACCACGGCAAAAACCGACGAAGAAGGATACGAGCTTCTTAAACTTTTGGGAATGCCATTTTCTAACATCAATAAGTAAAACAAGACATGGCAAAAGAATCCATTAAAGCCAGAGAGCGAAAGAAAGAAGCTACGGTAGCAAAATATGCAGTTAAAAGAGCTGCACTTAAAGCTGCTAATGACTATCTAGGTCTTGACAAACTTCCAAAGAATGCTTCGCCTGTAAGATTACACAACAGATGTAAACTAACAGGTCGTCCAAGAGGATATATGCGTAAATTTGGTATATCAAGGGTAACCTTCAGAGAGTTAGCTAGTCAGGGAAAAATCCCAGGCATCGTTAAAGCCAGCTGGTAAAATATCAAACCCTTGTTTTCAAGGGTTTTTTTTTGTTCTTAAAAATATACTATCCATGAAAGAAGTAAGGGTCAGATTTGCTCCCTCACCCACAGGTTCTCTCCATATTGGTGGGCTTAGAACTGCATTATACAATTACTTATTTGCCAAAAAAAACAATGGCAAATTCATTATTCGAATTGAGGATACAGATCAAAGTCGATTTGTTGAAGAAGCTGAACAATACATTTATAATGCCTTAAAGTGGTTGGGCCTGAAATCGGATGAATCCGTAATTGAAGGTGGGCCCTTTACACCATATAAACAATCTGAAAGAAAAGATATTTATTCTAAATATGCTTTTGAGCTGGTTGAAAAAGGTCTGGCTTATCTGGCATTTGATACACCTGAGGAACTTGATGAAATGAGGGCCAAACTGAAAGATTCGGGGGAGCATAGTTTTCAATACAATGCAGCAACCCGAATGTCTATGCGGAATAGTCTTTCATTGCCAGCTGCTGAAGTTGAGAGATTAAAAGTATGTGGCAACCCTTACGTACTTAGGCTAAAAGTTCCTGCAAAAGAAGAAATCAGGCTGAACGATATGATAAGAGGCTGGGTGATGGTGCATTCCTCAACCCTCGATGACAAGGTATTGTTGAAAAGCGATGGCTTACCAACTTATCATTTAGCCAATGTGGTTGATGATTATTTGATGAAGATTTCTCATGTAATCCGTGGTGAGGAATGGTTGCCTTCAGCGCCAACCCATGTTTTGCTTTACAAAAGCTTTGGATGGGAAAAAGATATGCCACAATTCGCTCACCTTCCGCTTTTGTTAAAGCCTAGTGGGGATGGAAAACTTTCCAAACGAGACGGGGAAATGATGGGCTTTCCAGTTTTTCCATTGGAGTGGACTGACAAAGAAACTGGAAGAAAAATTGCTGGATTTAAGGAAGAAGGTTATTTGCCTGAAGCTCTAATTAATTTTCTGGCCTTTCTTGGTTGGAATCCAGGAACAGAGCAAGAGCTTTTTACTTTAGATGAATTAATTCGGGAATTCAGCATAGAACGAATTGGTAAATCAGGAACCAGATTTGATATTAATAAAGCAAAATGGTTCAATCAACATTACCTACAAAAAAAGGAGCCTAGCTATTTCTCCGGAAATTTTAAACGGGTATTAGAACCTTTGGGTTTATGGAAGAATAGTGAGAAACTGGACTTATGGGTAAAATTGGTTCAGGAACGAAGTGTTTTCGAATCAGATATGGTCCATGAAATAACCTCAATTTCGAATCCTGTAAGCACTTATGATGAATCCATTGTGAGCAGCAAATGGTCACCTGAGGCCAAAAGTGGATTAGAAGCTTTTGCCAACGCCTTAAAAGGATTAAATGATATTTCATTGGAGGATGCAAAAGTTTTGTTTAACCAAACCATGGAATCTTTGGGCATCAAACCAGGAAAAGTTCTTCAAATCCTTCGTGTAGCAATCACCGGAAAAGGGGCAGGGCCAGATTTGATGACCATAATAGAGTTGCTAGGGCCTAAAGAAATTTCAGCCCGAATTGAAATGGCGATCCTAAAGTTTGGTTAAGCTTTTTTAGAAACTTGGCGCTATTTTTGAAATCAACTTTCTAAATAGGGCTTGCTGAAAAAGTCAAAAGCTTTAAGTAATCAGTCAAAAGTAGACAGTATTCAGTTTTTAGTTCAAAAGTAGTTGTAGCTAAAGTATTCAATTTTAAGCCGCTAAAATATTTTCATCTAAAAATTCAATTTGTGGTTGTCTTGTACATTTTTAAATTTCTCTCAATTTTGAAATCTTAGATTCAAGAGATAAATGCAACTTTTTGGGTAGGCAATTAAGCCCTATATTTTTTCAGAAAAAGAGAAGGAAATGAATCCCTCCCCTTTTTTCTGAATGGATAAACGCTTTAATTGGC
>JBIPOE010000231.1:0-2816 GCA_044379485.1 Catalimonadaceae bacterium
GCATTCATAATGGTAGATTTTCCGCAACCTGAATGACCAATGATGGAGATGATTTCTCCTTTTTTGATAGAAAGATTGATGTCAGTTACAGCAACATATTTTCCTTTTGGGGTTGGGAAGGATATTTCCAAATTTTTTATTTCTAAATAACTCATTTTTATTTTGGTTTAAAGTTGTTTAATATGGTTTAAGGTTTAATATGGTTTAAGGTTGTTTAAAAGAGAGTATTTTATGAAACAATTTTAAACCTTTAAACTCTTAAACTTTAATACGCTACTCTGCTTTCGATATAGGTGAATATTCTGTCTAACAATAATCCGACTATACCGATAATGATAATCGCAGATATAACCCTTTCTAGGCTAAGCGCATTCCAGCTATCCCAGACAAAAAACCCGATACCTGCACCACCAGAAAGCATTTCTCCAGCCACAATTACCAACCAAGCTACACTTATACTCAATCGTAAACCTGTGATAATATGAGGTAAACTATATGGAATTAAAATTTTAGTTAAATATCTCTTTTTAGAAAACCCAAAAGCTTTGGCCACATTCTTATGGTCTTGCGGAATCGAGGCTACACCAAAAGAAGTATTGATTAAAGTTGACCATAATGAGGTAATAAATACAATAAAAACAGTCGCCATTCCTGTATCTTTAAAAACCACCAAGCCAATAGGAAACCAAGCCAAAGGCGAAACAGGTTTTAATAATTGAACAATAGGATAAAGAACAAGCTTACAAATTTTATTTGCTCCTATTAAAATTCCTAGTGGAATAGCTACTAATGAGCCAAAAAGAAAGCCACTTAAAACGGTTTTTATTGACTTAAATAATTGCAATCCTATTCCTTTATCGTTGGGACCGTAATCATAGAAAGGATCTAAAATCATTTCCTTCAAAACAGTCAATGTAACTGTAGGTGTTGGCAATGCGTTTTCGGTATATGCACTCAGCGCTTCCCATAAACCCCCAAAAATAAATAATCCCAGCCCTGCAAAAAGAATCGATTTTGTTTTTTCTGCTAGCATACTTACAAATTCCTTTATTTTTTCGTTATTTTTTGAACTCTCTACACTCGCGTCTGAAAGACCTCCTGTATTTTGTTCTAAATCATTAATTGTTAATGTATTATTATTTGACATGATATTCTAGTTTAGTTTAATTTATTTAAATCACAACCGTATTTTAATAGTAAACACGGTTGTGATTCTGCATTCATTTATCTTTTAACCACTTTCAAATAAGCAGCTGGATTTTTTGGATCGAAAACGGTTTTGTCCATAGTAAGAGAAAATGGTTTCATATCATCCGTTGGCACTTTTACTTTCATACTAGCTGCTACTTCTTCGTATAAATCTTGTAAGATTAACTTATCAGCAATTGCTTTATAATCTGGAGCTTGATCTAAATATCCAAATCTAACATACTGCGCCATTGCCCAGATAGCATGTGATTTACGTGGATAATTAACCATTCCTCCTTTGTGAAACAACATATAATCGTTGTCATAAATTTCTGTTCCTAGATTACAACCCAAATCATAGTTCCCCATCAATCGGTTTTCAATTACAGCCGCAGCAGCATTAACATACGGAGCTTTTCCGATAATAGCAGCCGCTTTTTTACGATTGGCTGGGACATCAAGCCATTTGCAAGCTTCCATAACGGCTTTCATTACTTTAACCAAATCAGATTTGCGTTTAGCACTAAAATCTTTGTTAACAACCAATGCTTTTTCAGGGTGATCTTTCCAAATATCTTGAGTAGCAATTTGAGTAAATCCTACGCCTTGCGCCACAGCTACTCCTCCCCAAGGTTCTCCAACATTGAAACCATCCATATTGCCCACTTTCATATTCGCTACCATTTGTGGAGGTGGAATCGTAATGATTTTAACTGTTTTTTGATTAACTCCTGCCAATGATAACCAGTTACGTAACCATAAATCATGAGTTCCACCAGGGAATGTCATAGCAAAAGTTACTTCTTTCTCTGCTTTCAATTTGGCAGCAACAACAGGAGCTACTTTGTTCATTTGTTTGAATCCTACTTTACCACAGAAATCTTTAGAAAGTGTGATTGCTTGTCCGTTTACGTTCAGCATCATCGCAATTTTCATTTCAGAACCTGCTTTTCCACCCACCCCAGTATACACTGAAAATGGCATAGAAAACAAACAATGTGCTCCGTCTAATTCGCCTGTTAGAATTTTGTCTCTCACATTGGCCCAAGAAGATTCTTTAGTAACTACAACATCAACGCCGTATTTTTTGAACAATCCTAATTCTTTTGCCATAACAATTGGGGAACAATCGGTTAAGGGAATAAATCCTAATTTTACCGGTTCTTGAGCATTAGTGGTTGTAAAAGCTGTTGCTATTGTTAGCATTAAGGCTAATAGAAGGTTTTTTAATTTTAATGAGTATTTTTTCATCTTATTTAAATTTTAAAATTGATTGTTTTTTTTAACCACCTAGAAACATAGATTTGTAAAAACAAGTTTAGTTATATCCAACTCTTTTTTCCTATGTTTCTATGTGGTTTAAATTTTATTTAATTTGAATTACATTTTTTTAGTATTCAAGAAATTAGGCGTAATGTTCAACATCACATAAGCCCATTGAGCTGTTAATTTTGGAGTGGTTACATTCTTTACTGCAGCGGAAGCCATCGTGTTTTTGGCTGCCATTACCGAATAGCCACCTTCGAGGTTTATGAGTTTAGTAAATTTGTAATTCACTTTTAAATCTACTTCGGTACCTAAATAGGAGTCTAATCCTCCGTTTAATTTGGCAGCAGATTCAAAACCAT
>JBIPOE010000173.1:0-2815 GCA_044379485.1 Catalimonadaceae bacterium
GTGAAAGTAAAACCACATCACGGCGGACAAGGTTATGTAACACCAACGGACAGCATTGGCTACAAAGCCGCCAATAAAGCTTACACCGAAACCTTTGGAGTCCCTGCCATTCCAGTACGTTCAGGAGGAAGTATTCCCATTGTCGCCTTATTCGAAAAAGAACTGAGAAGCAAAACCATATTGATGGGATTTGGTTTAGATAGCGATGCCATTCACTCGCCAAACGAACATTTTGGGATTTTTAATTACTTGAAAGGGATTGAAACTATTCCGTTGTTTTATAAATATTTTGTAGAGATGTCGAAATAATTGTTTTTTGCGCGCAGATGAATCGGATTCGCAAAAGCGAAAACGCGGATAAAAACTGATTTTACTAGTTGTTTGATACAATTTTAAATCTGTGTTTATCTGCGTTTATCTGTGTTTTTACGAAGTAAATCCTTTTAATCCGTGTTCTATTTTTATATTTAATCCGTTTATTCTAAATTGAGTAAACGGATTTTTTTTGAAAAAGATTTGGATATTAAATTTATTGTTCTACATTTGTAGAGTTAATTCTAAAAATGTAGAGCAAATGTCATTATCGAACTCAGAAGAACAATTAATGGAACACCTATGGAAACTCGAAAAAGCCTTCATGAAAGACTTACTTGAAGCCTATCCTGACCCTAAACCAGCTACCACAACCGTTGCAACGCTTTTAAAAAGAATGATTGATAAAAATTTTGTGGCTTACACTGAGTTTGGAAACTCAAGACAATATTACCCTTTAGTTAAAAAAACAGATTATTTCTCGAAACACCTAAACGGTTTAATAAGCGGTTTTTTTAACAATTCGGCTTCGCAATTTGCTTCATTTTTTACCAAAGAAACCAATTTATCAAAAATGGAATTGGAAGAATTAAAAAAAATCATCGATGTTGAACTTCAAAAAAAGAAAAAATGACCGACTTTCTAATCAAATCAACAGTTCCTATGTTTGTCCTTTTTGCCTTATATCACATGGTATTGGAAAAAGAAAAAATGCATCAATTCAACCGATTTTATCTTTTGTTTAGCCTTGTTTTTTCTCTTATAATTCCATTTGTGACATTCGAAATTATAGAGGAAATAGCAAAACCAATTCAACTAAACAATACAATTCAAACTAGCCAAGGAAGCGTCGTATATGTCGAAGAAACAAACTATTTACACCTAATATTTTGGAGTATTTATGGATTAATCACTTTCCTGCTTTCCATCCGATTTATAAAAAATATTGTGAAAATTATCTCCAGAATTAAATCGAAAACCGTAATAGATTATAAAAAAGCCAAATTGGTTTTATTAGAAGAAAATGTACTACCACATACTTTTTTGAAATTCATTTTTATCAATGAAAGAGATTACAACAATCAAAAAATAGAAACAGAATTGTTCTCACACGAATTGACACACGTAACCCAGAAACACACTTTCGACATTTTATTTATCGAAATATTGAAAACGATTTTCTGGTTCAATCCCATTTTTATTTTTTACAAAAAAGCCATACAACTCAATCACGAATTCCTTGCAGATGAAAAAGTTATAGCAACTTATAATAATGTATCATTTTACCAAAATTTACTGCTTTCAAAAGCTAATAGCTATCCTATATATCATTTAACCAGTAATTTAAACTATTCATTAACAAAAAAACGCCTCATCATGATGACAAAAACCACATCGCAAACCAAAGCAATTTTAAAACAAATTGTTTTAATTCCATTTATTTTTGGACTAATTTACTTTTTATGTTTTAAAACTGTCGCTCAAGAGAAAACGACAGTCGTCGAGGTTAATAAACCAGCAAAAGAGCAAACATCTCTAGATAGAAGAGATGAATACTACGCAGGAGTTCAAATAAAAATAAAAGACTGCAAAAGAAATTTAGCGATAAATAAAAAATATGAGGAACTTACTTTAGAAGAAAAAAACAGATATATAAAATTTACACCAGAACCAATTATTCAAAAATCCCCTACCAAAAAAGAATTTTCTGATTTCAAAAACACTTCTAAATATGCAATTTGGATTGATGGTAAACACTTCCATAATTCAGAATTAAATAAATATTCTGCTTCTGATTTTACTTATTTTACAGGAAGCTCTGTTTATAAAAATGCAAGAAGTAAAAATTTTCCGCAACCCTTTCAATACAACTTTTACACAAAAGATTATTTTGATAAAAATTTGAAAAACTCATGGAAAAACTTTGGCGAAAAAGAGTTAGTAATAACCTTAAATGAGGATAAGTTAAGCAAGTCTCAAAATTTAGAGGAAAAAGAGGAAAAGACAGAAACTATTCAGATTACGGAGAAAATTGATCAAGAAACAGAAAAAACCTTTCCTCAATACCAAGGCGGCATGCAAGAATTCTATAAATTCTTTGGTGAAAATTACAAAATACCATCAGATTTCAAAGGAAATGGAAAAATATATATTTCGTTTATGGTAGAAACAGACGGTTCAAAATCGGACTTTGAAGTGCTAAGAGATTCAGGCTTTGGAACTGGTGAAGAAGCAGTTAGAGTATTAAAATTAACTCCAAAATGGATTCCTGGAAAAGAAGATGGCAAAGTCGTTCGGATGAAATTTACCTTACCCATAGCAATACAAGTAAAGAAATAGTATTTCTAAACAAAATCCGCTTCTCCTGAACACAAAAGGAAAAGCGGACTTTTTAGCAAAAAAAACTATACTAAATTATATCCATCAAGGATTATACCCCAAATAAGGCACTTCCTCCTCCTTGAACACAACACCATATTCTTCCAATTCTTTCAAAATAGGC
>JBIPOE010000165.1:0-2794 GCA_044379485.1 Catalimonadaceae bacterium
ATGGATTAATAGAATTTACATTCCATAAAAATGGATTCGAAGCTCAATGGAAAGCTGGTCTAAATGATGGACCAATGAAAGGAAAATGGAATGGTAAAATATGTTAAAACCTTAATTTAAAAGAAATGATTAAATATAATACTGAATATTTTATTAATAATTCTATTGATACAATAAAATTTAGACAAATCAAAAAAAATATAGTTGCTGGCATTTATTTTAGAGGCACTATTACTGCTGAGTGGGATGGGGAAATTTTAAAAGGAAAGTTTTACGATGCTGTTGGGAATGGTGAAGGTTTAATTGAATTTACATTTAATGAAAATGGTTTTAATGGTAAATGGAAAGGTGGCTTAAACGAAGGTCCTATGAAAGGGAAATGGACTGGAAGTCTAACAAAAACTAATGAGAAAAGCATTGAACTTAAAAAGAAAAAAGAAGTTTCAATAATTGAAGATCTTTTAAATTTAGAAGTTGAGCTAATGTGGTCAAACAGAACAGATTTTGATTTGGCCATAGTTTATAAATTAAAAAATGACTCAAACGGAATTATTTATTTTTCTAACAAAGGTAGTTTAACCTCTACTCCATTTATAGCATTGAATAAAGACTCATTTGGCGGTGACAGTGAGATAATAAAAGTTAAACAATTAGATTTATTCAAAGAATTATATATTATTTGTTGGGATTTTGCCAATGGTTCTGCAACCTTTGAAGAAGCTAATGTTAATATAAAAATAAAATCTGACAATGGGAATTCAATTTTAGTTCATCTAGAAAATGAATTAGGGAAAGATGCTGCTTGTATTGCTCAAATTAAAGAAGAATCAGGAAAATATAAGATTCAAAATATTTCAAAATATTTTGATAGACAGGGTTCTTCTGATCCTTCAAAAATAATAACTAAAATTAATTCGTAAAAAAAAATGGCAGAATTTAGTATTTCAGGAAGAATGTCAGTTGGAAACCTTCAAAATCAATTCAAAAAAGAATATGGTTTAACATTAAGAGTTTATAATGGAAGTAAATTTGCAGATGCTAAAGCAACTTTAGCATCAATAAGTGATAAAAAAGTGGAAGATGTATCTTGCATCGGAAGTATCCTAGTTGGAAACTTCGAAGAGCGTATGCTTAAAGTTGGGATTAAAGTTCAAGTTGCTACTGGTGATGATGGACTACTGGTAAATAACAAATATACTTTAAACGAAGCAAGTAAATTATTTGCTGAAGAAAAGTAATTATATTAAATGTTATAAAACGAAAAGGCTGTCTTTTAAGACAGCCTTTTCGTTTTATAACATTTCTACTGATAATATACTATTTTTTCTTAGTTGAAAGTTCATTGAATTTTGAAACTAAATCATTTTTCAATTCTGAAGTGAAATCAGAGATCTCTTTTATTGCAACAGATCTTCCAGCAAATTCAAAAACAACATAATCTTTTTTCAAACGAATAAATACTAAAGTTCTTGATCTTGAAGCAGGAAACTTACAAGCGATAGTTAAGAAATTAGGAGTGTAATTGAATTGAATTAAATCTTTGTATTCATTTTCAAAATAATCATGAATTTCTTTTATAGTAGGAATAAATGAAGAAATGTTTTTGTTTGATTTTAACATTACTTCAAAACCTGCCCATCCTTCATATCTTATTTTATCACCTTTCTTAGTTTGAACAGGTATATAATCTAAATTCACACTTGTAACCGCACTAGTGCCAATAATTTTTGAGAACTCATCACTAAAATCTAAATTATCTGGAACAAGTTCACTTAAATAATTTAACAACTGAGAAATCTGAAAAGCTCTTGAAGATAAGTATGGGTCTTTCTGACAAATTCTAAATAATACAGTTTCCCATTCTTCATCAAATTCAGTCACATCTTTTAAAGATATCGCTTGAGATTCAGTTAATTCTGGAAGTCTCATTTTTTTAGCTGTTTTCTCATCCCACTCCTTGTAATTAATTTCTTCTAGAAGTGCTTGGTATATTTTTGGATAAGCAATTTGAATACATACTAAACCAAAATTTATCACCAACTCATACGGTTCTTTTTTATCACCAGTTTTTTGTTTATCAATGATACTTAATAATGATAAAGTATTGATCAATCTTTTTAAAGATCTAGGATTAGTTCCAACTGATAACATGGCGAAATCGGTTAACTTATCTGTTAACGATTCATTTGACGCAAAACTTTTATCTATATAACCAATATCTTCCAAGGATTGTAGTAAAAAATGATTTACATCATACATGGCTACAGGCATAGAGAAAGGAAGTTGAATAATTTTATCAAAGAATGATCTAAATTCTCGTTCATTTTTGTCGGTTAAAGGTCCAAATTTAGGTATTAACCCTTTCACAACAACCTCATAATCAATAGCTAAAACGAAAATACAATTATCAACCTCAAAAATATTTTTTATAAGTTCTAAAATCTCAACTGCTACTGGTGGATCTATTCTATCTAAATCATCAATAAAGAATATAAAACCTCTGTTATTGTTACCTTCCTTTTTATCTAATTCTAAACATTGATTTATCGCATCTTGCAATGCGTTTTTAAAATTTAATAAATCTACAGTTTCTTCAGAACCACTTAAAACAGAATCAATCAAATCGCCTTCAACGCCAAATTGAGAAACCGCCGCTTTGGCAGTTGCCTTAACTACTTTTCCTAAAAAACTTGAAACTCCTCCTAAAACTGCTTTAGATTGAGATTCATGTTTACGTTTAATAGTTTTTGCAATCTCATTCGTCAAACCACTAATTATTGAAATTAAGGTTTCA
>JBIPOE010000050.1:0-33155 GCA_044379485.1 Catalimonadaceae bacterium
GTTTAACAATTTTCGACCCACAGAAAAAGCAGTTTTTTTATTCATAACCTTTCAAAGGTCGTAAATCTATGAATATCAAAAACTTATAGAGCTTTCAGCCTCCAAAATGTCTATTAAGCCTGATTTTAAGAAATTGATAGACCAATCTATTATTGCCTCTGTTGATAGATTGAAACATATAACCAAGCTGAAAAAAATAAAAACCAGTCTCTTTCGAAACCGGTTTCCATTTCAATTTGCAAAATCTAAATCAACTATCTTTTAACCAATTTCATTGTTTTTACCTGATCAGATGAAATCACTTTGATTTGATACAATCCTGCTGGTAATGACTTAACAGTAGTTTCAAATCTACTATTTACAGTTTCAAATTCACCAGAGAATTTGGCATTCTCCTTTCCATCAGTTCCGAAAATTGCAACATCGATCAAACCTTCAGAATTCATATTTCCATCTATCATAATCCTTGATCCGGCATTTGATGGATTTGGATATAATTGAATTTCAGGCAAAGTAAATGATCCAAGACGCACAATGGCGACATTTGAAGTTTCGGCCTTACCGCTATTTTCAATTAACCTGATTCTGTAGTAGCTATCCCTTCTAAGGTCTTTATCTACAAACTGATACGATTTTTCTCCCCTTTTGTCATTGGCAGCAATGGTTCCAATTTCTGAGAAGTTCTTTCCGTCCAATGATTTCTCAACTTTATAAGAAGCATGGTTTTCTCCATTTTCAATTGTCCAGGTCAACAAACCATTTCCTTTTTCATTCCTGGCGTTAAATCGAAGCAAGGAAAGCGGTAATGGATTATTTAAGTCTGCACCTGTAAATTGAGAAAAACTGGAAACACCAGACCAGGAAGCGGACCTTGGATTGCTTAAAGAAACATCCTGTATTGCATCAATACTTTCCCATGGAGAGCCGATACCAGATCTTTTCCACAATTGCAGATTGGTCATGTCCATGGAATTATCATCCTCAGACTGCCATGTAATGGTTAAATTTCTATCTGCAATAGACGGTTGGATGCTAGGCCTGATTACCCAGTTTCGGTTTATGCTGGTAAAACCAATGCAGCAAGGGGCTTCTCCAGTTAAAGCAAGTCCAGATTGACGGGTTACTACAACTGTACCCAAATTGGCACCAGCAGTAAGTTCAACGCCCATTCCACCAAATGTTTCAGCAGAAATACCAACCGTTCTTGTGGTGGACAATTTTCCACGTACGAAATGCTCTCCGCCACCTATAACTTCAGTTATTGTAGCCGTGGAACCTAAAGTAATGCTATCCGAAGCAGAGGCCTGAAGTACTTTACCCAAAACAACATTCAACTTGCTGGAAATGGTTGGTGTACCTGTACTGTTCACATTGTTGGTATTGTTTACATCCAGATTTCTATAGATACCGTTTCCACTCATGTTTTGGACAGCCAAACCTTTCAATTCTATTTTTCCAGTCCCAGAACCAATGGTCGAGCCATTGTTTACCACATTTCCTCTGGATTCCAAAATTGAAGCAGATGCACCAAAATCCAAAGTGGTAGAAGGCGCTATCCAAAGGCTGTCATTCACCCTTGTATTTTGACTGATGGTTTTGGTTGAGCCACCTGTTATCCACAACAAATTATATCCTTTCACTGGTGAAATTAGTGTTTCTGCACCAGAGCCGGAATAGTCAACTTTTCCACCTAGGGTATCGGTATTGGAACCATTGCTTCTGAAATTAGAGAATGCTGTTATACTTGTTCCTCCGGTTCTTAATGTTTGGCCGTTTATAAAACCGGCATCAATTCTCAATGTATTGCTTCCAGATCCCAAACTTAAAGTCTGGCCATTCAAATCAAAGATACCACCCGAAATCTGAAGTGTTGTTCCTCCAGGAGGTCGGGAAATGGTAAATGGAACGGAGGCGGTAAGCGTTTTATTGATTCCCTTATTTACAGTCAGGAAGCTGAATGTGGTGTTGGATGAACCCTTGATGGATCCGTTCGATGAACCGTTAAAGGTGGTAAGCCTGCCATTGGAGTTGAAAGTACCGCCATCATTTTGCCAGTCACCGGCAACTTCTAAATCTCCACCAGCTGTATTAGAAAGTGTAAGGGTCCCACGAAGCTGAACACTTCCTCCCACCACAGTTGGAGCTGTCATATCGGGCCCGCTCATATCAAAGGTTGAACCTGATTGAATGATGAGTGAATCTGCCATCACATGTGAAAAGCCTGTTCCATTTGAACCACACTTTACTGTAGTGTTATTGGTTACTTCCACTTTTTGCAAAGTAGCTGGGTCCCATTCTACGTTTCGGTTAAAGGTTCCTCCACCCGAATACATCAGTTTTGAACCTGCTTCATAAATGGGGGCATTTCCTATACAGAAACTACCTGCACGCATTTGAAGTGTACCAGAAACTCTGCCTCTTAAAGCACCTGAGTTAAAATTAACGGAACTACTTGGAGCTAGCCTTAAGTTATGGAAATTGGTTTGAACTGAACCAACTACTACACCTGGAGTGGTACTCAAAAAGTCAACTGTGCTTGTTCCCCTGTTGAATGTCCCATCGTTGGTAAAATTACCTCCATTGGTATATTCAATGGTTCCCGATCCTGCATTAAAAGTTCCGTTGATCTGAACGTTTCCGCCTGGTGAGATAATAATTTTATCAGAAGTCAAATTGAATGTTCTGGATGCATTTACACGGAAAGTATTGGCCGTAATGGTATTCAGAAGGTCAACACCTCCAACTGTGGTATTGTCCACAGTCAAAAAACCAAACTGCAAACCTGAAGCCAGGTTGGCTATGGTTTGTGTGCTGCTGGTTCCATTGAAACGTACATCCCGGTTGTTAGCAGTTAAACTTGCTGTGGCAGCAGAACTCCAATTTCCGCCTAATACCAAATCTCCACCGAAAGTGGTTGATTGGGTATAAGCACCATTTAAGGTGAAATTACCTGGAACAATCAGACCAAAGGAAGTGGCTCCCTGAGAAACGGAAGAACCATTGTCAATTTGCATATTTCCTTGAATGGCACGGTTAACACCTGTTCCGTTGTCCAGATTTAAAGCAGTATTTCCTGTAACCAATACATTGGCAGGATAGCCAGCACCAGAAGTGGAACGCCACTCATTACTTCTGCCATAAGACACACCAGTGTTGTACTTTAATGTTGAAGAAGAACCATAATTTGGACCATTTGAGGAAATTACAAATCCTCCCGGAAGAATCTCCATCTCGTTGGAAATGGTTGGAACAGTAGAGAATGTGGTATTTCCATTCAATTGGAGATTATTGAAAGTGACAGCATTTCCACCGCTTACAAGTCCAAGACCTGAGAAGGCGATGGTACCGCCACCAAAATTCCGAACCGCACCGGAACTGTTAATGATAGGTGCGTTGTCCGTTAAAGTGATAGTTACCCCTGGTGAAACGGCTACATTGCCTCCTGCCTGGAAATTAATTCCTCCCGGATCTCCTGTTGGGGTTGCAGTACATGTAATGTTGTGAGAAATACAAGTTAAGGCATCTGTAGGTGGAACAACTCCTCCTACCCAGGTGGTTCCTGTATTCCAATCTGTAGCAGCAGCCGTTTGGAAACATCCTACCAAACCATTGATATTTCCTACAACAAAAGGACGGGTCGGATTTAAATTTCCCGTAAAAGGTTGGGAAGGCGTAGTTTCTGCAAACCAAGGGTTGCTTCCACCAAGTGGATTCACCGTTCCTTGAAACCTGTAACGTGGTGAAGGCAAAGCAGCCGCATCCCAATTTCCAACATAAACCGCCTCATCCCTCAAGAAATTAGTAGCTTCAGAAGCTGTTCTCCAACCATATGTGTTGGTTAATCTGTTTCCTCCAGCAACTCCTTCGGTCAATCGCCATTCCAGGTTTACCATTTGCAGGTTATCGTTTACTGCATTGGTAAAGGTTGGTGCTACAACTACACGAACATTGATATTATCTGTCGTTCCGCTAGCTGCCTGGTTCATGGTTATTGGGCCAAAAACAGTGGTTGATGGTCCAACCGGATACCAAAAGTCTGCAGCATTGTTGAGCACTTGCTGACGGAAAACCCCGGTTCCATTTGTCACCACATAATTGTTTTCATCGCCGGTTCCCATCGCAGCACAACCTGGAGCAAGAACAAGACTATGGCTACCTAAAATGAACTTCCCAGAATTAACCTGGAATCTGTTGTTAACAGTAACGGTGGATGTACTTCCAAAATTCAAGGTGACATCACCTGAAGATTTGGTGATGGCCAAAAAGGCAAAGGCTGGAACTGTTGTGTTAGAACCTCCAATGGATTGAGCACCGGAACCATTAAATATTACTTCACGGCCATTCACTCCAGTCATGAATGCATTGGTTCCAGTGCCATTGTTTATCCAGTTTCCACCTACAAAAAGGTCAGAACCAGAAGTTTGAGAAAGTGAAAAATTGCCCTGTAAATTGAAGTTACCCAAAACCCGTAGGTCTTCGCTCATATTGTTTCCTCCAAAATCCATATAAATATTTCCACCTGAAGAAATGGTTAAATTTCCTCCGCATTGGAATGGCATATTGGCATTTGGTGCTCCGGGAGAGGAAGCTGGATTTAAAGTAGTGGTATTAACATTTACATGGTGTGGATAGCCTTTACCTGAAGTAGTGCTCCACTCCAAACCTCTTCCAAAACTAGCACCTGTACTGTATTGTAGATTTGAACCAACAGCATATGCAGGGGGGTTGGTATTTACAAAACCACCTGCATTTATGGTGAACACACCACCGGATTGAATGGCAACAGTTTGGGCTCCAAAATTGATTCCGCAAGGACTGCCGTTGGTTTCTACATTAAATGGATTAAGGTTTCCATTGAATACACCACCTGCTGGTGAGGAACAACGAATCATTCCACCTGTTGCGCCTGTGGCAAAATCTCCACCCGTTCCATTCACAGTTCCTCCACTGGAAATTACCACCACCTGGCTGGAGCCGATGGCCAAGAAACCCGAAGTCAGATTGAGCTGAGGGGTAGTCATTGGCAAAGTATTGGTAAGTGTTACTGTATTATTAGATACGGCTCCTGTATTGGTTATGGTAAGTCTTCCAGCTCCGGTAAGCGTAGAAGGAAGAAGATTCCCGGAATTTTGATTGGCAGTTCCAGTATAAATATAGGTTGTAGTGCCATTCACTGTTCTAACCAAAGTTTGAATATTTCCTGATGCATTTCCGGCAGTCATAATTCCAGCTGTTGAACCTATCATTAAAGTAGGAGAAGTTCCGGTAGTGAATGTGGTGTTGCCTCCACTGAGAATAAAGGTTTGGAAATCCATAGTGGTTCCAGTATTGACGGTAAAAGTCTGAAGTGAATTGCTAAGTGCAAGATTTGACAACAAACGAAGTGTATTGCTTGTGCCTGAAACATTCCAGTTAATAGCACCAGCTCCAAAAGTTGCACCACAATTTAAGGTTTGAAGGCCGGCTGTTTTATCAAAATTGATGGTATGAGTTCCTCCATTGGTTCTTAAAATCGAACCATTCCAGATCACATTTCCTCTGAAATTAACAGTTGTGTTACTTGAGCCTGCAGAATTGAAATCAAAAGTTCCTGCATTCTGGGTATAATCACCGTTAAATGTATAATTAACCGTTGCTGCCCCTGATTTGTCAATTCTGGAAGTTGCACCGTTCATTGTAGTTGTACCATTTACCACCACATTACAAGGACCAGCTCCTCCACTTGCCGGGCTGAAAAATGAATTTGTAATGTTAAAGTTACCACCTATGGTTAAGGTATACGTGGTTCCAGTTGACAATCGGAATTCATTTGTTGCATGGTTTGTTGTCAGGTTAAAATCACCATTGATAGTTGTTAAATTTGCAGAACAGTTAACACTTGCCGTAAGGGTTGTGTTCACTGTAAAATGATGAAACGCTTGTCCCAATCCTGAAGGCATATTGTTACCAACGCCTGAAACCAAACATGTACTACCTGATGCCCAGCTACAAGTAGGAATTATTCCCGCATTTCTTGCATGTTCATAAGTACCTGTGGCTCCAATGTTAATTGTTCCACTGTTGGTAACATCAGGGCTGGCAGAACTGGATTGTCTCATTAGGCCGTCAACTTGAATCAAAGCACCTGTATTAACTATTAATGAGTTATTTGATGCAGATGAAAACTGAAGCGTGCCACCTGAATTAACTGTCAGGTCAGTTCCTGTTCCATTTGCTACTGTAAAACTGTTGTTTGTGGTGGTCATACTTCCACCAGACTCAATGGTCATGTTATCCACTGTAATGGTGGAAGCAGTAGTTATTGCGTGGGTACTTCGGATGTTTATACCTTCACTATTTAGATTGGTAGGAGCCTGTATGGCAGCTGATGGGGCTGGACTGATAAATGCAGGATCAGAAGAAACTTCCCAATTTCCGACAGTTTGCCATGGTCCGGAACTTACTGTTCGGTAATAAACCGGAACATCTATTCTGGCAGTAATATCATAAGTGCCATTTGTCGGCATATTTGAACCTGAAATTCCGGATGTAATTGTCAACAAATCGGATCCACAGGAGGAAGAAGCATATTGTGTCCAGTCTGCTAAAGATGTACTATAAGAGTTTCCCCTCAGTGACCCTTCTGGTCCAACTACAATGTCTCCACTTTCATATTTAAATGTCAAATTGGAAAGTGTATAACCTACGTTAAATCCAGTTACTGTAGTTGGCCAATAGCGGCTTATGTAACTGATTGCAGGTGAATTATTGGGTTGAATTCCATCGACTACCCTAAAGGCAATGGTTCCATTGATACCTGCTCCAGCGATACTTGCAACAGTTACAGGAGAATATTCTGTAACCCCCGTATTCTCTCCTATTGGCCAGGTAAACGGCAAACCAGCAGGTGCGGTTACCACTGCACGACTTAAGGAACCAGTTCCATTGGTAACAAACATTTTGGTAACTCCAAAGCCTGATCCAGTCAAGGCACCTGCTGCTGAAGTAAGAAAGATGTCAAAATTTCCAAGGAAAATCAGACCATTGTTTGTGAAATTGAACACATTCAGATTCAGCGATTCATCCAATGTAAGACTTGTAGTTCCAGACCATGTTATGGTATATTGTTTTGCCGTACTGATGTCGGTATAGGTTGACATGCCAGTATTCACTGAGGTTCCGGTGAAAATAAAGGTTGCACCTGATGCAAAGGCTGGTAAGCCAACCGCAAAACCGGAAATGGTTCCTGAAACGCCTGATGCCGAGTTGGTTGAAAGGATTCCCGTTGCCTGCATATCAAAATCATTTGCTGCATTACCAGGTGAAACAGTTAATGCTCCTGCATCCAAAGTACCAATCACCGTAAGGGTGCTTGCCGATGCATTGGAACCTAAAACCATATTGGTTAACAATTGCAAAGTTGAACTGGCAGCTACAGTAAAGTTTGAAACTGTCATGGCTGTACCTGCATAAGAATAGGTTTGAGTGCTACTTCCCAGGTTAAAAAAGAAACCAGAGGATGGAGCAAAAGTTCCTGTGCAGCCAAAAGTTCCTGGTCCAGATTTGGTCAGGTTTCCTTTCAGGTTTATGACGTTATTGGCATTTGAGGTTCCTGACCCAAAATTTATGGCATTGGCTGTGATACTCGTCACAGATAAATTTCCATTTATCGTTACAGAACTGAAGGCGGTATTACTTGCTGCATCCATATTCATGGCTCCAGTTCCACTGATTGTCAAATCATTGGTAGTGAAATTTCCTTGTACTGTTGTACTTGATGCAGAGCCCACATTATTTAATATTCCACTGCTAATGGTGGTATTTCCAATCACATTTAATGCATTGACCAAAGTGGCCGTTGCTGTATTGGCAATTAAAACAGTTCCAGCTCCGGTTTTTGTAAAATCACCATTAACAGTCATCGTATTAGCTGTTGCATTAACCGCTACTGTAAATGTCCCGGCGCCGCTGTAAACAAAGTTTCCGGCACAACCCATATTAAAACCTGAAGCCAGATTGTAATTGGTAGTAGCACCTCCAACTATCTCAAGATTGTTGTAATGTCTCGGTGTTGCACTACTTGTAAAGCTGGCAAGACTGAATGTATTGGCTGCTGTATTTGAATATCTAACAGAACTTCCAGTGACTGTATGCGAACTACTTCCAGGAGAAAAGTTTTGATTAATATCGATAATTCCTGATGAAGCCCAGGTTCTTGCTCCATTTCCTGAGTTGTTCAATTGGCCATAGAAAAAGGCAGGAATAGACTGTGCACTTGCTGAGGTAAAATCGAAAATGCTTGCTGCATTAACAACAGGTGTGTATGCACTTAATGATGATACATCAAAAGTTCCTGAAACAGAAATACTACCTGCGGGTGAAGTTAGATTTGCTGAGCCTCTGGCATTGCTGATGGTGAGGTTGTTGTATGTTCCAACCGAAATAATTTGTGCACCCGTTCCATTGTAGTTCACAGTGCTTCCTGTAACTGTGTAAGCACCTGCTCCTCTCGTAAATGATCCGCAAATTCCAATGGTTCCGCTGTTGGCCAAGACTCTGGCTCCTCCAGTGCCATTCAGATTTCCATAGTTAAATGCAGGAACTGGTTGGCTTGTGGAGTTTGCAATGTTAATGGTAGAATTGCAGTCTAAAGAAGGGGTGGCTGAACTGCTGTAGGTTAAATCTCCATTGATGGTTAAGGCACTACCACTTCCCATGATAAAGGTACCCGTGCCTGAAAGGTCAAAGTTGGTGATGGTATGGCTCCCAGTTAGGTTCAGCGTATTGGTACCTGGAGCAGTGATCGCTACATTATCAGTTGCCAAAGGACCACCAACTGCACTAGCAGGTGTCCAGTTATTCTGGTCTGTCCAGCTGCTACTTGCTGAACCATCCCAAACATAGGTGCCAATGAAGCCATTGTCTTTTCCAATTCCGAATGTAACGCCAGAATTAATATTTGCTGCTGACAGTGCAAATGCTCCTACTGAGATAAATGGATTTACACCTAACTGGCTGGAATTGATTTCAGCCCAGGTGGTGCCATTGTGGTAGGCAACTTTTACTTGTGAGCCTGCATTATAGTTGGTGTTTTGTTGGCCGGTATTCCATTGGCCATTCATAGTTAAGGTATTGGCTGCAGCAGTAGGTGCAGTTATTGACCAATACCGGTTAATAAGTTTGGTATCGTCATTTGGTGCAGGTGAGGTTACAGCATCTATAACCCGAACCTGATATGGAATGTTGGATCCAACACTTGGGGTCAAGATCAAAGGGTTATAAGTCGCATTACCTACTTCAAATAAAACCGGAGAAGTACTAACAGATTTTATCAATCTACCTACACCACTGGTTTTTACATAATTTGTTGCGGATGCTCCCACCACAGTTGAGGTTGCCTGAAGTGTTAAATTATTACCTGCCAGATCAAGAAATCCACCAAGTGGACTTATAAACAAAATCAATTGCCCCCCTGCAAAAATGGTTACTGGTGAGGTTAAAGTTACTCCGGTGGAATTAAAAATTGTCAATATCGCACAACTGGCAGGAAATGCATTTCCGGTAACCTGGGCACTTGTTCCATTATAAATAAAATATCCAAGGGTTCCAAAATTACGGGTGGTAGTTTGAATAGAACCTGTGGCTCCTGTGGTAATTCCTAAGGTGTTGGCTGTTAACAATGTGCCTTGAGCATTTAATACAAATGAGTTACCAGTTAAAACATTTGAAGCTCCGCAATCCAACATTCCATTTGCTAAGACAGTGAGCGTAGTATTTGCTCCAATATTGATGGTAGAGGATCCCAACACCAATAATGGATAAATCAAGGTTCCATTTCCAACATTGATAGCAATAACTCCTGATAATGTACCAGTTGCCTGTGTAATAACAGATGTCCCACGGATAGTTGAAGTAAGGCCAGGCTTAAGGAAATTTATGGTAGCGGTACCTGAGGATCTACTAATGGTACCACTTGTTAAATTCAAATCACTATAGGCATTAATGGTTCCTGTTCCACCACTTGCCAAAATAAGAGACCCACCATTGATGGTCAATGCAGTTGTGGTTACAACAGATGTGCTTGTTCCTATATTTAGATTTCCGATACCTAAAACCGCTACATTAACAATACCTGTCCCGTCCACAGTCATAGTTCTGTCATTTGCAACTGTCATAGTAGAGGTGGTTGCAGCATTGGAAAGGGTTAAAGTCCCTGAGCTTACCGTGACATTTCCATTCGCATTTATCGTGCTTGTATGAGCTGTGGCAGAGCCAATTAATGTTCCACCATTTATAGTTAATGTTGAAGCACTTCCCAATGTTAGCACGCCTCCACTGCCACCATTTGAAACATTAATGGTTCCATTGGTAACAGTTAGCCCACCATTTGCGGTTAAGGTAGATACTGCAGTTCCTTGCCCTATGGAAACTGTTCCTGTGTTTGTTTTTGTAATTAATCCGGTAACAGTAATAGTTGCTACCTTAGAAGCACTTGCCCCAACAATCAGGGAAGTTCCTGAAGTGGAGGAAATATTTGCCGTTCCGGCCACAGTCATACTGGCGGTTCCTGTTGAAGATGCAGAATTGGCCAAAGTAAACCCACCACCAGTGACATTCAGGTTTCCTCCAACAGTTATGGTTGGGCTTATAGTGCCTGTAGTTCCCACTGGGAAGCCACTTGAAATATTAAAATCCCTGCTGATATTCAGAGCTAAACTTCCCGTTGAGGCAACAAATCCAAGATTAAAAGTATTGGTATTGGTTATGTTCAAATCCCGTACGCTTGTAAGCGTTCCAGATAAATTTCTGGATGCTGCCTGATTTAAACACTTCCAGGTAAAATCTGAAAAGGTTTGACCTAAATTGGTAGGTTCGGATGTGGTACAACCTGTAATTATACAATTAGACCCGGCAGTCCATGTTGATGTCAGAACATTTCCACCATTTCGGTTATGGTCATACATTCCAGTTGCGCCAACCGTTACGGTTGCACTTGTTTGAACAATGTCGGCAGATGCGGAATTCCTGAGCGTTCCGTTTACGTTTGTAGTTGTGCTGCTTATTGTAAGGGTTCCGGAAACTTGATTCAATGTGTCACCAGCTGAAATGGTCATGGCTGTCGCAACTGTTAAATTTCCATTGGCAGAAACGGTTCCTGCAACGCCAGTGCAATTAAAAGTGGCAAAATTTGAAGCTGCTGTTATGGATTGTGCTGCTGTTCCATTAAATTCTACAATACTCGTTCCGGCAGTTGTAGAGGTTCCTGGGGTATAGTTTCCGCAAATCCGTGTAGTTGCTCCGCTGGTTAAAGTTCTTGCCCCGCCTGCCAGATTCAGATTTCCATAATTGGCTGCTGGCAAGGTTTGCGCTGTAGAACTGCTCAAAATCAAGGTGCTGGAACAATTAAATGTTGCTGCCGTTGAACTGCTGTAGGTATAATTTCCACTGATTGTCAGTTGAGAAGAAGCAGCCATAGAAAAAGTTCCATTGGTTTGTACTGTGAAATCTGCAACGGCTCTGGTTCCCGAAATTGCCAAAGCTGCCAGAGGGGCCACATCAGGAATTATGATAACATCACTGGAAGAGGAAGGCACTGCATTCAAATCCCAGTTGGCGGCATCATCCCAGCTTCCATTATTCGCACTTCCATCCCATGTATAAGTTGCAAATGGTGGGTTTACACGGCCAGCCCATTCTGCAGTGGCGGAAAGACTTCCAGTTCCCTGATTTAGAGATGAAGATGTTAATAAACTTCCTGAAGCAGAACTGGTTGCATCTTCAGTCCAGGTGGTTCCACCAAATCTGTTCAATCTTATATTTCCGATAGTACCAACTACATCGGTTGGGCTGGTAATGAAAGTGAATGTGGAGGTATAAGCGTAGGTTGATGGAGTTCCACTTAAATTGGTCACCCAGTAGCGGTTGTTAATGTAATCTGTTGGTGTTACATCATTGGTGTTTCTCGATCCTACGGTACCTACTATCAAATTCATGGCACCAGCATTTGCTGTAAAATTGAAAGCCGCAGGCGTATAGTTGGTGGCGGTTCCAACCGGGAAATTGTAATTAATAGGTAATCCTGCAGTAGCGATGGCACGAATCAATCTTCCTAAACCATTGGTTTGAATAAATGCTGTTGATGAACCCCCAGTTACCGACGCAGCTGTAGTTGCCGAAATGGTAATGTTATTGGCGCCTAATTGGTTAATACCATTGTTTACATTTAAAGCCGTGGCGACAGTTGGTGAACTTGTAAATGTAAGAGCAGGATTTGCACCGGAAGTATTGCTTAAGTTAAGTGTTCCGATATTAGCAGAAGAAGCAATGGCGGTTCCTGTAAACTGGGCGGCAGTTCCATTAAACGTATAGTTTACACCTGTGTTGGTGAATGTCCGGGTTGTGGATTGAACCGAACCGTTTGCACCGGATGCCATGATGGCTCCTGTTGCATTGGTATTGGCAGTGATCAGAGTGGTTCCGGTATTGGCTGCAAACGTTCCTGTACTGGTGAGTACGAATGTATTAAAGTCAACTGATACCTGGTCGTTTGCATTTACAGTTCCACCACTCATGGTGACATTGGAAGCAAACTCCACAACATTTGGTGTAGAACCGGTTCCTAAATTCCAGGTTGTTCCATTATTGGTAATGGTACCAGCCGATTGGCTAATGGTTTGAACAGGAAATGATACTGTTTTTGCAAAATTGAATATCCCAGTAGCAGCACCGGATTTATTAAACGAACCGTTTGATTGAACAAAATTTCCGAGAAGATTAATGGTACCGGCATTTGTAGCAGATGCAGAAAGATTTAATATTCCGTTCGCTCCATCAATAGCCAGATTTCCATCTACATTTAAAATCCCTACACCACTTGTTGAACCCACCTGAACTGTTCCAGAAGTAACTGTCAAGTCATTTGCAACTCCTAAGGTTATCCCATTCAAAGACCAAATAGTGGATGCCCCTCCGTTGAAAATCAAATTATTGTATTGCCTTGCTGGTGCAGCAAGGTTGGTTGTAAATGTGCTTAAAGTCCAGGTGGTTGCAGACGTATTTGAATATCGTACAGTACTACCGGTGATGGTGTGCGTACCAGTTCCGGGTCCGAATCCCTGATTGATGTCGATGATGCCGGAGGAAGCCCAGGTTCGGTTACCATTCCCTGTGTGGTTTATTCTGCCATAGAAGAATGCTGGAACCGTTTGCACCCCGGCACTGGTAAAATCAAAAATGCTGGAAGCGTTAACTACAGGCGTATAGGCACTGAGTGTAGAAACATCGAAGGTACCTCCAACAGCAATTGTACCTGCCGGAGATGTCAGATTTGCCGAACCTCTGGCATTGCTGATGGTCAGGTTGTTATATGTACCAACCGCAATGGTCTGAGCACCTGTTCCGTTGAAATTTACAGTAGAACCTGTCACTGTGTAAGCACCTGCACCACGAGTGAAGGTACCACAAATGCCTACGGTTCCAGATGAAGGTAAAGTCCGGTTTCCTCCGGTTGCATTCAGATTGCCATAATTAAATGGAGGAATGGTTTGTACCGACGAAGAAGACATTGTAAATGTACTGGCACAGTTCCAGGTCCCGGTTCCCGAAGTATAGGTTACATTTCCTGTTGCCGTAATGGAGCCTGCAGCACCAACTGTGAAAAAGCTTCCTGTTCCGGCAAAAGTGATATTCGTTACTGTAACAGCGGAAGTTAAATTCAGATTTGCAAATGCGGGACCTGCGGTTCCCTGGTTTAAGGTAACATTGTCAATAGAACCTGGTACGCCATTTGGACTCCAGTTGGTTGAAGTTCCCCAAACACCATCTGTGGCGCCTGTCCAGGTGTAGGTTACAGCCGGAGCCGGTGGTACCAATTCGCCGGCCAGAATTATGGGTGTGCCTGGGTAGCCGCTGAATGAAATTTTTGACAGCTGGCTCGGAAGCAAACCTCCGGCCCCTACAATTATTTTACCGCCCATTCCGGAAGCTCCGGCAGTTCCGGTCCAGCCATTTATGGTAAGTGTTGTACCAGCCCAGGTTACACCAGAGCTATTGCCGAATGTGATAGTATGTGCATTTGATCCTAAATCTATAATAGAATTGGCATTTAGATTTAAAGTGGATGAATTTGTCCAGGTTCTTGTGGCAGCTATACCAGTTGTGCTTAACTTACCACCATTTAATACAATTTGTGATGCAAAAGTTGCGTTGGCAACTGGATTGAGTCTTATTTCACCGCCTGTAATGGTTGTTGTTCCAGTGTATGTATTTGAAGAATTGGTTAAAGTCCATGTACCTGCATCTTGTTTGGTTAAAGTTCCTGTGCCGGTTCCAATTACACTTGCAAGTGAGCCTCCTTGTGCTCCACCTAATGTCAATCCAAAACCACTGCCTGTGATGGTTCCCGCATTTGAAATGGCAATTGTACCCGTACCACCAACAATCCTACTTGTGCTACCTAATGTAAGCAAGCCGGCGTATGTTGCTCCGGTTGCCGAACTGTTAATAATGGCACCACCACTGGAAATGCCGGTTCCATTAACAGTCAGAGCTTCCGCGCTGGAGTAATTAATTCCATTCAGGTCAAGTACTGCACCACTTGTGATGGAAGTACCGGCTGCTGTGGACCCCAAAGCTGATGTACTACCAATTCGTAATGTACCGGAACTAACGGTTGTGGTTCCGGAATATGTATTGGTACCTGATAATAATGTTGTACCAGTAGTCGTCGTAAGTCCACCTGTATTGATAATGTTTCCGCTCATGGTCAATGTACCTGCAGATACCGGTGCAAGTGTAGCAGATCCATCCAGGTATACTTCATTTGAAAAGGTAGCTGATGCAGTTGCACCACTTGTGCCAATGGTTCTTGTAGCAGCGGTAGTGTTGGGTGCTACATAAATAGATTGAGGAACCGTAATTCCTGTAGTTGCAAGTACGGAGACATTATTCGCCTGTGAAACATCACCCACATTCAGTCCGAGGTCAATGCCGCGGGCAACGGTAGAGTTATTTGTACCTAAACCTGCATTATTTGAAACGATAACGGTTCCTTGGCCAATTTGTGTTTGTCCAACATAACTTCCAGCACCTGAAAGTGTGAGTGTGCCTGCGCCTGATTTTCCGATTTTGGTGGTGTTATCTGTTCCGCTCGCTGTATTGAGTGCCGCAAGCGTTAACGTCTGGGATGCAGCCACATCAATTACACCTGCTGATGACGACGTGGTTACGTTTAATACATTTCTTGTGAAAGAACCCGTAGCAGCAAGCGTGGCAGATGTAGCACCGCTCCCCAGCGTAATAGCTCCTGCAGCATCTCCTAAATTAGCAGCAGCTCCCGCCGAAACCGTACCGCCGGAGATAATCGTTCCTCCGGAATAGGTGTTTGTGCCGGAAAGTGTTAAAGTGCCCGTTCCAATTTTTGTTATACTACGGGAAGCCCCGGAAATGGCGGAGCTGATGGTTATCCCCCCACTACCTGCTGCATCGATCCTATTGGTTGTTGCATTGCCGAGTGCGATGTTCATTGTTTTACCGGTGCCTGTCTCGTTGTTCTGAAGAGTAAGTAGGGATGTTGAAGAATTCCTCAGTATGACATTCGCATTACCCCCAACAGTAGCTCCGTTCAGTGTAAGTGTCCCATTCGAAGAACTGGAACCAATAGTAAGAGTTCTTGTTCTGGCCGCTGTTATATCTATTTGTCCAATAGAAAGAGACGCTGTTGTCATATTTATCCCTGCCGTTGTTGCAGTTCCTGCATTTTGGAATTCGGCAACGCTTCCTGTAAGCCAGGCTCCAGAAGCAGTGTTTGGGGTCCAGTTGGTATTGGTGTACCATGCAGTCGCGGCTCCTGTATTTGTCCAAATGATACTGGACACAGTAAATGTTGCCTTATAGTTATTACCTGAATTTGAAGCAAAGGCAGTTCCACCACAGCACGTAATTGTAGCATCGGAATATACCTCAATGGTGTAAGAACCAGTGCCGAGTCCTGTTAGCAAGTTTGCTGTAAGACCAGTATTAGACCATACCTGATCCTGTCCACCACAACCATTGCCGAAGCCACTGGTAAAACCGATGTTTTGGGCTGTATATGATCCGCTTGGGGAACCTGTAGGATAAATTCTGTAATTAAGTCTTGTACTTGTAAGATCAGCACCCCCACATTTGTAAACGTTATGCTCAGCACCTTTCAGAATTAAATTGGAAGAGCCCGCTGCAAATGTTCCCAAGCTCGCTCCGTTGAAATCTGTGTTTGCTGTCGTAGCATTCAGGTCATAAAAAGTGTTGGCACCACCATTCAAGGACAATACGATGAATGTGTTGTTGAATCCGGCGCTTTGTCCCCAACTCACACTGCTCATTAATACAAGCATTGCAATTGAAAGTAGACTCTTTGAAGCAAACCTCTTCAATTGAAAATCACCATTCTTTAGTTGATTGTTCTTTGCCAAATTTGAAGTTTTAAACTTCGCTACTGACAAAATTTCAACTTGTGTGGTATTGAACAATCCATGAAGCAGATGTTGGAGGGTAGAGATCATGGATACAAAGAGGTTCTGTATCATCACCAAAAACGGCGAAGCCACCAGCAACAACCCCAAAACTACTTTCCCAAAACCAGAGCCTTGAAAAGCCCTATTTCCAGACCTAATTAAAGTAGAAAAATTCATAATTTTCTTGATTAAAATGATGGTATATGTAAGAATGATGTAAAATTAATCTTATTAAGTATATCGGCAATGCCAATCTTCCTCAATCCTTTTTACATGAAAATCGTAATCCACCTTAAAGTAAATTTTTATAAAATCTTTACTTTCTTTTGTAAGTCTTAATAAATGAGGGGATTAGTACAAATTTATCATGTAAAAAATTTTAGTTGATCTGGCTTTGATTCGACAATATCACAAAAGTAATTAAATTGTGAAAAGATAATAAAAATATTATAACATTTTTTGGAGGAAATTTGATTTACAAATTTTACTCCACTCCAATTTAATTGAATCACTTGGTTTTTAATAGGATACAACTCAAAAAATAAAAAATGAAATGACTTTGACTTTAAAAGAAACTTTGAGTAATAAGTCCAAATTAAACACCTTTGACCTTTGTTATTTAACCAACAATAGTCCAACGAATGAAATCAATTGTAATTTCAACAAGTCTTTTTTTGCTTGTAGGGCAAATCACTTTTAGTCAGGTAAAACTAAAAGTCCCCATTAGCACAGCAGCCAAAACAAGTTTCAATCTCTTAGATTTTGGCGCCATTTCTGATGGTAAAACACTCAATACCAAGGCTATTCAAAATGCTTTGGATGCTGCATCGGAAGCCAATGGAACTTTGATTGTCCCGAAAGGTGTGTTTTTAACTGGGACTGTTTTTCTAAAAAGCAATACCCATCTGGAGCTTTCAGCTGGTGCAGTTTTGCTTGGCTCACCTAAAATTGATGATTATACAAAACTTACCTGGGGACACCACGAGGATAGAACTCCCTGGCATTTATTGGTTGCAGACAAAGCAAAAAACATCAAAATCTCCGGGCTTGGAACCATTGATGGAAATGGCCACAATTTTTGGGAAAGGGATCGGAAACATGAATGGGCTTTTTATAGAGAAATAGAGGAAAGACCAAGCCCGATGGTGGAAATTACCAATTGTGAAAATGTTGTCATTCAAAATATTAGCCTTAAAAATCCAGCGGGTTGGTGCCTGCATCCATTCAACACAAGAAATGTAAAAATTGACGGAATCACGATTGCCAACAACCTGTTTGGACCCAATGCGGACGGCATTGATATAGGAGGTTGTCAGGATGTGATAATTTCCAATTGTAACATATCAAGTGGGGATGATGCCATAGCCTTAAAAACCACGGAAGATTCCGGGCCATGCGAAAGAATTACGGTTACCAACTGTATTCTGGAAACAAATTGTGTGGCAGTTAGAGTCGGTTTCGAAAGCCGGCAGGACATTCGGGATGTAACCATTTCAAATCTGATAGTAAAAAATTGTTCAAGAGTTATTGATATCAGAAGTGTGGAAGGTGCTGTGATAGAGCGAGTTCGCATAAGTCATGTGAATGGAATTACAAATTCTGGCTGGCCGGTAAACAGAGTTATAGAAATAGACCTAAACGAATTACCTGATCTTTATCCCATTGCAATAAAAGATCATCCTAATTTTGGAAAACCAAAACCATTGCTCAAAAAAGGCGCCATCCGCGATATTTCTATTACAGACCTGGATATTTTAACCGATGGCAGAATAATGCTTTGTGCCAAAGATGGAATGCAATTGGAAAACATCTTTTTTGATAACATCCATTTGCGTTTTGCCATGATTGATAACTGCATAGCCCTCAGCCAAAAAGCAGAAGGAAATGGTGGTTATTTCAAAAATTCTCCTGACCTCAGAACTGCACCAGCAGCATTTGTTGTGAAAAATGTAAAAGGATTTACTTTGGATCATTTTCGGCTCAGCTGGCCGGAATACCCGGTTGCCGAAAACTGGAACTTATTAAAAACTGAATGGCGATTTTTAGAATCAGAATGGTTTAAAGGAAACGAAGCCAAAATCAGGTCGGGGGAAATGAAACCTGCTTTTAAAGCATTTTGGGGCAAAAATCTGAAGGGTGGATTTGTAAATCTTAGCCAGGTAAAAGCTTCAGAACCAGAACTTGAAAAGGCAGAATGGATCAATTGCGAAGTTAAAGTAGAGCGTTAATGCACATATCATTAAAGGGAAAAAGGGCTATGGTTGGCGGTTGCACCCAGGGTTTGGGTAAGGCAATTGCTTATCAATTGGCTGAATCTGGTGCAGAACTGGTCCTTGTGGCCCGAAACGAAGAAAAGTTACAAAAAATCCTTTCTGAACTGCCAACGGATCATAATCAAAAGCATTCGTATTTACTGGTTGATTTTTCTGATTTCCAGCAATTTAAAGATATTGTTTCCAGTTATTTTCAACAAAATTCTGTGGACATTTTGGTTAACAATACCCAAGGCCCAGCATTTGGAAATGTGTTGGAAATGCAAGCAGAAAACTATGAATCAGCGTTTAATCTCCTTTTCCAAACCAATGTTTTTCTTTCTCAACAGGCTTTGAAAGGAATGCAAAAAAATGGCTTTGGTCGGATTATCAATCTTTCGTCTATCACCACAAAAGAACCTTTAAGCCACCTGGTTTTATCCAATACGATGCGAACTGCCTTAATTTCCTGGGCCAAATCATTGGCGAAGGAAGTTGCAGCCGATGGAATTACCGTCAACAGCCTGCTCACTGGTTACTTTGAAACCGAACGCTTGCAAAACATCATCAAACTTCAGTCTGAAAAGAAAGGCATAAGTTATCAGGAATTTGCAAAAAATATGCAGGTCGATATTCCTGCTAAAAGATTTGGCAAACCTGAAGAGTTTGCGCATTTGGTTACATTTCTGGCTTCAGATTTTGCTGGTTACATCACTGGAGCAAATATTCCAATTGATGGTGGGTTTTTGAAATGCCTATAAATTTATCCCAAATCGATATGGAAACTATCCAGCCAAAAACTCAAAAAGGATTTCAAATTTGGGGAATTGAGGTTTCCATTTTACTTATTGGTCTGGGTTTTTTGGTTCGGATTCTGGCAATGCTGGTTTCAGGCCAGTTAGAAACCGAAAACTATTGGGAGTACGGCCAGATTGCACATAATATTATTGAGGGCAAGGGCTACAGTTTCAATTTTACGGATCAAAATTTAGTGTTCATAAACGAAACCTATCCATCGGCTCTGATGCCGCCGGGATATGTTTTTTTTCTGCTTCCGATTTTGATGATTAAAGACTTGATCATACGGAATTTGGTCCTATTTTCTATTCAAACTGGAATTCAAATTGCGGCAATCTGGCTTTCATTTCTAATGATTCAACAAAAGCTGAATAAAATGGTGGCAATCTTAACCTTGGTTCTGCTTTGTTTTTTACCAGATCTGGTGTTTGCTTGTTGTAGTGTTGGGCCAACTGTTTGGTTTCAATTTTTGCTGGTTCTAATTTTATTCTGGTTTAGAAAAACAGAAAAAAACAACTGGTTCCTTTTGGGGATTTTGGCTGGAATATTGATTTTAATGCGCTCAGAATCAATTTTAATTGTGATTGCTTTTGGCATTTTTAGTCTTAAAAAATGTGGTTTAAAATTTACATTGTTGGTAGCTTCTGTGGTATGCATAACTCTTTTACCTTGGGTACTTAGGAATTGGAATACCCTTGGTATTCTGAGTATTTCCAACAGTGCGGGTGTAAACTTTTATAGAGGTAATAATCCAGGGGAAATTGGGGATTGGCCTCAAGGTTTTGACAAAACTTACGATTTGCTGAAGTCAAATCCTGAAAGCTTTGAGGTGAAATATGACCAATATGCATTCCAAAGATCCATAACTTATATTAAAAGTAATCCCACAAGATGGCTTTTAATATTGCCTCAAAAGCTGTTTCGTTTTGTGGTTTTAGACTGGCCGGATAAACGGACCCATCAATTTCTGTATTGGTTTCCGTGGTTAATTTGTTTGGGTTTTGGATTTTGGGGTATTAAAATAAATGGTAATTTATTTCGTGAAGAACTCAGCATTCTATTGCTTTTCACTTTATTAATGCTTGTTTTCTTTCCTCAGGTAAGATACCAAACCATGGCTAAGTTTTTCTTTTTGCCATTTACAGGAATAGGATTGGCCTCGCTTTTAAAACAAATTGGATGCTTTGGAGATATGAAAATATCCAAAAACAAACTTTAGGCCTACCTTTCGGGTCTACCGGATCAAAAACTGAAAACAGTCTAAACCCAAAAATCTGATATCAGAACTGTTTGTAAGCTCCTTTGTATTGTAGTGAATTGTAGTATTCTACTCTCTTTTTGTTTTCCCGACCATTTCTTTGCTTCACATGTTTGGTTGCTGTAAGCTCCGTTTGGCCAGGACGGTCCAGAAGTGTAACCTTCTTTTCAGCTGATCCACCGCATGCAAATGTTGTAAGCGAAATGGAAATGAGGATATAAATTGGTTTCATGGCAGGCTGGTAAATTATTGATACAAGGTGAGGCAATTTATCCGCTTTGGGTTTTCATTTTAATCAAAAATAAAGCTTATGTAAGTTATGTTAATGGTTTTGATAATGATTTCAACTTAAAGAATGCCGAATTTTAATCAAAAAATGGAATAGGATGTTCAAACTTTACTTTCTGAAAATTTTAAAAAAACTTAGATAAAAGCCTATTTCGACAAAAAAAAATTTAGACAAAAAACTATTTCATAATATGTTTGCGGTCTAATTTTATATAAATTCTATGAAAAACATATTAAAGTCATTGCTACTAGGCTCGTTGGTAGTATTCAGTTTGTCAAATTGTAAAAAAGATGACGAAACAAAAACAAATCCAACTCCAGTAGTTACTGCTGAAACAAAGGTTGTCCCAACCAAAACAAAACCTGGTGCAAAGCCTTCAATTGCTTCAATTAAGGCGGGAGATAAAAAATCAACAAAAGTTACTGCTCCCACTGCATCTACAAAATCAGTGAACAAAACTGGTACAAAACCAACATTTTCTGCACCTGTAAGCGGAGACAAATCAACAAAACTTGTAAGCGGTAACTCTTTCGCAAGAGTAAATGCCAATCAGGATGAGTCGGTTGATGGCTGGTATGTTACCAAGGTTTCATTTTCTTCTGGTCAGGAATCCATAGTTCTTTTTGCAGAGAATCCTTCAGAAAGAGACGATGACTTTGATGGAACTCCAAATGCTGATGATGATGATGATGATAATGATGGCATTTCTGATTCTGAGGATGACGATGATGACAATGATGGAATTCTTGATTCCAAAGAAGCAGATGGTGATTCCGATGATGATGGAATAAATGACAGTGAAGATTTAGATGACGATGGAGATGGCACTGCTGACATTGATGAAGTTGAAGTGGTTGATAATGATATAGATGACGATGGTGTTACCAATGATATGGAAGATGAAGATGGAGACGGAACAGTTAACAAAGACGATACTGATGACGATGGAGACGGAACAAGTGATACAGAGGAAGACGACTATGTGGATCCAAGCTACGAGCAATTAGGAGCTGAAATTGAAAAAGCTTTCGACTTCGTTCTATTCTTTAATCAGGATGGAGAATATTTGGTATATGATCCATCCGAAAAAGAAGATGCCTGGGATTTAGGATATTGGTATTTGGCCCTGGGTGTGGAAGGAAGTGATTACTTAGCTTTTGATTTAGGTGACGCTGAGGATGAAGGTGTATTTGAAATAGATGGTGTAACAGATTCAGCTGTAATGCTTTCCAGCTATGACGCAGATGAGGATCTTGAAATTAAAATTGATTTCAAAACCTTCACCATATAATTTTAATTATCTAATAGAGAGGCACCTAGGGAACTATGGTGCCTTTTTTTTTGTATGAAAAGACACTGGTTAATTTTAGGATTTCTTTTATTTTTTGTTGCATCCGCAATTGTTGGCAACCAGTTATGGACATGGTATAAAACCAAAAAGCAAGCGGAACTTTCAATAAGAAAGTTGGCATTAAGTATCAATTTAGAAAAGGATAAGCAGGATAAAATTACTGGTTATGAAATGGAACGACAAGAATCTTTACAGTCGGTAAAATCAAAATATGGTGAAAACAAAAAAGAATATATGGCTAGAGCAAAGGCCATCAATGGAACTTTTCAGGATAAGGTACAACCATTGCTAGACTCTGTTCAAAAACTAAAATATCAAAAATACAAAGCCGCAGCTGCAAGAAAACGAATTGCAAAAATCCAATTCAAAAAAATGTTTGGTAATAAGAATCGGCAGAAAACCCATTAAGAATCAAAAGAAGAAAAACAATTCAGAAAATCCTTGCTATTAATAAACAAATAGTTAGAATTTTGACCCCAAATAAATCCAGCCGACCCATGGCTGATTTTTGAAAGAAAAAACGAATGGAATACCATCCTCAGGATATTGAAGCCAAATGGCAGAAAATATGGGCCGAAAAAGGCACCTACACAACAGAATCAGAAAAATCGGATAAGCCTAAATACTATGTCCTGGACATGTTCCCCTACCCTTCCGGGGCAGGTTTGCATGTTGGGCATCCACTGGGTTACATAGCATCTGATATCGTTTCCAGATATAAAAGAACAAAAGGATTTAATGTTTTGCACCCAATGGGTTTTGATTCTTTTGGCCTTCCTGCAGAGCAATATGCCATAGAAACAGGCCAACATCCTGCCAAAACCACAGAGACCAATATTGCCCGATACGTGGAGCAGATGAAAAAAATCGGCTTCAGCTTCGATTGGAACCGTGAAGTGAGAACCTCAAATCCAGATTATTACAAATGGACTCAATTCATTTTTATTCAGCTATTTGATTCCTGGTACAACAAAACGACAGATAAGGCTGAAGATATCTCAGCACTGGTTTCCGAGTTTGAGAAAAATGGAAATTTAAAAGTAAATGCAGTTTGTGAAGAGGATGTAGTGTCATTCAGTTCGGCTGATTGGGTGTCATTTCCTGAAAACAAAAAATCAGAAATTTTACTGCAATATCGCCTGGCCTTTGTGTCGGAAACTTTTGTGAACTGGTGTCCTGGTTTGGGAACTGTCTTAGCCAATGATGAGGTAAAAGATGGGTTTTCGGAAAGAGGAGGTTTTCCTGTTGAGCGTAAAAAAATGCTGCAATGGAGTTTGCGCATCACCGCCTACGCGGAGCGTTTACTTTCAGGATTGGATAATCTGGATTGGTCTGATGCCGTAAAAGAAATGCAACGAAACTGGATCGGAAAATCTTTGGGTGCTTCACTTTGGTTTGATATTTATGGTTTTGAGGACAAAATTGAAGTTTTCACCACCCGAATTGACACTACATTTGGGGTTACCTTTTTGTCTTTGGCACCTGAACATCCATTGGTTGCTAAAATTACAACGGATTCCCAAAAAGCAGATGTAGAAGCCTATTTGAAATATGCCCAATCTAAGTCAGAGCGGGATAGAATGGCCGATGTCAAAACCATTTCCGGGGCCTTCACCGGGGCATTTGCCACCAATCCATTCAACGGAGAAAAAATCCAGATTTGGATTGCAGATTATGTGTTGGCTGGCTATGGAACTGGGGCTGTAATGGCTGTACCAAGTTCAGATACAAGAGATTACGCCTTTGCCAAACACTTTAATCTTCCAATTGTGATCGTGCAGGAAGGTGAAAAAACAGATATTTCAAAAGATGATTTTGACCCAAAAGCAGGCACAATGGTCAATTCAGATTTTCTAAATGGATTTCCTGTTAAAGAAGCAATTGTAAAGGCCACAGCTTGGGCCGAAAGCAAAGGAATCGGAAAAGGGAAAACCAATTTCAGAATGCGGGATGCCATTTTTGGCCGCCAACGATATTGGGGAGAACCGGTACCTGTATATTATGAAAATGGCATTCCAAAAACACTTCCACTGAGCGAATTGCCATTGGTTTTACCTGAAATTGATCAGTTTAAGCCAACAGAAACTGGAGAGCCTCCGTTGGGAAGAGCTGTAGGTTGGAAGTACAGCCCCCAAAACCCCCACCCCCCAAACCCCAAGCCCCCAAACCCCCGAAGGGGGCTTAAATGCAGGACTGGCTAAATCAAGCTCTGGGATTAAATTTAATTTTTATGCTTCACAAAATCCCAGGCATAGTTGGCCTGAGGTTTTAACTGGCCAAAAGCTGCTTTCACATGAAACTGCAGACCCAATGACCTATAAGCTTTTGAAAGAGTTTTCTGAAAAGATGCGCAATAATGCAACTCTTTCCGAGGAGATTTTGTGGAATTGCCTTTCAGACAAAAAATTAGGTCAATACAAATTCAGAAGACAACATATTGTAGGACAATTTATTGCGGATTTTATTTGTTTAAAAGAAGATTTGATAATCGAAGTTGATGGATTTATTCATCAATTACCGGAAAGTAAAGAATCAGATATTGAAAGAACCAATTGGCTGAATGACAATGGCTTTCATGTTCTAAGATTTACAAATGAGGAAGTTTTAGGAAATATTGAAGGCGTTCTTAATTCAATTTTATTCCACCTCAGCCTCCAAACCCCCGACGGAGGCTTAAATGCAAATTCAGGTGAATCAAATTCTTTCGCGGATTTGGCTGTTGTTTCCCCTTCGGAGGCTAGGGGACCTGAGCTGGGATGGGCCTATGAACTATCTACCATGCCAGGCTGGGCAGGAAGTTCCTGGTATTTCCTTAGGTACATGGACCCAAAAAATGAAATTGCACTGGTTTCATCAGATGCCGAAAAATACTGGCAGCAAGTTGACCTTTATATTGGCGGAACTGAACATGCCACGGGGCATTTGTTGTACAGCCGCTTCTGGCATAAGTTTTTGAAAGATAAGGGATTTGTAACCACTGAGGAACCGTTTAAGAAATTGGTAAATCAGGGGATGATTCAGGGTAGGTCTAATGTGGTTTATCGCTTGACTGGTGAAAATAAATTCATTTCAAAAGGGCTCCTGGATGGAAAAGAAGTAAGTCAACTCTATGTCGATGTCAACATTGTAAATAATGATATTCTTGATATAGAAGCCTTTAAAAAATGGAGAACTGATTTTTCAGATGCAGAATTTGTTACAGAGGACGGCCAATACTTCTGTGGCTGGGAAGTCGAGAAAATGTCAAAGTCCAAGTACAATGTTGTAAACCCAGATGACATCTGTAATCAATATGGAGCTGATACACTGAGACTTTACGAAATGTTCCTTGGTCCCCTGGAGCAATCTAAACCATGGAATACCAATGGCATAGAAGGCGTTTTCAGGTTTTTGAGAAAACTTTGGCGGCTATATGTAGGCGAAACAGGTCAATTGGTTTTGGTTGACAATGAGCCAACAAAAGAAGAACTCAAATCGCTGCACCGAACCATCAAAAAAACACAGGATGACATTGAATCCCTTTCTCTTAACACTTCAGTGAGTTCGTTTATGGTATGTGTAAATGAGCTTTCCTCGTTGAAGTGTAAAAACAAATCCATTCTGACAGATTTGTTGATTTGCATTGCGCCTTATGCACCACACATTTGTGAAGAGCTTTGGTCCCTTTCAGGTATGACTGGTTCGGTTACCAAGGCAGCTTTCCCAGCTTTTAATCCAATCTATATGGTGGATGATGAGGTAGAATATCCAATTTCTATCAATGGAAAAGTTCGGGAAAAACTCCGTGTTTCGGCCGATACACCTGCAGCCGACATCGAAAAACAGATTATGACCATGGAATCTGTTACCAAATGGCTCGAAGGAAAACAACCTAAGAAGATAATTGTCGTGCCTAAGAAGATTGTGAATATTGTAATTTAACCCTGAAAAATGGTTTTTTTTTGCTATTTTTTTATCAATTTAAGATTTGGGGTTCATACCAGATGAATTTTTTTAAAATAAATACCTCGAATTTTAAATAATTTTTGCAAAACCAATTGTTAACATTCGCTTAATATTCAGAATTTCTGAAAAATGTAACTCACTGAAAAAAAATAACTTAAATTTTTTTTAGCAAATAAAACAGGTATCTAAATTAAAATATTCTTACTCTGCGGTTACAAAATCAACCCGATTTGACATTAACATCAAAAAAATCTTTCTCTGTAATTTTTTGTTCTAAAATTTAGATTCCATACTTTCGCGATCAGAAAACCTAGTTCTTATGAAAAAAATATTCTTGTCATTATTCTTCGCTGTTGGATTATCACTAGTGGGTATGAGCGATAACCTTCCTCCTCCGATCAGTGGTTCTCCTGAGCCTATTCCTGTTGATGGTGGTATTTCACTTTTGTTAGCTGCAGGTGCTGCCTACGGTGTTAAGAAAGTGAGAGATCGCAAAGCCAAAAAAAGTGGTGAAACCACCGAAGAAAACTAAAAAAAAACCTCGCTAAGCGAGGTTTTTTTTTGAACAAATTTTCATCTTAGATATTTCTAAATAAAATATTTGCATAGCTCAAAAAGCATTTATTAAGCCATTTTACAATATTTAAAAAACCAAAAAAGTCTCTATTAGATTTGCCACATGAATGAGGTAAGCAAGGCTGCAATCATTGTCGCAGCAGGAACTGGAACACGAATGGGTGGAAATCAACCAAAACAGTTTAAAGAACTTGCCGGAATTCCTCTTGCTATTTATCCTGGACTTACTTTTAGAGAATTTGATCCTGAAATCGAACTTGTTTATGTTATTGGAATTGGAACAGCTCAAACCTGGGAAAACCTTTTAAGGAAATTTTTTCCAGAAGGTAATTGGCGTTTGGCAATGGGAGGAAAAAGTAGATATGAATCTGTTGCAAATGGTGTAAAAAGCTTTCAAAATCCTGATACAATGCTGGCAATTCATGATGGTGCAAGGCCATTTCTGGAGGCAAAAACTATAGCCCACGCCTTTCAATGTGCATATGAAAATAGAAATGCAGTTTTAGCAGTTCCAGCTAAAGATTCATTGAGAATGGCGACTGAATCAGGTAGCAATTTTCTGGATAGAACTAAGTATTTCTATGTTCAAACACCGCAAATATTTTGGCAGAAAGATATGAGGGAGGTTTATCAGCAGCAAGACAATTCAAATTTTACTGACGATGCCACGGTTATGGAATTGGCTGGACATAATATTGTGCTGGTGGAAGGAAGTTACGACAACATCAAAGTTACTACACCGGAAGATTGGGAACAAGCTGAACTCATATTAAAAAGAAGAATCGAAAAGCTCAATTTGGTTTCTAAAAATTAGAATTTGCATCAAAAAATTCTAATTTATGAATGAACCTGGTCAATACAGACTATTAATAAACCTTGCAATTCCAGCTATACTAAGTCAGGTTAGTCATACTCTTGTTGGCCTTGCTGATACTGTTATGATTGGTAAAACCGGAAATGTGACGGCATTGGCGGCTTCGGCATTGGCGAACAATGTATTATCGGTTCCGATCGTATTTCTTGTAGGAATTTCCTATGCCATAACCCCAAAAGTTTCTGAATATTCTGCCCAAGGCAAAAAAGAAGCTTGTTGTAATTTACTTAAACAAAGTTTGATCAACAACCTTGGCTGGGCCATTCTAATTTGTTCGTTTCTAACCTTCCTTTTGCCATATTCATATAATTTAGAACAGCAAAAGGAAGTTTTGGCACTCGCTATTCCATTTTTTGGTTACCTCATAGCCAGCCTTCCAGGATTGGTTATTTTCCAAAGCTTCAGGCAATTTTATGACGGTCTTGGCAATACAAAACCTGGAATGGTGGCAAGTTTATTGGCAAACCTTCTTAATGTATTTTTAAATTATCTTTTGATTTACGGCAAACTTGGATTTCCTGAAATGGGGCTTATTGGTGCAGGAATTTCAAATTTTATTTCCCGTTGGCTTATGGGCATAGGATTGCTTATTTACTTTTTACTTGAACCAGGTTCAAAAGAATGGAGGCAAAGTTTTGGTAGTTTTGCTTTTGATTTAGAAGGATTTAAACTTTTGAACCGATTAGGTGTGCCTATTTCATTTCAGTTTTTGTTTGAAGTTGGTGCATTTTCATTTACGGCCTTATTAGTTGGCAGAATGGGTGAGGTCTCTCTTGCAGCCCACCAGATTGTAATTACAATGGCATCTATGACATATATGATGGCCAGTGGCTTAGCAGCAGCAGCAACAATAAGAGTTGGCCATTTTGTTGGCTTAAAAGATAAAAAAATGATCCTTCTAACAGGTAGAAATGCCACGGTTTTAGTAGTCCTGTTTATGGGAAGTACCGCATTCTTGTTTTTATTTTTTAAACATGAGATTCCCATACTCTTTATTGAAAAAATGGAAGTTGGTTTGGCAGCTGGAAGCCTATTGGTAATAGCAGGATTGTTTCAAATTTCGGATGGCGTCCAGGTTGTTTTTTTAGGCTGCCTTAGAGGACTTTCTGACGTAAAAATTCCTACAATCATTACATTTATTGCATATTGGGCAATTGCTATCCCACTTGGTTATTATTTAGGACTGGTATTAAATTTTGGCTTAAACGGAACATGGTGGGGATTGCTTGCTGGTTTGTCTGTTTCAGCATTTTTTATGTTGATAAGATTTTACTATTTAGTGAATAGAATTAACTTTGAAAATTAAAAAAAGCCAAATGAGGGTTCTTGCATTGTCATTTTTTTTCTTGATAGCCTTATATTGTGGGGCTCAAGTACAAATTGTTAATCCGTTTGCTGGTGGATCAGGGCCTTTGGATGGTATCGGAACCAAATCACTTTTGTCAAGCCCCTGGCAAATAGTAATTAAGGATACCGTCATCTATATAAGTGACAGGGGTTATAATGCCTTAAGGAAAATGAATCTTAAGACAAAAAAGGTTACTACTTTGCTGACCAATCAATTGGACATTGCAGGTCTTGCTTTAAGCCCCACTGGCGATACCCTTTATTTTGCAACAAGAAATCCTCAAAACTTAAGCTTTGTCGTCAATTTATACAAACCTGCACTAAATCAAGCTATTCCAATAGATTCAATTCCAGACTCCGACTTAGATGCACTTATTTGTGATAAAAAAGGTCGTTTGTATATGGCCGGTGCTGGCAACAGAATAATCCAAAGAAACCTGGATGGAACAAAAAAAGTAATAGCAGGAAAACTAAATGAAATTGGTGTAATTGATGGAGTTGATTCCCTGGCAAGATTTAACAGAATCTCAAGCCTTGCTTTTAGCAATACAGAAGATACATTATATATTTCTGATAGATTCAACAGCAGGCTAAGGCGCCTGATCCGGTCAACAAGAATTGTAAGTACCATGCCCGGAGTTCCGGTATTTGCTCATAGACAACTGGCATTTAACAAAAGAAAAGATACCCTGTATATTGCAAATTCCGGAGGCCACACCATTGTCAGGTATTCTTTAAAATCCAACTCCGGTATTGCCTGGTGCGGACTTAATTCTACAGCAGGATATGTGGATGCAAATTTAACTTCAGCTAGATTTAACTTTCCGATGGGAATAGCCAGATCTGATTCTGGCTGGGTGGTGTGCGATAATTCTAACAAAAGAATACGTTTGATTAGTTTTGCCGGAAGAGTTAAAACCATAGCAGGTATTGGCTTACTTGGGGATGGAATTGGTGAAAATTCAAGATTTTTGGAGCCATACGATGTAGTGAAACATCCAAAAAAAGACACCATTTATATAACTGACCGCGGAAATAATGCTATCAGGCAAATTGACCTAAAAACTCAAACTTTAAAAACCATTGTTGGGAACGGAAACTCTGGAAACGTAAATGGTATTGGAGACAACGTTGTTTTAAGCAGGCCATTTAATATGGCGATTAGTGAAACTGGAGATTCGCTTTATTTTACAGAACCATTTTCAAACAGAATAAAACTTTTGCTTACAAAAACCAGAGAGGTAAAGTTACTCGCAGGTACTGATGCAAGTGGATATTTGGACAGCACAATAGGCCGCTTTGCCAGGTTTAATCAGCCACAGGATATTGCCCTAAAAGGAAATATTTTATACGTGGCAGACGCAAGAAACCAAAGAATCAGGGCTGTAGATGTGCTTACATCCAGGGTTACTACGTTTGCAGGATCGGGTTCAACTATAACAGGTGGTTTTAAAGATAGCACTTTACTTTTTTCAAGATTCAACCGGCCATTTTCTTTGGAATGGGTCGGAAATAAACTATTTATTGGCGAGGACGCTGGCTTAAGAATCAGGGTATTATACCCGGATTCAGGTAAAGTAAAAGTCTGGGCAGGAAGCGGCAACATCGGATTGACAGACGGACTTGGAACAGCAGCCAGATTCTTTTCCATACAAAAGCTTAGTTATGATCCGGCTCAAAATAACCTATTTGTTTCGGGAGCTTCAAACCTTGGCCAGTTAAGAACAGTTGGAGTTACTTCTCCTACTGTAAAAACATTTTTAAACTCAAATGGATTTCAGAATGGCTTACTTAATCAAGCAAAATTTTTGGGGCCAACTGGTATTTTTACTGATGTCCCTAAAAAGAGATATTTGGTTATGGACCTTGGTAATAACAGAATAAGATCGATAAATTGGTTTCCCAATAATGCACCTAAGGCAAAGATAGATACACTTTTAAATTTGATTGAGGATCAAGGTGTTGTTACAAGGCCAGGCTTTGGGCAAAACCTGAATGCAGGTTTGGGTGTAGGGGATACGCTTCAAAAATTCAACTTTTTCATTGGGTCCGCTGTTTCAATTTTAAATTCAAGTTTGGATACATTAGGGAAATTAACAATTGAAACAGCTCCAGATTCTAACGGAGTTTATACAATAAGAATTTTACAAAAGGACAATGGTGGAACCGCACTTGGTGGAGTTGATACGAGTGTACATTTTGTTAAGCTTCGAATCACTCCTGTAAATGATCCTCCAAGATTTGATAGCCTTAGAAATGATACAGCAAGGTATGATCAACCAAGGGAAAGAATAGGATTTCTTACAAATTTTTTACCTGGGCCTTGGGATGAAAGAAATCAAACGTTAACATATTCTATTACAAATGACCAACCTGGATTGTTTACAACCCAACCATTCATTGAAAATGGAGCTCTAAAATTTACCCCAAATGGATCAATGGGCTTGGTTAATTTAAAGTTAAAGGCAAAAGACAATGGAGGAACCGAATTGAATGGAGTTGATAGCACCATAAAAACCTTTACAATTTTATTGGTTGATCCAACATCAGTAGAGGATTTGAAACAAAGTAAATGGTTGGCATACCCAAATCCGGTTAGGACTGAATTGCGATTTTTAAATTTGCCGCAAAACTTAAGTCAGATTTCATGGTTTAATGTCCAGGGTCAAAAAGTAGCTGTTTCTGAAATTGAATGGAATGGCAATCAGCCTGGCATAAAAGTTCCTCCCAAATTAAAAGGGATATACCAATTAAGAACCGATGTAGGAAACAATAATCGAAATTTACGAATTGTTGTTCAATAAAGATTTGAATTGGTAGTTTGTAATGATTAATGAAAAGCCATATTTGGCACTTTAAAATAGTTAATGAAAAAAGCAGGTGTTGTTGTATTTCCGGGATCAAATTGCGACCAGGATCTGGTTGAAGGATTATCACATTCCGGATTCGAGAAAGTAGTTAAGATTTGGCACAAACAATCTGATTTAGAAAATTGTGATGTGGTCTTTCTTCCTGGAGGTTTTTCTTATGGAGATTATTTACGATCAGGTGCTATTGCCAGATTTTCTCCCATAATGAAGGAAGTTATTGGTTTTGCTTCAAAAGGTGGCCATGTGGTTGGCATTTGTAATGGTTTTCAAATTCTAACTGAGGCGGGTTTGCTTCCTGGGGCATTATTAAGAAACAAAGACAAACTTTTTATCTGTGATTTCACAAATTTGTCTGCCATTAATTTCAACACTGCCATTACAAAATCCCTATCTACAGATAAAGTTTATAAAATTCCAATTGCCCATGGCGAAGGAAGGTATTTTGCAAAAGAGTCCGAATTGGATGTCTTGAATGAAAACGATCAGATCATTTTTAAATATGTGGATGAATCTGGCGATCCATCCGAAATGGCAAATCCAAATGGATCTTTACAAAATATTGCTGGCGTTTGTAACAAACAAAGAAATGTTTTCGGAATGATGCCTCACCCTGAAAGAGTGGTAGATCCAAGGCTTGGAAATTCAGATGGGAAACATATTCTGGCCTCCATTCGAAACTATCTGGCCTAGCTATAAACTGGAATTCTGTTTTCCAATTTATCATACCTACTTTTGCCCTGAATGCAAAATATTAGCCAGATCCAGCAACCAATAGCCGAAGAATTGGCTGCATTTGAGCAAAATTTTAAAGAGCAAATCAAGAGTAAAATCTTTTTGCTCAATACTATAACAAATTATATTGTAAAACGAAAAGGGAAGCAAATACGCCCAATGTTTGTGTTTCTTTCGGCCATGGCTTGTGGGGAAGTTACGGCAGCATCGCATAGAGGTGCTGGCCTGATTGAACTACTTCATACTGCTACTCTTGTTCATGACGATGTCGTTGATGATAGCAATTACAGACGTGGCTTCTTTAGCGTTAATGCCATCTGGAAAAATAAAATAGCAGTTCTGGTTGGCGATTATCTACTCTCCAGAGGCTTGTTGTTATCCGTAGATAATG
>JBIPOE010000224.1:0-2756 GCA_044379485.1 Catalimonadaceae bacterium
TTCCCAAAAGTATTGATGGAACTTCGAATTTTGATTTTTATTCTGTTAATTCACTCTCTGGGGATATTAGTATTAAATCTTCCAAGCAAGTATATGTTTCCTATTATGGGACAAATGTATTTGCGACTTATGGAGGTTATTATTCAGGATTTGATTTAAAACCAGAAATCGTATATGATAATACAACAACTATTTTAGGAAGTTGTGTGTCTAATGTTACTCTGAGAACCACTCCAGATTCGGACTATACCTTTCAATGGATTTTAAATGGTACTGACATATTTAGTGGGGGAATTGGAAACACATATTTCCCAACTGTACCCGGTTATTATCAAGTTAAGAGAACTAATTCAAACTGTGGTACTTTTAACTATTCCGATAAAATCCCAGTAAGTAATTGCGAAACGGATTTAGATAATGATTCCGTTAATGATAATATTGATATTGATAATGACAATGATGGAGTCCTAAATTGTACAGAATCTTTAGGCAATCTACCAATAGATATTTCGAATTCCAGTGCTGGAAATATTGCACTAAGTACCTATTCAAATTCTTTTATAGGATTGACTACTCCTTCAGGAACTGGTTCACCATTAGGCACGTTTGCAGGAAGCTCAGATGGTAGTTTTATAACCGAAATTCCAGCTGGAAAAGCAAATAGCGAAACAAATAAGGAAGCAAGTGGTGTAACTTACACTATGACTTTTACTCAACCAATAAGTCTAGGAATAGAATATATAAATTCCGCAAACCCATTGGATCTATTAAATTCCAATGCCGAATACATACTAAATTCGGATGAGGGTAAAACGATAACAGTTCTCAATCCTAGCGATCAATTGTTGATTGATACCAATTACGACGGCGTTTATGAAAGTGGGGTTAAACAATTTTCATCTTTCGAAATACGATTTCAACTTAAAAGCACCACTCCTTTAGCAGCAGGAACTGGGACTTTCAAATTCCTGACCTATTTAACAAAAACAATACAGTTTACTCACAAAAATTTGTCAGATACAGATGCTAATAAATCAACCTTAAAATTCTTTGCGGTTTGCGTACCAAAAGATTCTGATTTAGACGGAATCGCAGATCAATTGGATACCGATAGCGATAATGATGGAATTCCTGATACTATTGAAGTCCAAGGCAATACAACAGTTGTACTCTTGAATGCGGATACAAACAAAGACGGACTTGACAACAATTTTGAGCCCGGATTAATACCTGTTGATACGGATAATGACGGTGTTTTAGATTATTTGGATTTAGACAGTGACAATGATGGAATTTTAGATTCAGTTGAAACTGGAACCGATCAAGATGGAGATGGAATAAAAAATTACCGAGATTTAGACAGCGACAACGATTTATGCAGCGATGTTATTGAAGCTGGATTTACAGACCCTGACGGCGATGGAAAATTTGAAAATTCACCGATAACTGTTGATTTGAATGGACGTGTTAATGGCGCGCCATATACAGCTCCAATAAATAATAATTACATTACTTCGGCACCAATTACTATAATAACAGAACCCGCAGTTTCGCCTACTTGCGAATTACAAAACGCCACAATTACTATTGATACAACTCCTGTTGACGAATATCAATGGCAAGTTTATAATGGCGGAAGTTGGACCAAGATTATAGATAACGCAACTTATTCTGGAGCAACAACAAATACATTATCGATTACAAGGGTTACCAATGCAATGAATGGCTACAAATACCATGTTCAATTGAGTAAAACAGGAAACACATGCGAGTTAACTTCAAATGAAACTACTTTGACTGTTTATCCGCTACCAATAGTTAACCCCGTTACTATTTTACAATGTGACGATGATGCAGATGGAACAGCACAAATTAATTTAAAAAACCAAAATAGTACTATTTCATTAAATTACAAATTAGAAACTTTTAAATACTATACATCGCCAAGTGGAGCAACGGATGACATTCTAGCTGATTTAATAGAAAATGATTCTACCTATGTGACAACAAGTAAAAGTGTTTGGTCAAGAATAATCAATATTAAAACTGGTTGTTACAGCGTTACAGAAGTTACAATTATAATATCCGCTCCAAAAATTTCACCAAAACTACAAGTGTTTCCTCCAAAATGCGATGATGATTTGGATATAAATGGTTTAAATAATTCAAATAACAATAAAAGAGATGGTATTGCAACTTTCGATTTTAGTTCAGCAACTGCAAATTTAGGTTTGGCTACAGGATATTCTGTAACATATTATCGAAAAAAAGAAGATGCAGAATCCGAATTAAATCCTATTTTAGATCCCAGCAATTATAGGAACATTGGGTACCCAGATTCGCAATATATTTGGGGAAGAGTTAATAGTCCTGTAGATAATTCTTGTTTTGGACTCGGACATTATGTTACATTGACTGTCGAGAAATTACCTTTTGCAAATCCTGTACCGATTTTTAGACAATGTGATGACGATCAAGATGGAGAATTACTTTTTGTTACAAAAAATCTTCATTCTGATTTATTAAAAGGACAAAATCCATCAGATGTTACGGTTACTTATTTTGACGAAACTGGTGCTGCATTGCCAAGTCCATTTCCAAAAACTTTTTCAACAAAGTCACAAACCATAAAAGCGCGCGTTACCAATAATACCTCATTAAAATGTTATGATGAAACCACCATACAATTTATAGTTGATGATTTGCCAGAAGCATTTCCTATTCCAATTTCATTAACAACAATTTGCGATGATGAA
>JBIPOE010000110.1:0-9167 GCA_044379485.1 Catalimonadaceae bacterium
ACGGGAGCCAATTAAAGCGTTTATCCATTCAGAAAAAAGGGGAGGGATTCATTTCCTTCTCTTTTTCTGAAAAAATATAGGGCTTAATTGCCTACCCAAAAAGTTGCATTTATCTCTTGAATCTAAGAATTATTAAACCTGAATTAACAAATCGATTTCCTAAGATTTAAATGTCTCATTTTGAGGTTTATAGTTTGTTATTTTTCTGAATTTCTAAAATTTTAATAGTCATTGAGGCTTTGAAAAAGCATCTTTGCAGTCCATAAAGATTTACGGAAAGATGAAATCAAAATCCTTTTCCAACCACATAATATATTGAAAATGAATTTAGTAGATGCAAAAGTACTGATCACAGGAGGAACTTCAGGTATAGGATACGAAATTGCCCACCGCTTAAAATTAGCGGGAGCTCAGGTGGCCATAACTGGTAGAAACGGCGAAAATCTTTTTAAAGCCGCCACCGAACTTGGTGTGCATAGAATTCAGGCCGATGTTTCCATTGAGGCTGATGCTATTCGATCAGTAGCCACAGCAAGTGAACAAATGGGTGGACTCAACGTATTGATTAACAATGCGGGATATGGGTATTTCTCCAATCTGACAGATATTAAGGTTGAAGAATTGGACAAAATGATGAACACAAATGTTCGGGGTTTGATTTTGATGGGACGAGAAGCAAGTAAACTTTTTATCAAACAAAATTCTGGCAATATCATTAACATATCCAGCACTGCAGGCCTGGCTGGTTTTGCAAGTGGAACGGCTTATGTCGCTTCAAAATTTGCTGTTAAAGGAATTACCGAATGTTGGCGTGCCGAGTTACGAAAGTCTAATATTCGGGTTATGCTCATCAATCCATCAGAGGTGCAGACCAATTTTCAGCTAAATGCCGGTAACGGAGCAAAGCCATTTAATGGCTCCAAGCTTGAAGCTCAGGAAATTGCGCATGTGGTTATTTCCATGCTTCAGATGCGTGACATTGGTTTTATAACCGAGGCAACCGTTTTTGCGACAAATCCACAATAAAATCCACGCAGAAAACTAGTAATTCTTTCAATTGATTGAAGAATTTACTAGTAAAATTTTGAATCAATTGAAGAATTTACCGGTAAATTCTTCAATTGATATTTTTATTCTATATTTTTGCAACAAGAAATTGTTACCAAAAATGGAGATTATCAGACAAATGCAAGGCCAGATTGAAGAAAAAATTGGTCAGAATAAAGTCGTTTTGCTATATGGTTCCAGGCGAGTTGGAAAAACTAAAATCCTGAAAAGTATCCATCAATCAGGAAAATATGTTTCGCTTTTATTGAATGGAGAGGACGAAAATGTACATAAGATATTGGCTGAAAGGACAGTTGCAAATTATTCTCCTCTTTTAAACGGGATCAAACTACTTATTATCGACGAGGCACAAAACGTTCCTCAAATTGGTTTGATTTTGAAGTTGATGATTGATGAATTTCCATCTTTAACCATTATAGCTTCTGGTTCATCTTCATTCGATCTGGTTCATCAGGTTGGAAATCCTTTGGTTGGGAGAAGCTTCACATTTCAGCTTTATCCGGTAGCGCAAATGGAATTGGCTGTAAATGAGAATCCATTGCAAATCAGAGAAAACTTAAGTCAAAGATTGATATTTGGTTCCTACCCGGAGGTTGTAACGCTTCTGTCCGCAAAGGAAAAAGCAGATTACCTTTTAGATCTTGTAAATGGATATCTGTTGAAAGATATATTGGCTATAGATACCGTTTCAAATTCATCAAAACTGTTACAATTGCTGCAATTGGTTGCCTGGCAGGTTGGTAGTGAAGTTTCGTATGAAGAATTGGGTAAACAACTAGGCTTAAGCAGAAATACGGTAGAGCGATATCTTGATTTGTTAACAAAAGTATTTGTAATTCAAAAGGTTACGGCCTTTAGTAGCAATTTGAGAAAGGAAATTACCAAACCTTGCAAATGGTATTTTTCGGACAATGGTTTAAGAAATGCTTTGATTGGGGATTTTAATCCTTTGCCAACCAGAAAGGATGTTGGAGCGCTTTGGGAAAATTATATTTTGATGGAGCGTGTTAAATACAATGCCTATTCTCAAAATGCCATTTCTTATTTCTTTTGGCGAACTTACGATGGGCAGGAAATAGATTTGATTGAAAAAAATCTATACAACACTCATATTGAGGCATTTGAATGTAAATGGAACCCATTGGCAAAATCAAAAGTGCCTAATTATTTCCAAACAAATTACCCTCAGGTGCCTGTTCAAGTGATTCATCCTGACAATTATTTAAGTTGGATTTTAGAAAAGAATTTGGATTCAGGGTTTTAGGTCTGACAAAATCCTAAGTAAAAAAAGTTTGACAGAAAACAAAAAAGCCACTCCTTTTCAGAAGTGGCTTTTTTGTTTGTATTGTTCCTCCCCTTCGGGGAGGCAAGGTGGGGCCTCCTACATCATGCCGCCCATTCCTCCGCCTCCACCCATAGATGGCATAGCGTCTTTTGTATCAGGATCGTCGGCTATTACACACTCTGTAGTAAGCAATAAACCAGCGATAGAAGCAGCATTTTCAAGAGCAAGTCTTGTTACTTTAGTTGGATCGATAATACCAGCTGCGAAAAAGTTTTCGTATTTGTTATCTCTTGCATTGTAACCAAAGTCTGCTTTGCCTTCTCTTACTTTGTTTACCACAACTGAACCTTCGCCACCAGCATTGGCAACAATAGTTCTGATTGGTGCTTCCAAAGCAGTTCTTATGATGTTAACACCAATGGTTTCATCTTCATTGTAAGTCTTTAAGCCAGTAAGCGCCTCGATAGCACGCAGATAAGCAACGCCACCTCCTGGGACGATTCCTTCTTCTACAGCTGCACGAGTTGCGTGAAGTGCATCATCAACTCTGTCTTTTTTCTCTTTCATTTCAACTTCGGTAGCAGCTCCGATGTACAAGATGGCAACACCACCAGACAACTTAGCCAATCGCTCCTGAAGTTTTTCCTTATCATAGTCAGAGGTTGTGTTTTCGATCTGAACTTTGATTTGGTTGATTCTTGCAACGATATCTTCTTTTTTGCCGGAACCGTTTACAATGGTTGTATTGTCTTTGTCAACCAAAATTTTCTCAGCAACTCCAAGGAATTCTAAGGTAGCATTTTCTAATTTGAAACCTCTTTCTTCAGAAATTACTTGTCCGCCAGTTAAAGCAGCGATGTCTTCCAACATAGCCTTTCTTCTGTCTCCAAAGCCTGGAGCCTTTACAGCAGCTACTTTCAGAGCACCTCTGATTTTGTTTACAACCAAAGTTGCCAATGCCTCACCATCAACATCTTCGGAGATGATCAAAAGTGGACGACCAGTTTGTGCAGTAAGTTCCAGAACAGGAAGAAGTTCTTTCATTGAAGAAATCTTCTTGTCATAAATTAAAATGTATGGACGATCAAGCTCAGCTTCCATTTTATCTGTGTTGGTCACAAAATATGGAGAAAGATAACCTCGGTCAAATTGCATACCTTCAACAGTTTTAACTTCTGTTTCGCGGCCTTTTGCTTCTTCAACAGTGATTACACCATCTTTTCCAACTTTTTCCATTGCATTGGCAATCATGTCACCAATTTCACGGTCAGAGTTTGCAGAAATAGTTGCAACCTGGGCGATTTCAGAATTGTTGCTGATGGCTTTTGATTGCTCTTTCAGGTTTTTAACAACAGCTGTTACAGCTTTATCAATACCTCTTTTTAAATCCATTGGGTTTGCACCAGCAGTTACAGATTTGATTCCTGTAGTAAAGATAGCCTGGGCAAGAACGGTTGCAGTTGTAGTTCCATCACCAGCTGAATCAGCAGTTTTAGAAGCTACTTCTTTCACCAATTGAGCACCCATGTTTTCGATAGGGTCTTTAAGCTCAATGTCTTTAGCTACAGTTACACCATCTTTGGTAACAGATGGTGCACCGAATTTTTTGTCTAGAATTACATTTCGACCTTTTGGTCCAAGTGTCACTTTTACTGCGTCAGCCAAAGTGTCAACACCTACTTTTAGTTTTTCTCTTGCTGTGGTATCGAAGAATATTTTCTTAGCCATTATTGTTAATTAAAATTTGTAAGTATTTGATGATTAAAGGATTGCGAAGATATCGGACTCACGCATGATAAGGAAATCTTTTCCTTCTACAGTGATTTCAGTTCCGGCATACTTGCCATATAAAACATTGTCTCCAACTTTAACTTGTGGTTTTAACAAAGTTCCGTTTTCAGCGGTTTTTCCTTCGCCTATTGCCACTATTTCTCCTCTTTGTGGTTTTTCCTTAGCTGTGTCTGGAATAATGATACCGGAAGCTGTTTTTTCTTCTGCGGCAGCTGGTCTTACCAAGACTCTGTCTGCCAAAGGTTTAATGCTAACTGACATATATGATTTTAATGAGATTGCATGATTATGAATGCAAAGGCACTATTTCAAAAGCCATGCCATGGCCACTTCATAACTTCAAACAAATTTTCAATGTCAAAAGGACAGGCTTGAATTTTGGTTTTGTCCATTTAATGGAAAAAATGACAGGTAGGATAATCCTATTACAGGGAATCTAAATTTGAATCCATCTGGTTAAAAATAGAGATTGCCTTTTCTGAAAATTCAGGGCTGGAAAGTAGGTTTTCGATCTCTGGTAAGCCACTTACGTCAATTTCCGGAATCTTATAAGTTTGCTCCAGATTGCCTTGTTCCAGCTTAATGAGATATTTCCCATTCCATGAAAATAGTGTACATTTGATGGACTTGGAAATGGTTAATTCTTTGATAACACGCATTTAATTAAACAACTAAAAAAGTTTAAATGCTGGAAATTAAACATAAATCCAACATAACCTTCAAATATATCTAAATTAGATTTATGGGCAAATCTTTACTGGTAAATGGCAATCAAACCAAAATTGATAAAGGCAAAAGAACCAACTCCCACGACTGCCTGAGATTCAGATGCTGTATTCCCTGAGCCTTCTGGGTGGTAATTTCCTTCCCATTGCACAGATTCAGGAATTGAGAATCTGTTTACGATACTGTTCAAAAAAGTGTGTAAAGCTCAAAAGTTTATGATTTTCGAATCGGCAAATTTAAAAAGCATGGTAATCCCGAGAAGCGGGATACCATGAGATTTACACAAGAGCAAGTAAGTGAAATTTTAGAAGAAATAGCCAATGGAGAGAATGGCTATCAACAAATCCTTAAGCTTGGCCTTGAAGCCATAATGAGAGCAGAAAGGAGTGAATTCAATCAGATTCAGGGAGATAGCAGCAACAAGCGCAAACCTCGAAGGTTTTGAAAACCTTCGAGGTTTCAAGGCCCGGTCCAATACCAATTGGTCGGAAACAAAAAAGGTCCTTACAAACAAGGGCCTTTTTGGGGTTTTGGGTAGAAAAACTATTCTTTTACAAATCGTTTCATTGAGAGCTGGTCACCCTGTTTTACCTGCAGCAAATACAAGCCTGAAGGAATCTGATTCAAATCAAGTTGTGTGCTATTTTCCATTCCTTCCTGGAATTGCCAATCCGACTGAAACATGGTTTTTCCGCTTATATTCAGCACTTGTAAATCAATTTTTTCGTTGGTTATAAAACCATCAAAGTTAATATTCAGACTTCCGGTTGTTGGATTGGGATACGTAGATATTTTCAAAATTGGCTCTTTGTCAGTAGCATATCTGGCCCCGAACAGAGGAAAAATATTCAATGTTTTTTTGGTAGTTGTACTTACACCACACGCATTTGTATATTTTACTTGAATGGATATGGTAGAAAAAGAATATTGTGATGGTACTGTGTACCATACAGAGTTCCCAGTTAATTGAACTGTTGGAAATAATATAGGATTGGGAGAAATAAAAGTCCAATTGGCAACAGCACCAGCAATTGCCGGAACAGAATATTGAGTTGTAGTTCCCCGACTTAAAATAGAAGCTCCGGTTATAATAGGTGCAGGAGGCAAAGCACTAATGTTCAAGGATGCCACACCACTTGTACAGGTGCCATTAACAGCCCTTAATCTAATTGTTCCAGAGGAACTGAAACTGTTACCTGCCACCATATTTATGTTACGACCGGTTGTAACTCCACTGATGCTGCAACCAGTAGGTACTGTCCAGGAATAAGCTGTAGCATTGGGAACCGCTGCAACACTATAGGCATTGGTTTTTCTGCAAACATTTGTGGTAGCTCCCGAAATAACCCCCGGAGTTGCTGGTATAATTCTAACAGACAGGGCAGGAGAGGCGGGAGAAATCCCACATGCATTTTGGGCTCTCACCACCAGATTGTCGTTGGCTGTTAAAGTTGCTCCAACCCCAACTCCAGTTTCAGACATAATTGGGACTGTAAATTCGGTAGTAGCTGCCCCTGACCAATTGTATTGTGTTGCGCCAATATCCAATGGGACACTATATGTGTTGTTGCTTGATTGACCCGGGTTCACACATGTTGGTCCGGTAATCGTGCCAGGAGCAGGGAGGATTAAATTTACCGGAAGTCCAATTGAAACCCGAGCTGAACTACATTCATTGGATGCAGTCACTGTCAGGTTGTCATTTCTGTTAAAAGATACCGATACGCTTGGAGTGGTTCCACTTATTGTCGTCAGGTTGGTTGCTCTCCATGCATATTTGGTAGCTCCTGTTACCAAAGGAACTGAGTAGGTATTGTTGGTATTTCTATTTACACAGATAGGTCCGGTAATAGGTCCGGTTACTAAATTCGGGTTTATGGAGATGCCCGTAATAGTGGTCGGCGCCGAGGTTGTTGACAAACCGCAGGCATCCACCTTTAATCTTATCTGATCATTGGGAATCAGGTTTTGTGCATCCATTCTTGAAGTTGCACTGCCAGTGGTTATGGTTTCATTCGTGATTGGGATTCCATTTTTTAACCATGTAAACAGGGGATTAAGTCCATCGGTGGAGGATTGAAATGAAACAGTTGCCAACTGACACGCGTCCAGACCGGTGAGCGGCGTTATGGTGGAGGAAAGCGCAGAAAAAGGGGACCTTTGGTAGGCAGACAATCCCGAGCAAAGACTTGTGTTTACCACACTTTTATCAATTACATAAGTAGCTCCCTGAATGTCATTTGGTTTTAATCTTCTGTTAATCAATCCAGCTGAAATTGCAGGAAACATCACATCTCCCGGATTTAAAGAATGGCCAAGTAAAAGAGTATGACCTGCTTCATGAAGGGCAACTGAATTAAAATCAATTTCTGAACCTGATACACTGGGATTGTTGGTTAAAAAACTCCAGGTTCGACCGGCAGGATTTCTGCTAAAAACAAAATCAACTTCTTTGGTAAGAACAGAAACAACAGCGGTGGCTGTTCCGCAAAAGGTTAAGTATCCGGTTCCTCTTCCCAATATACCAACTCCCAGACTGCTTGAGGGATTATCAAACATAACTGTATTTTGTCCGTCTGCAGCATTAATGGTTGTAGCTGTGGAAACCGTGTTCGGATCAATAGTAAAATTTGCACCTTGAGCACACTTCCAATTGTTCAATGCCCGCTCAAAAGACACCTTTGGGGGAGCAGTAAAACTCTGATTATATTTCAAGGTATAACCTCGTCCTGATTCTGCACTTGCAAGCATGATTTCCAAAGGCACAGGATTGGTAGGAGTTCCTTGTAAGGCTGTCAGGGCATAATTGTAGTGAGAAAATGTTACCGTTAAATTTGAAGGACTGGTAAAAACACTTCCACTGTTGGTGGTAATTCTGAATGGTCCGGTTCCGGCAGGACCCTCAATTCTGTTTCCTAATTGTGTGACGCCCGGAACTTTAACTTTGATTTCGACGTCGTTCCAACTTACTATGTCTGCATTAAATGCCTTTACAAATTTGGAAGGAACAGTATCTGACCACGAAAACTCAATAAATCCATTGCCTCTGCTCGCTCCAAAACCAGTTCCGGTAATCGTCAGAACCGAGTTTGTGCCTGCAGAAATTGTGGTTGGACTAAAACCTACAACTGCCTGAACAGCCATTAGAGACTTGCCTGATTTATTCAGCATGGTTGTCTTTTCAGGCATCTTTTTGAATGATTTCACTTTTGGGGTTTTGGAAAACATTATCACCTTATCCATTGCTTCATCGTTGGCCAGATTAAATGTTTCAAATGGCAATTCTGCTTTTTTATCGCTAAAGTCATAGGCAATAAATCCCTGCATTTCGGTATAAATATCGAAATATTGTTTTCCTTCTTTGTCTTCTGCTTTGTTGTGTGGGTTCAGACAGAATATACCACTGGCACCAGGAAGCATAGAAAGAGAAGGCGTTACGATCATGATGTCGTTTCCAACCATTCCACCCAGGGTAAGGACCTCCAGATTTTTGACATTAATTTTTCCTTTGATTAGGGTAAAAACATCCAGCGTGTGGGCTGTAAAAATCTGGTTGTGGGCTGCATTCCAAAAGGAACGCTGTTTTACAACTTTGGCTTCTACTATCAAAGAACTGGACTGCACCACGTTTTCAAGTGGAACGGGAATTAACAAACAACCATCGCCGTTATGAGCGAATGCTGATTTGGAGACCACAATTCCTGAAAGCAGAATAATGGTGGAAAGCGCAACGATAAATTTTAAAGGGGCTAAATTCTTCATTTGAGATTGATTTTATTTTTTGCAAAGGATTAACTTGTCCTTTACACCTGCAATACAACTTTAGTGTTATAATAGCTGGGCAGATGTTTTTTAAAAAAAATATGGGCCTATCTGTCAATCCTGAATGGTTGCATTGATGTCCGTCACAGGCTTAAAATACTGTTATTCAATTAAATGGATATCCCATGCTCTGGTCCTCGTCCATTTTCGGATTTTCGAAATGCTCCCTGGCTGATTCATAATTTGAAGTGGCTCCACCAATCAGGTTTATCCGACCATCTCAATTTATCCGATAAAAATAAACCAGGCGAAGCTTAGCCTTGCCCGATTTGAATTACAACTTTCGATTTCCAAATCCCCCTGATTCCTGTCTTTTGACTTTTAAATTAAAACTCCCAAATCCCCCTGATTTGTCAGAGCCTGAAATAAGTTGACCGTTTTATGAGAACAAAAAACTTAAAAAAAACGGGAAAAAATGGCAAAATTAGAGACATACAAAATGAGTGTAGAGCAGCGTCGTCGAAGGACGTTCAGC
>JBIPOE010000232.1:0-2751 GCA_044379485.1 Catalimonadaceae bacterium
TAACAGGATCCACGCTTGACATCAGTTGGACAGAAGGAGATGGTACAAACAGTCTCGTGTTAGTAAAAGCCGCAGTTGCAGTAGATACAGATCCGACTGATGGAGGAATTTATAATGCTAGTTTAGCCTTTGGTAGTGGCACCGAAATAGGTACTGGAAATTATGCTGTCTATACTGGTACAGGCAATTCGGCAACCATTACTGGACTTACTAGAGGTACTACTTATTTTGTAAAAGTATACACGTTTAATGTGAATGTTGATGGCTCACAAAATTATTTAATTACATCTCCAGCAAGTGGTTCAATACTAAATTTACCGTATCAAAATACGTTTACTTTTAATTCAACAACCGACGGTTATACTACTTCGTCTAGATTTACAACCCCAGTGCGAACAACAGAATCATCAAATGGTGTACTGTCAGTAACTCCAGCTTCTAATATGAATAATCTTAGAGGTATTGTTACCTTATCTAGTAGTTTTGCAAAAGTTGATGCAACAAATAAATTTGCACACATTACTTTAAAAAATACTTCCTCTTTTGATAAATTGGAAATAGGTTCGCTTAATGGTACTGTTAATACCACTACTTATTATCCGGCGGCTCAAACTTTAAAAAGTGGTGATACAGGTTATACCACTTATGATTTTGATTTATCAACTTGGGCTGCGGTTGGTCAATTTCCTTCAATCGCTTTCAGCCGTACTACTACTTGGAGTGTAAGTACAACTTATGCAAATGGCGATATAGTTGTTGATGGACAAACTTTTTACCAAAAAGTTGGAAGTGTTGACATCGTAACTAACCCAAGAGCAAATGTTAGTGGTGATTGGACAATTGTAAATGGTGATGCTGTTGCTGGTTATCCTCAAACAGGAGCAGTAGGAAATGCAATCACTACTTTACCAATATATATTGATAGCATAGTTTTTGATAATGTACCTCCAACTATTGTTTCAAATGGTACTGGTGGTGGAACATGGGGAACAGCAGCAACTTGGGCTGGTGGTATAGTTCCAACATCAGGTGCTAATGTAACCATTGTTTCAGGTGATACCGTAAATTCAACTGCAACTAGAACTATTAATCAAATAACCATAAATAGTGGTGGTACATTGAGCGTGGGTAGCACTTCAATATTAACAGTTACAACTGCCCTAGTAAATAATGGTGCATTGACAATTGCTAACAATTCCAACTTGGTTCAACCTACTGGTAGTACCTATTCAGGTTCAGGAAGTGCAACAGTAACTAGAAACAGCAATCCTTTGTTACGTTTGGATTACACCATGTGGTCTTCACCAGTTTCGGGAACTCAAACATTAGAACAATTTTCGCCAAATACTTCACGAGTTCCAAATCGTTTCTATACCTATGATGCACTAAATAATGTGTATGCAAATATTGCGACAACGAGTAATTTTTCAGCAGGTTCAGGATATTTGATCCGTATGCCAAATGATGCTGATGCTGTAACACCTACAGCTTTTGCAGGCGTATTTACAGGTACTTCACTTAACAATGGTAACATTAGCTTAACTGGTCTTACTGCTGATAAATTCTATTTAGTAGGAAATCCTTATGCTTCTACCATAGGTGCTGATGCATTCTTAAGTGTTAATTCAACTGCTGGAACTTTGTATTTCTGGAGAAAAACCAATGGAGCTCTTGGGTCAGCTTATGCAACTTATACACTAACAGGAGGTACAGGAACTACTGCTGGAAGCGCAGCCCTTGAGCCAAACGGAACCATTCAAGTGGGACAAGGATTTATTGTGAAAACAGCTGACACCTCATTGAATTTTACAAATGCAATGCGTTTGGGTACAGCAAGCACTCAGTTCTTTAAAACCAGAAACGTAACCGAAAAATCTCGTGTATGGTTGAATCTAACCAATACAGCAGGGTTATTTAGTCAAGCTTTAGTAGGTTATTTAGATGGAGCTACTCAAGGAGTTGATAATGTTTATGATGGTAAATACATCAACGACAGCGCTACTGCTTTGACTTCTATAATAGAAGGAGGAGAATACACCATTCAAGGTCGTCCTGCTTTTGATGCTACCGATGTGGTTGCTTTAGGTTTCAAAACCGATGTTGCTGGTGATTTCACAATAGCAATGGATCACAAAGATGGTGTTTTTGCAGCTGCACAAGACATTTATCTAGTCGATAGCAAAACAGGAATCGAAACAGACTTAAATGCAAGTTCTTATACTTTCGCTGCCGATGCTGGAGTGGATAATACTAGATTCTCATTGAAATACCAAAAAACATTGAAAGTAGGAACGCCAACATTCGACGAAAACACTGTAAATGTGTATAAAAACAACGGAACTATCTATGTAAACTCTGCCGCCAAAACCATCAAAACTATCGAAGTTTATGATGTTCAAGGACGATTGATTGCTAAACAAATGAACGTAAAAGCGAATACTGCTGCCATCAGCAACCTGAAAGCAGTACGTCAAATGTTGCTTGTAAAAGTAAGTGCTGACGACAATAGTGTAGTAACTAAAAAAATATTAAATTAAGAACTTTAAAACTATAAAAAAATGAAAAATAATCTATTAAAATATTTTATAGCAGTTGTCTTCTTTTGTTCCACTTTGACAGCTTTTGCACAAGCAGGTCCATCAGAAGGAACTGAAGAAGGAATAGAGGATACATCGGGAGACACCACCGGAGCACCAATCGATGATTATGTTTGGGTTTTGGCGGCAATCGGTTTGATCTATGTTTTCTTGA
>JBIPOE010000233.1:0-2749 GCA_044379485.1 Catalimonadaceae bacterium
GTGCTGGGTGTAAAACCACTCTGGTCTTTGGCTGAAGCAGTCCGGCGGACAATGCACTGGTATCGAGAACAGCATGAAGGTGGCGATGCCTTGGCTTTATGCGAGGCAGACATAGTTGCTTATGAAGAAAGCACTAAACCCGCACAAATATCATGAGCCGTTTTATCATCCGTGGTACCCCCATCAGCAATCTTAATATCATAGAACGTCAGTTGCAGGGAGATAGCCGCGGCTTTCTTACTAGGCTCTTTTGTGCAGAAGAACTAGTGGCGGTTGGCTGGAACAAACCCGTCATCCAGATCAACCACACTTTGACGCAAAAGGCTGGAACAGTGCGAGGAATGCATTACCAGCGCCCACCACATGCCGAGATTAAGCTCGTAACTTGCCTGCGCGGCGCCATTTGGGATGTTGCGGTAGATTTGCGTGCCGGTTCACCGACTTTTTTGCAATGGCACGGCGAAGAGCTTTCGACCATCAACCAGCGCGCATTGCTTATACCTGAAGGAGTTGCCCATGGGTTTCAGACACTGTCCGATGAATGTGAAATTCTCTATTTGCACTCAACGGGTTACACACCGGAGGTCGAAGCCGGGCTCAATCCGAAAGACCCCATGTTATCGATTACATGGCCACTGGCCATCACTGAACTGTCCACTAGAGATGCGAAACACCCCATGCTAAATCAGCAATTCAAAGGAATGGTTCCGTGAAATGCCGTCACTGCGCTGCTACGCTGCAACACACTTTTTTGGACCTTGGCTTTGCCCCACCTTCAAACGCCTATTTGACTCGCGATGACCTAACGAAGCCAGAAAAATACTACCCCTTGAAAATAAAGGTTTGTTGCGCATGCTGGTTGGTACAAACCGAAGACTATACCGAAACCGATGAGTTGTTCAGTGCCGACTATGCTTATTTCTCCAGCACTTCAAGCGGTTGGTTGGCGCATGCCGCAACCTATGTCCAAGCTGTGATCCAGCGGCTGAAACTCAACCAACAAAGCTACGTCATTGAAATTGCCTCCAATGACGGCTACTTGCTGAAGAACTTCGTCGCAGCCGGCATCCCTTGCTTGGGTATAGAGCCCACCGCCGGCACCGCCACTGTCGCCGAAAGACTTGGCATACCGGTGCTACGCGAGTTTTTTGGTGATGCCCTGGGCCGGCAGTTGGCTGCTAATCGCAAGCAGGCCGATCTAATTGCTGGCAACAACGTCTATGCCCATGTGCCCGACATCAATGACTTTACTCGTGGGCTAAAAGCGGCATTAAAATCAACTGGAACTATTACGTTGGAATTTCCGCACCTGATGCAGTTGATCGAGCATACCCAGTTCGACACTGTCTATCACGAGCATTTTTCTTATCTTTCGCTTTACACGGTGGACCGCATTTTCAAGGCTGCTGGCTTGCGCGTCTGGGAAGTCGAAGAACTGACTACTCATGGTGGCAGCTTGCGAATTTATGGTTGCCATGACGAAGACGCTCGCTCGACTTCACCATTGGTTGGTTCGATGTTGGATGAGGAAGCCAGACGTGGCCTGCAAGTACTTTCCACATATCAACACTTTCAGACCCAGGCTAATTTGGTCAAAGATGATTTTCTCGGATTCCTGATAGAACAAAAACGCGCAGCCAAAATGGTAGTCGGATACGGTGCGGCCGCGAAAGGCAATACCCTGCTCAATTACGGCGGTGTCAAGCCCGACCTGCTCCCCTTTGTTTGCGACGCTGCAATTGCCAAACAAGGCAAGTTCATGCCGGGTAGCCACATTCCCATTCTGCCGCCATCCGTATTGGCAGAACAGCGCCCAGACTATTTAGTAATCTTGCCATGGAACATTGCGGCCGAAGTGAAGCAACAAAACGCTAGGTTGGTGGAGTTGGGAACGAAATTCGTCACGACGGTACCAAAGTTGGAGATCGCATGACTGGCGTCGTGCTGCTTACCGGCCCAACTGGCTTTGTGGGAAGGCAGGTGCTTCGAGTATTGGGTGAAAAGGGTGTTCGAGTTCGGGTAGTGGTCCGTGAAGGCCAGCAAGGCCGCCTTGGAACTTTAAATAACATCGATGCGATTGTCACTACACCGGACCTCTTTGCTCAGGATTCCAATTGGTGGGCCAATGTTTGTCAAGGTGTCAGCACGGTGATCCACGTTGCTTGGTATGCCGAACCCGGTAAATACCTTCAATCTGCCAAGAACTTCGATTGTTTGATAGGCACGCTTAACTTGACTAAAGGTTTAGCACAGGCTGGAGTAAAACGGTTTATCGGTATTGGTACCTGCTTTGAGTATGAACTTACCGGAGGCCTGCTCTCCGTTGATACTCCATTGAGGCCTTTAACTCCGTACGCTGGGACAAAAGCGGCTGCTTTCATGGCACTCTTTCAATGTCTTCCTCAGCAGGGGGTCGAGTTCGCCTGGTGTCGTTTGTTTTATCTTTACGGAGAAGGAGAGGATCCAAGGCGCTTGGTGCCGTATTTGCGAAGCAAATTGACGGCTGGGGAACCCGCGCAGCTAACTTACGGTAAACAGATTCGGGATTTTCTTGACGTGCGTGATGCCGGTCAAATGATCGCAGAGGTGGCATTAGGTTGTCAGCAAGGGCCGATAAACATTTGTTCTGGCGTGCCAATAACAGTGCGTCAACTCTCAGAAAAGATCGCAGATGAATACGGTAGGCGCGATTTGCTTGAGTTTGGATCTCGCGCTGACAACCTAGTTGATCCTGACTGCGTTGTTGGTG
>JBIPOE010000204.1:0-2748 GCA_044379485.1 Catalimonadaceae bacterium
ACTTGACGAACTTCGTCAAGGTCATTCACACCTGAGTTGTTGTCTTGGAAGCGCAGGGTGTCCACACCAGCACCACCGATGATGGTGTCGCTGCCGGTGAGGTTCTGTGCGAACTCAAAGCGATCGGCGGCACCGGTTCCCACCACGGAGTCGGTCTGAGCCGACGAGATGTAGAAGATGCCGTCTGTGATTTCTGCGGATGCATTGAAGCTGATCGAAACAGCCGAACTGGCATCGATGGTGACCGTTCCGGACAACACATCTGCGCTGCCCACAGACACTGCAGCAGCGGTGCCAGAGATGCTGATGTATTCCACTTCACGCACGCCGTCGATATCGCTTAGGGCATTGTTGGCATCTGTGAAGGTCAGCGTATCCACTGCACTCGGGCCTGAGCCGCCAATGACCGTGTCAGCGCTGTTCAAAGCGTTGCCAAACTCAATCAGATCGGCATCTTCGCCGAGGTTGATGTTGTCATCGCTGGCGTACGAAGCGTCGACGTAGTCAGCACCGTTGCCCAAGCTCACGGCATCGCTGCCGCCACCCAGTGTCACGCTGTCGGCTGCACCTGTACCAATGATCAACAGATCGCTGGTTGTTTCGTTGTTCGCGTTCAGCGTCAGGCCTGTGCCTGCAGACGCATCGATCGTGGCATCCGCACCTGCGCCTGAGCCCGTCGTAGCAGAGAACAAACTGTCTGTCAGCGTCAGGTTGATGTTGTTGCCAGACACCACCACGCGCTCGATGTCGTACACGTTGTTCAGTTCAGAACCACCTGTGGAAACCACATCGGTGTATCTCAGAACGTCTGTGCCACTGTCACCCAGCACCGTGTCTGCGCTGGTTGCAGCTTCACCGAACACCACTGTGTCGTCGCCGTTGCCCAGGTTGATGCTGTCGTTGCTGACATGGGCCGCATTGACATAGTCCGAGCCCTCACCCAGGCTCACTGCATCGCTGCCGCCACCCAATGTCACAAAGTCGGCCGTGCTGGTCGCGATGATCAGCAAGTCGCTTGTGGTCTCGTTGTTTGCGTTGAGCGTCAGGCCTGTGCCAGCAGATGCGTCAATCGTCGCGTCCGAGCCCACGCCGTTGCCTGCTGTGGCTGAGAACACGCCGTCCGTCAGCGTCAGGTTGATGTTGTCACCTGAGGCCATCAGTCGTTCGATGTCGTACACGTTGTTCAGCTCACTGCCCGAAGCACTGGTTGCGTCGGTGTAGGTCAGAACGTCTGTGTCAGCGCCACCTTGCACGGTGTCAGAACTGTCCACCGCAGTGCCAAAGACCACAGTGTCGTTGCCGTCACCCAAGCTGATGCTGTCCGCACCCGCCAACGTGGCGATCACCAAGTCAGTGCCTGCAAACGCCATCAGCACGTCGTTGCCGGAGCCCAGTGTCACAACGTCACCAGCGCCGTTGTTGGTACCCAGTATCACCAATCCATCTGTGTCAACAGATGCATTCAAGGTCATGGCAGAGCTTGCGCCCGAGGCGTCGATGGTGGCGCCAGCAGACATGACCGCGTTGGACAGCAGCGTCAAGACTACGCCGTCTGCGCCGATCACGCTCACGTATTCGAGGCCTGTGGCTTGGTCAAGTTCGGATCCACCTGTCGCAGACACATCGGTATAGGACACGCTGTCCAGACCCGTGCCAGCGCCGTTGATCACATCGAATTGGTCGAGCTCGACACCGAAGATGGCCAAGTCGTTGCCGTCGCCGAATGTCAAGGTGTCGATGCCGCCGTTGCGAGCGTCGATCACATCATTGCCCGAGCCGCCGTTGTAAACGTCGTTGCCGGATGCACCGATCAACAAGTCGTTGTTTGCGTCACCAAACAAAGTGTCACCACCTGAGCTGGTGCCCACCATGGTGTCATCGCCATTGCCGCCAGAAAGCACCAGCGAGTAGCTAGGCCCAACGATGCTGTCGTTGGAATTGGAGCCCAAGATACTTTCGATGTCTGCCATACGGCCCACAAAGGACACATTGGCTTGCGTGGTGAGCACCAAACGGTCTGTTGTGGACACACTGCCGAGGATCGAGACCAAGTTGGCGTCAGCCGCTTGCGCTCCAGTCATCGAGACAGATGCGTCAACATCGCCATAGCTGATCACTTCAATGCCATGGAGGTGATCGTTGCTGATATCAAATTCTGCGCCGTTTACGATTGAATTGAAGGCCAATGTATCTTGACCACCACTGCCGCCGATGTAGCTGTCGAAATCCGAGTCTCCAGTGGTCGCATCAATGGTGTCGACCACAAACAGGTCAGCACCCGTACCGCCCACAATGGAGTCGGAACCACGGCCACCAATGAGCTTGTTGTTGCCGTCGCCTGCAATGATCACGTCGGAGCCGGTACCGCCACGGATGGTGTCGTTACCGCCTGCGGCAGCGATGTAAATACCGCTGGTTGTTTCGGCCGATGCATCGACAAACGTGTTGCCGGTCGCTGCGCTGGCATCGATGGTGGCACTGCTGCCAGACGCTGCACTCACGCTTTCGGCGAACAGGTTATTGGTGATGACCAGATTGACGTTTTCACCGGTCACGATGACACGGTCCATGTCGAAAGCGTTGTTCAGCTCGTCGCCCGTCACCGATGTGATGTCTGTGTATGTGAGCACATCAACGTCACCAGTACCACCCTGAATGGTGTCGCTGGCGTTAACTTCGGAGCCAAAGACCACCGTGTCATTGCCGCCGCCCAGGTTGATGCTGTCGTCGCTGGCCTTCGTGGCGTTC
>JBIPOE010000192.1:0-33053 GCA_044379485.1 Catalimonadaceae bacterium
GCGGCTGGATCACGAGCGGATTCGAGGCTCTCGAACGCGCCATCGAAACGCACGGCGGGGCGTATTCGGTCGGCGACTCACCCACGCTGGCCGACTGCTGTCTGGTGCCGCAGGTGTATTCGGCCCGTCGCTTCGCGGTCGACCTGTCCGCCTTTCCGCGAATCACTGCCGTGGATCACCGCTGCGGAGAACTCGAGGCGTTTGCTCAGGCGCGACCCGAAGCGCAGGCCGACGCCCCAACGTAAAGCCGGCGGCGCTGCCTTGCAAGGTGGACGACACGCGAAGCAGCAGGGTCGCGCCGCGTGGATCGCGATCCGAGGGGCGTATGGCGGCCGCACCAGCCGACGCTAGATGAACGTCGCGATCTCCGGCAGAGCTTTGCGGCGAATGTTGGGCACCGTAACGCCGGGCGCCGGGTGACCGACGACGAGGAGCAGGTAGGGCCTTTCGAGATCCTTCGGCCGTGCGAGGATCTCGTTCAGGAATCCCATCGGACTTGGCGTATGCGTCAATGTCGCCAATCCGCACTCGTGGAGCGTCGCAATGAGCAGTCCCACGGCGATGCCGACAGATTCATCCGTGTAGTAGTGCTTGACCTTGCTGCCGTCCGCGCGTCGCGAGAAGCGTTGCAGAAACACGGCGATCAGCCAAGGCGCCGACTCCAGGAATGGCTTGTCCGCGTCGGTCCCGAGCGGCCGAAGTGCAGTCAGCCATTCTTCAGGCGCTCGGTGACCGTAGAACTCTCGCTCTTCGGCTTCGGCGGCGATCCTGATTCGCGACTTGAGAGCGGGGTCGGACACCGCGACGAAATGCCAGGGTTGCTGATTGGCGCCACTCGGGGCGCTGCCCGCTGCGCAAATTGCCGCCTCAATCACCGCTCTGGGGACCGGCGTGGACGCAAACTCGCGCACCGTGCGTCGGGTCTGAAGCTTCCGGTCGGCGGCCACCGCACGGCTGACCATGTCCTCGTCGCTCAGCTGGGGTAGCGGCGGCAACAGAACATGGCCTGTGTCACGCTCGTTCATGGTGCGCCTCCTTCCTGTATACCAACACGATGTTGCCACGCTCCGGTGGCGTATGCCGCGTCGCGGGGTCACGCCGTTACGAGCGCTCCATACTAGCGGCGATGACGAGTTTCGCCCGAGAGCACGGCTTCCCGTGGATGAGTGAGGTCACTCGCCGACCGCCTGTTCCGCGGTCGGCATCGACGGGACTCTCCCGTCTACGACATTCGAGTGGGAAGCGGTAGATGCCCCCGGAATTCGCGTGTGTCGGGTCACGTCACCGTCTAGTAAGTCGTGACGCGGAGCTCTGCAACCAACGCGAACTCGGACATCCGGGTTTCGGGTCTCCAAGTTCGCTAAGGCCGCCCGCACACCACTACGATTCCACCTCATTCGACCGCGTCGGCCTGACCACGCATTCGGATCGTCGCCTGCAATGGGCGCCGCCGTAAGCGGACGACGCAAGCCAGCACGACGACTCCGAGGCTTACAACGCTCGCCGCCAGCTCCTTGCGGCTACTGTCGCGCAAGGCCATCGAGGCCAGCACAGCCACGATCGCGGCGATTACGATCCAGGTAAGCCACGGATAACCCCACATCCGGATCGTCAGCCGTTCCGGATGCTCGGATTCGAGCGTGCGGCGAATCTGCAGCTGGGCGAAGGCCACCAACAGATAGATCATCAGCATCAGGGCGCCGGAGGCGTTGACCAGGAACGCGAAGACGCCAGTTGGGGACACCACCGACACGGTCACAGCGACGAACCCAAACAAACTCCCTACCAGTATCGCCCGCGCCGGTACGCGCCGGGCGTTCAGGGCCACGAGCGCTTTGGGCGCATCCCCTTTGGCAGCAAGGGCGAAGAGGACCCGAGACGTGACGTAAAGCCCGGAGTTCAAGCAAGAAAGCACAGCGGTCAGAACGACGAAGTTCATCAGCGTCTCCGCGCCGGGAATCTTGAGCCGGCCTAGCGTCACCGCAAAGGGCGACAGGCCCGGTGTAATGTCCGTCCAAGGCACCAGGGCGACGATGATCGCAACCGACAACACGTAGAACGCCAGAATCCGCAGGACGATGGTCAGGGTCAAGCGCGAGATCGTGCGCATGGGTTCCTGTGACTCGGCCGCGGCGATGGTCGCGATCTCTGCGCCGCATAGCGCGAAAATGACGGTAGTCACACCGGCGACGACTGCACTCCAGCCAAATGGTACGAATCCCCCGTGCGCGTAGAGGTTGGAGAGGCCCACCCCAGGCGTCGGCCGACCACCGAGCAGCGCCGCTGCGCCGAGCAGAATGAACGCGATGATGGCCGCCACCTTGATCGACGCGAACCAGTACTCGAACTCCCCATAGGAGCGCGTCGACATCAAGTTCACGCCCGTGAGCAACAACATCAGGCCAAGCCCGAGCTGCCAGGCCGGCAGCGGCACCCACAGGGCGAGGATCGCCGCCCCTGCAATAGCCTCGATCGCGACGACGACCACCCAGAAGTACCAGTACAGCCACCCGCTGACGAAGCCCGCCCAATGCCCGAGTCCAATTCGCGCATATTCGGTGAACGAGCCGACATTTGGATGTGCTGCAGCCATCTCGCTCAGCATGCGCATGACGAGAACGATCACTGCGCCCGCGCCCAGATAGCTGACGATGACGGCAGGTCCAACCGCTGCGATCGCCGCACCGCTGCCGACAAACAGGCCCGCTCCGATGATCCCACCGATCGAGATCATGGTCACGTGCCGCGAACGCAAGGAACGCGCCAGCGAGTCGCCCGAAGGGTGCAGGGTCATGCGGTCTCCACGGCCATCGGGGGGTGCGACAACGCGCTACTGTACTTTCGCCGAACCCGCTCGCGCCAGCTCCACTTCACTGGCCGCGAAGACTGACGGCCGAACAGAGTCCGCCACCATCTTCGCATCGACGACCGCGTGGCGTTCCCAGACTTCCGTGGACACGCCAGAGCACCTCGCTCTTCGGAGCCGCCTTCCCGTGTCTCCGGAAACCTGCAACACCACGCCACCCATCCGCGGCCGAGAAAGAATCGATCGAACGACCTGTAGTCGTGGGACCCGTATCGTCGAAATCCGCCGCGCAGATCACGCTCCTGAGGGAGCGATAAGCAGGAGCCCCGCATAGACCGCCGCGTGACGCGCTCATCTTCCCGCGCGATCGCCCACCGAAAACGAAGTAGAGGGTCGGGCGCCGAATCGCTGCTTCATCTGGTCGGCGATGATCTGTGCGTCCCGCCGCGCCGCGTCCTCCGCCGCATCAGGGTCCTGCTGCTCGATCGCTCGCACGAGCGGCACGTGTTCACTGATACTGTGACTGGAAACCTGGTCGCCAACGTCGTGAAGGTACAGCCCGAGAATACGCTGCCCCTGGTCGAGCACCTGGCGCGCCCACGCGACGTAAAAGGAGTTGCCCGACGCCTTGGCGATCGCCTCATGAAAGTCGCAATTCAACCGGATCATCGCCGCTGCATCGCCACGCCGCGTGGCGGCCGCATGCTCCTTCTGCAGTTCGTGAATCACCGCAAGTTCGGACGGGCGCCGGTTCATCGCCGCGAGGCGGGAGGTGAGGCGATAGACGAGATCCATCGCATCGAGGTAACTGGGCACGGCCACGATGTCGAACGGTGCCACGATCGAGCTGCGGTTGCGCAGCGTCTGCACGAGGCCCTCCGCGGACAAGCGGATCAAGGCCTCGCGGACCGGCGAGCGCGAAAGCCGGAACCGCGCTGCAAGATCCGTTTCATCGAGCAGCGTACCCGGCTCCATCTTGAGCTCGAGAATGTCGCGGCGCAGCTGTTCGTAGACGCCGGTGGCCCCGGCGCCGCGCGTCCGCTTGCGGGCTGCCATACCGCCGCTGGCCGCGCCCTTCCGTCCTGTGCTCGTCGAACGCGCCATGGAGACTCCGCTTTCCGTCAGTTTCTGATAGCGCGATTATAGAGGTTCTTCCATCCCCGTGGGCTCCCCCCCGATCCCAAGCCGGTTCTCAGATCACGCACACGCTATCGATCCGTCGCCGGGAAGCGCGCCGAAAACGTCTTTGAGCGCCTCGCTGCCTTCTGGCGTGATAGGCATGACTACCGGCGAAGGGCTGTCCACCGCATGCGGCACGGAGGACGTGGGCCTCTCGCGGTCCGTCCGCCGCGCGGGAGCTTTTCGCTACGAATTCGTCAAGGATCAATCATCGAGCTTGAGCCTCGTCCATGAGAGAAGCATCACTTCGCCGCCGGCACGGTTCTCAATCCGAAGCGGTACGGTCCAGAATTGTGTGCTCGGTCACGACTAGCCGCGACATGCGCCGCACGTGGGCCATGACGTCGGCGCGCGTTTCGGGCGCCGACGGCAGCGAGAGCGCCTCGCACGCCGCTGCCTCGCTCTCGAACCACTCCTCCGCGAACCCATGCCACTCGCACGGGGTTCCCGCCGCGGCCGGCAGCGAGTCGATACCTGTCCCCACGTTCACCACGTAGCGAACGAGCATACGTCCCTGCTTCGCGGCGATCACGGGTGCGTGCCCCTCCAGCCACCAGCGGCGAAATTCCTCAAGCGAGAGGTGCTCTGCCTTCTCCAGAAACCACACCACCTTGATCATTGCCATGCCCTCCAAGGGTGGACTCATTGTACACACCGTGCGTACGTACTGGACACGGCCGCGCGCCCAGTCGGAACATGCTGCGGCTCCGACGCGACCCTCTCGGCGCAGCAGTCCGCGAGGCCCACCGAGAGCCGGGCCACGGCGGCGATGCCAGCGGCTGTGGGCAACGCTGTCGCGAGCCGCGCGAGACTCAAGACGAGTCAGTGTCCCCAGATCAGCGTGTCTGTCATCAGGAATAGGTGAGATGGCGTCGGGATCGCTGTAAACACGCCGCCCCGCCCACCGCACCAGCTGAAGTCGCGTATACTTTGCGTATACGAGTCGCATGCTAACTATAGGCAGTGGCATGAAAAACCGCTTCTTCCACGTCTACATCGTGCCCGCCGCGGTCTTCCAGTCCGTGATGATCGGCGGGGGCTATGGCACCGGACGAGAGGTCGTCGAGTACTTCACACGCTTCGGAGCCGTCGGCGGACTGCTCGGGCTCGCGGCGGCCACGGCAGGACTCGCGGTGGTGCTCGGGATGACATACGACCGTGCGCGCGGCGCCGCAGCCTACGACTACCGCAGCTTTGTACGTTCGATTGCAGGCCGCGCCTGGGTGGCGTACGAGGCGCTTTACCTGCTTCTTCTCCTGCTCGTGCTCGCCGTCGTGGGTGCCGCCGCGAGCGAGATGCTCTCTGCCAACTTCGGTGTCCCGAAAGTCGCAGGCGCCGGCCTGATCCTGGCGCTGATCGCGATCATCACGTTGTTCGGGAGAACACTGATTGAACGCTCCCTGACAGTCTGGGCGATCCTGCTTTCCGCCATCTTCGTCGCGTACTTCATGCTCGCGGTCACTGGCGAGCACGCGGGAAAGCAGGCGGTCACAACCGCCGATGCAGGATTGGCCTGGCTGCCTGCAGCGCTGCAGTACGCTCTCTACAACGTCGCCATCGCTCCCGGACTGCTGTTCTCCATCCGAGCTATCGAAACGCGACGCGAGGCATACGGCGCGGCTGTCGCTGCGGCGATTGCCGGAATCGCCCCAGCCGTGATGTTCCACGTCACGTTCCTGCCATACCTGCCCGAAATCGTGTCCGAGCCGCTGCCCACATACCGCACGCTGGCGCGGATAGGTGCCTCCTGGTTTCTCGCCATCTACACCATCGGGCTCGTCGGCACGCTGGTGCAAACCGGGGTCGGCATCATCCATGGCGTGATCGAGCGCATCGAGTCCTGGCGCGCCGAAACCGGGCGCGGCGGTCTCGGCGCACGTAGCCGCGCGGGAGTCGCCATCGGCGCGGTCGGCCTCAGTATCCTGCTCTCGAGTGCCGGGATCATCCCGCTGATCGCCAATGGCTACGGGCTCCTGGCCTGGGGTTTCCTGCTCGTCTACGTCGTTCCGCTCACGTTCGCAACGCTGCTCGGAACTCGACGGCCCTGAATCGATCGCGTATCTCCTCGTCCAGCGCGCGGATCGCAGTCTTGCGCGGGACACCGCAGATCGGGCTTCTCCCCGGACGTAGGGCCGCCGATGTCACCCTTTCCAAGGGCCACATCGCGCGCATCTCAATCGCACGCCCGGCCGGGGAAACGTGATCGATGCCGAGGTGCTCACGGCGCCACGCCTCATTGGTCTGAGCTTCTACAACCAACCACTCCTAGTGCAACACCGTCGCGCGGCGGGCGGCGTGACCACGGCGGTCCCGATGGGCCTGGTCACGTACTCGATCGTCCGCTTCGTCAAGGTGATGGCGGTCAAGTTGCGGATCCACACCCGCGCGCCTCGGTCAGTGCTGCTGCCCCTTTTGGCTCGAGGGACATGGCCACCTCATACACCACGAGGCGCTCGAGGCGGCTCGTATGCACCCGTGTGTCGGCGCGTGTCGGACTGCCGGATCGCCCATACCACGCGTTGAAGGCCTCGGCATCCGGAAACCACTGCTCGGCCACGCCGTCCGAGTCGGACGGACGGCTGCGCCTCCCCGACAGGATGCTCGTCGGGGATGCTGAAATTCACTACATGCCAGGCAGATAGGGACGCTGGTGACGAATGACGTCCTGCGCATGAGATTCCGACCAGCTCCGAAATTCGGCGGGCGACAAGTGCGGCGCGCGCTTCAGAAACCAGAGTACTTGGCTGGCTGCTCACAGCATCCGCGACGACGATGCGAGCTGGCGCTGGGCTGCGAACAGGCTGGCTGACGCACGAGAGCCCGAAGGACCCCACCAAGTGGCCTGGACCCCGCAGGACCTCCCAGCCCCGCCAGCGCACTGCGCGCGTGATCCCCATTGCATACGGTAGGGCACCGGCGAGTGCGGCGCGCGTGTCGACTACGGTAAGCGCACCAAGCCGACCTCGGTCGCGCAGTAGGGTGTGATGGAACCCGGGCACGGGCAACAGTCCGTCAATCGAATCAATCTGGATGAGGCCAATTCAGGGCGTGAGCATTCGCAAGCGACGTGCGTGAAGTCGCGGACGATGGACGAGACCACCGACGGAACCCGTCGGCAAACATCGTCAGTGCCGGTCGTTCCCGACCGACCTGAAGTCCGGCATCCGGTAGTCGCGCGGGGGCGTCTCACCGCGCAAGTGCTGCACGAAGTAGTCCCACTGCTTCCGAACCGCGAAGGTGTCGAATGACATGCCGTGACCCATTCGCGGCACGATCACGACGTCGAAGTCCTTGCCTGCGTCGATCAGCGCCTGCATCACCCCGTACGACGCGGCCGCCGGGACGTTGGTGTCCACGCCGCCCAGAATCAGGAGCAGGCGGCCCTGCAACGCGCCGACGAAGTCCTGGTTGGCGCGATGCGCAAGTGCCTTCTCGGGGTCGCTGCCGGGCTCGCGTGCCTCGCCAACTCCGACCGCCGCCGGCATGTACTTCCGGATGTCGTGGCTTCCATTGCAGGCCACGCCGACGGTGTACACCTCGGGAAACGCCAGCATGGCGCGCAGCGCCGCATAGCCCCCGTTGGAGGTGCCGGTGATGCCGACGCGCCCGAGGTCAAGGAACGGCCGAGTCTTCGCCAGCTGGCGCAGGACGTGCACATGATCGGCGAGCGTCGCCACCTGGTCGGAGCGGTCGATGGAGTACTCGTGGAAGCTGCGCGACCGCATCGGCGTACCGCGAGCGTCCATCACGAGGACGACGAACCCCAGTTCGGCGAGGCTCTGCGCCTCGCTGAATACGGTCCGGGAGAACCGGCGAGGATGCTCCACAGCCTGTGGGCCGTTGTAGATCGCATCGATGACCGGGTAGCGCTTGCCCGGGTCGAAATCCGAAGGGAAGAGCAGGACGCCGTGAAGTGCCTCCAGCCCCTCCGGCGCCGGAACTGTGAAGCGCTCTGCGGCCCTGTAGCGACCTGCGATGATCGGCGACAACTGCGCGCGGGCGAGTTCCGCGATCACTTGACCAGCCGAATCGCGCAGTACAGTGACCTCCGGGTCGAGTGGCGTCGAGTAGGTATCCACGAAGTGTCGTCCGCCCGGGGCGAAGCCGTTCGCGGAAGGCAGCGTGGGCACACGACCGAGGCCGCTCGACGGCGGTCGGACGCTGTGATCGGCGACTTCGGGAGTGATGCGTGCGAGTGCCGACCCATCGAGCCGCACGCGCCAGACCGCGGCGAAGTACGGCTCAGGCCCGTAGGTGTCGCCTCCAGCCGTGAAGTAGAGCCACCCGCGCCTCTCGTCGACGTGCAGCACGCTGTGAACAGACCACGGTCCGCGAGACAGCTGCCGGCTGACGACTCCGGACTTACCGTCCACGCGGTAGAGATGCCCGAAGCCGTCGCGCGTCGAGTACCAAACGAGGTCCCCGTTCGAGAGCATCGTGACCGCCGGAGCGAAGCTGCGCATCGTTGAGAGGTACACTTTCCGGGCGGCATCATCGCGGAACAGACGCCGCGCCGCCCCGGACTCGGGCTCGACGACGTAGACGTCGGCCCAGCGCTCGGATAGAGGCACCATCGCGATTGCAAGCCCGCGCCCGTCGGGCCGCCACCAGGCCCGGCGCAGGGCGATCGTCGAGTCAAGGCCGAGCGGCTCGGTCTCTATCTGGACGCGGGTTATGCTCCCGGTGGTGACGTCGATCACGAACAATTCTTCGCGCGCATCCCCGGACTCTACGGCGAACCCGTAACGGAACTTGGTTACGCGTGGCAGGAGTTGATCGCGAGGTACCTGTTCGACGACGGAGATCTCGCTCAGGGCGGTCTCATCGAGGCGCACTGTGAGCAGGCGGCGCGAATCGGGTGACCAGATCACCGCCGGCGGCAAGCGCTCCCGAACGGGAACCGCGCCGAGGATGCCGGCGGCGCGCGCGGTAGGTAGCGCCCACGCGCGGTCGGGCTGTCCATCCGTCGTGAGAGGCCGCTCTTGGCCGGTGGCGAGATCCCGTACCCACAGGTTGTGGCGGCGTACGAACGCGGCCCAGCGACCGTCCGGCGAGACCGCATCGCCGGCGCGCGTCGCAGTACCCGGCAGCGCTTGGCACATCCGAGATCCGACGTCGCATCGCCATCGCCGCTCGTTGCCCGACAGGTCTAGGTGTCTACCGTCTGGCTGCAATTCCGGCATCGACGCGAGCAGCGCGGACCAGGTCGGCTGCAGCCCGGTTTGTGGCGCGATGTCCTGCAGGAATTTCTCGGCGTCAATCGAGGCCAGCACCGCGCCGTTGCGTGCTCGGCGCACCACGAGCTCTCGTCCGTGCTCACGCTCCAGCCCGTACCAGAGCGCGGAGCCATCCCGCGACCAGTGCGGCTGCAGATCGGCGTTCACGAGAAGTTGACTGGCATTCCACTCCCCGAATCGCGCGGCGCGGTCGTAACGTTCAACTACGTCATGGCCCGCATCGGCGGCCACGCACGTGGACGCGAGCAGTAGCGATGCCGAAATCCAGCCCTTGCTAATCCTTGAACTCATGCTTCTAACTCCTCGAGCCACGGGTGGTCCCTCTGTAGATTCTTGCTTCGGGCTACGCCACGCCGCAGGCGGATGCATAGCACTCAGCGGCCGATACCGCTCGGCGTGTACCAGATCGGCGACGTGTACGCCCTCTCCTGGAGGACCATCGGTATGGCCTTGTCCTCCACCTTCAGGTTGAAGCGCCGGGCTTCGTAAGCCGTCCATCGAGGCGTTGGGATCTCGAGCACACGCAGATAGTAGAAGGACGCCTCGTCGGCCTTGAACTGCGGGTCGGTCCAAACCACAGCGAGTTCGGGAGCGCCCAGCGTATTCGTATAGGCGGCAGTCGCGACATCGACGCTATTGCCCACCGGCGGCACCTTGCCGTTGCGGCCCGCTACCCGACCGCCGGAGAGCGCGACGTCGTAGATCTTCTCGTGCAATTGACCGCCCGCATCCAGCCAACCCTTCACGACCTGCACGCGATCGAGGTTTGCCCCCTCCGGGTCGCGTACCGCGCGGATCAGGAACGTGGGCGCAGCACCGGCCGGTCCGCGCGTGAGGTCGGCGCCCATCGGCACGCCCTTGCGGTAGCCGCGCTGCGCAACATCCGGTGCGACCGCATCCTGCGCGTCGAACGACCAACCCCCGAAGAATCGAACGGTCATCCGGGGTCCGGTCGTCGCGTAGGTTTCCCTACGCTTCATCGCTGCGAAGAGCGCATCCCGCGAGTTCTCCGTGGACCACACCGCAGTCATGCCGGCGGCGCCGAGCTCCCACACCTTGGGGAATGCACCTTCGCTTCCAACGGGATCGAACAATCGGTTCGGACGCGGCTCGTTACCCGCGTAGTTGCCCCAGAAGTTGTCCTCCTCGGCCGTCGACAACGAGGTGTGCGAGTCGGTGCCGCCCGCCATGCCGAACTTGAAGGGGTTCGCACCGAGCCGTGCCTGTTCCTTCAGGCCAAGCTTCAGTGCCGAGCGCGCGTACTCGGATTCCTTGCGCCGCCGCTCCGCGTCGTCCCAGCTGATCGCGATCTGTCGGCCGAAGATCGTATGGAACCGCTCGAAATCGGCGAACTCGTCGGTGGGCGAGATGAACGGGTGAGTCTCCGTGTCGCCCTTCATCTGGGTCACTTCGTAGAGCGGCTCCCATCGACTTCGAGTAAGCGCGTAGTCCTTCGTGAGGGCCGCCCCCGTCATCGTGTCCAGCGCGAACATGCCGCCGCGGGTATTGTTGGCGTTGTGGGGGATGGCGAGCACCTCGTCATCGACCTCGTCCTCGTACCGCTGCAGGAACCTCCACAAGTCCTCCGGATTGGCGCTCTCGGCGGCGGAGAACGGCAGGATGCGGTTCGCCTTGCTGGCGTTGCCCTTGAAGATCACGTTGCGATGCCACGACCGGTATGTCGTTCCGGAGAGCCGCGAAGGCGTCCACTCGTAGGCGATGAACGCCGTGAATTTGCCGGGGGTGTTGTAACGGTCGGCGGCCGCGGTAACCTCCTGCCACACTGACCGGCGGATCTCAGAGTCGCCCACCACCTGCGGCGGGGTGGCTGCCCAGGTTTCCCACACGACCTGCCGGTTGTTGGGGTCGAAAGTCCCCTTCCGGCGCTCCTCCGCTTCGACTGCCCGCCAGCGTTTCGCGACGCCGGTCCTCAGGACCCCGCGATCACCGGCGTCGATCGCCGTCAGCACGCCCATGTTCACGTCGTGATCGGCGATGACGAGGAAGTCGAGGGGCCGATTCAGCCGCGCCTTCATCCCGTTGGACGCCCTCACGACTTCGCCCATCGCGAACCGGTAGGCGTCGTCCGGGCCGAGCGACGCGTTGCCGAGTCCGACCGAGTCAACCGAAAGGCTCGTGTGCAAATGCGTGTCCCCCCAGTAGACGTTCTGCGGGTCGCGCGTAGCAGACCGCGGGGAATAGGACTCTTCCGCGTAAACCGGGACGTTTGAACCACTTAGCAGAGCGGCGACCAGCACCGCGCGCACCCAAGATGCTACTGAGCCGTTCATTAATCTTCTCTCCTCCCCAAGTCGGGGTCGACACGCCACACCATTTCCACATTCCCATGCCGTGCGGCGCAGGCACGCCGCTCGGGCACACGCTCCCCTCGTCCGGCTCTGCCCGATCGCCCGACGGCAGCGGCGCGGGCCGCCGCTGCACGAGCTTCAGCCGCGCATCAGCCACCCGAACCACAGCACCCCGATTGCGACGATCCACGCGCCGACGACGCGACAGACCACACTCACCCAGGGCGCCGCGAAGCGCACCGGAAGCGCCGCGACCGGCCCGATGAGTATCAGGACGGCGAGGACCGTGCCGAGGATCTCCCGAAGCGGTCGCGCGGTCGCCATCAGGGTGGCCCCGTTCACGAACCCATGGACGAGCCCGGCGAGCGCTGCGATGGCACTCATGACGAGGGGCGAGAGGCGCATTCCGAGCGCCAGTCCAGAGCCCAGCAACGCAGCCATCGGAACCGCCAGGAGCGGTGACGGCTGCCCGGGACTCGCGGCGTAGCCGATGAAGCCGGCCGCGAGCCAGGCGACCGGCAACGCGACGAGCACTCGCCGGCCAGCCAGGGGACCGTTCACCCCAGCGAGAAGTCCCACCGCCAGTACCACGAGCAGATCCTCGAGCGTCACCAGGAAGTGGCCGATCCCGTCATAGAGCGGTCCGAGTCCGGTCGATACCAGATGCGCGTGCGCCACCCCGGGGCCGGCGAGCAGCGGCGTCAGCCAGCACAGCCTGCGCGCCACGGCGCGCGAGCGCTCCCGATGCGTCATGGGATCGCCCGCCAGAGGTACACCGCGCCGCCGCAGGCGATGACCGCTCCAAGGCCCCTCACAAAAGCCGCCCCTCGCGGCAGGCGATCCAGGATTCCGAGGCCGATGCCAACCGCGTGCAGCAATCCGGTCGCGATCACGAAGCCGGCACTGTACGCGAGCGGTCCCTGTCCGCTCGGCAATTCGGCGCCGTGCGCGTAGCCATGAAATACCGCGAACGCCGCAACGCCGGCCAGAGCCAGCGGAAGCGGCGCGCGCAGCCCTCCTGCCACTACGCCCCCGAGCACCATCGCCGAGACGGCGATGCCGAGTTCCACGCCGGCGAGCGGCAGTCCGAGGAGCGCCACCAGCCCTCCGAGCGCCATGACGATCGGGAACGCGACCGGCAGTACCCACAACGCGGGCTTGCCGAGCTGCGTGCCCCACAGTCCGACCGCGATCATCGCCAGCACATGGTCGAGTCCGGCCACGGGGTGCGCGAGACCCGCTAGGAATCCGCCCGCTTGGTCGGACTCGCCATGCGCGAAGGCCGGCGGAGTGACGAGCAGCGCCACGCCCGCCAGCGTCGCAACGAGGTTGGCCGCCGGTCGTATCCTCATGGCAGCGCACCGACCATGGCGAACGACCTGTCGAGCGTCCAGAACGCCCCCATCACCCCGAGCACGTAGCCGGGGACGAGCGCCATCCGCCGCGACCACTGGATCTCGAGCACGCGCCACGCGTGGGTCACCCCCAGCACCAGCGCGATGAACGCGAGCTGACCAAGCTCGACACCGACGTTGAAGGCCAGGAGCGCCATCGGGATCTCCTCCCGCGGCAGCCCCGCAGTGGACAACCCACTCGCGAACCCGATGCCGTGCAGCAACCCAAAGATCATCGCGGCCATCGCGGGATGGCGCAGCATGAGGCTGCTCTGGCTTCGAGCGGCACGCAGAACCTCCGGGCCTAGGAACAGGATGCTGAGTCCGATCACGACGTTGAGCGGGGGAAGCGGCACGTTGACGACGCCCAGTACCGCAAGCGTCAGTGTGGCGCTGTGCGCCGCCGTGAACGCGGTGATCGTATGCAGGAGCCGCCGCCAACCCGACAACATTAGCATCAGGCCCCAAACGAAGACGAGATGATCGACGCCGACAAGGATGTGTTCGATCCCGAGCCGCAGGTAGGAGAGCGTCGTCGAGAGGGCACCGCCGCCTGCGCTCATCGTGACGCGCGGGCTAGCGGGCCGAAGTACGTAGTTCTCGATCCGCCCGTCGACGTGTCGCAGCCGCACCAGCACCGCCGCCCCGGTAAGGTCGAGGCCCGCGATGGAAATCGATCGTCCCGCGAGTCCACCCGCGCAGGATACCGTGCCGCGCCGGATCCGCGTCTCGCTGCCGACCGAGGCATCGACCCGGCCATCGAGCCGGCAGTCCTCAGGAAATACCGGCGCCACGGGCGCCGGTCCCGAGACGCCTACCGGCTGCTTCCAGACCAGCGCGTAGGCGCCGTCCGCCTGCTCGCGCAGCTCGAGCAGGCCGGGCAGCGCCTCGTGAGCCCGCGCCACGTCGAACATGCACGCGGCGAGCAGGAGGCATACCGCCGCGATCCTCAGGCCCGCGCTCCGCCGGCCGAAACGCGCTGCCGCGCTCTGGTGCCCGTCACCACGGTCGTTGCACCTGGCATCCCGGACCCGCCGGGCGCACGGTATAAGGCGCGGGACCAGCGGCACGTTCGCTCGACTCATCAGGGCGCCGGCGTCGGAGCCGGCGGCAGCTCGACGAACCGTTTCGCGGCCACGCCAAACGCGGGATCGATCTGCAGCCGGTAACTGGAGGCCAATGCCGAAATCGACTGCTCGACCGCCGCCTCTTCGCGCTCCCGGAGCAGATCCCGCTCCACCCGCCTGCGCACCTCCTCGAGCGACGGGACGCGCTCGCGGCCGAGCTGCGTCAGCATCACGAGGTGGAAACCATGGCTCGAGCGGATTGGTCCCTGCCAGCGAGAGTCATCGGGCGTCAGCGAGAACAATGCCGCCCGGGCATCGGCGCCGAACTCCGGCTCGATCTCTTCCGCGGTCCGGTCGACGTAGTTCACCTGGTACAGGAACCGGTCGCCGTAAGCCGGCGCTTCGTGAAAGGGCACGCGCTTCCTGTTGAGCACCGCGAGCAAGCGCGCCGCACGCTCGCGCGCCTGTACATCGGACGTTGCGCCATCCACACGGACGAAAACATGCGAGAAGGTGGCCCGTGCCGGCTCGCGGTACCGGTCCGGGTGCCGCTTGAGGTACGCCGCCAGTTCCTCGTCCCGGACGTTCACTTGCGCCACGTCGCCCCGGTACAGGTACTCCATATGCTGTACCAGTCGCCGGCGAATGGAGTAGTCGTTCTGGTCCAGTCCCGCGACCTTCGCCTCGCGATAGAGGATCTCATCGCGCGCGAACTCCCGGATGAGCGCGCTGCGCTCCTCGCTCGAGAGCGCCTCGAGCACGGCGCTGGCCTGGGCCTCGTTGAAGCGCTGCGCGCGGTTCTGCATGAAATCGAGCAGCCGGGCGCGATCGACGACAATCGTCGTCCCTCCGGCGTCGACGCCGTTGTCGCCGCCGAGCGCCTGATACAGGCCGAACACGATGGCGCCGAGCACGACGAACTGCAGGAGCGGTTCCCGAACTGCGGTCCTGATGAACGTCCCTCTCATGAGGCCAGCCGTTGCTGGCGCCGGTGATCGACGGCGCTGACTAGGACGATTGATGCAAACGACGCGATGGCCGCCGGGACCAGCTCGTACAGCCCGAAGATCCCGCCGTCGCCGAGACGCCATGCCAGCACCGTGACGGCGCCCACGAGCATGCCGGCGAACACGCCGTTGCGGCTCGTACCGGCCCAGAAGAGGCACATCACCACTGCCGGCCCGAAGGTCGCCCCGAACCCGGCCCAAGCCCAGGCCACGAGGCTGAATACGGTCTCCCCGGGCTTCATCGCCACCACCACGCCAAGCCCGGTGACGACCAGCACCGCAAGGCGCCCGTAGCGCAGCAGTTGTCGCTGCGTCGCCCTTGGATTGACGAGCAGACGGTACAGGTCCTCGGTGGCCGCAGACGAGGCGACGAGCAGCTGCGCCGCGGCCGTGCTCATCACTGCCGCGGCGAGACCCGCGAGGCAGACACCTGCGGCCCACGCGGGAAGGTAGTCGATGGCCATGATGATGAAGACCTTCTCCGCGTCCGCGCCCGAGAGCTTCACGGGCAGCGCCACGACGGCCGCGAGGCCGACGACGATGGCCGCACCGAGAGCGAGAAGCTGCCAGAGCATGGCAACCCGGCGTGCGACATCCAAGTTCTCAACCGAGCTCGTAGCCATGAATCTCGCGAGGATGTGCGGCTGGCCCGGATAACCCATCGAGAAGGCCACGAGCGAGACGATGCCGATCACGCCGAGTGGCTGGCCCGCCTCACCGATCCACGGCGATAGGAAGCTCGGATCGCGCGCCTCGAGCGCCTGGACGAGACTGCCCGGCCCGCCGGCCATGCCGACGCCGAGCGCCGCCACGATCAACAGCGCGAGAAGCATCATCACGCCCTGAAGCACGTCGGACCAGCTCACGGCGAGGAAACCTCCGATGTAGACGTATCCGACGATCGCCACACTGCTGATGAGCAGGCCCCACAAGTAATCGAGTCCGAACAGCGTCTCGAGCAATCGCCCGCCGGCCACGAACCCAGAGCTCGTGTAGAGGGTGAAGAAGACGAGGATGATGATCGCCGTGGCGACGCGCAACAGGTGCGATTCGTCCTTGAGCCGCGCCTCGAGGTAGTCGGGCAGCGTCAGCGCGTCGCCGAAGCGCTCGGTCTGCGCGCGGATCCGCGGGGCGATGAAGAGCCAGTTCAGGTAGGCGAACAGCATCGACCCGGCCGCGAACCATATCGCATCGAATCCCGACAGGTACGCCAGCGCCGGGAATCCCATCAGTAGCCAGCCGCTCATGTCGGTCGCCGCGGTGCTGAACGCCGTGACGAGCTTGCCGAGGCTGCGACCCCCGAGGATGAAGTCCGAGAGCGAGGAGGTCCGCCGCCACGCGTGGATACCGAGCCCTGTGCAGACCGCCAGATAGCCGAGCATGACGCCGATGATCACGCCCGGCTCGCGTACCGTCGCTTCCACTGTGGCGCTCATCCGGGGGTACGCTGCGCACCTGGCGACGGCGTAGCCACTTGCGTGTACCAGATCGGCGACGTGTAGGCCCGCTCCTGCTGAACGAACGGCACCTCCGGGGGCACGTTCTTCATCCCGAAGTGTTTCACATCGTAGGCCGTCCACTTCGGCGTCGAGATGTCGATCACGAGGTCGGCGCACTTGCGCCAGATCGAATCGCGCACCTCCGTCGTCAGCGCATTGCCTCCCCTGAACCGCGAGTACGAGACGACCTGCCAGAAGCCGAGGGCCGTGGCGGGATCGCCCTTCATGACCTGATAGGCGGCGCCGAATCGCTCGCTCCAGTCCCGCTCCCGTGAGCGAAGCAGGACGCCGGAGTCGCCCCGCTCGAGTTCCGACAGCAGACCCATGTTGCCAGAGTGGTCCGCGCTCACTAGGAAGTCGAGAGGTCGCCGCAATCGGACCCGCATGCCAGTCTGCGTCATGAGGTCCTCGCCCTTGCCGAAGCGATAGGCTTCCTCGGGTCCGAGGTTGCGGTTCCCGAAAGCATAGGCGTCGACTGACAGATTCGTGTGCAGGCGGGTGTCGCCCCCAGTAGACGTGCTGCGGACACCGGTTGGGCAGCCCCTCGCTGGCGGCAAGCGACAACGCCAGAGTGGCGAGCGACGCGCCCGTGGGAGGCATTGGCAATGGGGCCCACCGCTGCCGTCAGTCCGCATCCTTCCACGGTATCACCGACAGGCGCACCGCCGACGCATGCCGTGGGCCGAACAGGATCCGCTGGTGCGCGACCGTCCATTGCGTGTCGGTCGCGATGTCGTGGCCGGTGTTCGGATTCGGGTGATAACCAGGTGCGGCGCTCGCGATCTCCAGACGCAACCGGTGTCCCGCCCTGAAGACGTGGCCCACGTCGAAGAACGGCAGCTCGATGCGGGTCGGCGACCCAGGCTCCATAAGCACCTGCCGGTCGAAGCCATCGCGGTACCGCGTGCGCAGTGCCCCCATCTTCGAAACGACGCGCCTCGCGCGTCCCTGCGCATCCACGTCATACAGGTACGCGACGAAATCGGTATCACGCGCGGAAGTCGTCACGTGCAGCTCGAGGGTCACCGGGCCTACGACCGCGAGCGGCTCATCCAGTGGCTCGGTCGAGTAGACGAGCACATCGTCCCGGCCAGCGACATCGTCCCGGCTTCGCATCTCGCTGACCGGAAGTGGCTTCGGAGCGGGCGCCGTCGGGTCGAAGACGTAGCTGTCCGCACCCGCCTTGCGTGCCGGCTTCCATGCGAGTCGACCGGAGCCTCCCTTCGAGGCGTTCGAGACGCCTTCGCCCTGCAAATAAAGCCGTCGCTCGGCCGCCTCTTGTGGCGTGAACTCGTTGAAATCCATCCACCGGTCCACACCGGTGAGGAAGACGCGTGCCCGTGGCCATTCGAACGTTCCGGTCGTGCCCGCGAAGCAGGCCTTGAACCACTTTAGTGACAGCGCATCGATGTCGACGACCGACTGTTCACCGCGCTCGACATTGCCGAGTCGGCTGCTGCCCCCGGATCGGGTTTCAGCGTGCGTCCACGGCCCGAGCATGAGGTACTGGCGATCCCGCGCGGGCGAATGCGCGCGCATCCCGCGCCAGTACACACCGTTGCCACGCAACTGCCCGTCGTACCAGCCGGAGATGTGAAATGCCGGAATCGAGACGCGCTGGAAGTCCTCCGTCGTGTACATGATGCGCTGCCACCAATCATCAAGAGTCGGGTGATTCAGGAAGTTGCGCACGAGCGGGATCTCGCGACCCCTGACCAGATCTGCGGTGATCAGTGGCCGATGTGCCAGCACTGATTCCAAGTCGAAGTTCGAGTCCGCAACCGCATTCTGCGAAATGCGGCCCGAGGTCCTGACGGGCCATCGTCCGAGCGCCCATTCCGAGTTAAACATGCCGCCCGTGTACGGAGTCTCATTGAAAAAGTCGCCCGCCGGGGCCTGGGAGAAGAGGCACGTAAGATGCGGCGGGACTTCCCTCGCGGCGAGCCACTGCACTGTTCCCTTGTAGGAGCCGTCGGTCATGGCTACCTGACCATTCGACCAGGGCTGCTTCGCGATCCACTCGATGGTGTCGTATCCGTCGCGTCCTTCTTGATGGAAGAACTCGAACGTTCCCTCGGAGTCGCCTCGTCCACGCACGTCCTGATGGACTACGCCGATGCCCTGCGCGGTCCAGATGCGCGCCAGGCGCAGCACTCGATCCGGCACGTAGAAGTCGACGTTGCGCTCGTACGGCGTGCGCAGGAGCACGACGGGGTAGCGCCCGTCGCCCGGCGGAAGCCATACGTCGGAAACCAGATGGACGCCGTCGCGCATCGGCGTGCGGACCCCCAGCATCTGGCGGACCTTCGGCAACGGTGCCGCCGGCCAAGGGCGGAGTTCCGGGGCCGCGGTGACTCCAGCTGCGTTCCTGGGCGGATCGGCCGAAGCGCCGAGCGCGACCAGCGCACCGATGATGCCCGCTGCAACGCGCACACTGCGAAAACGACGGAATCGCGACGGCATAAACCCCTCCAGTTCAGTCTCGAGGGCCCCACAGGCCCACCGCGCAGCGGCCGGTCAAAGACGCGGATCGTCAGCCGCGCTGATCAAAACTTCACGCGCACTCCGGCGAAAAACGATCTACCCATGATGTCGTAAACGGCGTAGTTCGAATGCACCGGCGCGAACAGGACACCACCCGGCGCGGGCGGCGGGTCGACGTCGCCGATGTTGTTGACGCCGACGTACCCTGTGTAGCTCTTGCCGCCCGCCTCGAGCTTGTAGTCGACCGTCAGATCGACATACATCACCGACTCGACGGTATTGTCATTGATGTCTTCCACGCCGTACGCGTTGTTGAACTTTGCGGAACCCAGGTAACGGACACGGGGCCGCAGGCCGAGCTGGCCCACTTCGTAGTCAAGCGAGAGATTGAGCTTGAGTTTCGGCACGCCGGCGCTGAGGGCCTGTACCGTGGGGTCCACCTGACCAGCGATCTGGAAGGTCGTGAAGCCGTCGACCGACTCCTTCCTGTCATACAAGTAGCTTCCCAGGAGACGCACGCCGAGACCACCGCCCCCGAGCCAACCCGAAGGCAGGTCGGTGCGATATCCAAGCTGGAAGTCGACGCCGCTGAGCTCTACCTTGCCGATGTTGATGAACTTGCGGTCGACCCGAGAGATTGCGCGGGTCACGGGATCTCGAGAGATAGTGCCGCAGGCCGACGCGGAGCCCGTTAGATAGCAGCTGTCGAGCAGCGTCTGCCCTGGAAGCACGCCGATCGCGGCTTCGAGATCGATCTGGAACCAGTCGAGCGAAGCCTCGAAGCCGGGCGCGAATCCGGGCGTGAAGACGAGACCGAAAGACCGCGTCTCAGACTCCTCCGCGTTCACATCCGGGTTCCCGATCTGGACCGCGGGGATGCTGCCGAGGGTGGCATCGAACACAGGAGGAATCCCCTGGGCTGCGCAGTTTGCGCGGATGGTGGGATTTGCCGCTTGCGAGGCGGTTCTGCAGGGATCCTGTGGTGCGAACGTGGTCGCAATGCCGGGGGAGAAGATCTCAGCAGCGTTCGGGGCGCGCACGTCGCTGGAGAGCGAGGCGCGCAGCAGCAGGCTTTCGAATGGCCGCCAGGTGAGCCCGGCTTTCCACGTGTCGACCCCACCGACTGTGCTGTAGTCCGAGTGCCGGTACGCCGCATTGAGATCCAGTGCACGCGCAAGCGGCAGGTCCTTCAGCAACGGCAGCGCGACCTCGGCATACACGTCGGTGACGTCGAAGCCGCCGTTGGCCGGGCGGCCGTTTGAAAACGTCAGTAGCTGCCCTACGGAGGCTGCGTCGATCTGCTGTCCCACCGTCTCCTTGCGCCGCTCGATGCCGGCCGCTACGGACAGCGGGCCTGCCCAAAGATCGAAGGCGTCACCCGAGATGTTCGCGGCAAGCACATCCTGATCCTGCTGCCGATCGTAGAAACTCTGCGCGTTCACGTAGGCGACGGCTTCGGGGCTGGGCGAGCCCTGGCCGAAGAGATTCAGCGGGACGCAGCCCTGCGCAAGGGGCTGCAACGCGGCCGGCACGGAGGCGAGGTTCAGCGTGACCCGGCAGACAGGCTGCCCCGTCATCGGGTTGATGACGGCATCAACGGCATAGTTCAGGGCAGGGAGGAGACGATTTCCCGTCTGGTAGCTGTCGAAACGCGCCTCGCCATGCTGCGCGTAGGCGTCCCAGTTGAACCGCTCGCCGAGTTTTCCACGAACTCCCACGGCGGCAGACAGCACCGAGCGCCGGTTGTTCGCCGTGTAATAGCCCCATTCAGAGTTGAGTCGGCCGAGATTGAAGGAGGTGACGTTCGCGGCAACCATGCGTGCGCGCAGCGCCGGGGAGATGAAGGCATTGTCGTTGGCGATCGGGAGGTTGCCAAAGTTGAAGTTATAGACGAGCGGTTGGGTGGTTCGGGAGGTGGAGTATTGAGCTTCGGCGAAGATGGAGGTGCTCTCCGAAAGTTCGTACTCCGCGGACAGCAGCAGGGATTTGCGGTCATAGGGCGCCGTCAGCACGCCGTACACCGCCGAGTCAGTGTTCGTGCCTCCGATCGTGAGAGGCGCCGCGGTGTTTGAACCGGGCGCGAACGGGAGCAGCGTCCCGCCGGGACCGAAGGCGATGTTGGCCAGCGGGCCGGGGCTGGTGATGACGCCGCCCAAGGTCGCGCCCGAGAGACGGATATCCGGGGCGATCAGCAGCCGTGGCCGGCCATCGGCGGGTCCGGTGTCGGCCGCATTGCGGATGATCCCGTAGTTCTGCCGGCCCCAGTCGCGGTCGGCCTGAATGGCGAGGTCGTCAATCTTGTTCCACTCGACTGCCGCGACAACATGGCCGCGGTCGTCGGCGAAGGTCGTTCCGCTAGTGACCGCAACGCGCACCTCGCGGCCATCTCCGCGGCCGGAGGCGCCCACCTGCGCGTCCATCTTCAAGCCTTCAAACTTCGTGTCGTAGATGAGGTTGACGACGCCGGCGACGGCGTCGGAGCCCCACGCCGCCGACGCTCCGCCCGTGACGAGTTCCATCTGGCTGATGGCGACGCTGGGGATGGTGTTCGTGTCCACAATGCCCGAGTCGGTCGACGGAACCTGGCGCCGCCCATTCACGAGCACCAGGGTCCGATTGAAGCCGAGACCGCGAAGGTTGACGCCGCCCAGACCCGCGAGGGAGGCCCCCTGCCCGGCGAGCGGGTTCACGGAATTCGTCGAGGGCAGCTCACGCAGCGCGACGTTGATGTTGGTGATGCCGCGGGACTCGAGGTCAGCGGCGGACAGCGAGGTGACGGGCGTCGGCGCGACGAAGTCCTTCCGCGCGATGCGACTGCCGGTTACCGTGACCTCTTCGAGCTCGCCTTCGACTCTCGGGCTCTGCGCGTGCGCGCTGGCCCAAGTCAGCGCCGCGACGGTCGCGGCCAGCGTGAAACCCACTTTGTTCATGGTACTCCCCCTGTTGGTACGGTCGCAGGCCCGGCCGCGGCTGTGTTCATGGCGCACCAAGCAATTCAATGCCTTCCAGCTGGTGCCGACAACTTGTATGGCGACGGTATACGGGGAGGCGGCGTGGGTCAAGCCCGACCGCTGTAGTGGGCAGGCAAAGCAGCGTAGTGAATGCCGCAGGTATCGGCGCGCAGCCTCTGACCGTCATGGTGCCGGCGTCCGGATCGTGGCCCGGATATAGGGGTTGAGGCTGCGATCGTAGAGTGTACGGCGTGTAGACGGCGAGTCGTCGCCGCGTGACGCTTCGCTCGGATCCGTTGAGGACAGCGAAGCTGCCGTGGCCGGTTCAGGAGGAGCGACATGTTCGCGGTACCCGACCACGTCTTTGCACGAATCTCGGGCCGCTGCCGGCGGGGATCCTCGTTCGGACGGGCAGGCTTCAGTGGGTCCTTTCGCATGACGGGACTCCGACTGCCCGCCGGCTGCCTGCGGCTCGTTGCGCTGCGACCGCGCGGTCCGGCGGAGCGATCGCTTCGCCCGAATCCGAGACGGTCAAGCAGAGGCTTGTCATGACTCCTCGAGCTTCGTTCTGGCGCCGATACGTCCTCGCCGGCGTGGTGTTTCAGTCGGTGTTGATCGGGGGGCTACGCGGCCGGCCGCGAACTGGTGGAGTACTTTCTCGCCTCTCGTCCCGCAGCGGCATATGCCGGACTCCTGATCGTTGCCGCCCTCTGGCGCATGATCTGCGCGGCGGCGTTCGCTCACGCGCGCGCGGCCCGCACCTACGACTACAGGGCGTTCTATCGATCCCTTCTTGGCCGCGGGTGGGTTCTTTACGAGATCGCCTACGTCGCGCTCCTGGTGCTTGTACTCGCCGTGCTCGGCGCTGCCGCCGGTGAGATCGGCAGCCAGTTTCTCGGCTTGGCGCCAACGGCGGGCACCGCCGCCTATGCCGTGCTGGTCGCCGTCGTGAGTGCACTGGGCCTGAGAGTGGTGGAGCTCGCCTTCTCTGCCTGGGGACCGCTGATCTATCCGGCCTTCGGTGTCCTGGCATGGCTTGCGATCACCCGCTGGCCCGGGGCGCTCGGGACCGTTCTGGCGACACCCGACGCGCGCGCGGGCGATTGGGTTATGAAGGGACTCGCCTATACGGGCTACAACCTTGCGGTGATCGCGTCGGCTCTGCCATTTGCGCGCCACTTCGAGACGACGCGAGAGGCTGTGATTTCCGGCCTTCTTTGCGGTCCGCTCGCAGTCATACCGGGCATGCTGCTAATCACCGCGCTGCTGACGCAGTATCCCGGAGTCCTCAGTGCTCCCGTGCCGGTGACGGTCGTGCTGACGGAACTCGGGTCCCCGTGGGGTGACATTCATGGTCAGCTGCGTGATCTTCGGTACGCTCGTGCAGACGGGTCTGGGCATCATCGGTGGCCTGATTGAGAGACTCGTGCAGAGCGAGGGCGTGGTGAAGCGGTTCAGCGAACGAGGGCTGCGGGCGGTGGAGCCGTTGGTGCTCGTCGTCGTCTCGGTGTACCTCGGGGATCGGCTCGGGTTGATCGCCCTGATCGCGCAGGGGTACGCGACGGTCGCGTGGATCATTCTGGTGCTGACCGTCGTGCCCTTGGCAGCAGTGACCATCGGCGGTTCTTGGAAAAGGCGCAGGGTTGCTCGGGGCGGATGAGGCGCCCAGTCGCGCTCGCGCGCCGAGGGAGTCGCGCTGCTTCGGCACTCAAAAACTAAACGGTCAGAAAGTCACCATCGACCGCGAGCGTCGCCCCAGTGATATACGAGGCGAGCGGCGAAGCGAGGAACACCACAGCGGCCGCCACCTCAGCGGGTTGAGCCCGTCGTCCCATGGGAATGCGAGCGATGATCGCCTCGACCCGCGGGTCGCCCGCGGTCAGGCTTGTCTCCACCTCGCCCGGAGCCACGGCGTTCACACGCACGCCCTCGGCGGCAAGTTCCGCGGCGAGGGCGATCGTGAGCATCCTCAGACCTGCCTTCCCGATGGAATAGGCCGAGGCGTCCCGAGTGCCTCGCTCGGCGCTTGTCGAAGTGATGTTGACGACGGCCCCGTTCCGCAGTGCCGGCAGTAGGATGCGCGTCAGTAGGAACGGGGCGACGACCTGCAGGGCGAGCGCGGCGTCCAGTTCACCGCTAGCGTCGGGATCAGGCAACCGCACGCGGCGGAAGCTACCGGCACAATTCACAAGGGCTGCAATCGGGCCCCCGGACAAGACCGTCTGGGCCACGTCCTGCAGCGCGGTTCGATCGCCAAGGTCGCACCGCAGCATACCCGGGGCGCCGTCTCGGTCGATCCCGATGACTTCGGCCCCGGCCTTCACGAAGGCGTCGCAGACTGCGCGTCCAATCCCGCCCGCTGCGCCAGTCACCACTACGCGCTGCGCAGCGAAGAGGTCGGGAAGGAAACCGGCGATCGGAGTCACGTCAGGCTTCGCGTTGCGAGATGGGCCGATTCGTGGCCGCAGTAGACTAACGCTCGCTGGAAGATCCGCACAACCGCGGTCGGTAAGCGCCGCTCAGCTAAGGTGTATGTCAATCCAGCAACATCCTCATCCAGGCCGGCCAATGTAGACGGCTACGCGACAGCGCGAACCGCGGCACGGTATTCCCGGTCAAACCCTGTAGCCGATTTACTCGTCAAGAGACCGAGTTCGAGCGCGCCGTGCGCGAGATCGTTGCCGGCGGGCGCGTGAAGGACCGGGCGGCGGGTTGAAGTGCCTGGACGATCACCCCGCCGTGCATGCGGCCTACGCGGATGCCGTCGCGTAGCGCCAATGGGCGCACAATCGACTGCCGAACGCGGCGGAGTGGGAGTTCGCTGGTCCGGGCGGACATGAGGGCAAGTCATGTTCAGTCCCGCACCTGTGTTGGAGAGACCGGGCGATCGCACGTTTCGTTGACAGGTGTACACACCGCGCCGACAATTCGTCGACAATACACTATGCGAGGTTTCAGTGACCATGAAACGCCCTGACACCGCGAGACTTCACACGCGAAGCGCGCGTCACCCCCGGAGTGTCACGAAACTGCGCGCGCTTCTGCTGGCGAGCGGAGCGCTTGCCCTGTGCGCCGCGATCGCGGCGCCACCCGCGTCGAGGGATCGCTCGGCGAGTCTACCAGCCGCGCTGCAGGCGTGGCCCGCCGCACCGTTGCCGAAGGTCCGCCAGATGCTGGGGGTCCGCACGCCGATGCGCGACGGCGTCCATCTGGTTTCCGACATCTGGCTGCCTCAGGGCGAGGGGCGCTACCCGGTCGTTCTCATCCGCACGCCGTACGAACGCAGCGGCGACTACTACGTCCCCGACCGCATCCTGAAGCTCGCCCACGCCTGGGCCGCCCACGGCATTGGCGTCGTCAATCAGGACGTGCGCGGGCGTGGCGACTCGGAGGGCACGTTCGAGTTCTTTCATCCCGAGGGGCCCGACGGCTACGACACCATCGAGTGGATCGCGCGCCAACCCTGGTCCAATGGCCAGGTCGCGATGAGCGACGGCTCATACAAAGGCACCGTCCAGTGGCTCGCGGCGAAGGAGCTTCCGCCGCACCTCACGTGCCTGTTCTCGCAGGCGCCCGCGGCCGACTTTTTCAATGAGACGCCGTACACAGGCGGAATCTTCCACTCCGCTTGGAATGCCGACTGGCCGGTGCGCGTCTCCGGCCGCATTTCCCAGAACGTCGTCGCCGACTCAAAGCTCGACCTCGACGCGGTGCTGGCGCATAGACCGCTGATCACCGCCGATCTCGTCAGGGGTCGCGAGATTGCCGTGATGCGCAAGTTCCTGTCGCACCCAACGCTCGACGACTGGTGGAAGCCCATCTACTACACGCAGCAGGACTTCGGCCGCGTTTCCGTTCCGGCATTTCACATCTCCGGCTGGTTCGACGGCCAACTGCCCGGTAACGGCATCTACTGGAGGGGCATGCGCAGCCACTCGCCAGCGCGGGATCGCCAGTACCTCATGCTCGGGCCGTGGACGCACGCTGAAACCCGCTCAGGCGGCACGGATCGTATCGGTGACGTGGAGCGCGGCAAGGCCGCGATCGTCGACATCGACGCGCTCTCACTGAAGTGGTTCAAGGCCTGCTTCGCGGGCACAACGGACCAGTTCGAATGGCCGCGCGCGCGGGTGTTCATGACCGGCGTGAACCGCTGGATGGACTTCAGCGACTTCACCCCGCCTGAAGCGGTCGAGCGCCGCCTGTTCCTGCGCAGCGCCGGCACCGCCAATCAGACCCGGGGCGGCGGCCAGCTCGCATGGGCGCCGTCGCGGCGCGCGGGCAGCGATTCCTACACCTTCGATCCACTGGCGTCGGCGCCGAGGCCGATTGGCGTCGGCGAGGTGGCGAAGCAGGATTCGGCCGGCGCGCGCGAGGACGTGCTCGTCTACACGACCGATCCGCTGGAGGCGCCGCTTGCCGTCGCCGGGCTCGTTACCCTCGAGCTCCACGCGGCGACTTCGGCGCGCGATACCGACTTCGTGGCTTACCTCTTTGACATCGATCCTGCGGGCAATGCGCGTCGGGTGGTCGGGAAAATGGCGGCCCTACGGACGCGCTACCGGGAGGGCTTCGACCGGCAGGTGCTGATGCGTCCCGGAGTGCCGGCGCGTCTGGAACTGCCGTTCTTCGACGTCGGGCACGTGTTCCTGCCCGGGCACCGGCTCCGAATCGAGATCGCCAGCACCGCGCCGGGGCTTCATCCGAACCCCAACACGGGCAACGACATCGCAACAGACACGCAGTACACGATCGCACGGCAGACCATCTTGAACGGGGGAAAACATCCGTCCGCCCTGCGCCTCCCAGTGATCCCGTGGGAATGAACCTGGGAGACGAGGCCCTGGCGCATCGAGGACCGTTGCTGGCCAGCCTCCTCGCTGCGCTGCCGGCGCTCTGGCTCGCTCCGGTTTCTCTCGCGGGCGACCGCTCTCCCGTCGGTCTTGCCGACTATTTCGCCGTCCGGGTCGCCTCAGACCCGCAGATTTCCCCAGACGGTAAGCGTGTAGCCTATGTACTCGCGACGCCCGACCTGCGCTCGGATCGGCGCTCTTCCTCGATCCGAATCGTTGACACGGATGGTGGCGCCGACGCTCCGCTAGACCCTGGCGCGCAGCATGACCGACACCCTCGCTGGTCCCCACAGGGAGATCGTCTTGCGTTCGTGCGCGCGCACGAAGGCCAGTTCGAGATTCGGGTGTTGCGCCCTCCGGGCCAGACGCAGCTTGTCGCGACGCTGCCTTCCGCCCCCATCGGGCTCGCCTGGTCTCCGACGGGCGATCGCCTCGCCTACCTCGCATCGACCAGCGCTCCCGCGCGCGCCCCCGTGGCGTCGCTTCCGCCCGGTGGTGCAACGTGGGCGCGGCCCCCGATCGTGGTGTCGGACGGGGGTTTTCAGTCGCCCGCGGCGATGCTCCCTGCCCCGGTCGAGTTCTTCGCTTATGTCGTCGACGCCAGGGAGGCCGCCACTCCGCGACGCCTGCCGTCGGCCGCGCTGGGCGGGGCCCTGCCCTACTTCGGCACGGCCCTGACTTGGAGCCTTGACGGTCGCCGCTTGCTCACCGCGCTTGCACGGAGCCCCGATCACTGGAAGAACGTGTCCGAGTCGGCGCTCTACTCCATCGACGCCGAGACCGGCGAGCTGTCGAAAGTTGCAGCGCCTACCACGACGGGTGCACGCCAGCCGATGCTGTCTGGTGAAGGCAGGATGGCATTCCTCGCGACCGATGCGGGACGCGCCGACCACTACTTTGATCGTCGCCTTTACCTCGGACCCGGCGAGCAGGGGCCGTTTTCCTGGCTGCACAGCGATTTGGATCGTCCGATCGTGTCCGCCGCGTGGGCGCCAGACGGGCTCCGCCTGTACGCGGTCTACCTCGACGAGGGCGTGGGTCGGCTCGCACAGCTCGGCCTCGACGGCAAGCGTCGGGTGCTCGCAACCACCGGCGGCGGTGACGCCTCGTCATACGCGAGCGGCGGTTCGCTCTCGGTCGCGCGCGACGGCACCGTCGCGTTCGCGTTCAGCGACGCAACGACCCCGAGCGAGATCGCGCTCGTACACCCCGGGCGCGCTCCCCGCGTACTCACGCGCAACAATGCCGCCTACATCGAGTCCCGGGTCATCAACCCGGTCGAGTCTCTGCGCTATCGCGCCGCCGATGGACGCGAGGAGATTCATGCCTGGCTCGTCAAGCCGGCATCAGCGATTCCGGGCCGAAAGCTGCCGACGCTGGTGTTGCTGCACGGCGGTCAGAGCGCCGACTACGGCCCGGACTTCGACCTGGACGTGCAGACGATGGCGGCCCACGGCTATCTCGTCGTCTTGCCGAACTATCGCTACAGTGGTTCGTACGGACGCCGGTTCGGCACGCGCCTGAACTACCCGGAGGGCGCCGAGACCGACGTGATGGGTGCCGTCGACGCCTTGATCGAAAGGGGGATCGCGGACCCCGAAAGACTCTACATCGCCGGCGGCAGCGGTGGCGGCGCAATCACTGCCTGGACCATCGGATTCACCGATCGCTTTCGCGCTGCCGCTGTATGGAATGCGCCTATCGAGTGGTCGACCTACGTGTTCGAGGCGGCGACGGGTCCCTCGACGATGCATGGAACGTTCGAGACCCCGCCGTGGGAGTCACCGGGCGACTACTTCCGTCGCTCCCCGTTTGCACGAGTCGGTTCGGTCACCACGCCCACGCTCGTGACCATCGGAACGCTGGATCGCGTGACACCGATCTCGCAATCGATCCTCTACTTCCGTGCGCTGCAGTACCGCGGGGTCCCGTCCGAGTTGCTCGTCTATCCTGATGAGCCGCACGGCATCGACGCATTTCCGAGTCACGCGATGAGCCACCTCGCCGAGACGCTCGCCTGGTTCGCCCGATATGGCGGACCACCTCTCGCGCCAGCGCGCTTCTAGGAGCGAAGTCCCGGACACCCAGCCTGCCGGCGGGCCTGAGCCTATCGTTCATCGTGCAACCTCGTTGCCGCATGGGACCCGGCCCGGAATCCGAAGGTCATCGCCGCACCAACCGTGACGCCCGCGGCCGGGTACTCCTCGCCGGTGGGACTCGCGACGTCGTTCCCGGCAGCATACAGGCCAGCGATTGGCATGCCGTCGGCTCCAAGAACGCGCGCGTGGGAGTCGACGGCAATGATCCCCGGCTTGGCACGATCGACGTAGTGCGGAAAAGGCACGGTACCGCCGTCGCGCTGGGGCACGCGCGAGACCGGCGTCCACGCCCCCGCGTTGAGCACGCCCGCGTCCAACCGCGCGCCGACTCTGAGGGCAGCTTCGATCCCATCGCCGGTATTCGTCGCGGGGGCGAGCGAATGGTGCTCCATCGCCGCTGCGACGTGCGCGAAGTAGCGGCGTCGCCACGCCTCGTTTCCAGGGAATCCACCGGTTGTAATCACGATGGCGCCACAGCGAACGGTGAAAGGCCCGGACGGACCCTCCAGCTCGGCGCCGATCACCTCTCGATCCTCGAGGTCTAGCCGCATGAGGCTGGTGCATGTCTCTGGCCGGACGCCCCGCCGCTCGAGGCCGAGCAGCAGTCCGGCATCGTGGATCCACGCCTGTGAACTTCAGCTGCCAGCGGCACCGGCTTGACGACGGTCAGCGCGATGCCGAAAGCTCAGAGCGGATCCCGCGTCCGGGCAACGCATCCGGCACGATCCGCGAATGTTTGACCACCAGGGTCCCATTGACCAGTACGAACGGAATGCCCTCCGAAGCAAGGGCGGGTTTGCGGTAAGTCGCCCTGTCCGTTACCGTTTCCGGGTCAAAAACGGTGATGTCGGCATCCATGCCTTCCTGAAGGCGACCCTTGCGCCGCATGACTGGAGCCATCTTCTCGAGTCGCTGCGCGGGCATGATCGTCATCTTGCGGAGAGCGTCCATGAGCGTGAGAACTTTCCGCTCGCGCACGTAGGTACCGAGCACCCGTGCATTGGTGCCGGCGCCCCGCGGGTGGCCGTAGCCGCCCACGTACGCGCCACCGTCCGAGGCGATCATTACAAGCGGGTGGGCGATGGCGAGATCCATCGCGCTCTCCGGAATGACATGGAAGATGACCGAAGCCGAAGGCTGCTCATGCCGATATCGGGCGAAAGACTCCGCTGTGAGCCGCTCGCCGGTCGGCGGCCACTCCACGTTAGCGAAGTCGGCACCAAAACGCCCCTGCCACCCGTCGTTGAAGAGCGCATTGCCGATGGACGTCGATCCTGCCGTGTAAGGATACGCCTCGGTGGTGATGTCCAGCCCATTCCGACGCGCCCCGGCGATCACTTCGAGGATGACGGCCGTGTCGTTAAGCCCCTTGCTGGTGACGTGGCAGATATGGAGCGGGACGCCCGTTGCCGCAGCGTTCGCGATGACCTCCTGCATCATCTCGAGTTGACCGCCCGGCGCCGCGTTGTTCGAGGCCCGCACGTGCGTGAAAACCGGTACGCCGAGGGCGCCAGCCCGCTCCATGAAGCGAAACGCCTCGATACGACTCGTACCGGGCACGTACTCGGGCGTGAACCCGAGGCCGAGACCGCCCGCGGCCGCCTCGGCGGAAAACAGATCGAGCGCCTGGGCCAGATCTGGCTCCTTCATGGGCGACTCGGCCCAGATGCCCTTGAGCCTCAGCGCAGCATCGCCGGCAGCTCGATCCAGCCGATCCGGCTGGCCAAGGCCTGCGAGGATCCGCTGGCGGATCCCCAGGTGACTGACGCTTGCGCCAAAGTTGATCGGCGCACGACCCTCGCGTGCCGCATAGAACGGTCCGACCGGATACACACCTGCTTCGAGCTCCAGCGCCGTCGTGACACCGTCGAGAGCACGCAACTCATAGCCGATCCTCACCTGCCCGTGGGCGTGCAGATCGATGAAGCCCGGTGACACCACGAGCCCTTTGGCGTCGATTACGGTGCGCCCAGCCAAAGGTTGGGAGGTGATTCGGCGGATGACGCCCTCCGAGACACCTACGTTGGCAATCTGGTCGAAGCCCGTTTCAGGGTCCATCACGCGGCCATTCGCGATTACCACGGCGAAAGGCTCGGCGCGGGTTTCAGCGTGCGCCTGCGCCGCAGCCAGCACGAGCGCGGCTATTGCTGGAACGATACCGCCAAGAAGGGCGTGTAAGCGGGAACTGCGGCGCGCCGCCTTGCTAGTCGTGGTCATAGATTACTCCTCTCGATATGTCTCTCGAGTCAAACGATGGCTTGCGGCGGGCACATGGTCGTCGGCCTCGCTACTGCAACGTCAATGCCGGTGGCTCTCGTCCCTGCAGGTTGCGGACGAGGAAGTCCCACGTCTTCCGCACCGCAAACGGGGTGCTCTCGTAGCTGTGCCCCATCGAAGGAACCAGCACAAACTCGAAATCTTTCCCGGCGTCGATCAGCGCCTGCACGACGCCCAGCGTATTGGCGATCGGTGCATTGGCATCCATCGCGCCGGCCATCAGCAGCAGGCGTCCCTGCAGGGAATCCACGTAGTTCTGGTTTGCGACTTGACTCAGCGCGGCATCAAGGGAGGCCGCTGCCTGCTGCTGCACCCAGTTGATACCCCCGTGCGGGATGTACTTGCGCAGATCGTGACTGCCGTTAATCGAAATTCCGACCTTGAAAAAGTCGGGGAACGCCAGCATCGCCCGAAGCGCTGCGTAGCCGCCATTGGACACGCCGTAGATCCCAACGCGCGAGAGGTCCATGTACGTGCGGGACTTGGCCAGCTCGCGAATCACGTACACGTGGTCCCCGATCGATCCCGTCTGATCCCGCCGAAGGGCTGCGAAGTCGTGGAACGCCATGGAACGCTGCGGCGTTCCGCGCGCATCGACCACGACGACGACGAACCCGAGCTCAGCGACCGCCTGCGGGCCACCGTCGACGGCCTCCGTATACATGCGCGGCGTCTCGACGGTCTGTTGTCCGTTGTAGATCGCATCGACCACTGGATACGACCGCGCGGGATCGAAATCCGACGGCAGGTAGAGCAGACCATGTAGCGGCTCTTCCCCTTCAGGTGCTGCTACCGTGAAGGGCTCAGGCGGTCGGTATCGAACCGCGATCTCCGGTTTGAGCGTTGAACGCCCGAGCTCTCTCACGAGCGCTCCGTCCGATCGGCGCAAGAGGGTAATTTCTGGCAGAAGCGGTGACGAGACCGTGTGGACGAAGAACGCTCCGCTCGGTGCAAATCCAAGCTCAAGGTTGCTGCCCGACCGTAACCCCAGGCCGGGAGCGCGGATCTCGTGGTAGCCCTCCTCCGGCGTGGGTCGCTGAAGACCCGTCCCGTTAAGCTTCACGCTGTAAAGCGAAGCAAAGTACGGGTTCACATCCCGTACGCCGCTACCGGCGGTGAAGTACAGACGGCCCGCGCGCTCGTCAACGTGAAGCAGAGTGTGAACCACGAACGGTCCTGGCGTAAGGTCGGGTGAGATCGCCCCCGTGCTGCCGTCGACGCGGTGCAGTTTGCCGCGGCCACTGCGGTGCGAATACCAGATCAGATCCCCATTCGACATGAGACGCACGGAGGGCGCGTACCGGGTTTCGAGCGACGTCATGCGCACCCGATAGGCCTCGTCCTCCCGGAAGAGCCGTCGCGCGCTGCCGGTAGCGGCGTCGACTTTGTAGACGTCGACCCATTTTTCCTCCGGATCCATGATCGCAACGGCGAATTCTCGCGCGTCGGACCGCCACCAGATCCGTCGAAGAGTGACGGTGGAGTCGGTGATGACAGGCTGCGTGGGGATCTGCAGACGCCGGGCCGGCTCTCCGTTCACGCTAACCAACCAAAGTCCTCGCGGACCCGCATGCCATCGCCAAGGAGGTTGTACCGATAAGAGTGCACCCGAGGAAGCGTGACGTCACGCGGTGCGTGATCGACGACTGGCAGCGCCGGAACGCGAGACTCGTCAATGCGCGCGACGACAAGTCGCCTCGAGTCGGGCGACCACGCCACGTTCACCGGAGGATCCTTCGTCAGCGGTAGCCCGAAGCCGATTCCAGCCATCTGCTCGGTAATCGAGCCATACCCGTTGCCTGGCACGCCGTCCTCGGTGAGTGGGCGCGTCTCGCCAGACCCCAAATCACGCAGCCAGACGTTGTGGTTGCGAACGTACGCCGCGAGCCGG
>JBIPOE010000220.1:0-2738 GCA_044379485.1 Catalimonadaceae bacterium
ATCCCGACCAGCGCCTGGACAATCTTGATCGTCTGCGCCGTTACGCCTTGGACTATGAATCTGCTTGTCAGCGCCTGCACTCAGCGGCTTCGCTGGGTGGTTTTTTATTATGGCTCCAGCAATTGGCGGCAAATGAACTGGATGCCCAGGGCTCCGGCGAAACAGAAGACTCGGTCAAAGTACTGACCTATCACCGGTCCAAAGGCCTGGAATTCCCGATCACCGTCTGCCATGCTCTCGAACAAAATCTGAAAGAACAGGTGTGGGGACTGAATCTGGTAAGCGAAGTTGAAGTGCCCGATCTGGATAATATTCTGGGCAATCGGTGGCTTCGGTTTTGGGTCAATCCTTATGCTGACCTGCTGAAAAACACTCCATTGGAGGAGACGCTTTTACAAACCGATGCCTGGGAAGCGGCACACCGCACGGCTTTGGAAGAGGAAGCCAGGCTACTTTATGTGGGCCTCACGAGAGCACGAGACTACCTGGTTTTCCCGACAACAGTCAAGGGCACCGGCTGGCTGAATCGGGTTTTCAGTCATGGGGACGACAGCATCCCGACCCTGGATCCAAACTCGGATGAAACGCCGTTTTACCACGAGGGAAAACCCATTCCGATTGAACCAGAACTCATTTACAAACCCAGAGATTTTCCGGAAACCTTACCCGATGCATCGGTGCTGAAATATCATGCCACGCGCAAGGGCAAGTCCCCGCAAATCCACCTGCCCCTGCTCATCGATACCCAGCATGAAATGCCGCCGGGTATTCAGCCGATATTGAGCGACCCGCAAGCCTGGGGAACCGGGCTGGAATTTAAAGGCGATTATGTGGCTTCCTGGGGCAAGGCAGTCTCCACTTTTTTGATCGCAGATGATCCGGACCTGGATCGGAATCTGCGCCTGGACATGGCGCAAAAACAGTTGCAGATCCGAGGAGCAACAGCGCTGATCTCGGCGGAGCAGTTGTTGCGTCAATCAGAGGCTTTTCGGACTTTTTTAGTACAAAAATTTCAGCCGGAAAAAGTGCTGCGGAAATATGCGGCGGAGGGTTTTCAAGGCAAGCGACTGCTCAAACTGGAGGCAGATCTGCTGCTGGAAACCGAAAATGGGGTGGTGGTGATTGCGTTTGCGCCTTTTGCGGAGGACATGAAAAAATGGAAACAACTGGCTTTGGCCATGACGCCTGCTTTGGCCTGGTGGAAGCAAATACAAAAGGGTGCAGCACAACATTGGGTGGTTTTTCCTATGGAAGCGCAGGCCCTGGAATGCACCTTTCGTCCGCTTTAGATCTCTTCCAACAAAGCCTTGAACTCCGGTTCCAGCTTAGCAAAATCCGCAGCAGAGATCCCTTGATTTCCATACCAGACACGCTCGTATTGCCGGGTGGCGTCGCGGAATGGATTGCCTAAACGGTGGCTGCGCATTTCACGCAGATAATCGCGGTTGGTCTTTTCTTTGGACCACACAATGACGCCTTTTTCGGACAACTGCTTGATGGTTTGCAAAAAATAGAGCCGGACGGCCAGCGACCAATTGGATGCTGCCAGCGCTTCCCGAAGAAAACGCTCCAGATCAGTTTCGTGAATGTATTCATCCAGATTGGCAAGGGTAATTTCCGTCCCGTCCCGGGAAAGAACCCGGTTGCGCGGGGTTTGCATCATCCAATAGATGCCGTAGGCGATCATCGACAAAGCAAATAATACCGCCAGCAATTGCAGCAAAGTGCCCAGTCCCTTGGTGGCTCCGGTCCAGTCATAGCCTGATTCTCCTGTGTTGGGCGCTTTCGTTTTGGGCTCGCGGGGTGGTTTTGGAACGTCTTTGCTGTAGTCTATTCCGTCGCTTGCTTTATCCCATTGATCAGGCCGCAGTTCACGAAGGGCCAAAGGTTTGAGCGGTGGCGCGATGTAAGGCGCGCGCCCGGAATAGGCTTCTTCCGGTTCCTCTTCTTCCAGATAAGTCGTGTCCGCCACCATTTCGGTCGAGGGCAAAGTATCTTCCAGAGGCTCCTCGACCTGTGCCGAAAGCGCGAATGGAAAAAGGAGGAAAAAGAGGCAATGTTTCATTCCAGCATTCATATTAATTGACCACATTCAACCATTGACCACATTAAAAAAATTGACCACATTATTCTCTGGCCAACCCACGGATCTTCCGGGTCTGTCCCACCCGTTCCAGCTCCTCCCGGAGACTAATCGCATCCTCTGTTTCCCGAAATGAAAAATATTGCAATCCGCCACAAAGTACTGTCAGCAGGAAGAAAAAGTACATCAACACGCCAGCGGCACACGTTGTTGCGATGGTTGAGTAAGCCGCCATGGCGCCAGTTGCAGGCGGTACGAACCAGCTGAACAACCCAAGGGTCATATCCCAGAGGGGAGATTCTAAAAACATAAAAAAAAGCAGGTTGATGGAACCTGTCAGCAAACCAATGCCCAGGGCAGGGCTCCAGCGCATCAGTTTCCAGGTTCGTACCAATGCCTTAAACGGATTGAGTGTTTCAAAATATATGACCGCTGCCCAAAGTGCAAGAAACGGAAACACCGCCCAGGACAGCAGTACCCCCACAAAACCTGATAACAACTCCAGAGCCAAAGCGAATCCTGGAATGAGCAATAACAAAGGTAGCCCCGAAAGCAAAACACGACGCGGCTCAAAAATCGGGCGTTTCGTAGCGTCTATTTCTTGTTCCAGGGCGCGGAAGGCTGCTACCGTTACGCAGGCAAGTAAAAAGATCTG
>JBIPOE010000181.1:0-2834 GCA_044379485.1 Catalimonadaceae bacterium
TTGGCAAATGGATTTAGATTTATTGGAATCTTTTTTGAATCAAAATACACTTATCAAAGAATCAGAAGGTATTCTTCACTCCTACCATAAAACAACAAACAAACGTATCAAAGCAATTATGCCAGTACATGTACTAGGAAATATAGGAGATATGAAGAAGTTGATGCAAATTGCTACCAAATTTCATTTAGATGTTATTGAAGATAGTACAGAAGCTTTAGGATCCTATTTTCAGAAAAAACATGCTGGTAGTTTTGGGAAATTTGGGGTTTTTAGTTTTAATGGAAATAAAATTATTTCTACCGGCGGTGGAGGTGTAATTGTTACGGATGATGAAGATTTAGCAAAAAAAGCCAAGCATTTAACAACGCAAGCAAAAATTAGTGCGATGGAATATATCCATGACGAAGTTGGTTACAATTATCGTTTAGTTAATGTATTAGCAGCTATCGGTGTAGCTCAAATGGAGGAATTCCCTACCCTTTTAGCGAATAAACGTAGAATGGATAACTTTTACAGAAAGCAACTTACTGGTGTTGGTGATATTGAATTTCAAGCTGTTTCTGAAGATGTAACTGCGAATTGTTGGTTATTTACTTTTAAAACAAAGTTAATGCGACAATTAATAAGTTTTTTAAACGAAAACGGTGTACAGTCACGACCATTTTGGATGCCTATGAATCAGTTAGAGATGTTTAAAAACGAAATTTTTGTTTCAAATGGAAATCAATCAGATAAAGTATATGCAACTTCAATAAGTATTCCTAGTTCTGCTGGAATAACCTTGGAAGAAATGGAAACTGTAGTAAACAAAATTAAATTATTTTATTTATCAAATTAATTCTTATGAACATTATTGATATACCAAAATTCATTAACGAATACATCACTAAAAGATCGATTAGTTTATTTGCATCAGATATTGAAAAGTATTCATCGCAATTAACTGAGAAAATAGGAGGTAAAAACGTGCTAGTAATTGGAGGTGCTGGAACAATAGGCAGTTCATATATAAAAGCTGTTCTAAAGTTTAAACCTGCAAAATTAGTGGTTGTTGATATCAACGAAAATGGTTTAACAGAACTTACACGCGATTTAAGAAGTACTCCAAATCAATACGTACCGGAAGAATATATTACCTATCCAATGAGTTTTGGAGATCCCGTTTTCGAGAAAATGTTTCTAGCTAACGGGCCTTTTGAAATTGTCGCAAATTTTGCTGCTCACAAGCATGTAAGAAGTGAAAAAGATCAGTTTTCAATTGAAGCAATGATAGAAAACAATGTATTTAAAGCAAAAACATTTCTAGATTTATTACTTAAAAATAAACCGGAACATTTTTTCTGTGTTTCTACGGATAAAGCTGCAAACCCCGTTAATGTTATGGGAGCTTCGAAGAAATTAATGGAAGAAGTAATTATGGCTTACAGTTCAGAAATACAAATAACAACTGCTCGATTTGCAAATGTTGCTTTTTCGAATGGATCTTTATTAGCAGGTTATGTGGAACGTTTGTTTAAAAATCAACCAATATCATGTCCTTCAGATGTAAAACGTTTTTTTGTTTCCCCCGAAGAAAGCGGACAAATTTGCATGTTAGCATGTATGCTTGGGAAAAGTGGAGAAATATTTTTCCCGAAACTAGAGGAAGAAGAACAAGTTTATTTTAAGGAAATTACAGAATATTTTTTCAAAGCTTCAAAAAGAGAAATTACACGTTGTAAATCCGAAGATGAAGCTAGACATTTATCAATTAAATTGAATGAAAATGAGCCTTATCCTGTATATTTTTTCGGGTCTGATACATCGGGAGAAAAACTTTACGAAGAATTTTATACGGATAGTGATGAGGTAGATTTAGTGCAATTTGAAAGTTTAGGAGTTATTAAAAATGCACGTAAGCTTCCAATGAATCAGATTGAAATGTGTATTTTTGATTTGCAAAATTTGATGCGCTCTGGTGATTATGATAAACAATCCATTGTAGCTAGTTTAAAGAAATACATTCCCGATTTTCAACATATAGAAACAGGAAAAAGTCTAGACCAAAAAATGTAATTTATATGTATTTAATATTTAAAAGATTTTGTGATATTTTACTTTCATCCATCCTATTAATTATTTTATCTCCTTTACTGATTCCTATAATAGTTGGATTAAAGCTAACTGGTGAAGGCTATATTTTCTATAAACAAGAACGAATAGGATATCAAAATAAAAAATTTAATATTCTTAAGTTTGCTACTATGCTCAAAGACAGTCCGATCATGGCTGGCGGTGTTATTACAACAAAAAAAGACCCTAGGATTACACCAATGGGTGGATTTTTAAGGAAAAGCAAAATCAATGAATTACCTCAATTGCTCAATATTTTATTGGGTGATATGAGTTTTGTTGGACCAAGACCAGTAATGCCAATAAGTTTTAATGCGTATCCTTCTGAAGTTCAATCTGTAATTTACAAGATAAAACCTGGTTTAACAGGAATTGGTTCTATTATTTTTCGTGATGAAGAGGAATTAATTACGAGTATAAAAAATAAAGGAGAAGATACTTGGGATTTTTACACTAATAAAATTTACCCTTTTAAAGGTGAGGTTGAGCAATGGTACCAAACTAATTATAGTTTTATAGTAGATTTTAAAATCATCTTTATAACTGCTTTTGTAATCATTTTCCCATCTAGCTCTATTGTTTATGAGACTTTCAAAACACTACCAAAAAGAAAATTTTAACAGGGCAAACTCACACTTTTACATTTAAAATTCTCAAAAGGTAACTATTGTCCCATCCAGCTTTAAGTCTTTTCCCTTGAATGCCTTGCTTAACCGTTT
>JBIPOE010000152.1:0-2722 GCA_044379485.1 Catalimonadaceae bacterium
AATCAGTGTCGGGAAACATCGAATGGAACTCAGAAATGCTGATACTTTGAAACGCTTTTTCCATGACTATTTGCTTTTTGCTCAAATATAACACTTTTTTGGCGTATGTTAAATGCCTAGTTCAATTAAATTATCCAACTCTTTGGAGGTTGTAACAAATGAAGCCTGTTGTACAACCACTGAAACTAAAAAAAGGTAGCATTTTAGGGGTCAGTCAAATTGGTTTAAAGGTTTACAATTTTGAAACTTTCATTTTTCATATCATGTATTTTTGATTTTTTTTTGATTAAATTTGGTATTGCTATCCTTCAATAAGTGTCTATTTTTTTAGTTGCTTATGTGAAGTTTGGGAGCTCGAATTAAATATCAACGATCGACTCCATTACATGCTGTCCACATGGTTTTGATTGGCCTACTTATCTGGTAATGCCTTCTTTAAACCAGCGGTTATTTCTACTAAATGTGCGCAATGCTAAATATAGAGCTTTGGATACCAATTTGCCTCATTTTCAATTGGTTGCTAATTAAAGGCTGTATTGAAGTAAATGTCAAAGGGATTCTAGGATCTTTTGGCTCTCATCATATTGGTAGAAACTCAATAGTTGATTGTGTTTTCTTTTAAGTAGTTAATACAATAAACATCTATCTGACTAACAAATATTTATGATTATTTTTTGGAAATAATTTGGCTGGTTTTTAAGTACGTTTTTAAGGTACAACCATCTCTTAAAGTTAATAACGTATACACTTTTTTTATTCAAAATTGTTGCAATATCAAAAGTATTAAATTTTATCCACTATTTTGCGAGATAGTATATCTATTTTTTTGAAAAAATTTAAGCAAATACACTGATAGTCAAACACTTGAATCCTAGATGGTTTTATCTTTCTGATTTCCAAAGATTAATTCAGTTTTGAACTTCAAAAAATGAATAGTTTATCAAAACCAAAATTTTCTCCTTTAAGATCCAAAAAAAGTTCTGATCTAAATCTTCCAGTTTTTAGTTCTTTTATATTCAACCAAATGAAAGCCAAGCCATCTCCTATAGTTCTACTAGTTTTTGCATATCTTTTTGCATATTTTATTTTCTATTTTATTCCAACATTTTTTACAGCTGAAAAGATGTTAGTTTTTGAAGGAATTCCCCGTGCCCATGCCCTTGGCATTGATTATCAGGCGACAATCAATGCGGCTAAAGATAGATTCATGATTCCATATTCACCTTTTGTAAAGCTTTTTTTTAATTTTTTGGGAAGCTACAGTTTCACAGGAGGCTTTTTATTTATAACCATTTTGAGTCTGATTTCTTCGGTAGGTAGTATTTGTTTGGCTTCTATCATTTTTAAAAAGACTGACTTAAAATTATTTCTTTTTTTTCTGGCGGTATTTCTATTTTCATATAGCTTTTTATTCGAAATTGAACGTGGTCAATGGAACATAACCACAATATTTTTAGTATTGGCTTCAATTTATCTTTCCAGAAAGGATTGGAAAATTCCAGCACTTTTACTTTTTGCAATAGCTGTAAGTCTAAAGATTTATCCCTTGATTTTTGCTCCTGCGTTAATAAAAGATTTTAGAAAATTGAAAGATGTAGCCATTATGATAATGGGTGTTATTCTCACAAACAGTTGTATGTATCTAATGATGGGTTGGTCTCATTTTAAATGGTTTTTGAGAATAATGACCAAGTTTGCAGAGACCAACTATTCCTGGGTTGGCAATCATTCCATTAGCTCCTTTGTGATATTTGTGAATCAAGAAAGCCTTAAGTACCTTTTGTTTTCTATATTTTTATTAATTCTCCTTTCAGCTTTCCTTATTTTACTAAAAAGTAAACGGCCTTATGTAGGCGTTCATTTTGCCTCAATTCTGGCAATTGGTGCTTGCATTATTCCAAGTGTAAGTCATGATTACAAATTAACCCTTCTTTCATTTTTTATTCCCTTTCTGTTTTTTTCAGATACTTGGGGAAACAAACTTCAATCTGGGATACGGTTTCTGACGGCTTTCTTCTTTTTTGCAATCCAATATTCTTATCAGAATTCGGACCATACAGAATTGTCTTTTGTAAGAAATAAGCTTATTATCTTAATGATAATGAGCATTTTGATTTTAATAGACTATTTTATCGAGTACCGTACCGAGCGGGATCTAGTTATAACTGAGCACCAACTCCAAAGTTAGGACTACTGTGAAAATTGAGTTGGAAATCGTCAACCCCTGTTTCGGTTTTGGTGTTCTAAAATAATAAAATAGTTTAAAATTAATAGCCAGTGCTTTTTAATTGCCGGATTCAAGTCATAAATGCAACATAATTTTCAAATATATCTAAAGGAGTTTTAAAGGCAAATCTTTATCTAGGTCTGTTGTTAAGCTTGTCTTCTACTTCTTGTATTCGCTGTTCAGTTATTAAGTTGAAATCAGTCTTTTTTGGAAAATATTATCGAATTAAACCATTAAGATTTTCGTTAGAACCTATTTCCCAGCTGTGGTATGGATTAGCAAAATAGTAAGAAGTATCTGTCTGATTTGCAATAAATTTATGTTTTGCAAACTCTTTTCCATTCTCAGTGGTAATTGTATGCAGAATTGGGAGTAATGGACATTTTGGAGGCTGGATTTGAGGACTTGCGCTCTAATGGACATTTTGGAGGCTGATTTTTCATTGGAAAAAGTATCAAAATTGAATCAGTAGTTTCACTTTTGCGCTGCTGGATA
>JBIPOE010000051.1:0-32271 GCA_044379485.1 Catalimonadaceae bacterium
AATCACTGAACAACAAATACAGGCAGTTGAGTACAAGCTTAACAACAGACCCAGAAAAAGATTTGACTTTAAAACTCCTTTAGATATATTTGAAAATTATGTTGCATTTATGACTTGAATCCGGCAAGTTAAAAACCATTATTTTTTACCCCTCAGGCTTTGTATCTTTCATGACCTGTTTTCACGAATTTCGATGACTTATATCAGATCTGTTTGGCTTAATCTTTTCAATAAAACTAAGGTTAAAACTCAATCCCTGACCAGTATTCGTTTTGATCTCAAGATGTGCACCAAGCTGAGATGAAAGGGCATGTACAAGACTCATTCCCAACGATTTAAAATCAGAAAAATTGGTATTCGCAGGCAAACCAACTCCATTGTCTTTGAGTTCAAGAACATATTGGTTTTCATGTTTTGAAAAATGAATTTCTATAACTCCGGAATCTAAACCCACAAAAGCATGTTTACAGGCATTTGAAATTATCTCATTGATAACCAAGCCGCACGGAACAGCTGAATTGATATCCAAAAAGACATTATCTACAAAAGTATTGATCCTTATATCTGCTCTTCTGGAGTTGTAGGTAAAAAGAAGGGTACGGGCAAGTTCCTTTATATACGATTCCATTTCTACTTTGGCCAAAGTTTTGGATTGATACAATTTCTCATGAATCAATGCCATAGATTTAATTCTGCTTTGGCTATCTTTAAATACGTCAATCAATGCAGGATCTTTGATATAACCTGTTTGAAGCTGCAGCAAACTGGAAATAACAGCCATATTGTTTTTAACTCTATGGTGAATCTCCTGAATTAATATTTCCTTTTCATGCAGGGCATTCTTTATTTGGTCTTCAGAATTTTTCTGGGCTGATATATCTGCAATCCTTAATAGAACCAAATCCCTTCCGTCCTGATTAAAAATAGTGGCTGCCAGACTTCCCCAAATGCATTGATTTTTTCCATTAAGAACCTCTGCTTCAGCAGATTGATCAGTATGATGTATATCCTTGAAAAAAACAGACCAAAACTGGTTTTTCAAATCATCCTTAACTTTAACTGAAGTAATTGGCCTTCCAATTAGCAACTGCTTTTCTGGAATTTGCAACATTTCAACTGCCTTATGATTGCAGTCTGTAATTTTAAGTGTTTTGAAATCTACAGTAAAAAGGGCATCCGCAACTCTATTAAAAATTTCCTGAAGCAGCTCCTCACTTTTCCTGATTTTCTCTTCCTGACGTTTTTGGTTTGTTAAATCGGTTACAACGCCAAGAATATTAATGTTGCCATCAGCATCCAACAAGGGCTTCTTTGTGGTGACGAAAAAGGATTCAACGTTGGTTAATGGATTGATAAATGATTTTTCAATGGTCAATTGCTCGTTGGTTTGAATTACTTCCTTATCTGAACTTTCGAAGTATCGCCAGTCACTTTCAGGCCAACTTAATGTCTCATCTTTTTTTCCAATTATTTCTTCAACTGTGGTTTCGTAATAGTCTGCAAATGCTTTGTTTACCAGTAAAAACTTTCCATTTGAATCCTTTACAAAAATGAAATTCGGATCGGTATCAAGGATATGTCTTAGATATTCTCTTTGTGTAATTAATTCATTTTCAGCATTTACTCTATCTGTAATATCCACACCTACACAAAGAATGCTCAGTTCATTTCCCTCAGAAACAAATGGTGTCCGGGTAATTTGAAAAAGATGCATTTTCTTAGTTTCCTTATTAAAAATCGCCTCTTCCGATGTCTTGGTTTTCAACGTTTTGAATATTTCATCATCGAGTTTCATAATCTCCTCATAGCGCCATTTGTAGGTTTTAAAATATTCCGAACTATTTTTAATAAAATCCTTTACGGTAGTACCAAAAAAGTTAGCCACAGATTTGTTGGCCATTATTACTGATCCTTCTTTACTTTTTACATAAATAAAATTGGGATCAACATCAATTACCTGGCGTAAATATTCCCTGCTGTAATGTGCCTCCAGTTGTGCATTCTTTTGAAGAGAGACATTTTGTGCAATTTTCATCACCAAATTTATCTTTCCTGTTTTCTCTGGCATTGGTGTAACCACCATGGAAAATGTTTTTTCCTGGAATTTCAATTCAAACTGCTCAGAAACGCCCTGAAATGCTGATAATAGGCTATCCTTTATATACTCTCCATAATTCTGGCCATATTGATTCAAAATGCTTTGGCCAATTTTTGGCTGAAAAACGCCCAAATCAGTTTCAAACTCAATCCCATCAGAAAAAACGATGTTTAAGTTTTTATCAATTATTGTGATGTTTCCATTTGGAAAATTTTTAGCAACCGTTTTAAAACTAAGCTCTGTTTCGATTCTATCTCTTTCTGCTAAAACAACCTCCGTTTCGTCCTTTACTGAAAGCAGGAGAATTTTTGAACCACTTTTTGCAACAAGTTCATTTCTGAAAATTTTTACAAAAGTAGGTTGCACACCTGACCTAAGCACCTGAAATTGAACATCTTTCTTTAATGGAATGGCCAACGATTGTTTTACGGAAAAAGGAAAACTGAAATCCCATTTCCCTGGTGCTAAAATGCGTCCTACCTCCTCTGTCAATTGATGGTTATCCAGATCGAAAATTCTATAGAATTCAGGATTAGCCTTAAAATCAAGATTTGAAAGATCAACAACCAAAAGACCTTCATGGCTTTGTTCAAACAATAGGTCTAAAAGTGAGGAGAATTGCTCGGCCCGGGTGTTTGCCAGATTTTCAGCCGTAACATCCTGATAGGCAAGAACTAAACAAATAACAGAACCACGATTATCCTTTAATGGTGTGTAACCAAACTGGGTAGAATAGCTGTGGCCTTTTTTAATCCCCCTTAACTGCTTTATTCCTGAAACAGGTGTTCCAAGTAAGGCAAGTTCAAGGTCTTTTTTAGTTTTTTCAAGGTTTTCTGGTTGTACCAAATTCAGAAAACTTTCCCCTTTTTGAGGAGGGTAAGGATACAGAAACTTAAGCTTTTCTAGGGCAACTTCGTTAAAATCCAGAATATTAAAATCGGGATCAATTACAAAAATTGATTGAAGCGGAGTACTAATAAATGCCTTATAAATGCTTTCAGATTCAATTTTTGAAATTTCGGGCTTTTCCATTCCTGCTTTTACAACCGCTATTTGTAAGCAACTAAACTTAAATTTTATAAATATTAACCTAACTTTAAAATTTGGGCCTAAAATTTAAAAATTGAGTACCAATTGTGATGTGATAGTTTTAATAATAAAGTCCATTTTTGCGGCCTAAATCAACAAAAATGTCAAAACCAACACTCTTAGTACTTGCCGCTGGAATGGGTAGCCGATATGGAGGTCTGAAGCAAATGGATGGTCTTGGCCCAGCTGGTGAGGTATTACTTGAATATTCAATTTATGATGCATTGAAAGCTGGCTTTGGAAAGGTAGTTTTTATTATTCGAAAGGATATAGAAGATGCTTTTAAAGAGGCAGTTATAAGCAGGTTGCCAGGTGATCTGCCTGTTGGTTTTGCATTTCAGGAAATAGATAAACTACCAGAAGGTTTTAAGGGCCCGGCTGAAAGATCAAAACCCTGGGGAACTGCGCATGCCCTTTGGTGTGCCAGAGATGTTGTAAAAGAAAATTTTGCAGTACTTAACGCCGATGATTTTTATGGATTCTCAGGATTTAAAAAATTGGTTGACTTTTTTAAAGAAAATGAAAATCAGCTAGATACAACAGGTGCTTTAATTGGTTTCCGTCTGGGTAAAACCCTTTCAGATTCCGGATCGGTTGCAAGAGGAATTTGTCGGCAGGATTCTGATGATTTTCTAAGCTCAATTGAAGAAAAAACCGACATCCAAACCATTAATGGTGTTTTACAATGTGACCTTGATGCTGAACCAATTACCCTTACTGGAGAAGAACTTGTTTCCATGAATTTCTGGGGTTTTTCACCAGCTATTTTTGAAAAAATTGATGGACTTTTTGCTCCATGGCTTGCAATAAATGGAACTGAATTAAAAACAGAATTTTTGTTGCCAAGTTCGATTGGAGACTTGGTTGGGTCTGGAAAAATGAAAATTAAAGTTCTGGATTCGGAAGATGAGTGGATTGGCGTAACCTATGCTGCAGATAAGGTAAGCACAAAAGCCCGGTTACTTCAACTAAAAGAGGCTGGAACTTATCCTGAGAAACTTTGGAATTAAAATTCAGTACCATCTAAAGGCTTTTACCTTTTATTCCTACCAGGTTATAACCCCATCGATTTTGGTCTGTAACCTGGATGGAATGATAATTCCTTTTTCTAAACCATGTTTCAGTTTCTGAAACTTCGTGTTCCCATCTAAATTGTGGTGAAAACCAATCCAGAATTTCTATCATCATTTCCCTCCAGTTCTGAGGATTTCCTTTCAATTTCTTAACCAAAAAACTCACTGGAAGTAAAGTAGTTGCGTATAAATAATATTGCAAACCAATAGGCAGCTTTGAAGAATACTTTCGGATAAAATTGAAAAGATTATGAATTTTATCGGAGCTTGGTTGATAAATCCAGGTACTTAAGATACCATCAGATTTCACACAAAGGTCAATATCAGAAAGAGATAACTCCGTATTTTTGGTATGAATTAAAACCCCTGAACAATGCACAATATCAAAAAAATGAAATGGTAAGGGCGGAAATTCAACGTCTCCCTGAATGAAAAAAACATTTTCCTGATCATTTAATGAGGAGGCCTTTTCAATACTATGAGAAAAATCCATTGAGGCAACAAAAGCGCCTACTTTTCCAAGTTCAATATTTAAAAACCCGTTTCCACAACCTGCATCAAAAATCCATTTTCCTGAAAGATCTTTTTCATTGATGTTGGTTTCTTTACAAAATCTCGAAACCAGTTTTGAATGTTCAAGATCCCAGGTTTTATCTGTTCCGTATTGGTAAAGATTCCATTCCTGGGAAAAGCTCTTTTTGGTTTTATAATTTTTGGAGACAACATGCTTTACCAGACCTTTAAAACCATCTTCAATTTCCAATTTTCTGTTTTGAAAATCTGGCAAATGTTTTTGAAAAAAGTCCTGATAATCAAGGAAGGATTCTACCAATACCCTGGGAACTCCATTAATAATTGGATAAAAAAAAGGGCCTGTTTCTGCGAAAAGAATCCCTGTCCAAACCACCTCTTTTTCACCCTTTTCAAATGTTTTGTTTTTAAATTCCAGAATTTCCAGGCGAAGATTTGACCGAAAAACAGGACATCTAAGGTGGGCAAAGTGTTGTATTAACATCTTATAAAACCAGTATTAAAAAGTATGGGTTTAACAAAATTCAATCAATTTTCTTGCTGTGGTGGTTATTCAATTGATCTGGATTCGATTTATTTCAACTGAAAAATCTCCTTTTTCAATTCTCCTATTACAAACTTTTTCGTTTCGGGATTATCGCCAAAGCGACCATCGCCCCAATCGGCCCAGCGGGTTTTACTCCAATCCCAATAAATATAGCTAAAACCTTTAATACCAGGATTTTTAGCCATCAATTCAAAATAAGGATAAAACCATTTTTCAACAGATTCTTTGCCTAGGTGAACTGATACTTTTCGCGGTGTACTTTCACCAATCAGCACTGGTTTTCTGTGTTTATGGGCAGTTTCCAAAAATGGTTTTAGAACTGGATGTGTAAAATGCTTTTCACCAAATACATCTACTGACCACCAGTCCACAAACTCATCACCTGGATAAAAATTCATAAAATCATGATTGTCACCATCTATTGCCATGCACCAAACAAAGGCAACTCTGTTGTTCATTACCCGCCTTAAAACCTTTGCAACCCGTATATATGCCAGTTTAAAGGAATCAGGTTTATAGCCGTTCCAATGCCCATTAAATTCATATCCAATCCGAATCATTACTTTGCCCGGATATTTAGAAATCTCATTGGCATACGCTTCTATATTACTATCCAGCAGACCTTTGGCTACCAAATGTTCAAAATGTTTTTCAGGATTTCCATCATGAGTCATAGCAAGGCCTATCTGAGGAATGATTTTAAAAGGATAGGCTATCCATTTGTTTATGCTGTTTTTGATTCTCTCCTTTTTAAAATCATCCAAACCAGCGTAATCCATATAAATTGTTGGATAAGCCACTGAATCTGTTGCCTTTATAAAATCATCAAAAGCAGAAACACTCGCTTGCCCTGCTCCGACCAGAATTTTTCCCTTTGGCTCAAATCGTTGGAAATACTCTGCTCTTGGTATATAAATTAAATCTGTCTGGGCTAATGCCGAAGCAAAATTTAAGCTTAAAAAAGTAACCAGCAAAAAAGCTGGTTTTAAAGTAATCTGCATGAGCGTTTTGTGGTAAATAAATAAAATATTTTAAAAATTGGCTCCAACCAAAACCGGAACAGAAGCATTTAATGCGTTGGTGGAATTCAATTCCCGAAACTCAGTAAAAACTACAGTTCCGTCAGAATCAATTTGGTTTAGAAAACCATTTACTTCGGCATTAATCCATAATGGATCATAAGCCGCTTTTACTTTTACATAATTTCTGGTAAAGCCCTCCATTTGTCCGCCTGCTATAGCTGCTTCAAAAAGCACCTGATCCATTTTACCGATCTGGTTTTCATAAAAAGCACGTCTTTTCTTTTCACTCAGAATATGAAGCATCTTTGATCGGTCCGATTTATGACCACCCTGCACTTTTCCTTTCATTTTTGCGGCTTCGGTATTGGCCCTTTCGCTGTAAGTAAAAACGTGCAGATAACTGATGTCCAGTTCATTCAAAAACTGATAGGTTTCCAGAAAGTGTGCTTCTGTTTCTCCAGGAAAACCTACAATTACATCTACACCAATACAAGCATTTGGCATGGTTCGCCTTATTTGAGCCACCCTGTCCACATACAATTCACGCTTGTAGCGGCGTTTCATTAAACCTAAAATCTCATTACTTCCCGATTGTAATGGAATATGAAAATGGGGCACAAAACGTTTGCTGCCTGCCACAAAATCTATGATTTCGTCACGAAGCAAATTGGGTTCAATGCTGGAAATCCGAAATCTGGAAATGGTTTCAACCTCATCCAAGGCCTGAACCAGATCAAAAAACTTCTCTTTTCTGATGCCGTTTTGAATACCAAAGTCTCCAATATTGACACCTGTCAACACAATTTCTTTCACTCCGGTTTCGCCAATTTTTCTTGCCTCGGCCACTACATTTTCTATGGTATCACTGCGGCTATTTCCCCTTGCCAATGGAATGGTGCAATAGGTACAAGGATAATCGCAACCATCCTGAACCTTCAAAAAAGTTCTGGTTCTGTCTGATAATGAGTAAGAACTGTGGTATTCTTTTGTATTTTCTATTTCCCCTGCTATTACTCTGGCAATAGATTTCGGGCCAAGTTTTTGCACATGTTCCACTGCTTCAAACTTGGCATTGGCACCCAGGACCAAATCAACGCCTGGAATTTCTGCTATCTCCTGAGGCTTTAGCTGGGCATAGCAACCTATGATGACAACCCTGGCAGATGGCGAAATCTTCAGGCCTTCTGAAACCACTTTGCGGCACTTTTTATCTGCATGATCGGTTACAGAACAGGTGTTAATTACATATAAATCAGTGGGTTCACCAAACGAAACCTTCTCAAATCCTTTAGCCTCAAAGGTCCTGGAAATGGATGAAGTTTCGGCATAATTGAGTTTACAACCGAGCGTATAAAAGGCAACTTTTTTCATAGCAGACTGCAAAGATATTCAAGATTTTACAGGCTTTATTCCAAATCTATCCGTTGGTCACAAACAAACTGTACTTTTGCAGTCAGTAATAGCCTTTGAGCAAATTTTAATAAACTCATTTGGGCGATCACAAGTTATAGGCATCTATGCGTTTTATCAGCACACTCATCATTATTTACCTGATCTGGCAGGTTTTTAAGTTTGTTTTCAAAATTGTTTTTCGTTATTGGCTAAAGAAGAATGCAGGAAAGGCATTTCAATATTCAGCCGGATTTGGTGGAAACGGATACCAGCAACCAAGGCCTGAGGGCGACATTAAAGTAGAATCTTTTGGAAACACCCAATCCAAACAAAGTGGCAAAAGCTCAAAAGATCTGGGTGAATATGTTGACTATGAAGAAGTAAAATAGTTTTCTGGTTTATAGTTTTCTATAAATTGGATTTCTTTTACCTAAAAAAACTGTTTATTTTCTAAGAAAGCATTTTTTCTATTTCCAGCTTTCCTAGTCTTTCACCTTATTTGTATCCTTAATTTAGAACCAACCATCGGGCCTAACAAATGACCGAAATTCGAAACAACTGGAGCCTTGCAGAAGCTGAGGCCATTTACAATTCTCCTTTTTTAGATCTTGTTTATCGTGCTGCTACTGTGCATCGTCAATTTCATGAGAGTCAGGAAGTACAGGTTTGCACATTGCTATCTGTGAAAACTGGTGGCTGCCCTGAGGATTGTGCCTATTGTCCGCAAGCCGCCCGCTACCACACCGATGTAAAAGTTCATAAATTGATGGAAGTTGATGAAGTTTTAAGTGCGGCTTCTGATGCTAAATCAAAAGGTTCAACCCGTTTTTGTATGGGGGCCGCCTGGAGAGAAGTGCGTGACAACAAGGACTTTGACAAAGTAATTGATATGGTAAAAGGGGTAAACGCCATGGATATGGAAGTTTGCTGTACCCTTGGTATGATTACAGAATCTCAGGCGGAAAGATTGAAGGAAGCCGGACTGTATGCCTATAACCACAACCTGGATACCAGCGAAGAATTTTACAACGAGATTATCAGTACCCGGCAGTTTGATGACCGGATTCATACCATTGATAATGTCAGAAAATCAGGTATTTCGGTTTGTTCTGGTGGCATTATTGGAATGGGGGAAACGATTCCAGACCGTGTGAATATGTTGGTTACTTTGGCCAATATGCCTGGACATCCAGAATCTGTACCTGTAAATGCATTGGTTCCCGTAGAAGGAACTCCACTTGAAAAGCAGCCAAAAGTACCAGTCTGGGATATGGTAAGGATGATAGCCACGGCAAGAATTATGATGCCAAAAGCAATGGTACGATTGTCCGCCGGAAGAGTGATGATGAGTGATGAAGAACAAACCCTGTGTTTTATGGCAGGAGCAAATTCGATTTTCAGTGGGGAAAGATTGTTGACTACACCAAATCCTGGGGTGGACCACGACCAGCAACTGTTTCAGACTTTGAACCTAAGGCCCAGAAAATCTTTTAAGGAAAAGGAAACACTGGTAGAAGCTTAAATCTATAATTGAATTTCGATTGAAAGTAAAAAACATATTAAGGGCCATTTTGGCCCTTATTTTTTTAGGTGGCGGCATTTACCACTTTGTAAATCCAGAGGTGTATCTCAAAATAATGCCCGGGTTTCTCCCCTACCCTATTCTATTAAACTACGCGAGTGGCTTTCTGGAAATCGTTGGTGGTATTGGATTGATCACTTCAAAGTACAGAAAACCAGCTTCATACCTGCTTATGTTTTTGCTGTTTTCATTTCTGCTGGTTCATGTGGACCACGTTGTAAAGGGCGGAATCATTTCAAATGACATTACCTTACCCTTGGCGGCAGTGTGGTTTCGCCTTGGTTTTCAAGGTGTTTTTATTTACTGGACATTTTGGGTGGGAAAAGAATAGCGTTTAGTCCAGGCACCCAACCTCCGAAGGGGGCTTTCGGTTTCCGTTTTTTCAGAAATCTTCTGTTTTGGTGCATTTAAGCCTCCGCCAGTGCAAACCTTCCAGGTTTCAATACCCCAACTTTTGAATTTTGAGTTATAACTTTAAACTTTTCCTCATTCCCCCACCATCACAAACGCTCCCCAGTAAAAAGGCTCAGGATATTTGGCTTTCAGTTCTTTCTGGGCTTTCAAAAATGCGGAGCGTTTGGAGGCCCCACCCAGGCCCCCTAAATCCCCCGATGGGGGACTTAATGCAACTTTTGCACTTGAATTTTTGGCTTTTAAGCCCCCTTCGGGGGTTTGGGGGCTGTTTAGCCAATGCTTATAAAACCCCACCATCAATTCCTGGGTAGCCGCATCGTCCACCTTCCATAAACTCATGGATGATGGATTTTGCCCCGGCCACCTTAAAAGCACGTTGCAAACCATACACGCCTTCCCCATTTTTGATTTCACCCAAACCCGTTTCACAAGCGGATAGCACAACCAAATCTGTGTTGTCGAGGTTGAGGTTCATGGCCTCGTAGGCGGTGAGGATGCCGTCTTCTCCTGTTTCATTCTTTTCGCCTTTCAGCGTATTGCCCGCACCTGCCAACATAAGGCCGGAACGCAACAATGGATTGCTGCCTTTGGTGGTATCGGGTTGAAAAAAGCCATGCGTGGCCACATGAAGCAATCTTGGTTTGTAGCTTTCCTTGATGTTTTCTTCCAAAGCGGTAGAGCCGGTATAGTTTTTCACTTCCCAGCCTTTTTCAGTTAGAATATCTGCTATTTTATCCACCTCAGTTTTGGTGGCGGGAAGTTCGGCAAGCGAGCCTGTGGATTTCAGACTAAGACCATAAATCAATTCCGGACTTTTACGCTCTGTGATAGCTGCAATCTGGCCGGTTTGGTTTGTGTAATAACTTGGAAAGCCCACCAGTTCTGCCAGTTTGTTGTCTTCTTCCACCAGCGATGGATTCACAATGTCCTTGGTAACAGTTACAATCCGGATATCTTTTTCCTCCAGCAAAAACTTTTTGGTTTTGGGGTTAAAGAGGGTGTTCAAATTGAGGTTGTGGTACACCCCGTCAGGTGAAAAGAAAACCCTTTTTGAACCTTCAAGCCTGGCTCCTATTTTCTGCCAGAATTGCTGGTAGGATTTATTGTCATCAAGCTTGTTTTTTATTAAATTCTGGTAATACTTCAGGTATTTACCTTCCATATCGTTGCCGTTTTTCAGAACCACCATTTCGGGAATGATGGACCCGGGTTTGACAATCAGTGCCGCATAGTAAATGGTATCGGTCAGGCCTTTTACTTGATACACGGGTTTCTTTGGATCGCTGGTGTCGGTTACGGTTTTTTCGATGCCAAACTTTTTTACCCGTACTATTTCAACGGCGGCCTCTCCTGGCTTGAGTGCTTTTTGCACATCCTTCCAGTTGATTAGTTTCTTATCGGCCAGTTTAGCGAAGTTTTCAGACCGGAGTGAAAGCTCCTTTTCCATTTTCTCGGTTTTGGCCTTCAGGGAATCCAGACCTGCCAGCTCGGTCGAATCGGAAGACTGGAACAATTTGTTAAGTTTGTTCTGGTTGATTTCCCATTCGTCAAACAATCGGCTCAGTTTTTTGTCGCCTGCTATTTTGATCCGGTGTTTCCATTTGGCCGAATTGTTAAGCAGCAGGCCTTTGGTGGCCAATTGGTCGTTGTAAAGGTTTTCTGCAATGGCTTTTTTTCCAGCATACCGATTGACACAAAAAGATTTGTAAATTTCCTGAGAAGCAGAGAGTTTATTTTCATAAAACTCTTTCTTTTCATTTTCCGACAGAAAAGGAAAATAGCGTTGTACTTGGGTCTGTTTTTTGGCATTCCAATCCAGGTAATTGATTTCGGCTTTCTCCATTTGGCCCTGGCTAAAATACAAATCGCCAAAACTGCAAATCAAATCTGTTACATCAGGGTGGTCTTTTCCTAATGCTCTTTTATTGATTTCTAAAGCTTTAAGAAGATATGGCTCTGCCTTTGAGTAATTCCCCATATCGCTGTATAAAACCCCAAAGGAAATGTATAAGATCGCCACATTCGGGTGGTCTTCTCCAAATGCTCTTCTGAATATTTCTAAAGCTTTAAGGTGGTATTGTTCTGCTTTTGAGTAATTACACATACCGCTGTATAAACTCCCAAAATTAAAGTATGAGGCTGCCACATTGGGGTGGTCTTCTCCCAATGCTTTTCTGAAAATTTCTAAAGCTCTAAGGCAGTATGGTTCTGCTTTTGAGTAGTTACCCATATTCATGTACAAACCCCCAAGATTTCTGTATGATGTTCCAACATTTATATGGGCTTCACCCAATGTCACTCTAAAGATTTCTAAACCTTTAAGGTAGAATGGTTCTGCTTTTGGGTAATTACCCATTTCACGGTAAAAACTCCCAAGGTTGTTATAGCAGGTCCCCACCTCCTCGTGATTTTCTCCCAATGCTTTTATGAATATTTCTAAAGCTTTAAGGTAGTATGGTTCTGCTTTTGGGTAATTACCCATACTCCTGTACAAACTAGCAAGATAGATATATGATGTCCCAACATTTATATGGGCTTCACCCAATGTCACTCTGAATATTTCTAAAGCTTTAAGGCAGTATGGTTCTGCTTTTGGGTAATCACCCATAATCATGTACAAACCACCAAGATTATTATATAATACCCCAACATTTATGTGGGCTTCACCCAATGTCACTCTGAATATTTTTAAAGCTTTAAGGTAGTAAAGTTCTGTTTTTGGATAATTACCCATATTGCTGTACAAATTCCCAAGGTAGTTATAGCAGGTCCCCACCTCCTCGTGATTTTCTCCCGATTCTTTTATGAAGATTTCTAAAGCTTTAAGGTAGTATGGTTCTGCTTTTGGGTAATTAACCATATCGCTGTACGAATTCCCAAGGTAGTTAAGCAATTGTGCAACATCCTGGTGGCTTTCCCCTAAGCCTTTTTTCAGGATTTCCAGACTTTGAAGTAGGATGGGTTCAGCTTCCTGGCTTTTACCATTTCGATTAAGGGCATGTCCCAAAGAACCCAATGCCCGGCCATAATCTGCTGTATTTTCCCTTTTTTCTTTTTTGAGCTTTGCCTCCCATTGCTCAGCAAATGCCAGAACTTTGGCCCATAGGTAAATCTTTTCATATTTATCAACAGAATCCTTCAGCGGATCTTGTTTTTCAGCAACAGCCCCAGGCGTTTGCGCAAAACCAAATGGCAGCCAGCAAAGCAAAAAAAGTATAAGGAATATGGGAATTTGTTTCATACAGCCGGGGAGAAATATCAGATGGCAAGAATAGGTAAAATTGGGGAGGGTGGATGGGTGTGGAAAAAGATTTTTTGTGGGCTGGGTTTTGGAAGACGCTACTAAGGGAGAAAGCCTGCATTCAACCTTAGTAGAAACATAATATGCGATACCTAAACCTTATTGCCTTATTTTCAGCACCGTGCAAAATAAGGTAATAAGGTTGGCCAAATGCTAATCCAATGCCACTAAGGTTCAAATGCAATAGCGGTCCGGAAGCCTGTATGGTATAGACTACATTGGCAGCAATGAGGATATTCAGTTCGTTGATCAGTTTTTGATAGGCCTCCGTTGGTTAACCGTCCCCCGGGGCCACAAAAAAGCCCCAACCAATGGCCGGGGCTTACAATTTACGCTTAGGAAAACACCACTAAGACTGGGGTGCTGGATCTGTGCCTTTATCTTTGCCTCCGCTGCGGTTGGCAATGAGCTGATTGTATTTATCTATCAACTCATTGAGTTTGTTCATCAGGCTGCTTAGGGCCGGGCTGGGGTCAAGGGTATCTTTGGCATCCAGAGTTTTTATCAGTTTGCGGTAGGCATCTATGGCAGGCTTTCGCTTGGTAGCCAATGAGTCGTCTGGTTTTTCGCTGGCCTCCTGGGTGCGTTGCAGATATACCTGGTTAAAGGCATTGTTGGCATCTTTTAGTTCTGTCACCCAGGCGGTAAGGTTCAAAACCGTTAAGGCATTGCTTACCAGCACATCGGTCTCAAAATCTGCCACAAGGTTGCGCAAGGTTTCGGTTTCTGCGAGCATATTCTGGTTTTGAATGGCAGAGCCATACTTGTCTATACAAGCCAGCACCCGCTCAGAAGCAGCTTTGGTGTTGGCGTTGAAATGCCTGGCATAACCGGCAGCAACTGTGCGAATGCCTACAAGGGCATCGTCTCTCCGCCCATCCAGAGCCACAAGGTCATCTGTTAAAATACTGCCTCTCTCCAACATAAAGAAGGAATCTAATTCTTCCCATGTAGTTTTAAAACTGGTGTAGTTGGCACCAAGTGCAAGCGTAGCCGGGTTGGCAGCTTCAATAAAGGTGATAAAATCTTTGCCTACGGCAATAAATTCACCATTTCTAAGTTTCTCAATTTTTAATGTATTCATTTTATTAAATAATAGTAGAACAAAATTATAAACTCAAAACATAAATCCAAATCTTTACAGGAAAAATAATAGAAAATATTTCAGAATCTTATGAAGAGATGTAAAATTGAGGTGTAGATGGTCTTCTTAAAGTATGTAAAGACATAAACAGATGTAAGCCGCACAAGCCAATTTTGCCGGAAAGGCCAAATAGTCTGTGGGGTCTTTTCGGCTCAGGCCGGATTGGTCAAATAGTTTGTAAGACATCTTCGGTAGTTGCCGGAATAACCAAATAGTCTTTGGGGCCTTTTCGGCTTTTGCCGGATTGGCCAAATAGTTTGCGAGACATATTCGGTAGTTGCCGGAATAACCAAATAGTCTTTGAGGGATTTTGGGTTGGTATTGGAAGGGGTAAACCCTGATAAAACCCATCGGGCAAGGTACAGCTTCGGGCGATTTCAGTAGTATTTTGCGGATTACAAATCCGCCTTATCTAACGTCCGACATGCGCTGCGATAACATAACGGATAGCAAAGAGTAATTGGATCTAATTTTTTAATACTTTAGGTGTCTGAAATACGGATAGATATTTTCCTGAAAGCATTGTAAATTTGCTTTTCATTAGAAACTTTGTGCAGGCAAGAAAAAACCAAAAGCCGTGAAAACAGTCAAAAAGCATGCCTCGTTTGAAGCTTTAAAAGCCAGTAAAACCAAAGCCCTGGATTCTGACCAGGGAATTAAAAAGCACTCTGAATTTGAAAAATTCATAAGTACTCTTCGTGAACATAAGTCGCCTCCTTCAAAAGCAGAATAATTTGAATCCTACCCTAAAAACCGTAGGGATGTAATTGAAAAATAGAGGCTGGAAGCTTCACAATACACCGAACGAGGCGCAGCCCCACCCGATGAAAGTGCCGAAATAAAAAAAACCTATACGCTCCTCAGCTTATAGGTTTGCGGTGGCAGATTGGTTTTACGATAAAAAACGGGGCTGTCCAAAAAGCATTGTCTGGTTTTATTTGACATAATTTTATTTGGCTATTTGGTCCGCCTTGGCGGACCCACTATCGGTAGCTAATAATATCGATTGCAATCGAGTGCCTTTAGGTACGAAATAGAAATACATAATATTTCGTGCCTAAAGGCACTTTTTAGTAGGTTGGCGACAAAATAGTCTACCAATAGTTTGTCCATAAATGGACTAAAAACCCATAAAAACCGTTTCTCCCAAATTTTATTTGGTAATCAATTTTTAGGTTACCCTTTTTGGACAGCCCCTTTTGGTTTGGGAAGGCGAGATTGGTTTTACGGTGCCAGCACGATTTTTTTGATCTCGATGGCGTGCCCCTGCGGATTGATGAGGTGCAGGTAATAAATGCCGTTGCCGCCCCAGGTGCTGAGGCTGATGTTGGTTTGCTGCTGGTTGATGGCCGTTTCGTTGACAACAGTTTGCCCGAGGGTATTGGCCACTTTGTATTTCCAGCCTTGCATGCTGCTGAGGTTGCCGGCATCGAGCGTGATGGCGGTATTGCCCGGATTGGGCCACACTTTTAAGGTATTGCCATAAGCCACCGGATTGTAGGAAGTGAGGCCGGTATGGATAAGCAAGGTATCGGTAACCGTAATGCTTGTTTGGCAGATGCCCTGATTGTAGACCTGTTGAATTTCCTGCGGCGAAAGTACACGATTCCAGATGGCGATGTCGTCCAATTTTCCCTGGTAGTTATTAACCGGATTTGAATTACTGCCAAATGCAAGTTTCGTTGTATTCCCAGTATTGATTATGCAATTAATTCCCGAAATAATGTTCGGATCAGTCTGTAAAACTCCATTATGGTAAATCTTAATATGGCTGACATTATTTCCAAACAAACTATCATAAGTGGCAACATAATGTTGCCAAGACCCTGATCCACTATTTGTGTTATACATGGCGACTGAAGACGTTACATCTATTCCCATATCATTTTCTGAAGACCCAGAGGAATTACATCCAAACCCTCCTCCACAACCGTTGTATCCGTACCCTACCAGAAACCATTCATCTTGAGTTGTATTTAATGAATTAAAATTATACCAGAATGCAATTGTCCTGGCTGCTCTGCCTTTGGGTCCGCTCAGGTTGGTGGTTATTCCACCGTTATTAAAATTGTAAGCACTCGCCACATTTCCAAACCGGTCGGCCGTAAGCGTGACGCCGCTATTTACCGTGCCATGGTTTCCGTTGCCGCTTTCATCCAAGGCATTGCCGCAAAATGGCCAATAGCCAACCAGACCTTGTGTCAAGCTGGCTGGAAAAGTAGGGCAGTTGGCGGTGGTGTTGGCACCCTGGTACAAGCCGGTGATTTCCTGCTGGGTGAGGGCACGGTTGTAGATGGCGAAATCATCCAAGTCTCCATTGAAATAACAGCATCTGGAATTAAAAATGTCAAATCGTGAACCAATATTAAACTTAGGATTTGTTAATACACCAAGAGGGGTAGGAGTTATGATTGTGGTTTGAACTAATGCGCCATTTTGATAAAATTTAGCAGTGTTGTTGATGTAGTTTATTTCTGTGACTATATGAGTCCATATTAAATCTGGGATGCTTTGACTTCCAGCCCAAACTTGTCCTGAAGATGCAGGTGAGTTATAATTGATCATCCCTAAATTCCCAGAACTTGAATAATTAATCCAATGCCCAATGTTCGAATTATTTGTTGATCGCAAGTCAAAAACATCGGTTCCATTTCCCGGATTATCTTTTACCCAATAAGAGAAGGTGATTATTGGAGAAATTGATGTGCTTAACTGATTTAACTGTCCAAAAAATAAATAACTATTATTTCCATTGAATCGGAAGGCTTTTCCATTTTCTCCAAATCGATCCTGAACTTGATTTACATTACTATTGGTTCCATTATTATTATTCCCCGATTCATCATTGGCATTTCCGTTAAACGGCCACCAGCCAACCAGGCCATTGGCAGGTACGTACGAGGGGAGATTTTGTGCCGTTCCGCTGCCGGCAAGGGCAAGAAGGGCGAGGACAGAAAGAAGAATTTTTTTCATTTTCATTTTTTTAGGTTTTCCCTGCACTGTCCCGCTGCAGGGGCTTGTAAAAAAAATCAGCGTGGGACAGTTGCCGTACTTGTAAGCGTGGGAGTCGAAGCCCAGTGAACAAAGTAAAGCAACGCCCACGCTTTGACGCGGGCGTTATGCTTGTACCTCCCTGTTCAATAGAATTTTCGACTTTTCGCTTACAGGATTCTACAGCAAACGCTGATTATATTATGTTAGCCGTTAAGGCTGTGTTCTTTTATGTCATTCAATTTTACTTGATTGATGCAAACATAATCCTAAAAATGGTATGTCGGTTAAAATCGCAAATGAAATGCCGTGTATGGGCATCGAAAAACAGGTCATTGTCGTCCCGCTCTTCCCGATTTGCAATCGGGAAGCCAGATCATAGGATTTTCAATCCGACAACTTTTTTTTTTGAAATTACTTTATGATAACCTCTTCGGGCAGGATTGGTAGAAAAAGAAGTTTTACATATAAACAGTGTGTTGCGGATTGTAAATGCTCCAAAGGCGCACACAGTCCTACGATATGAGATTCGACATTGCAAATGTCGAATAGCGAAGCTCGATTATTTCATACAATTAGGCAGCATAGTTAAAAATGACAAACATTTATCATAATTCAACTCATAATAATTAACGCCTAAATTTAGGTTCTTATAATAGTCAACCTGTTTGTCTTTATAATATTTTTCTGAAGGTAGTTTCCAAAATTCTTTGCCAAGTTTTGCTGAAACAAACCACTTTTCAAGGATTCTTGCAGCCCTGCCATTTCCATCTCTGAATGGATGAATATGCACAAATTTCAAATGAATTAATGAGGCAAAATAAAAAACCTCTTCAATGTTTAAATTATTTGTCAATAATTTTTCGATACCTGAAAATAATTCGTTCATCGTTTCTTTAACAAATTCAGATTCTATTGCCAAATAGACTAATCCAGATTCCCCAAAAACTCCAACTTTATCCTTTCTATACTTTCCTCTTAAACTGCTTATCAATAGGGTTTCAGATAGGATATTATGAATCTTCAGGAAGTTTTTCTGATTCAAAATTTCTTTCTGAGCTAAATCGTATGCCAGAATTAAGTCTTCAATTTCCTTAATTTCTTTTCCTGGTTTGAACTTGTTATTTGATAATTTAAAATTCATGAACGAGTTCAAATCTATTGTATTACCCTCGATGTTAGAGGAATAAACTGCAGAAGCCTGAGTCTGGTATCCAAGATCTAAGCCCTTATAATTGAAATCGAAGTTTTTGACAAGGCTATTTATTTCCCTGCCAATCAAGGACATGAATTCGTCAAAGTATTTCTTGTTGGTGATTTGAAATCCTTCCATCTGTTTGCCGAAGGTAAGACTTTGAATTTAAATCCACAAGCGCATGTAACAACGTTTTAAAGGCTCTTGCGAATAACTCATACACAAGGCTACTGATTTTCAGTTTCAGGTCCGCGTTTATTTTTGCAAACCTCTTAAAAAGAGCCAATTAAAAAAAACGAAATCCCGCTCGGGGCTTTCTAAAAAGTATTGTCATGTTTTATTTCGCCAAATTTTATTTGGCTGTTTGGTCCGTATTGCCGCTCTTCCCGATTTGCAATCGGGAAGCCAGATCAAAGGATTTTCAATCCGACAACCCTTCTTTTTTTGAAATTACTTTATGATAACCTCTTCGGGCAGGATTGGTAGAAAAAGAAGTTTTATAAATTAACGGTGTGTTGCGGATTGTAAATGCTACGATATGAGATTCGACATTGCAAATGTCGAATAGCGAGGGATTGTAAATGCTCCAAAGGCGCACACAGTCCTACGATATGAGATTCGACATTGCAAATGTAGAATGGCGAGTTAGCGCAGATCGCATTAAAAAATCCAGAATGGCTCGTTTCGTTTTGCCATTTCCTTTGTCAGTTCAGATTGTATTTCCTCGACTCTCGTCTGAATATTTTGATAGATTGGAGATAACCCTGATCCAATCAGAATGTTTAATTTGAGTTCCATTTGAACCCTTTTTTCAAGAAATGCGGCCTTTTCTACTTCACTAAGCCGATCGAGAATCAGGTCAACTGTTTTTGTACAGCGCTGGTTATAGTATTGTTCCACCTGAAATAAGGAAGGCATAGAAACTTCATAATATTCTAAAATCATATTTTTCAGATCCTTATTTTCTATGTTGGCCAGTTTGCCCGAAGTTTTAAATCCTTCGTAACCAGCACGGTGTGTCTCCCTGACCACTGGCGTTCCATCGAATTCAAGCGGCAGATTGTTCCTTTTTATGCTATCAAAAGAAGCAGTAGTAAGGGTAATCAGGAATTTGTTTGATTCGAGAGCACTTTCGATTTCTTTTTTGCATCTAAGTAAATCAAGGGTATCGCCTTCCAGTTCTTCTTTCAGGATTAGCATAAAATCATATACTTCCTCCTGCTCTTTAATATACTCAGCCCGATTGTTTAACCATAAGGAAATCGAAAAGGCAAATCCAATAACCAGTATTTCTCTTAGTATACTTCTTAACTTTTCGATTATTCCACCTTCAGAGCGTAGTTTTTTCCAGATTTGATTTGTGTTTTTGATGATTTCGTCTTCCATGGCTTGTGCTGATTTTGCCAAAGAAAAGAAGATTATATTTTTTGAAAAAGTGTGGAAGTAAAAAAGGCAAAAAGCGTTACCCCAAAATTCCATAAAAAGCTGAATTTCAAAGTAGACACGATCCATAGTTGTCACTCAACCTGTAGCAAATTGTTTGTTTCTAATTTAGGGGAAGCAGTTGTTTTTCAAAAGGGGCTGTGGATAACAGAATTCTTTAAACGATTTAAAACCCAGGACTGGCAAACAACTCCAGAATTGACCTATGGGCAACAGACCCGGAAATAGATATGCTATTGGACATTGCAAATGTCGAATAGCAATTTCTTAACTTTAAAAAATAATAAAAATTCATAATCCCCTGAAATTCTATTATTTAAAATTATTTTAAAAAGTTTTTATACTTTTTTTGCAACCCAATCCCAACCAAAGCAAAGTGTATTTTCGTCTGCCTTAATGAAAACAAAAAATATTAAAATGTTCAAAATTGCATCCTTCCTCCTTTTCATTTGCCTGCTGGCCTTTGCATGCGACAAGGTGAAAGATACACCAGCACCCAACGTTTTAACAGGAATCGAACTTAAGGATTTAAATACTTCACTAGTACTAAACGGTAAAGGTGATGTTGATCTGGCTTCCCTTAACCAATTTAATGAGGAGGTAAGCATCCGAATCAAAACCCAGCCTCAAAATGGAAGTCTTACTTTGGATGAACTTAGAAAAGTGTATGTATATGAACCCAATTTCAAATTTTCCGGTAAAGATTCCGCAGAATATGAGGTCTGCAGCCCGCCCATTTGCAAATCGGCCTGGATTTACTTTGTGGTGGTGGATACAACAAAACCAGTAATAAAACCTGTTTGTAATCTTCCAATTGAAACCTTAACTTTCATTGTAAATAGTGCTGGCCTACAAAGTTTTACCCTACCCGATACTTTTGCATGCAAATCTACCTTTAGCCAATTTACAAGTGACCTTCCGGAGTTTGTCAGCTTCAATCAGGGAAAAGTTTTTGTAAATTTTCTAAAATCTGCTACCATCAGAATTAAAACAGAAACCATAACTTTTAAATCTTGCACCTTGCCTGATAGCTGCAAAACAGGACAAATTATTCTCAGCATCAATATTCCTGCTGATTCAAATGAAATTTGCAAGCTTAAACTAAACCCTCAAAACGACTTGTTTACCGAAGCAAGAAACATAATAGCAAAATCGTACAACTACAAAGACATTCTCAAAAATGACTCCGCCTGTACTACGGGGGATATCAAACCTGAAAGCTTAAGCATTGAAACCTTACCGAAACGAGGCAAGGCAGAACTCAGAAGCAATATCCAAGGTAGGTTTCTTCGCTACACTTTAGATACAATTTACAGAAATCAGCCCGGTTTAGATTCATTGACATATAGAATCCAGACGATTTCCGGAGCATCAAAAACAGCAAAAATTTTCTTCAAAATTCAATAAAAATTTTCTTCAAACAATTTAATTTCAAGTATTTATGAAAAGTTTATTTCAAAAATTCCAACCAGCTATATTAGTGCTTGCACTTATGCTCTTTGGTCAAAACTCCAGTATCGGCCAGGTTCTCTGCCGAATCAAATTTGTGGCAACAGCAAATTCAGGAAGCACAGGCGTCTTCGCCTTTGCGGCAATGCCAGCCGATAGCCAGTCCATTTTAAATGGATGTTTTTCTCCAAACGCTACCTATTCCTGGAACTTTGGTGATGGCAGCAGTGGAACCGGAAAAAATATTACCCATACTTTTTCAGGAACCGGCAATAGATATGTTTGTCTGACAGCGCAAACCACCAATAACAATGGTTCGGTTTCCTTCTGCGATACCATAACAATAGATTCAATTGTAACTCCAAATTGCTTTGTTGTTTTTTCATATGCACCAGCCTTGATAACACTTCCACTTTCTTATCAGTTTAACCCGGATGTATCCAACCCAAATTGCTTTCCTCCAAACACTGTTTATAGTTGGACATGGGGTGATGGAACATCCGAAGTATCCAACGGACCAGGCAATTTTGCCATAAAAACCTATGCCAATCCTGGAAATTACCAGGTTTGCTTTACAGCTACGGCTCCTGGTTTGGCTCCGGTAAGCAGTTGCCAAAATGTGAATGCAAATTATGCAGGTGGCAACTTCAATGTTTCGGGAATGGTACAGGCCAATAATGCTTGTTTAAACAGCCCTGTTTTGGTTGAATTAATTTCACTTACAGATTCCGAACAACGGGCAACTGTTTTAACCAATCCGGACAGCTGTTACTATTGGTTTCAGGTTCCTGCACAACCGGTTAGAAATTGGATTTTAAAGGCCACGCCTTTGCAAACCAATGCCTATATGCCAACCTATCTTGGAGATGTTATTTTCTACAATGATGCCACCATTTTTGCAACCAACCCTCCAGGGCAAAGCAATCCTGTTTTGAATCTGGTTCCAAATTTCTGGGGCGATTCCATCAACTGGGATTCTACTTCAAATCCATTTTTCGGAAGGGCATCAGGCACCATTACCGGAAACGGAACCACCATTGTTTCGACTTTAGGAAACTATAATTTAAGCACCATATTCAATGCTTCAAAAGCGGTGGTTCTTATTCTCAATGCGCAAAACAAACCCATTGGTTTTGCCAAGGTGAATGCAGATGGAACTTTTATCACACCAAATTTACCTCCCGGACAATATTCACTTAGAGTAGAAGCACCAAAAGTGCCAAGCCAATCGGTTCCATTCACCATTACTGCCGGATCAAACGCTCAAATTAACTTCAATGCAACTGGTTCCGGTGTAAACACCGTTACTTCTGTAAACAAAACCATTAAATCTTCTGAGTTAAGCATTTATCCAAACCCTGCCAATGACAAAATTTCTTTGAAAGGAGTAACTGGTGCGGTTAAAATAATTGATACAAAAGGTCAAACCGTTTTGGAAACTGCTTCTAGGTCAAACATTGAAATAGCAAAGCTTCCTTCAGGAATTTACACCATAACCGGATTGAATAAAGCAAACAAGCTGATTTCTGCCCGATTTGTGAAGCATTAAGATTGAACGATAAGATTACTCAACTACTTGCAATCGTGCTGACATTTGGCACGATTGCATTTTTAATTATAAAGGAAAAAAGAAAGGATAACAATTTAATTTGCAAGATATTATGAAAGGAATTTTAATTGGTTTACACCGGGCAATAATTATCTGGTGTTTATTTTTCTACTCTGAAAATCTAATTTTTGCCCAAACCCAATGCAAAGTAAAATTCATTTCTACCCCGAGCCCGACCAATCCATTTCTTTATTCTTTTTATGCATACCCGGATAGCAGCTCATCTCTTCAATGTTTTTCAGCCAATACCATTTACAACTGGACCATAAATAATTTTACTATAAGTGGGCAAGCAATTGAACATAATTTTGGAGGGCCTGGTTTTTATCAGGTTTGTGTTTCCGCACAACCTAATTTTGGAAACATTGCTTCGTTTTGTGACACCTTCTATCTGGATTCCATTTCAATTCCACAGAATTGTGCAGTTAGTTTTACCTACCAGGCAAGTAATCAAGGATTACCATTCAGTTTTAATTTTACACCAAACCTGATGGGAGATCCAGGCTGTTTCCCCCCTGGCACATTTTACACCTGGACATGGGGAAATGGAACCTCAACTGAAAGCACTTCACCAAATACTCAAAACCAAGTATTTCCAGGACCAGGCAAATATAATGTTTGTTTGAGGGCGCAATACAATTCGGTCATTGTACAATTTTGCGATTCCATAACTGCATCAGCAACAGCCAACTGTTTACCTGATTTTACTTATTCGAAGGCGAGTCCTCCGCCATTTACATATCAATTTAACCGAATAGTTAATCCGCAATGTATTCAGAACACATCTTATGTTTGGACATGGGGAGATAGCACACAAATACAAAGCAGTTCTTTGAGTCTGACAAAAACTTTTCCAGGACCGGGCACTTATGAAGTTTGCCTACGGGCAATTTCCTTGGGACAGGCCCCAACCAAAAAATGTTATACGATCCAGGTTTTGGCGCCAATTGATTCTGTTTTAATCTCAGGAAAAATTCTTAGAAATTATGTTTGCCAGGCCAAAAATGTACTGGTTCAACTCATTTCATTAAGCGATGATTCCCTTTATTCAACTACTGTGAATGGATTAACTGACAGTTGCAGATTTGTGTTCAAAGTTCCTAAAAATCCACTGAGAAACTGGATTGTGAGAGCTAAACCAGCAGATACCCTTGCCTATTTAAGGACCTACATGGGCGATGTTGTTTTTTACGATGATGCCTATATCTTTTCAACACCACAATCCGGCCAAACAAGTCCCGATATACATTTGGTGCCAAAGACCTTTACAATTCCAACCGATTCTACAAATCCTTTATGGACCAAAATCACCGGAACCATTTCAGGCGAAGGCACATTGGTTTCTTCAATGGCCTCTGGCAACATTCAGGTAAATGGAGTTTTCCACCTTTCAAAAGCTGAAGTTAGCTTTTTAAATGTGCAAGGTCAAACAGTGGCAAATGCTTTTGTACATCAAAACGGAACTTTTAGCAGCCCTCCATTACCACCAGGTAACTATCGGGTAAAAATTGATCACCCAAAAGTTCCAAGCCAAATGAAAACGGTAACTATCGGTGCCGGAAGTGAAAACCACATTGACTTTGAAGCAGGCAGCACGGGAATTGATATTGTTACTGAGGTTAAACAAAGGGTAAAAGAGAAGGAAATGGTCATTAGTCCGAATCCTGCAAGCAATACCATTTCAGTTTCCGGATTTGAAGGCTTTTTAAAAATAACCGATTCAAAGGGTAAGGTAGTTGTAGAGATCGAGGCCGGGAAAAAAATCTCAATTGCCCAGCTTCCTCCAGGGCTTTATGTCATTACAGGAATTCATAAAAGCAATCAGTTCATGTCGGGTCGGTTTATCAAACAATAACAGAAATAAAAAAAACAGATTTGGTTTTTTGGGAATTGTCAAGTCTTTTGAAATGTAGGATATTATGAATTAACATTTTACAACAATAGTGGGCATTAAATATTCAGAGCAGGAACTTCTCCAGGGCTGTTTAAAACAGAAGCCTGAGATGCAACGTGCCCTGTATCAAAAATTTGCCCGCACCATGTTAGGAATTTGCATTCGGTACACAAAAGACAAAATGGAAGCAGAAGACATTCTACAGCAAGGATTTATGAAAGTTTTCACGTATTTGGAAAGTTTCAAAGGCGGCTCCCTTGAAGGTTGGATGAAAAGAATATTTGTACGTGAATCGATAGATCAATATAGAAGAAACCAAAAGAACGTTTTCAGCTTCACACAGGAGCCTGAGGACCACCATTCCATAGAACTGGATGATGTGGTTGGCCAGCTTTCAGCAGAAGAAATCGTCAATTTAATCGCTGAGTTGCCGGAAGGTTGCAGAATGGTATTCAACTTATATGCTGTGGAAGGTTACAACCACAGAGAAATCGGAGAGCTAATTGGGATAAGCGATGGCACAAGTAAGTCGCAGTATGCCAGGGCAAAAGAAATATTAAAAGAAAAAATTTACGCCAGAGAAAATGGATAAAGAAAAAGGTAAATTAGAAAACAGGCTTCGGGATTTTGGGCAGGAGCCAAATCCCGAAATCTGGGGAAACCTGGAAACACAACTTGCCAAAAAAAGAAAGCCAAGAGCGCCATTTTGGTGGTTTCTGGCTGCAGGTTTGTTTTTGCCAATCATGGCTGGCATCTGGTTTTGGAATTCAGGTGATGTGAAACCCGAAACCAGCCCTGGTGTGGGACAAGTGGAAAAAGGCGAACCAAATTTCCAAAAGGAGCGATCTGCAATTGCTGATTCAAAATCAACTGAAAACCAATCAGGGAAAATAGTGAACCAACAAACTGAAAATCAGGTAAAAAGCCAGGGTTTTGAAAATTCGTCCTCAAAATTGGGAGCTGGTGAAAAGGAAAATGATTTAGAAAACTTAAAGCAAACAAGCAATTCTATTTCATCCAAAAATGCTACACCTCAAACAGAAGATAAGGCCACCATTGCATTGCTTCCTACAGAAAAAAGTCAGGAGAAAGTCCGAAAATCAAGTTCTGAAGAAGAAGGAAATCAAGTCGTTTCAACCAATAAAAAGAAAAGAAAAGGAAGGGCTTTTGGGATTTCAAACTTAAGCCTCCCTCCTACTCTTGCAAAAGGCACCGAAGTTAAAAATGCTGAAAATCAAAAGCTTGCTACAGAGGAAAAAGGTCAATCAGGAAATTCAAAAGCTTTGCCTGATCCGTTAGTGTCTGAAAAATCTGGTAATGAAAACAAAGAAATTTCAACAATTGAAACCTCCAAAGTGAAAAATGAAAATCAAATTCCTGAATCAGATTCCAAAAATGTGGTTGATAATAAATCTGTAACCAAACCAGAAATAAAACCAATTGTTGCAGAAAGTAATATCGTTTCGGAAACCGAATCAAACAAAATGGCATTGGCGGTTAAAAAATCAGATTCCACTCTTGTTGTCCAAAATATAGATTCTTCCGCAACAAACGCAGCGGTAATGGATACAACCAAAAAAGAAAAGAAGTCAGGGAAATCAGCCTGGTTTGTTTTTGCAGGTGTAAAAGCATCCGTAACCAGAACGATTGCCATAAACCAAACGACGGGTGAATCCAGAATTATATTGGATGAGCAGGCAAGCTCCTTTTCCAGCAGATTGGGTTATGATGCAGGCATCAGATATGAGAAATTTTTCAATTCCTGGCTTGGTTTAAATGGCAATCTGGGATTGTCAATTTTGCAGGATGAAATCTACTTCAATAATGCTGGCAAAGCTGATGGTTATGAGTTGATTGCACAAAATGGAGAGATTCGATATTTGCCAAAAATCTCAAATACAAGAGAAAAAATTCATGCTCAATTGGCCTTTGGTTTTGGTAGTTTCGGCTTAAGTCTAAGACCCATTTCATGGCTACCAGTATTCAGAATAAATGGAGGCATTCAATCCAGCTTTTTCTCTTCCATTTCAAAAGAAACCATTGGTATTTCCGGAACTTTACAATCAGAAAAATGGAAAATTCAAAAACCAATATACTCTTTTCAAATATCTGCTGCTCAACCTATCCGCCTAAGAAAAGGCGAAATTTGGATTGAGCCATTTTACCAATATTATACTGGAAATGTGTTTGAATTCCGACCAGGAAATTACAGCATGCCTGGTCAATTGGGGATGCATATAGCCTGGAAATGGTAAATAAGTTCTACAAAGGGCAAATTGCTCCTTTTTTTTACCCTTTTAAGCGTATTGCTTATTCAACAAAAGCCTGTTGAGCTTTTTATCCAAGTCGATTTGCAGAAAAGGGCGAATCAAATAATCAATTGCTCCGGACTGCATCATAGAGGCAATTTGTTCATGCCTGTCAGGGCTGCCAAAAGCGATAATCGGAATTTCATTGAAGAACCCACTTGCTTTAAGATACTGAACAAATTGATGCCCGGGCATAAGGCCCATTTCCTCTTCTGCAAAAATCAAATCAGGAATATTACCCTTACCAAGCCAGAGGAGAGCCTCTATGCCATTCCCAACCAAAACAAGTTGAAAATCAAGATTCGAAGCCCACTCCCGAATTTCAAGATTCGGTTTTGATCCGTTTTCTATTAAAAGTATTTGCTTTTGCATTTGTTATGTAAAAGAAAGGGTAAAGAATTAAGAGGGCAAAATTATTAACAAATTAGAAATAAACAATTTTTTTATTAGAAAAATTATATTCAATGTAAGCTCTATTGATTTTTCAAGATTTTACCTACATAATTATTTTAAAAAAACTTAAGCGCAATTCAATCAAAAAATTCATTTTTGAGCCCATCAAATTACTTGTTACAAAATGACCGAATCTGAAACCAAAAATCTGCAAAAGTGGCTTCAACTCGTAAGCGACCTTTCCTTATCCAATGTAGAATCTGGCAGAGGTGGTCCATTTGCAGCAGTGGTTATCCGAAATGGAGAATTGATAGCGGAAGGCACAAATCGGGTATTGGAAGATAAGGACCCAACTGCTCATGCAGAAGTGGTAGCCATTCGGAATGCATGCAAAGTACTGGGAGATTTTCAATTGGACGATTGTATTTTAATAAGCTCATGCGAACCCTGCCCTATGTGTTTGGGTGCGATTTTTTGGGCAAGACCTAAAGTTGTTTACTTCTGCAACGACCGGATTGAAGCAGCTGATATTGGCTTTGATGACAATCTGATTTATACCGAAATCAATTTAAAACCAGAGGACAGGAAGATTCCTTTCATCAACATTCCCTTTGAACCAGCAAAAATTGCATTCAAAAGATGGAAAGAAATGGCCACTAAGACGCAATATTAGGATAAGCATAATTCATCCAATTCCGAAACATTTATATTGAAAATAGGGCTTTTAGGCATCCTTTTTTTAGGTTCTACCCAAAAGTCGCAAGTAATTTTCAATTACCTCTTTAACCTTTTGATTTTCTATTCTTTATGGCCTTCCCACTTTGGCGGGATAAACTATTCCAGTTTCTCCGAAGGAGAAATGTTTCAAGGTGAAAATCAAAAAGTTAAATACTATTTGCGACTTTTGGGTTCTACAGGAAATTTATTGGAAAAATTTAGAAAAAAAATATTATAAGATTCAATCGAGTGTTTTACCAAAATATTCACTTTTCATAACAATACTTAAATCAATGAATTATAGCAGTTAGGGCCATATTGGTTTAATATTGAGGTTTTGGAAATAATCCCTATTTTTCAATCAATCTCATCCTGTTAATTTTTTTTTATTTCCATCACTAAATTCCCAGTAGAACCCATTTTGATTTTTATAACAATACAAAACAACTGGACGGGGCCCAAAAAGATATTCTGGAATGGGAAGGAATCACAAAAAAATCTAAAGATCTTCCAACGAAAATGCGTTTTGGCCTGGTCAAATGAAAAATGGCAGGCAGGCCTGGAAACAATTTTGTCAATGAACGCAACTGCAGGAAACTTCCAAAAGCCTCTCGTTTCTTTGGGTGGAGAAGTTCGTCTATTGGAGTGGCCAAAAATTGGAAGCGGTGTGGTTTATGGAGGAAATGTAGATCAGGTATTGGTTCCCTTTGGCCTGAATTTTATACCCAGTGGAGGTTTATGGGAAATGGGGATTGGGTCAAGGGATGTTATTTCTTATACCAGAGATAAAAATCCAATGCTTTCCTTATGTACCGGAGTAATGCGATTTAGGTTTTAGGCTGGAAAGGATTTCCTTTAAACGTTTAACTCTGCCTTACTTCTTTGTTGATCTCATCGCTTTCGATTACCCCATCCCGAAGCCTTACGATTCGTTTTGCAAAAGCTGCAATATCTTCCTCGTGTGTAACCATTATTATGGTATTGCCTTTTTCATTCAGATCTTTAAACAAAGCCATGATGTCGAAACTGGTTTTTGAATCCAGATTTCCTGTAGGCTCATCGGCGAGAATAATACTTGGATTGTTGACCAGGGCTCTGGCAATGGCAACTCTTTGGCGCTGTCCACCGGAAAGTTCGTTTGGCCTGTGGTCAGATCTATTTCCCAAACCCACATCTTCTAAAACTTTTTGGGCCCTTGCCAATCTGTCCTTCTTTGAAAAACCAGCATAAACAAGCGGCAGCGCAACATTTTCCAAAGCAGAATAGCGTGGCAAAAGGTTAAAGGTTTGAAAAACAAAACCAATTTCCTTGTTGCGGACCGTAGCCAGATCCGACTCTGACATTTTACTCACATCATTTCCATTCAGAATATAGGAACCAGATGTGGGCGTGTCCAAAGCGCCAACAATGTTCATCAGAGTTGACTTTCCCGATCCGGACGGACCCATAAAAGCCACATATTCACCTTTGTTTACGCTGATATCTACAGAAACAAGTGCTCTGATCAATTCCTGACCCATTTTGTAATTTTTGGCCAATCCAGTGGCTTTTATCAAAACTTTGTTTTCCATCATCGATTCTTAAATATCAAATTCAACCGGTAGTTACACTCGTTTAACACCGGCCAATTTTTTCATTTGCAAATAAAGAAACAAGCATTGAGAAATAATCCAACTAAGGCTGAAAGGATGAAAATATGAGAAGAACGGGAAATCTTGGGGGCACTTCCTTTTATTTTTCTATCAAAAGCAATGGATTAAATAATTTGATTTTAAGCTCATTTGCTCCAATAACAGAAACAAAAATAATTCCACTCATCATGTCTTATCAAGGCAGGAATGGAAACTTCAGGTTCAACTTTCTGGAGATGTAAAGCCTTGCTTCTGGAACTACCGTGTATTTGAAAGACAACTTTCTTAGCGAACTTATTCTACTGGAAGCAGGTCAGGAAGTAAATTTTACAGTATCAAGTCCGGAATCCGGGGCAGCAGAACTGGACCAATTTTTTCGATTCGCGAAACTATGTGTGGTCCATGAATAGTGCGAACTCACAAGCCGATTGTTCGTTCAGGCTATATGATGATGAATCGGAAAGGTCGGAACGACGCCATGTTTCTATCCCATCAAAGATTATTCAAACCAACTTCCTGCCGGTCAACATTCGGTATTCGAAGGGTATGGACGAAATTATTGAAGCCGTTGAACCCATAGACAGCCTCCGCACGCTGGCCGGAATTGTTCATTTGTCCATTGACGACAGTGTTTATAGAGAAGTCGTTTGGAACAACAATTGGGAAATATCGATGGCTGAAATCGGGATCAGTTCGGTCATTCCCATCGGTCATCTGGCAAACAGCCAACATATCCTGAAGGTTTATCCTAAAAAAACACAGAACCGGACCAACAAAGAAATTGACCTTTCAGGCTCAGAGGTAGAATTTAAGAACGTCCAATTTAAAATTCCCTTCTGGAAGGATGTGCGACAATTCATCGGGATTTTAACTGGTATCAGTTGGTTTTCACTCCGTTTTGGTTTCTGTCCGGAATAATCTGTTTTATCATCAGAATAACCTTAGCCCAAACAAATAATATTGCGAAAGATGAAAGTGGCCTTAAATCCCTTTCGGAGACACTTCAACTTGTTCATAGTTCGGGAACAGTATGATAAGGCACATCTTTGTAATTCAAAATTAGCATCCTAAAAAATTGCAATGGAGAGCGGCCTCTGCTGGACGGGATTTTCAATCTGGTACGTTTCGATTATTGGGTCTGGCTTCCAGCCAAAATAAAGGCTATAAAACTGTCATGTGAGGACACCCGGCACGGGATAAAAGTAAATCCTCAAAGAATCCTGCAAAATCAATCCGAAATTTTATAACATTAAAATTCCTCCAGGCCAGACATTTGTATAAAAGAATGTGATAAGATTCGGACACAATTTTTAATACTAAAGTCATGGTATATGAAACTCAAATCTGGGGTATGCATCTTTTTTGGTGGTTTATTTGGGTGTTTTTACTCATCTGGATATTTGCAACTCCATACGATATTCCTGGCCAAAGAAGCCGCAGATTGTCACCGTTAGATGTTCTCAAACTTCGGTTTGCAAATGGTCAGATTTCTTCTGAAGAATACAAAAGCAGCAAGGCGATTCTTGAGGATGATTCAACTCAATCAAGCAAATAATTATCATTCAACCTTTTGAAAATAATAAAATGAAACCAGACATTGAAATCGCAGAAAAGCACATGGAGAAAAGCATTTCCATGTTTTCAGTCATCATATCGGATGAAGAAATTCTACACCAAAACCTGAAAACTTTATTGGAAGGTGTGTGTAGAGGGTTTTATGAAAGGCGCTCAAAACTCCCGTAGTATCCTTAATTCATCATTTATAATTCATCATTCAACATTCATCATTAATTTTATTATGTATTTAAAATCAACCATTTGGCTCTTTGCCACCATCCTCCTCTCTAATATTTCTCTTGCCCAGAATTGCAAAAATGGCAAAATGCAGGAACACAAAACATGGCAGAAAATCGGCGAAAAAACTGTTGACTTTATCCGGGACAGAGACGATATAAGACTTAAAGGCATGGACCATTTTGAGTTCATCAAAATTGTGGCCACAGATGCACCCATCTATCTCAAAAATATGGTTATCAGTTTTGAAACAGGCAACGACCAGACTGTAAATATCAGACACCCCATTAAAACTCCCGGTGAGTGCAAAATGGTTAGGATATTTGAACCAGCAAGGGAGATAAGGAAAATTTATTTTGTGTATAGTACAGTTCCAAATGCAAGGGATAAAAAAGCACATTTGGAAGTGTATGGTTGTAAATTGAATCCGCAACCAAAGGAACCAATGGTTGTTGAGAAGGAAGCCAACAGCGGGCCGGCCCTGGTTTTGAGTGATAAAACCGGATGGCAAAATATAGGATCCCGTGTGCTGGATTTAAAAATTGGCAGAGATGAAGTCACCGTTTTAGGGGCTGACAGGTTTGCGATAGTCAAATTCAGAATTACTAATGGGGCCGTAAATCTGATAGATGTGGAATTTCAGTTTGAAAGCG
>JBIPOE010000234.1:0-2697 GCA_044379485.1 Catalimonadaceae bacterium
GTAACAGGTGTAATGCCATCGGTTGCAGTGAATGTAACGATCGCCGTCCCCATTTGACCGGCCTTAGGCGTAATCGTGGCCGTACAATTTGGAACGGTTCCGCTAAAGACTACTCCAGTATTCAAAAGCAACGCCGTGTTGGATGAACTGGCAGACATAGAGCCAGCACAAGTCAGAAGATTGTTATCATCACTTAAAGTGAAGTCCACTGGAAGAGAGGTATCTGACACCATGATCTGATCAGCAATAATTGAAAGGTCTGGCGGAGAATTGGGAGCGCCACTCGACTCAGCACTATAGACAGTGGTTCCGCCGCCAATAGTGTTTTTTGCTAAGACTTGAACATAATAAGTCACTCCAGATGTGATTCCAGTGATGGAGTAAGGGGATGTGACACCGGTCACTGTTCCCGTATAGGTTCCAGAAGTTGTACCATAGCTAATATCATAAGCCGAAGCACCACTAGCCGCTGACCAAGTCACGCGAATGGAAGTATCCGTGTTTCCATAGGCGTCACTGATGACTGGTGCAGCTATTGGCTGCTTGAAAACTTCAAGGGAAGAAGCCGAATCCGATCCATTAAAAGATCTAAGGGCGTAGTAATAAGTTGTTCCGTTGAGAACAGTTGAATCAGAATAAGTTGTTCCCGTAACGGCAGAAGCAATTACAGTGTAAACACCTGTGGCAGTTCCTCTTAGGATTTTATAACTTGTGGCCCCAGCGGCAGCAGTCCAGGAAAGATTCACTTGAGTATTTCCACCCGTGGCCACGAGACCCACCGGCGCAGCCACCGGAGTAACTTGAGAAAGTTCAGCACTCGTAACTGATGAGCCTGACCCAATGGTGTTTCTGGCCGTCACGACAACATAATAAGTTGTTCCCGCTAATAATCCACTGATGGTGTATGGGGAAGTTGCAGCTGCAACCGTGGTGGCGTAACTTCCAGACGCCGTTCCGTAGCGAACATCAAACACTGTGGCGCCACTCACTGCAGGCCAAGTGACTTGCAGAGATGAGGTTGAAGCGGCCGTGACGGAAGTGATGGCAAAAGTACTGATCGAAGAAGCCGTCGCCTCATTTGAGTTAGACGATTCTGATCCGTTAAACGCACGGACCACATAAAAATAAGTTGTACCGTTAACAATAGTTGAGTCGGTGAAGTTCGTGACGAGAACTCCTGATTGAATCATCGTATAGATGCCAGAAGTTGTGCCGCGATAGATGCGGTAATTAGTCGCCCCAAGAGAAGCTGACCAAGTTAAGTTCACTTGCCCAGTTGTGGCAGCAGCCGCGAGAGACGTTGGGGCAGCAGTCGCAGTGGTTGTACTCATTTCATTACTTAAGAGAGTTGTACCAGAGCCAACTGAGTTATTGGCGCGAATCGAAATAAAATATTGAGTGGCCGAAGCAAGGCCTGAAATTGTCACCGGCGAAGTTTGATTGGTAAGGGTAGAAGAGTAGTTTCCAGATGATGTTCCGTAGCGAACATCATAAGTCGCGGCACCTGTAGCATTTGCCCAAGTCAGACTAATGGTTGATGAAGAAGTGGCAGTGGCAGCAGTTAAGGCGAAGTTTGCAATTGGTTGAGTTGAGACTTCACTTGAATCGGCCGACTCAATACCATTAAAGCTACGAACCATATAAAAATAAGTTGTTCCGCTAGAGACTGGTGAATCAACATAAGAAGTTGCACTTACCGCCGAGGCAATTTGTGAATAAGAGCCACTAGTTGTTCCGCGGTAGATATTATAATTAGTCGCACCTGATACAGCTGACCATGAAAGAGCCACACTTGAAGGGGAAGCCACCGCCGCAAGTCCTGTGGGAGCTCCCACGGCCGTTTTCGCATTCAGTTCATTGGAATTCAGAATGGTGCCTGAACCAATAGTATTTTTGGCTTGGATGGAAATGAAATAAGTCGTTCCAGAAGTGAGACCAGTAAGAGTGTAGGGCGAAGTCACTGCACTAACAGTTCCTAAGTAGACACCCGAAGCAGTTCCGTAGCGAACATCATAAGTGGCAGCACCTGAGGCAGCTCCCCAAGAAAGATTAATCGTGGTGGCCGATGCCGACGTCGCAGCTGTTAAAGCGAAAGAGCTTATGGATTGAATGGAGACTTCTGAAGAGTTGGCAGAGTCAGATCCGTTGTTGGCACTCACGGCATAAAAATAAGTTGTTCCATTTGTGACTGGTGTATCGAGATAAGCGTTGGTGGCCACGCCGGAACTAAGCAGAGTCAGCGAGCCAGAAGCTATACCACGATAAACTTTGTAAGTCGTAGCACCCGATACTGCTGTCCAGTTCAGTCCGACTTGACCTGCAGAAGCTGAAGCGACAAGACCAGTGGGGGCAGCCGTGGCGGTTTTTTGTATGATCTGCGCAGAGTTTTTATAGCATCCAGTTCCCACCGTGTTTTTTGCACGGATCGCAATATAGTAAGTGGTATTAGCGAGAAGACCAGTTATCGTAAAAGGAGCCGTTTTATTGGGAAGGGTCGTGGTATAAGTTCCAGAGACTGTCCCATAGAGCACATCATAAGCTGTTGCTCCCACTGGCGTCGGCCAAGAGAGATCAATGGTTGTGGGACTGGAAGAGCTTATTGTCGCCACAGAAAAATACGCAATTGGTTGCCCGGAAACTTCAAGAGAATCGGCTGAATCAGAACCGTTAAACGCTTTCACCACGTAGTAGTAAGTT
>JBIPOE010000156.1:0-2681 GCA_044379485.1 Catalimonadaceae bacterium
ACGCCGCCGCTCCGTTCTCAAAGGTATCCGTCAATCACAGCCCCGTTGATCGGTGCTTGACGGGTGTGGCCCTTTTCAGGTGGTCGGAGTTTCCCGGGCTGTTTTTCGGTCCGCTGCCCAACCCTGTGGCGTGAGATTCCGGAGGGTTTTGGTGGTCTGGGCAGGGTCCGCCAGGCGGGTGAACAGATCAGTCAGGTAGGACTGGGCGTCGATCCCGGCGCGGTGGCAGTTGCCGATCAGGGTATAAAACAGAGCAGCGCGTTCGCCGCTTTTAGGATCGCCCATGAACAGCCAGTTCTTCTTGCCGATCGCGCTTGGGCGGATGGTGTTTTCGACCAGATTGTTGTCGATTTGGACCCGCCCGTCCTGGAGGAACACAAGAAGTTTGTCCCATTGGCCGAGGGTGTAGGTGATGGCTTCCCCGGTGAGGCTTTGGGGCAGGTGTTTGCGCCGGGCCGCGAGGTCGTCGCGCCGGGTTTTGATTTGTTGGAGGATGGGGAGGCTGTGGGTTTGGCGTTCGCTCCGGATGGTGTCCGGCCCGGCCCGGCTATCGCGCAGACGGGCTTCGATTTGATAGAGTTTCTGCATCTGCAGAAGGACCCAGGCGGCATCCTCGCCCTCGGCTTTGGCGTTGAAAAAGCAGCGCCGCGCATGGGCCATGCAGCCGGCCAGTTGAATGGCATGGCCCTTGGCGGCCCGTTCCTTGATAAAACGGTTATACGCCTTCCATCCGTCACACTGGATGATGCCCCGGTAGTCGGCCGGAACGAGGCTCCCGAGGCTGTCAGCCCCGCGCCCGGTGCGCCACGCGAAGTAGCAGAGGTTGCGCACCGGATTGTAAAAGACCCAAAAGTAGCCGGTGCCGCAAACGCCTTTGCGGGTCGGATCCTGATACTTCACGGGAGTCTCATCCGCCTGGACATAATTGTCAGCAAAGACCTCCTCTTTGGTGGCGGCGAGGATGATGCTGCTGGCGTTGGCCGCCATGCCGGCCCAGCCGCAAAGGGTTTGGCGGGAGAGGGGGACGCCGACGCGGGCGTAGAGTTGTTCGATGCGGCAGTAGGGAAGGTGCTGCTCAAAGCGCAGGACAAGGGTGTTGGCGAGGAGGCGCGGGGTGGCGATGCAGCGGGCTTGGAGGAGATCCAGCGGGGCGGTGATGGGGGCGGCGAATGGGTTGTCGACCGGGACATATTTAGGCCGCAGAATGATTTGGACACTGAAATGACCAGGCGTGTAGTCGAGGAGTTTGGTTACCTCGCTGGTCCCGGTGGCGCGCCAGGCTTCGGGGTTGGCTTCGATTTCCGGAGGTGTCAGGACAATGGTGGTGGAAGGCAGGTTTTCGATGAGTTCGGCAAGGCTCCGTTTTTTCCTCACCGGTGGGGCGGGCGGACCGGGGGCGGCCGGGCTGGTGTCGGGACCGGGGTCACCGGCGGCGGATTCCTCCGCGGGCAGGGTAGTGGCGGCGGCGGCCGCTTCCTGGGCAAGAGTATCGAAAACAAGCTGCAGCTGCTCAGGGTTGAGCTTCTCCGAGGAGCGGCCAAAGAGTTTGCGCGACAAGGCATCGATCTTGAGCCGCAGCACGCGCTTTTCCTGTTGGAGACGCTCCACCTCCTCCTGCAGTTTCCGGAGATCCTCCGTCAGCGACGCCACTTGTCCTGCGAGCAGGACTTCGCGGGCGGTGGGTTCGCAGGTTGGCATAAAGCAGCGGATCGGTCCAACAAATCCAGAACATTCCGGCTGTCAATAACTCTTCGCATCACTTGCTATAAAAAGTGTCTCCGGCCTGAACTCAAGCCCGTTCATACCAGCCGCGCGGGGTGGCGCCGTGCATGTCGATGCCGTCCGTGAGCATGGCGAAGGCCTCGGGTTTGAGGGCCAGCTTGGTTTGCCCCTCCGCGGCGGCGCGGGGCCAGCAGAACGCGCCCCGTTCCAGACGTTTTGTCAGGAGCCAGCAGCCGGTTCCATCCCAGTAGAGCACCTTGAGGAGACGGCGGCGTTTGTTGGTGAAGACGAAGAGGGCTCCCGTTTTCACATCCTCCTTGAGCCGTTCGCCGACGAGGGCGTATAACGTATTGATCCCCGCACGCATGTCGCAGGGGTCCAGCGCGATGAAGATCCGCAGCGATCCGGAAAAACTCAGCATGACACACGGGGGGGGAGAGCTTGCATGATCCGCACGGCCATCTCCGCCTGCCGGGCATCGCCCACCAGCAGCCGGCTGCCGCAGGGCAACTCCACGCGCAGCGGCGGCCCAAGTGCAGCCTCCACCGGTCCTGACAGAGGGCCGGGGCCCGGCAGCGCGGCAGCAGCAGAGGGGCCCGGCACCGGTCCGCGAGCCATGGTGGCTTCAATCCAACGCGGTGCCCTTGGCAGCTTGGCCTTGGCCGCAGCCGTCTGGCCCTTGAGGCGGTAATCACCCCGGGCATGACGCCGCTGCTGGATCCAGTTGGCAAAGGTAGGTTAACTGATCCCCACCGTCCGCACGAAAGCCGCTCCCTTCAGGCCGCTGCGCTCAAACTCATCAAGCAGGGCTTCACGCTGTTCCCGGCTGTAATGGACACGCCCCGTGGCGTCGCGTTTCAGAATCGTTGATTTGAAGTCACTCATAAAAGCCGTAGTTTATGGCTACGGCTCGGCAGGTCGCGGCAATTCCAACGGGGCTTGGTTTTACGGATACCCTG
>JBIPOE010000228.1:0-2679 GCA_044379485.1 Catalimonadaceae bacterium
TCGGCGTGAGGTCGGGGATTTCGAAGGTCAAGGTGCGTTGGTCGACGCTGGATTTCACTGCGCGGATGGGCAGTTCGCGCTCATCGTAGTGTTTCGAACCGTAGTTTTTCGTGCGCTGGAGCGACCAGACTTTCATCGAGCATGCGGGGGCCACCATGGGATCGCTGAAGGTCACGGTTAGCGCCCCCTTCGTGGCGTGGACGGCGATGGGCAATTGCGCGGGTTTTTCAGTACGGCGGATGCGGTGGAAGCCGCCGGGCGCGGTGGCATTTCCGGCCCACGCAAACATGCCGCAGGTGTAGAGCGCACCGTCGGTGGAGAAACGCCCGCGCATGATGCCGGTGGCGAAGGCGGGCATGGGCAACTCGCACACCGCGCCTTGCCACACGCCGCGGACCTCCTCGTTCGGCACGATGAACGCGCGTCCTGTGCCGTAACTGAGATTCAGCAGGCTGCCGCCCAGCGTGCCCCAGGCGTGTTTGGGGACGGTGATGAGTTCGGCGGGGCTGCGGTCTTTGTCGTTGGTAACCCAGACCATCGGCGGATCCATCGCGGAATCGGCGGTGTCGGTGACGCTCGTATAGCCGAACATGTTACCGTAAAAGCCGCCGGCTTTGACGCGGTTGATGCGGTTCTTCGGAGTCCAGAAGCCCTCCTGGTCGGTGACGAAGAAGGTCCCGTCGTCGTTTAGGCACACGCCGTTCGCGGCGCGGAAACCGGTCGCCAGAATGTCGGTGCGCGAGCCGTCGGCGCTCACGCGGAGCAGCGTGCCGTGGTGCGGCACGACGCTGTCGAGCGCGTGGCGGCCGGACTTGGCGTAATAGAAATTACCCGCGGCGTCGATCTGTAGGCCCATCGCGAATTCGTGAAAATGCTCGGTGACCTGCGCGTCATCGTTGAAGCACTCGATGAAGTCCGTCCCGCCGTCTCCATTGAGATCGCGCAGGCGCACCAGCTGGTCGCGGCAGGTAATAAAGAGGTCGTCGCCGCGGAACTTCACGCCGAGCGGCTGGAAGAGTCCCGTGGCGATGCGCTTCCACGTTAAGGTTGCGGGCGCTTGATCCATCACCCCATCCACGCGCCACACGTCGCCGTTCCACATCGCGACGATGGCGGCTTTTCCATCCGGCGTGAAATCGAAGCCGCCGGGGCGCAGCCAGCTTTGCCACGGATTCCCGACTGGTAGCGGGAAATTGTCGGCGATGAAAGCGCCGTCGCCCGGGCCGGCTTCCGAGGTCGTCGTGACTTCCTGAGTCCACTGCGGCGGCCCTCCGAGCGTGAGCGGCGTGAGGTCGGGCGCGGTGGGATGGTTCTTCGCCAGCGCGTCGAGCGAAGCCGCATCCACGCGCGAAATGAAGAGGTGCGTCTTCGCGCCACCGGGCAGCGAGGCGATCCAAAAACCAGCGTCCTTTTTCAAAGTGCCGTCGCCGGTGAGCGCTACGTTTACCGTGTCCGGCGCGACGCGGAGCAGCAGGGGTTTCGCGGAGGCCGCGACATTCAGCGTGCGGGTGAAAACGGGTGTCGTGCCGTAGTCGAGCCAGCCCGGTGATTCCAGCACGCGGACGCCACCGATGTCCGCGGCGATGACGGCGCGGTGGCCGTGCAGATAAATCCCCGCGAAGCGCGCCCATGTTCCCGGCAGCGGACCATAACGTTTGCCGTCTTTGCCGATGACGCGCGCGTCGTCGTCCCATTTTCCCTCCGGCGACGCCCAGCCGGGGGTGGCGGGATTGACGAAGTGCGGTTCGCCTGTGAGGGAGGTATGCGTGCCGTGGCTGCCGTCGAAGGCGATGCCTTTCCAGTCCACGAAATCGCCTGTCGTCGCCACGGCCACGCGCATCGTATCGTGGTCATAGACCATCCAGGCGCGCCCTTTACTGACACCGCCGGGGCCGTCGTCGAGGCGCACCGCGATGCCTTTTTGGGCGATGTTTCCCGGAGCGACCTGATAGGTCCAGAACAGCGCCGGGCCGAAATCCATCTGCTGGTAGGATGGGGCTGCGCGGTCCTCTTTTTCCGCCTCCTCGCGTGCTAGCCCGCGGGGCAGCGACGCCAGATAAGCGGGCGTGATTTCGGTGAATTGCGTTTTGTTGTGCGGACGCAAAAACGTCTCGCGGATGTATTGGATGACGGCGTATTTTTGCGCCGTGGTGTATTGCGGCTGCGGCACCATCTGGCCGAAGCCCTTCGTCATCGTGGCAAACATTGAATACGGGTCCGCGCCGTTTTTAAACGGCCCCTCGGTGAAGCGCAGTGCCGTCGGCAGTGAGCCGGGTTGCTCCTTGGTGCCGTGGCAGACGACGCACAGCGTTTTGTAAATCTGTGCGCCCTCCGCGAGTGTCTGGTCGTTCCAGTTGCCCACGATGTCCGCATGGTCGCTGCGCTCCAAAGCCTGCACCCAGCCGGTGCCGCTCTCAATCACTGGCTTGCCGTGCGCCTTGGGCTGATGCGCGAAGTCCGGCGTGTTGGCCCCCGCGCCTTCGTTTTTGAAAAGCAATGCGATCCCGGCGTCTGGCAACGCACGCTTCCACACGCGCACGGCGCGGATGTTTCCCTCCGCAAAATCGCCTGCAAAATCCGGCGTGGCGCGTCCCACTTTGAAGAGGTGTCCTGCCGCATCCGGCTTCGTGAAGTTCTCCTTTTCCGCGATGATTTTCCCATCGAGCCAGAGCTGCGCGG
>JBIPOE010000235.1:0-2677 GCA_044379485.1 Catalimonadaceae bacterium
CCGTTGAATTCCTTATTTAGAAACTCATGGATAACCGCCATGGAATTGTGGGCAGCACCGAGACCTACGTCCCAGATGACGACTTCATCAAGCTCTTTAAGCCTCTCATCAATTTGAGCAGGGATCATGTAGAGATTGCGCGCTTCTTCTTGAGGAGGATTCACAGAATGCATGACCTCGCCGGAACTTATCTGGCGTATGCTGGAAAATCCGCGACCGCCCTCAAAGACTTCGTAATCTCCGAGCTGGAGGCGCTTTTCTCTTTTTAAAGGGTTCGTAAGTTTCGGATGTTGGGGAGGATTTTCCTGATCACTCATCACGAGTTCAAGTCTTTTCCGGTTGTAAAAATCAAGGAAGGTATCGTTCAGAATACTCGCACGTATCTCACGCATGAACCGGTGGTAGAACGTGATGTTGTGAAGAGAGAGCAGGTGCCACCCGAGAGACTCATCAGTTTTTATGAGATGATGGAGGTAGGCGCGGGAGTAGTTAGTGCAGGTCAAGCAATCACAACTTGGATCAAGTTTTTCCTCCGCGAACTTGTACACCGAGCGCCTCATCTGGAAAATACCCTGGCTTGTGAAAACACTTCCTCGCTGGCCAAACTGGTTCGGCAGAATGCAGTCGAACATGTCGACCCCGCGGTGAACCGCTTCGAGAATGTCGATGGGAGTTCCGACTCCCATAAGATAGCGCGGAAGATGAACTGGTAGCATCTCGGTAGCGATGGCCGTGAAGTCTTCTCTCTCAGATTTTGTTTCACCGACAGCAAGACCTCCGATCGCTAGTCCATCAAAGCCTTCGCCGTTAACTCTGAGATTTGTCAGGACGTCTGCACTTTGCTTACGCAGGTTTTCGTGACAGGCACCCTGAACAATCCCAAACAGGGACTGCTGAGAATCGCCGCGGGCCATGAGGCTTCTCTTGGCCCACCTGTGGGTCAGATCCATCGCGGCCTTCGCCTCTTTGTGGGCGGCATTACTTTCTATACAGTGATCGAGGACCATCATGATGTCAGAGTTGATGGCCTTTTGCATATCGATGGAGAGTTCGGGTGTGAGAAGGATCGGGTGGTTATCGACATAGCTCAAAAAGCGCGCCCCTTGTTCATTCATCTCGCGGTGGTGGGGGAGCGAGAAAATTTGAAAACCTCCGGAGTCCGTGAGAACGGGACGATCCCAGTTCATGAACTTGTGGATGCCGCCGAATTTTCTCATCACTTCTGGGCCCGGACGCAGGAGAAGGTGGTAGGTGTTGGCCAAGAGAACGTTTGAGCCGGCCGTCTTGAGGGACTCGATGGTCTGGTTTTTCACGGTGGCCTGGGTTCCGACCGGCATGAAGATCGGTGTCTGCACCTCTCCGTGAAGAGTGGTGAAAGTGCCCGCTCGCGCGCGTGATCCGGAGGCAGTGGCTTCAAGTTTGAAATTTAATCGACTCATAGTGGGGGAAGAATACCTAAAGTTATTCGGGTTCGTAACTGACTTTCAGGAGGTAGAGTCCCCGCGGATCTGCTTTTTTCCAGGGCCGCATCTGTTTAGGGTCTCCCTGGAGATAGTGAGAGAAGTCCGCTACCGAGAGGCGGCCAGCGCCGACCATCCAGAGAGCACCCACGAGGTGGCGGACCATGTGTTTGAGAAACCCCGAGCCTACGATACGAAACTGCCAGCAGCAAGGGATCTCGCCCGCCGTGAATAAGCTGTCCTTGAAGAGATCTTTCGGGTTGATCATGGTGAGATCGCAGTCAAGGATATCCCGCAGTGTTGTGTTGGAAAGCCCTCCGATGGACCAGAAGTTTTGAAAGTTGTTTACTCCTTTGAGCATCGCCACACAGGTCTGCATGTGTTCGATGTTCAGAGGCAGCGGAGACTCTGCGATATAAGCCCCAGGCGTGTGAGTGAAGAGGTAGAGGTACTCTTTTGAGAGTTGATCGATGGAGGGGATGAAGTCAGTAGCGCAGGGGGTGATGTCGAGACATCTGATATGGGGAGGCAGGCCTGAGTTCAGAAGTGCAGCGTCAAGCGTTGAGGAATCCTCGGCCGAGATCTTGACCACCTGAGCGAAGGCGTGAACACCCTTATCTGTGCGGGAGGCGGCCCTGGTTGAGACTGCGCCTTTGAGTATCTTTTGCAAAGAGAGGTTGAGGTCCCCCTGGATCGTGGACATGCCTTCTTGGTGCTGCCAGCCCGCGCGCCCGCTTCCGTCGTATTGAAGTATGGCCTTGTAATAATTCATGACACCATTATATTTAGGAATTTCGACTAGGCCATCCAGGAATGCTGAGATAAACCATCTCCACCAAATTTAAAAATGTGGTATCAATTATAGCTCCGTAAGGGGCTTCTTTTATTTCTTCATCAATTCCAAGCTCGAGTGTCTTTAAGTTCGCCTAAGCGAACCCCAATTACATTTTACTCTTCTAGAAGGACTTTCTTTGTTGAGTTGTAAGTGCTGCTCTAGGATTAATTATTTCAATTTATGACAGAGCCGAGTGAAGTCCCGTCGTGGAATCCGATGGATGATCGCGGGTTGAGATTTTTAATGCTTTTTTGTGCATCCATTCAATCCATCAACTAATTCTTCATTCTTAAAGGATAAGAAAATATCCACGGAAATTTTAGGAGCAGACGATCAGCCCTACTCAGGACCACTGGGCATTGAAAGCTTAATGGTACAACTT
>JBIPOE010000111.1:0-8954 GCA_044379485.1 Catalimonadaceae bacterium
ATCAAATGCGGGACAATACATAGTTACTCCATCGCTTGGCGGTTGTATTGGTACTTCTGATACACTTACAATTTCGGTGGGAACCAGTCCTGTAATTGAGCTTGGACCAAATGATACAATTTGTGGTGGTGGTAATCTTGTACTTGATCCAATAGGTTTCAGTCAAGGACTTACTTTCTCATGGAGCAATAGTTCCACTGATACAAGCATAACTGTTTCAACTTCGGGAAAATATTTTGTGACTGTTTCAAACAATGGTTGCTCAAGTGTAGATTCAATTGGTCTCACTTTTGCTACTCCTGCAAATCCATTGGTAATTACTGGTACAACTTTTATCAATGATACAGCCTCATTTTGCCAGGGTAATGACTTAACCCTTGGAGTAACGCCTCAGACTGGAATTTCAGTATTTTGGCTTGGTCCAAATGGATTTTCTGAATTTTCAAATTCGATTTTGTTGGACAACATGCAGGTGAATCAGTCTGGTGCTTATATCGCTTCTACTCTTGCAAATGCTTGCCCAGGAATTGGTGATACAGTTTATTTAAAAATAAGCCCAAGTCCGCAAATTGAACTTGGTGCAGATGCAAGTATTTGTAATGGCAATTCTTTTTCATTAGATCCTGCCCCACACGGTGAAGGATTTACCTATCTCTGGAGCAACAACTCAACAGATAGCTCAATAATTGTTAGCACACCTGGATTGTATAAAGTAACTGTTAGCAATGGTTCGGGCTGTTCTGCATCAGATTCTATTAATGTTTCCTTAGGTACTGCACCAGCAACACCTGTAATCACTGGAACTTCAGGATACTGCTCAGGAAATACAGCTTCCTTTGGAGTAACAGAAGCTCCGACAACAACTTTTACCTGGACTGGTCCAAATGGTTTTACCTTTACGGGCGCCAATGTTTCAATTCCAAACATTTTGGCATCAAATGCGGGGCAATACATAGTTACTCCTTCGCTTGGTGGTTGTATTGGAACTTCTGATACCATTACAATTTCAGTCGGCACTAGTCCTGTTATTGAGCTGGGACCAAATGATACAATTTGTAGTGGTGGTAATGTGGTACTTGATCCAATAGGTTCTAGTCAAGGCTTAACTTTCTTATGGAGTAATAGTTCTATTGATACCAGTTTATCAGTTTCTACAACTGGAAAATATATAGTAATAGTTTCCAATAATGGTTGTTCAAGTAAGGACAGCATTAACCTAACATTTGCTGCTCAGGCAAATACATTGGTAATAGCTGGTGTTTCTTCGGTTTGTCAAGGACAATCCACCACCTTAAACACTACCCCACAAACTGGAGTTTCTGTAAATTGGACAGGTCCTAATGGATTTACTTCAAATGGAAGCTCAATTACATTGACTAACCTGCAAGCCAATCAGGCAGGTAGTTACATTGCTTCCACAAGTCAGAATGCTTGTCCTGGCATTGGAGATACGGTTTTGGTTTCAATAATTCCAAGCCCTCAAATTGAGCTAGGTGCGGATAGGAACTTATGTAATGGTAGTAATACTACATTGGATCCAATTCCAAATGGAGCTGGACTCACATATTTATGGAGTAATAATTCCACAGATAGTTCAATCATTGTTTCTGGTGCTGGAAAATACATTGTAACAGTTACCAATGGTGGTAATTGTAAATCAAAAGATTCTGTTAATGTTTTCATTTCTAACAGCCCAGGAGCGGTAACCTTCACATCAATCACTACTTTCTGTACCAGTAATACAGCAATTTTTGGGGTTATAGAAACTCCAGGTGTGACTTATGCATGGACTGGTCCAAATGGCTTTACATCTACTGGTGATACCATTTCTATTCCAAATATTTCATCCTCCAATGCTGGTCAATATACAGTAACACCAAGTTTAAATTCTTGTATTGGAACTGCTTCAAGTATAACGATTTCAATTGCGCCAGGCCCGAATACAAGTTTAGGGGCTGATCAGGTTATTTGCGGTAACACCAATCCTGTAATCCTGGATCCTGTTGCCAATGGTTTACCAGGGTATACCTATTTGTGGAATTCTGGTAATGATGATTCTACAATTACAGTAGGTCAAACAGGTACATACTCTGTGGCGGTAACTTATTTAGGTTGTACAAAATCTGATACAATCAATTTGACTTTTAAACCATTGCCAGTACCTGTAACCATTGAAGGAAATTTCAATCATTGTTCTGGTGATACTGTAAAACTTTCTTTACAAGGTGTTCAAAATGCTGCCATTTACAATTGGGCTGGTCCTTCTGGTTTTACCCTTCAAGGACAAACCGTTCAGCTTTTAAACGCAAACCCAACTCAATCAGGAACCTATACAGTTACACCTGATCTGGATGGCTGTTTAGGAATCCCAACCAGTATTCCAATTACAATTAACCTAAGTCCTGTCATAGAACTTGGTCCTGGGGCTAATTTGTGTGCGGGCGCATCCTACACTTTGATTCCTACCTCTCAAAGTCAGGGACTTACCTTCTCATGGAATACAGGCTCCACAGATTCAAACCTGGTTGTAAACCAATCTGGTCTGTATGCAGTAACTGTTGCAAATGCTGCAGGTTGTTTTAAAAGAGATACAGTCATTATGGCTTTTAATTTAATTCCAGTTGACCTTTCATTTACTGGAGATACCATTTTATGCGCTGGAGAAACCGCAAATTTTGGTGTACTTAGCCAGTTTGAAGTTTCAAATACCTGGACTGGACCTTCTGGGTTTACCAGTTCTGGAGATCTTATTTCAATTTCAAATGTAAATACATCCCGGTCTGGCTATTACGTCGTACAACCAGCAGGTCTTGGAGGTTGCCTTGGAAGAAAGGACAGTGTATTTCTTTTGGTTTCAAATTCACCTACGGTCTCCCTGGGTGAGGATAAAAACCAGTGTGGAAATGATCCTATTACCTTGAAAGCAATTACAAATCAAGGAAATACTTTCCTTTGGAGTACAGGTGCAACAGCTGATTCTTTAAATGTTGTAGGTTCTGGAACATATTCAGTTCAAGTAAAAAATCCTGGTCAATGTTTGGCTTTCGATACCGTAGTTGTCCTTATCAAGGACAAACCAGCCCCAATTAAAATCATCAATGGATCAAAAACTGTTTGTGATCAAACCGTAGTAAATTTTGAAGTAGAATCTCAAAACGGGGTTACTTTCTCCTGGTCAGGACCAGAACCTTTACTATCAATCGGAACGAAAGTTGGATTTGTTGCAAAACTTCAAAATGCTGGAAACTATGTGATAAGCTCCATGCTCAACGGATGTGATGGTCCTGAAGCCAATGTCACTTTAACCGTAAAACCAAATCCATTTATTTCTGTTTCAGTGGACACTTTGGTTTGTTTGGGCTTAACAAAAGTGGCATCTGCCAACACTTCGACTGGGTCCAGTATTTTATGGTCTGACAACTCCTCTCAATCTTCAGGTAATTTTGGAGTTGGGCTGCATTGGGGACAAGCCACGTTGAACGGTTGTTCAGTGAGAGATAGCTTCCAATTAAGAAATTCCGGTCCATCTGCAGATTTCACAACTCCCAAAGATTCTGTAGGTACAGTTTATGAATTGGTTCAATTTATTGACAAATCCAAGGCAGGCATATCGCCATTATCTTCATGGGAATGGCAACTGGGTGAGTCTCAGGTGAGGAATGTTCAGAATCCAAATTATACCTACAACTTAAATGGCGAATTCGATATTCAACTCATTGTAAAAGATCAGGCTGGATGTTCTGATACACTAAAGAAAACCCTTACAATTGAAGGGCCAAAAACCTGGAACATTCCAAGTTTGTTTACACCTAACGGAGATGGAGACAACGACACCTTTGTAATTATCCAGCTTGATTTATATCCAGGAACGGAGGTGAAAATTTACAATCGTTGGGGTAATGAAGAATTTTCTTCTTCCAATTATCAAAACGATTGGGGAGGTGCAGACCTTGTAGAGGGTGTTTATTTTTACACAGTCAAACGAGGAGTCGATGGCCAGGAGTTTAGAGGAAATGTATATTTGAGGAGATAAATAGGAGTTAGGATTTTGATTTTAGGATCCCCATTTGGTAACAGATGGGGATTTTTTTTCAAGTGGAATATAGGGTGTTTTCATAGTAAAATGGTAATTCCTATTTTTAGATTTGGCTAAACATTCATATACCACGTTGAATATTAAGTAATTGGGTTTATTTTTTAAACTCTAACTCCGCCAATGGTTACGTAATATGTACGCCCATTGACTTTAGTATTTTGAGTGATTGTAAAGTTGCTTCAGCTGGAATCCATTTGTCTTCAATTTTGAGTTCAGTCCAACGCTGAGATTTTAGGACAACATCCTTTATGCTCAATTTTGAATTCAGTTTTTTGGTTAATTCTTTTTTTGAGGTGCTAAGAGAAATAGACCTGAGTACGGTAGAAGAAGAAATCTGGGTCTCTAGTTCCGTAGTTTGAGATAATGAATCGTTGAATTCGTCCGTTTAGGTTTTCGGCTCTTGCACTTGTTTGTCCATGTTTGAAATAGGCCAGAATTTTATCTCTATGTTTTTCTAAAAGGTTAATAACCAAGTGAAATGCATCCATTTTACTTGCTTTGGTTATCCAATTTTTAAGAGCTTGCAATTGGATACCTGGCTTTAGGCCCACATTTTTTGAATGATACCAATCCCGAAGTTCATTGGTTATCTGGTAAGCCTGCTTTAAATCATCATCCAGGTTGAGGACCTTCTCAAGCCATACCTTTTCTTCTTCAGATAGTTTATGTTCTGCCTTGTAGAGGAGGTATTTTGTTTTCTCCACCAATTGGACATCTGTCCAGCCATTTGGGTTGTCTGGATTTATTGTTTTTGAAGCTTTTAATTTCTTTTTTAATAGTAGCCTAACCGTATTGAGGGCGTCCATCAAATGTTTGATTACATGAAACTTATCTATAATTAGCTGTGCATGCGAGAATAATTGGACACAAATTTTGGTTCTACTGGGAATTTAGTGATGGAAATAAAAAAAATTTAACAGGAAGAGATTGATTTAAAAATAGGGATTATTTCTAAAATCTCAATATTAAACCAATATGGCCCTAAATTCTATAATTCCTTGATTTATATAGTGTTATGAAAGGTGAATATTTTGGTAAAACACTCTATTGAATCTTATAATATTTTTTTTCTAAATTTTTCCATTAAATTTCTTGTAGATCCAGAGTTTTGAATTCCGAGTTTTGACTTTATGCTTACCAGGCTAAGTCTGGCAATTTTGCTTGTTTCTTTTTCTATTCTGAATGTAAAAGAAACCTCAATTCCTGGCAGCCAAATTATTTCCCCTTTTGCATCCTGTAATTTCAATACCCGTTTTTTGGCTTCCAAGCTCATTTTTCTATCTGTAAGGAGGTCGCTAATTTTTTTACTTTTTCCTTTCAGACCAAATGTTGCCATTTCGTCTCCGGCTTCCCAAGGCAAAAGCGTCAAAGGAAATTTAATTTTCGAATAGTCCAGATGTGCTTCATTTTGGCCTACAGATTTGGCCTCAAAATGTTCAGAAGTCACGATTTTTAACTCCAGGAGTTGATTATTCCCAAACTTGTATTGACCATGCTCAGCAATTATTAGCTGGGTATGTTCAAACTCATTAAACCAAAGTAGAAACTCACTACCTTTTAATTCTAAGGTTTGCCCATCTCCATTTTTCCATTGTTTGCATTCGGTTGAAAATTTGGAATCCCAGATTTCATCCAAAATGGAATAGTTGAAATAATGAAGCTTTAAAAACTCCATTATAAAAAACCTGCCAGAAGGATTTCCTTTGATGTCAACCCAGTTAAATTTTTGATAATCAAAATTGGAAGCGATCAAAAATTCTTTTTCCAATTCATTAAAATGATTCCTGGAAACTTCTTCATGCAATCGTACCCTTTCCGCATTTCGAAGCATTACTTCCTCAAACCCGGGTGAAATTTCTTCCAACATTGGGACCAGCAAATGCCTGATTTTGTTTCGTTTATAATCTGTTTTCTCATTGCTGGCGTCTTCCCTCCATTCAAGGTTCCTGCTATCGGCAAATTCCTTCAATTCCTTTTTTTGGACAAAAAGCAAAGGCTTGATCAGTTTTTCCTGTTTGGGCAATATGCCCCGCATACCAGCAAGGCCAGTGCCTCTCAAAAGTTGCAGGAAAATGGTTTCAATCTGATCGTCAGCATGATGGGCCAAGGCGATGGTTTCTATTTCCTCCCATTCGGCCAATTCTTTAAACCAATCATAGCGTAATTTTCTGGCTTCTTCCTGAATGGATTTGCCTAAAAAATGATCTTTGAAAACACCATTTCTAAAAAAAGGGACATGGTTTTTTTGTGCCCAATTTTGCACCAGTTCCTCATCCAGATCTGAAGCTTCAGCTCTTAACCCAAAATTGAAATGTGCGACAACAGGTTTGTAATTCAATTCTATTAAAATTTCTACCATAACCATGGAGTCCAGGCCTCCACTAAGTCCACAAAGCACAGATTGGCCTGGCGTTAATAGTTTTTCTTTTTCTATAAAACGTTGAACACGAACAGGTAAAGAAAGATTTTTAAATCTTGGCATGGCAGTCCAAAGGTGAGGTCTTAATATTGAAGCCGCAAATCAAATCTGAAAGGCTAATCAAAAAGAACAAAAGAAAGAAATGAGTACCACACAAAGTGAAAATCTATTTTCAAGAGCCCAAAAGTCAATTCCGGGAGGTGTCAATTCGCCTGTTAGAGCATTTCGTTCTGTGGGTGGAAATCCACTTTTTATTCGAAAAGCAAAGGGTGCTTATTTATTTGATGAGGATGGAAACCGGTACATAGAATTTATTAATTCCTGGGGGCCAATGGTTTTAGGTCATGCCCATCCAATCGTAGAAGAAGCTGTTCGTGAGGCACTTTCTGATTCTTTGTCTTTTGGTGCACCAACCAGAAAGGAGGTTGAAATGGCTGAGCTGATTTGCCAAATGGTTCCTTCTGTGGAAAAAGTACGCATGGTTAATTCTGGGACCGAAGCCACTATGGCAGCTATCAGGGTTGCCAGAGGTTATACCGGAAAAGAAAAAATCATAAAGTTTGAAGGTTGTTACCATGGCCACGGCGATTCGTTTTTAATTGCTGCAGGAAGTGGAGTGGCTACTTTGGGAATACCTGGTACGCCTGGCGTAACGCAGGGCACAGCCAACGATACTTTAACTGCAGCATACAACAATCTGGAGGAAGTAGATGCTCTTATGAAAGCCAACGAGGGAAAAGTGGCTGCGTTGATTGTGGAACCGGTTGCGGGTAATATGGGTTTGGTTTTGCCAGATGCTGATTTCCTTCCTGGTTTACGGAAACTTTGTGACCAATATGGCGTTGTTCTCATTTTTGATGAGGTTATGACCGGTTTCCGTTTGGCAAAAGGTGGCGTACAGGAAAGGTACAATGTGAAACCTGATATGACTACGCTTGGTAAAATTATTGGTGGAGGTATGCCTGTTGGCGCTTATGGGGGAAAAACTGAAATTATGGATTTTGTGGCACCCCAAGGTCCTGTTTATCAGGCAGGAACCCTTTCTGGAAATCCGATTGCCATGTCAGCCGGACTTGCCATTTTGAGGCATTTGAATGAGAATCCCGCTGTTTATCAGCAATTGGAACATATTGGAACTACCATAGCAAGTGGATTGCGGGAGATTGATCAACTTCTTGGTTTGAACAATACCATATTGCAGATCGGCTCCATGTTTACATACTTTTTTACGGATAAACCCATCCGAAATTTTGAGGATGCCAAAACCTCCGATACGGTAAAGTTTGGTGCTTATTTCCGAAAAATGCTGGAGGGTGGTATTTATCTTGCCCCATCCCAATATGAAAGTTTATTTGTTTCCACCGCCCTGACTGATGAGTTGATTGGCCAGTATTTAAGGGTGCATGAAGGTGCATTGAAAAGCATTATGTCCTGATTTATTTGGCTTGTGGTACTTGTAAAGTTTTGTTTAGATCGATGTTTACCTATTGGCCTTTTGCGCCTTGCCTTTAGTAAGTTGAATAGTGAAAGGCCATTCTTCATGTCGAGGATTTCGGTTTATAAGGGTATGATCTTTTTTATCCCAGGTCTGATTGCAAAAGAGTTTAGGATATTTAAGCAAAAATCAGATCCTGATTTCTATTTTTTAGGTTCTAGGGGAAATTTAATGGATTACTTTTCGAGCAAAAAAGATTTTGGATTCAAATCGGATGTATGAACAATTATTAAATTTGGATAGCAAATGGTCCATATCAGACGTGAAAATCGACTTGGAACAACTCGTTGTAGAGATTCATCTGAGTATTCCGGAGCAAAGTGAGCCACTTTAAGGATTTGATTTGAGGTCAATTTTGAGGTTGTAAAACCTTAAAAAAATGGCTAATCAAATTCTGTCTATGAACAAGCTAAAAGAAGTTCTTCGGTATCATATCGAGGGCAAGTCAAAAAGAGAGATCAGTAAGCGAACTGAGTTGTCCCGCAATACGGTTGAGAAGTACTTATTGGTATTTGAATCTCATCCATTAACTTTTAAGGAACTACCGAATCTGAGTGATTCGGAGCTTCATTCCATTGTAATCCAAGCTGTTGAGGTCAAGCAACACTCCATTTTAAAAGAATCAAGGTTTGTATTTTTGAAAAATCCTGAGAATTTGCATCAAAAACAAGCTGCTTTATTTGCTCTGATTTCACAAGGTAACTATATGGTATCCCAGGCTTGGAAAATCAAGGAGGACTTCAGGACCTTGTTTGGTCAGGCAGATTCCACTCAGGCACTGTTGATACTCGAAAAGTGGTTTTTCAGTACAAAAAGCTATGATATAAACCCAGTAACAAAGGTGGTGGAAATGTTTAAAAGACATAAACAGGCAATAGCAAATGCTCTATCCAATCCTGATAGCAATGCATATGCTGAAAGAATGAACGGAAGCATCCAAGAAC
>JBIPOE010000112.1:0-8942 GCA_044379485.1 Catalimonadaceae bacterium
GTTTTCACAATAGCCGCATTCCACACATTTATCTACTTCTTCCTCCACCACTGGCATGGTTTTCAGATTTTGCAAATGGCAACGGTCGTCTCCGTTAATAATTACACCCGGATTCAAAATATTCAAAGGGTCAATCAGCTTTTTGAGGGCTTGCATAATGGCATAGGCCTCCGATCCCCATTCGTCCTTTACAAAAGGAGCAATTTGTCTGCCTGTGCCATGCTCAGCCTTTAAAGAACCATCGTATTTCTGAATAATAAGCGTTGCTAATTCATCATTAAAGGCCTCAAATACATCTATTTCTGTTTTTTGATTGACCGGTTGGGTAATCAAAAAATGGAGATTTCCTTCCTTGGCATGGCCAAAAATAATGGCATCGTGGTAGCCATATTTTTTAAACAAGTCTTGTAAATCTTTAACAGCCTCTCCCATTCTGTGTAATGGAACGGCCACATCTTCCAGCATTGCAGTTGTGCCCCTTGCCCGAACCGCAGCCACTGATGGATACATGCCTTTGCGCAATTTCCAAAGATAGGCCTGTTTGTGTGCATCTTCTGTAAATTCAGGTTTGTGCAATACGGGTAAAGTCGCAAGTTTTGATTGGGCTGATTCAAATAATTGAGCCAAGGCTTCTCTACTCTCTGCCTGAAATTCGCAAAGAATGGCTGTGGCATTTTCGGGTAATGACTTTACAATGTCAGGGCAAAAATCAAGATGCTCAATGGACCGGAGCGCTGGCCTGTCCATCAACTCAAGTGCCTCTGCACCAGTTGATTTTAAAAGTAGAATATTTTCTGAAGCAACAACAGGGTTTTCAAAATAGAGCAAACCGGTTATTTTATTGGGCTTATCGGGAATGGTATTCAAAACAGCACTTGCAATAAAAGCCAAGGTTCCTTCTGCACCAATTAACAAATGGGCCAAAATGTCAAGGGGATGATCATAATCCAGAAAAGCATTCAGGCTGTAGCCAACTGTGTTTTTAATGGTGTATTTCGATTTTATCTTTTCAACCAAAGTAGAATTGGCCAAAAGACCATTTCGCAAAGCCAAAAGACCGTCGCTTATTTTAGCTTCTACCTTATTAAATCTATCGTAATCAGCTGGTTTACTGGTGTCAAACTCATTTCCGTTGGGTAAAATGAAATGGATGGAAGCAACCGTGTGGTAAGAATTATGCACCACCCCACAACACATACCACTACTATTATTTGACAAAATACCTCCCATCATCGCAGCCGTTATGGAAGCTGGATCAGGCCCCATTTTTTTGCCATATTTTTTTAAAGCAAGATTCACATGTGCCCCAATTACAGCGGGTTGCACCTGGACTGTTTCTCCATTTAACCCTGCCTCAACTTTTTTCCAGTTCCGGCTCAGATCCACCAAAATGCCATCCGAAATGGATTGTCCACTTAAACTTGTGCCGCCTGCTCTAAAAGTTAATGGTACTTTTTGTTGGTTGGCGAATTGAAACAGCTTTTTGATTTCCTCCACAGAATCAGGCTGAACCACAACTTCCGGAAGTAGAAAATAAAAGCCTGCATCACCGGCAAAAGCATGACGGTCAATGAGTTTTGCCTTTATTTTTTTTGCTGGTAAAATCTGAAGGAGTTGCTCTGAAATGCCTGACATGAATTGTTTGGAAATAACAATCAAAGGTAAAGTATGAGTTTGGTTTAAAAGCTGTATAGTTTAGAAATTAATCAACTAAAACTTATTGGTTTCATGCAATGAATACCTATGAATATTTGGGGAATATTTTGCCAACTTAAAATTTACTATCAAAATATTTCCAAAAAAATCAATGGTCTATTCAGTATGTAAACTTTTGGATTATAGGGTGGTAGATAAAAAATCCCAAGGTCATGTCTTTTAATTATACGTATTAAAAGACTTAAACCAGATTTAAAAATAACTCCAAAACGGAATACTCGAAGTTGAGCCATTCTTCCGTTGTCCAAAATTGTCCTTGAAATTAAATTCATCCCCGCAAAGCCAAAAAATTTCCCAGAAACCACATATTTGCTTCAACTCAGTTTTCTCCAGAGAGTTTTGCGATTAAAAACCCCTCCAAAAATTTAATTTTCAGATGTTTAGATTTGAATCTCCCAAAATCATCAAAACATTTTATGATGTACATCATACGTCTATTCGATTTATAGAATTAGTTTTGCACGGCCAAAAAGAAGTTTTGAAAAGTCTTATTGTCATTTGTTTATCGGTATTGGTTATGCTTCAGCCCATGATTAGGTTGGGCATTCTGGCTGATTTTCAAATGAATAAAGCCTTCATCGCTAAAAATCTCTGTGAGAAAAAGGCCATCAAAAAGAATTCCTGCCAGGGAAAATGCCACTTGAAAAAGCAATTGGCCAAGGCATCTGAATCGGAAAAAAAGGCAAACAGAAGCGAAAAAAGCAATCCTGAAAAGCAAATTCAGGAGCAAATTGCAAAAGTTCAGTTCGTTCCTTTTGAGGAAAATTTAAAAATTTCACATGCTTCGCTTTATAATTTGATTCTCCCCGAATCAATCCCGGATGCGACTTTTCATCCGCCGGCTGTTTTTAGTTAAGAGTTTAAAGTTAAGAGTTTAAAGTTAAGGGTTATGAGTTCAAAGTTGGAAAATACAACCTTGAAATCTACACGCATAACTCTAAACCAATTCATCATTTATCATTCATTATTTTATTATCAACAAAATGCAATTCGCATCAAAAATATTTTTATTCTTTTCAGTTTTAGGTTTTATCTTTTCCTCATGTAAAAAAGATGACAATGATCCTGCTCCGAGCACAAGTACTTCACCTACAATTACCGGATTCTTGCCAGTCTTGGCAGCTTCTGAAGATACAGTTGTTTTAACAGGTACCAATTTTTCTGCTGTGAGTGCTGTTTCATTTGGGGGAACTGCGGCAAAGTCTTTTGTGGTGCTTAGTTCAACCAGCATCAAGGCTGTTGTTGGAGCTGGAACCTCTGGTGCGGTAACAGTTACTAGTTCAAGCGGAACTGCCAGCAAAGAAGGGTTTACTTTTTCCTCAAGTCCCTTAGGCTCCGGATCTGTAGCACTGGAATTTGATCATATCATCGGAGCTCAGGATTTAAATTTGAAAACATGGTATGTGAACCCAAATGGAGACAGCGTGAAGTTTTCAACACTTAAATATTTTGTTTCAAACATTAGATTGGGTAAGGCTGACGGAACATTTTATACCGTACCTAAGGAGGAAAGCTATTTCATTGTTAATCAGGATTCTGCAGTCTCAAAAAAGGTAAAGATCGGAAATGTGCCTTCAGGTGATTATTCTACAATAGAATTTATTCTTGGGGTTGATAGTATCAAAAACAGGGCCCCGCTTGGTGAATTAATAGGTGCCTTAAGCACAACAGGAGCTGCAAAAGGCATGAATTGGAATTGGAATGCGGGATTCATTTTCTTCAAAATGGAGGGTGAATCCCCTAAGGTTTCAGGTATGACAGCACCAATGTTTATGTATCATATTGGTTTGTATGGATATACCGGCGGAAGTGCAACTCATGCCATTAACAATTTAAAAACAATAAGTTTATCTAAAAGCGGGCAAATTCTAAAAGTGAGAAACTCAAAAGAAGTGGAAGCGCACTTAAAACTTGACTTAGCAAAAGTCTGGAAATCTGATACATACACTATCAATGTGGCAACCGATCCTATGATTATGGCAAGTCCTAAATCTTCCGATGTGGCCAAAAACTACAGCCAGGCTTTTAGTTTGGACCATGTTCACAACGATTAACATATTTTCTCAAAAAGCCAGCCAAACTGCATTCAAAAAGTTTGGCTGGTTTTTGATTTCAACCAATTCAAGAGGTTTGCTTTTGGTTTTGTTGGTTTTTATTTTGTCCAATTGTAAGGAAACCGAAAAGGACGAGGTAAAGCCAATTGTAACTACAGATTCTTCTCAAATTTCAGAACCATATAAAATCGATTTACCAAGCCATTTTCCGACACCAGTCTTTAATGTAGGTGCAGTCAAATTCTCAAAAGATAAATTCGACTTAGGTAAAAAATTGTTTTATGACGGAATTTTAAGCTTGGATGGGAGTATTAGCTGTGGCTCTTGCCATATTTCTTCTGGGGCTTTTTCGAATCCGGATCATCCCACAAGCCATGGCATCAGAGATCAGTTTGGAACCAGAAACGCCCCTCCCATTCAAAACATGATTTGGAAAAAAGAATTTATGTGGGATGGAGGAATTCCGGATTTGGAACGGGTTGCCAAAGCTGCCATCGAAAACAAATTGGAAATGGATGAATCGCTGGAGAATGTTACCAAAAAAGTTAATGCCAAGGCTGATTACAATAAGCTGTTCAATAAAGCATACGGAAAAAAGGAGGTTGACCCCATTGATCTTTTAAACGCCCTTTCACACTTCATGATGCCCATGATTAGTGCAAATAGCCGCTATGACAAATATGTAAATGGCAAACCGGAAGCAAACTTTTCAAATGATGAAGTAGAGGGTCTTACACTTTTTCGTTCCAAATGCGCACAATGCCACACAGAGCCCCTTTTTACAGACAACTCTTTCAGGAATAATGGTCTGGATACTTTAAATGAAAAGGATTTTGGCAGATATGACATCACTTTAAGAGAAATTGACAAATTTACTTATAGAGTTCCTTCATTGCGTAATGTTACTGTTTCCCAACCGTATATGCACAATGGAAAGTTATTTTCTTTAGAATCAGTATTAAAGCATTATAACGAGAATGCCAAACCAAGCAAGAATACGGATCCGCTTTTGAAACAAGCAAATGGAAAGACAGGAATTGCTTTAACAAATGAGGAACAACGCAAAATCATTTTATTTCTGCGCACACTTCAAGACGACAAATTTATTTTTGATTCCAGATTTTCTGAAAACTAATGAGCACATAAATAATGAAAAACTTAAAATTCAGTATTTTAGTATTCCTAATTTTATGTAATAGTTCTCTAGCTTTTGCCTGTGACGTTTGCGGTTGTGGCATGGGTGGCCAATACTTTGGCATATTGCCCCAGTTTCAAAGGCATTTTATTGGCCTTCGCTATCAGCAAAGGTCTTTTACCTCTACGCATCCTGCACTTTTTCAGTATGACAAGCCGAGTGTATCTACCGATCTTTATGACCGGGTGGAACTTTGGGGGCGCTATGCTTTGAGCAATCGATTTCAGGTTTTTGGCTTTCTGCCATACCAGATTTCTACCCAATCGGGCGAGAAAGAGACAAGAATAAAGGGTTTCAGCGATCCCTGGTTTATGGTGAACTGGTTTATAATCAATACCGGGGACAGCCTGGAGCATACCTGGAAACATGCGCTCATTCTAGGTGCAGGCGCCAAACTTCCGATTGGGCAACAATTGAAAGGGTCCAGTGAAAACCCCACTCCTACCCAACTGCAACCCGGCAGTGGTTCGCTGGATTTTCCGCTGCACCTTAGTTATACGCTAAGGCGAAACAAACTGGGTTTGAATCTGGAGTCAAACGTGAGAATCAACACCGAAAATTCGGATCAGTACCGTTTTGGCCATAGAGTGAACTCGGCTGCCAGAATATTCCTTTGGCAAAGGTGGAACCGGTTCAGCATTTTACCCTCCCTTGGCCTGGCCTATGAATGGGCAGAAAAGGATGCCCAAAAGGAAAAACCAGTAGAAATGACGGGTGGTGAATTGGTGGCAGCACATTTTGGTTTGGATGTGTATTTCAGGTCGTATATGGTTCAAACACAGTGGCAACCTTCTATAAAAAACAAACTGGGTGACGGAAACGTGATCCCCAAAACAAGAATACAAATTGGAATGTCTTATTTATTTTAACAAATTATGAAAATCTACATTTTAGCAATTTATGTCCTGATCATATTCGTCTTTTCATTTTGCAAAAAAGACCATGACCACGAGGACCACAACCATGACACAGAAAAGAAAATAAGCATGAACTGGGCACAGCCTGCAGAGGGAAGCAGGGTTAAATTTGGAGATACCCTTCGGATAGAGGGCATTGCTACCCACTCATCTGAAATGCATGGCTATGAAGTGGCCATTTACAAAGCTTCTGATACATCGACCGTTTTGTATCCGGCCAGTGAACATACCCACGGAACAGAGCTAAAGATTAGTAAAAAATGGGTTTGTGGCCTTTCTGACAGCACAAAACTTCTTGTAAAACTAACAGTGGCCAAAAGCCATAGCGGTACGGACAATGAAGTATTCAGGCGGACGGTTTGGGCTGTGAAGTAGGGGGAGGTTTGGCGAGGTTTTCTTGTTCGCCCTTGTTGTGTCTTTCCGCCTCGGTGCACACGTTGACCAACAACCTACAGCGATGCTCCAAACCTCACAAAAACCCAACCCAAAATACCACCGCACTAATGGCAAAACTCGTACCGCCCAAAGCGGAATTTGGTTTTACCCGATTCACAAGCCAACCTTTCGCAAAATCAAAAAAGGGATTTTTTGCCAGGGCACTGACATCGATTCGACATTAAAACTTATTTTACCGGCTGAAAAAAGAATTGAAAATCAAGGATGGAATTTAAAGAACTGAAACCCAGAAAGGCACTAAACAAAGCGTTTTTAAAAGTAAAGCCAAACAGGAATGAAATTGAAAGTTTCAAGACCAATCTTATCCAATTACTAGACAGGACAAATGACACCGAAAGCGAAGAGTTTCATAAAAATCTGGTCATAGACTTTTTAAAGAAAACCTATTACGACCCAAACCATTTTATCAATACCAAAGGAAGAAACGACCTTGTTATTCACAATGGAAATAAGGCAGGCAGTTCTGTTGCTGTAATCATTGAAGCAAAAAAACCGACCAACAAAACGGAAATGCTCAGCACTAAAAAACTGAACGTGAAGGCGTTTCAGGAATTGGTGCTTTACTACCTCAGAGAAAGAATAACACATAAAAACCTTGAAGTAAAACATCTGGTAGCGACCAACATCAACGAATGGTTCATTTTTGACGCTACCCTTTTCGACAGGCTTTTTGCCCAAAACAAAAACCTGGTAAAACAATTCAACGACTTTGAAGGCGGGCGTTTGGCAGACTCCAAAACCGATTTTTTCTACAAACAAATTGCAGAACCTTTCATTGCCGACATCAAATCTGAAATTGAATTCACCTACTTCGATTTACAGGAATATCAAAAACCACTTCGCAATGCCGATAAGGCAGATGACAACAAACTCATTGCCTTGTTCAAACTTCTTTCGGCGGAGCACCTTTTAAAACTTCCTTTCACCAACGACAGCAACAGCCTGGACAAAAGATTTTACAGCGAGCTGTTACACATCATTGGGTTGACAGAAACCAAAGAAGGAGGCAAAAAACTAATAGAACGAAACAAAGAAGGAGAAAGAAATTCGGGAAGCATTCTTGAAGATGCCATCATTCAGCTTGACAGTTTAGACAAAATAAACCGCCTGGACAGACCGGGCCAATATGGAAGCACTTCTCAGGAACGCCTGTTTAATGTCGGACTTGAACTGAGCATTACCTGGATAAACAGAATATTGTTTCTCAAGTTGCTGGAAGCCCAATTGATCACCTACAACAAAGGCGACAAATCGTATTCGTTTCTAAGTGCAGACAAGATAAAAAGCTATGACGACCTGAACAGCTTGTTTTTTCAGGTCCTGGCCCGCAAGTATGACGAAAGAAACCAGGATGTAAAAAAGGCATTTGAAAAAGTGCCCTACTTAAATAGTTCCCTATTTGAGCCCACGGAAATGGAGCAGGTCACTCTATTTATCAGCAATTTAAAAGATGATAAAACCATTCCGGTTCTTTCATCAACGGTGCTCAAAAACGACCAGGGCAAAAAACGGACAGGCAGTATCAACACACTTGAGTATCTGTTTGAGTTTTTAGAGGCCTACGACTTTGGGGCAGAAGGTGGCGAAGAAATTCAGGAAGACAACAAAACGCTGATCAATGCCTCTGTGCTCGGCCTGATCTTTGAAAAAATAAACGGCTACAAAGACGGTTCTTTTTTTACGCCCGGTTTCATAACCATGTATATGTGCCGTGAAACCATTCGCAAATCGGTCATTCAGAAATTCAACGAAACCAAAAAATGGAATTGCACAACTGTAGAAGAACTTTACGATAAAATTGAAGACCGGAAAGAAGCCAACGACATTGTAAATAGTATTAAAATTTGCGACCCGGCAGTAGGCTCCGGACACTTTTTAGTTTCGGCACTCAATGAAATGATAGCCGTAAAAAACGACTTGAAAATATTGCAGGACCGCACAGGAAAGCGCCTAAAGGAATATCAGGTTGAAGTTGTAAATGATGAACTTATTGTAACAGACGAAGAAGGCGAACTTTTCGACTACAACCCTACAAACAGAGAAAGCCAGCGGATACAGGAAACGCTGTTTCACGAGAAGCAAACCATTATAGAAAATTGCCTTTTCGGAGTGGACATCAATCCAAACTCTGTAAAAATTTGCCGCTTGCGTTTGTGGATTGAGTTATTGAAAAACGCTTATTACAAAGCTCCCTCTCCTTCGGAGAGGGCGGGGGGTGAGGCTTTAGAAACACTGCCAAATATTGACATCAATATAAAATGCGGAAACTCATTGGTGAGCCGATTTGCCATTGATGCCGATTTGAGCCAGGCACTCAAAAAAAGCAAATGGTCCATAGACAGCTACCGCATAGCGGTTGACACCTACCGGAATGCTGAAAGCAAGGAACAGAAAAGAGAAATGGAAAAACTGATAACCGACATTAAATCGGATTTCAGAAGCGAAATTTCTTTGAACGACCCGAAAATAAAAAAGCTACGCAAGCTATCCGGCGAATTGTTTCAAATGACCATGCAGACCCAGCTTTTTGAAAAGAGCCCAAAGGAAAAAGCGGATTGGAACAAAAAAGTGACCCAACTAACCGAAGAAACCAAAAAATTAGAA
>JBIPOE010000180.1:0-2668 GCA_044379485.1 Catalimonadaceae bacterium
CTGGAAGTTGAGGTGCAGGCCACTCGCCCCGCCCGAAAAACTCACCTGATGGTCCCTTCAACGCAGCGAGCCGTTCGGCGTTTATCAATCTTGCCTCGCTGTTCCGCGCGCAGAGGAAGAGTGCATCGGGCGACACCCGATCACGATCCACAACCCGCTCATTTAAGGCTTGTAAATCAACGGTAGTCGTGCATCCGGTACGAAACCGCCCGAGCAGTTCCCTGAATTCGGAATCGTGCGACTGCCTGTGTTGGGTGGACAGCTGACAGTGCCACTCCGGTGAGGCAAACGAATGATGTGGGGCGAGACAACGAGCGTTAAAGAAATGTTCGGCTGGGTAGCCGAGTCGTTTGCGAAAAAGTCTCCGGTCGGCAGACGTGAGCACGGGCGGGAGCTGGAACGGGTCGCCGACCATAATGAGCTGAACACCGCCAAATGGACTGTCATCGCCGCGGGCTTCGCGAAGACGATAATCCACGCCGTCGAGCACGTCCGCACGTACCATCGAGATTTCGTCAATGATCAGACGTGTGCAAGCCTGCAACGCTTTGAATCGTCCGTCGCGCTCCATGGGTTTGAGCATGCGTGTGTCAACTAAGGTGGCAGGGAGCTGGAACAGGCTGTGTAACGTTACGCCTGCTACGTTGAGTGCCGCGAGCCCAGTTGGTGCGGCAACTAACGTGTTCGGTGGCACGCGGAGTTGGTCGATCAGAAAGGACTTTCCCGTGCCCGCTGGCCCCGTCACCAACATCACGGGAAGTCCTTCACTCGCGCGCATCAAAGTATGCCGTTGGTCGTTAGATAGTCCGGCTTGGCTGGCCTGAACCAACCTTTCTGGCCCCGCAAGCTGCGTTTGCACCAATGGTTCTATGTTGTCTTCCGTGTGCGCTGGGAACGCGGGGGCTAGGGCATCAAATTGCCGTGCGGCAGCCAACTCGGAGCCGAGTTCCAGCAGCGCATCTGAAAGCATGCGTCGAGCCACTCGTTTGAACGCTGGATCATCATCAGCGCGTAGTCGCGTGGCAAAGGCCACATCGGGGGCTTCATACAGCCTCAAGCTCCACATATCCAGATACACGGGGACAGTGTTGTCCTTTCGGTGCTGGATGAGAGTGTTGCTGACGCGAACAAACAGGCGGGTGCTGCGATTGAGCCAGAGCGGTTCTGTCAGCGCCATGACATCGGACGCAGGTTCGCCGATCGTCAAGGACGAACAATCAAGGGCGGTCAGTGTCGGTACGTCAGACAGACTGGCATCCTTCATGGCGTCGCGCAGCATAGAAACGGTGCTGCGGTCGTCACCACCATTCGCTCGTTCGACCATGCGCGCCAGCAAGCGGACCAATCGATTGCGGTTAAAGTGTAAGTGCCAGTGCGGCGCCACCTTCCGCCAATGGTGTCGATGCCGTGGAAATTGAGTATGCCACTGCTGGACAAATTCCCATACTGTAGGCACTCGCGGCAAAGACCAGTTTACTGTCGCTGCGGCTCCTTCGATTTCCTCGACGCCGGCCACATGGAGTGCCTTTAGATCGTCAGCTTCGGCCTTCGCGACCTGCAGTCTCGTAATGGCGTTATCAATGGACTGGCGAGCGGACTGCGCCCGCTCTGCAAGGGATCGCGCATTTTGAGCAACCGCCAACCGATGCATTGCTGGCGCTCCTTCTGTGGCCCGCTGCCAATCGGGATGCTCCGTTAATGCCTGTAGCCGCCGGCGCACATCGAACAGATTAGCGCACCACACGTCGTACGGAAACACATCTAAATCGTTTCTGCCCGCTGGATTGGCAGCGTCGAGCCAGGTGGCCGATGGATAGATGGCTTCAAGACGTTGCTGCTGATCCAGGATCAGACCTTTCTGCGCACTCGATGCGATACCGCCCTTCGTGCTGAACGACGTCCGCTGAACAGAAAGCTCGGCGAGTTGGGAATAAACCTCATCGCGACGCTGCTGAAGGGCCGAGTCCAGCGCGACATCCTTGCCCATGTATTGGCGTGTCACATCGAGAAATGCACGAAGGGCGCCTTCGCGCGCCGAACTCGCATGTAGCAGTTCGATGACGGTGACGTCGCACCAAGGATCGTTCATCCATACATCGACCTGCCGCGTCCATGCGTGCCGAGACTCGTGTTCGGCTTCGAGGAGGCGGACGATGGTGGGTTGCATTAGCGGCGCGTTAGTGAGGGACTTGGCGACAGTAATCGCTGTATGGGTAAGCAACACATCAGGACATGCGGTCAACCGACTTTCACGGGCCACCCGAAGCTGCTCCGCAGTGAATCAGGAGACATCAGAGCGTCTCGCCTCGGAGCTCTTCATACAACCGCCCATACGTCAGCAGGATGTCCAGTATGGTCTTCTGTACCTCCGACGAGTTGAGCGCCTGCTTGGACATCGCCGAATGCGCATCCAGCGCTGCCATGATGGCTTCCTGATTGGCCTTCGGCAGGTCGGGTGACGCCGCGAACTGTTCCTTGCTATTCGACTGCGCTTGCTGCCGCAGCACCGGCGACTCGAGCAGCTTGCCCTTGATCACGTGCGTGACGTACGCGAGCCGGTCGGTGTCGGTGAGCTCGCCCGTGAACAGATCGTTCACGCGCTCGATGATCTCGGCCAGCCGGGCCTTCTCCTTGGCCTGCACCGACCCCGCGCCGGCCTCCGTGATCG
>JBIPOE010000206.1:0-2668 GCA_044379485.1 Catalimonadaceae bacterium
CTCCTGAAAGGGCTGCCAACGGAGCCAGCTCGCCTGTGGCGTCGTCGGCGGGTCGACAGAGCAGTTCGATCCCCTCCACAGTCCAAGTGCCACAGATGCCGTCGGGCTACTTCATTGGCAGCGGGCCTTACTCAGCGCCTGAATTGGGACATGCCCGCAGTGTGCAAGGAGAAGATGACCTTCGTCCAGGATCTGCACCAGCCTGTGGGTATGCAGGGCAGTACGAACAGATCTCCCCAGCACGTCGCTGGAGGAATCAGCAGTTGCAGCAGCCACAGCAGCTGCAGCAACCACAACAGCAACAGCAGTTTCAGCAGCCACAACAGCCTTTTCTGCCTACAGGTTCAGTAAATGCGAATCTTCAGCAGCCGAGTGCTCAGGGCTATCAACAACCTTGGCAGCAGGAAAATTACCAGCAAGGGTATCCTCAGCCAAATTACCAGGGATTTCCGCAGGGTTTCCAGCAGGGTTACCAGCAGAACTACCAGCAGCCATATCCACAGCCAAATTATCAGGGCCTTCAATTGCCGAATTACAATCAGTATCAGAATGTTCAGCAGGCACCAGCGTTGATGCCACAGTGGTATCCTCAGATGTGGTGGCCAAATGCGGCACAGCAGGGTCCGTCACCTCCTTCGCCTCCAAAGGAGAATCAATCTCCAGCAATGCAGCGGTCGTCATCGCAGACGACAACGACTACAAAACCCAGTGACAGCGAATTGAAGCGGGTGGACAAGCTCCCTCCCCTGAAGGACGACAACACACCCCGCACGTTGTCACTGTGGTTACGAGAGATGAGGATCTTCATGGAGGGCTGCAGCAGTGAATTCCTATTCACCTGGGACAACTGCACCGAAGTGGCGATGGAAGTATATCGCCAGCACCTGGAGTCGGATGCGTTGGCCCGTGCAACGATGCGTGTCCCTGATCCTCCGCCAGACCAGCGAGAGCGACATCTTCGCTCCAAGGTCTTGGCAATTCTTCCTGAGCGTCTTCGGTCAGCGATGCTTGTTGATGAACTGGCGTCAGTCTCGGTTTCGGCGCAGATCTTTGCGTTACTCGTTCACGTCGGCTACGGCTCTAACAAGGAGAAGCTGATGGTGAAGAGTGCGATTGAGAAGCCAGAGATGCCGAAGGGACTGCATGACTTCGACAGTGCAGTGGCCGAGTTTACGGCCAACAGGAAGCGTGGAACTCAGCTGGGACTGACGGCTCCTGATCCACTGGTTCTCTACAATGCAGTGGCGACGCTGGTGGGTGCGGTGACAACGAAGATGTCGTCACTCGAGATCTTCGAGCTGACTCAAGCTGCCTCGAAGATGCGTTTGTCAGAGCAGCCTACAATCGAGAACGTCGAGGCCTATCTTATGCTGGCGCAATCCATGATCAAAGCCAAGGGCGTGGTCGTGGAAGGCAAGGCGAAAGCTAACGCTGCAAATGCCAACTGCAACAATCAGAGTGGTGGCAGTCCTCCAGGCGGTGGCTCTTCAGGAGGAGCTCAGAACGCTGGCGGACATGGCGGTGGCGGTGGCGGTAAGGGCGCTGGAAAGGGTGGAAACTCCCAGCAGCAGCCTAAGCCATGCACAGTTTGTGGCAGGACGAACCATGTGAAGGCGGACTGCAAGCACAAGGATAAAGAGTGCACGAACTGCAACAAGGTTGGGCACCTCGCTTTCGTCTGTCGAGCTCCCAGAGAAGATGCGAAAGATGGGAAATCAGGCAAGCAGCAATACCACCAGGGTCAGAAGGGTGGAAAGGGATCGCAGGCGTCGACTCCAGCAGCAGCTTCGGCGGCAGCAGCAACCACGACCGAGCAGAAGGGCAAGGGTCCTACCTGCTACATCTGCCGAGAACAAGGTCACATCGCCAGAGACTGCAAGAAGAATCCAGTTGCAGCTCCCGACGCCGTCCAGGCGAACAAGGCAGAAGTCAGCATGTACGACACGATGAAGCAGGTCGTGAGAGACGTCTTGGACGAGTCGCCGCGAGTACAGGCCAAGAGGTGTATGTGGACGACATCACCCTGCGCCAAGGCAGACGACTACTTGCTTGACTCTGGAACGACCAACTTTGTCATCGGCCAAAATGACGGTACCTTTGACCGCGAGGGCAGTCGTCGTGTTGGAGTGGACCTGGCAGACGGCTCTACGTCATGGGCTAAGATGAACTCTTTTGGAGAAGTCCTGATCGACAACGCACGTCCACTGGCACCATGGGGACGCATGGCGCGTCTGCTTGGCATCCGCCCTCGATGGACGAGAGCTGGTCTGATGCTGGTCGGACCCAACATCAGATGCCCTGTCACCTTTCATGGTGATCTGCCTTATCTTTCGCAGAGCGACGGTAGGCAACTCCAGGAATTGTGCAGACAGCGCATTCTGGCCGCGGCCATTGACGTGAAGCCTGAGAGGTCAGCTGTTTCGTTGGGCCAGAAGGCAGAAGTGTCGCAGGAAACGATGTCCGTTCTGCTTGAGGCTCAGGGCCTGGTGGATGGTCTGAAGTTCGTCGACGCACCTGGAGGAAAGCAGAAGGAGTCGTTGGAACAGCATCGTCTCAATGGACATAGCACCTTTCGTGATGACTGCGAGCACTGCATGTTGGCCAGCGGCCGAATGCGAGCCAAGAGGACAGGAGCGGCTGCGACCACGCTGACGACGCTATCCATGGA
>JBIPOE010000236.1:0-2664 GCA_044379485.1 Catalimonadaceae bacterium
ACAAATAAATACAAATTAAATGAAACTTCTACATTTTATAATCTTTGCCGAAATTCTTATAATAAGTTGTGCTCCTAAATACGACAAAAGCATAACGGTAGTAAACAATCCAATGAACCCGATTCATGACACACTTAGAGAAAAATATGCAGTAATCAATGATTTTTTAGAAACAAAAATTAAAGATCGTTCTAAAAAAATTATGATTCATAGCAAGAAAGTCAATACTAATATGACTTTGAAAATTCTTAGACTAAATGAGATTTATACTTTTGATTCAATAGACAGCAAAAAAAATTATGAAGATAAAACATTCTATAAAGAAGCAGACTGGGAAATAGCTAGAAAAAAATACAGTAAAAACTCAGTAGTAGAAATAGAAAATGCTACTTTTAGAGGAGGAGAATGTTGCTGGGTTGCGGAGAATTTTAATTATAAAAATTTCATTTTAGAAGAATTAGATTTTGGCACACCAGCTTATGAAAAAAAGTACTTTTTTGGTTTAAATGAGTATGGGTATGAGTTTGAAGACTTTTATATTTCGGAGCCTATATATTATCAAAATAAAGAATATCTCATTTTTACTTTTTCCCATGGAAAAGTATTTCCAACTTATGAAATTTCTACAAGAATTATAATATATAAAAAGAAAAATGGAAAATGGGTTCAAACGCATATAGGAGTGCCTAATTGGATAAGTTGAGATGGAGTTTATTCTCAAGGACAATACGCTGTTGGACAACCGTGTAATTAAATAAAACCTGAATACGTCGAGATATTATACTCATTTTCGACCATGTAACAAATAAATACAAATTAAATGAAGCATCTACATTTTATAATCATTGCCGCAATTCTTATGATAAGCTGTGCATCTAGATCTGATAAAAGCATAATTGTTCAAACTAGTCCAATTAGTCAAATTAATGACACACTCAAAGAAAAATATGCAGTAGTCAGTGATTTTTTAGACACAAAAATTAAAGATCGTTCTAAAAAAATTATGATTCTTAGTAAAAAAATCAATACGAATATGACCTTAAAGATTCTTAGGCTAAATGATATTTGTGTTTGGGATTCAATAGACATCAAAAAAAATTATGAAGATAAAACATTCTATAAAGAAGCAGACTGGGAAATAGCTAGAAAAAAATACAGTAAAAACCTAATTCAATTAATTGGAGGAGATGTTTTAGCTGCCTATATAAACAACCCATTGGATGTAAGAGGATTTTGTGCATTAAAAGTTTCAAGAGGACTTAATGGAGCAGGAATAATCATTCCAAATTTGCCTGGTAAAACTATAAAAGGTGGAGATAACAAATATTATTTTTTAAACGCGAAAGCTTTAAATAAATGGATGCGAAAAACTTTTGGAACAAACGACGGTGATCCAACAACACCACATAATCCAAATCATACTCATTTTATTTCAACCCAAGGTGGCTTAAATGGAATAAATTTCCCGCAATTAACCGCTAATATGAAAGGAATTTTCTCGATGGTTACAGATGACCCAGATCATAATTGGGCATCTGGACATGCTGATTTAATTAATAATGGAACGTGCATTTTTGGTTGCCATTTTCATGATGTACCAACAGCCATTTTAGATTATATAGACATTTGGAAACTAAATTAAATGAAAATATGAAAAATTCAATAATTTTATCTTTAATACTTTTATTAACATTTACTAACTGTAAATCCTTATACAAGAATGAAAAGGATTATAGCAAAAAAGAATGGGTAAATGCTTACAAAAATTTTACTATAATTCAGACTTTAAAGAAAACAGGAATTGACTTAGATAAAGATAATTCTGGAGCTATACAATTTGAAATTTTAGGAGCTAATTCCAAAGTATTAAGCGAAATAGACAGTTTAAGTAATAATTATTCAAAATTAATTTTGTCTTCCCCTAGTTACTTTGAAGGAAAACCTATTATAAACAAAATTTTAATTATTTATAACAGTAAAGAGCTAAATACAATTGCTTGTAAATCATATAAAAATTGAAAAAAATACCTTTAATTTTAATGTCGCTAATCTTTAATTACTGTTCTTCTCAAAGTAAAAAATAGTAGAGAAAAGAGCAATTGAGGCTGTTTTAAGCAGTGTAGGGAAAACAAATATAGATAAAAAATTAACTTCTAAGTTGACAGGAATCAATGAAAGTAATTTAACTACAAGTTTATATTGTTATTTTGAAAATTCAAAAAAAATTATTGGTTTGCCAATAAATGATGGGGCTTTCAATTATGATTATTTTAATTCAAAAATTTATAATAATCTAGAAAACAGAAGGGTTAAACTTTTTTTAGATGTTTATAAAAATAAATCGAAAGAAATTTTGATTATTTATAAAATCGAATGATACTAAATGAAAGCTACCATTTATTTGACCTACAAGCCAGTAAATAATAATATCAATAAATTATTGCGTGACGCTCAAAAACTAACGTATGAACACGTCATAAAAGCTGACGATATATTAGAACAACCGTATTTGAATCCTACCAAAAAAGTGTATGGAATGTTCTATCAAGTGGATGGCAATGCCGCTACAAACTCTCAGTTTTATGTAACCGATAGCATCAAACATTTTGTGACGGGTTCCGTTTATTTCTATGCAAAACCCAACTACGATTCTATTATGCCTGC
>JBIPOE010000237.1:0-2652 GCA_044379485.1 Catalimonadaceae bacterium
ATATTAGCTCTAATAAGGATTTAGACATAGTGTATCAATTGAAGTTTTAACTCTTTTCTAGATTTTAATAGTAGATTTTAAGTTTCGTACTTTAAAAAATTGAATACTTAAAAAGCGTATTGAAAAGAATTTCAATACGCTTTTTTCATAGAAAAAATTAAAATAAAAAAACTGCCAAAACACTCTAAAGCATCTTGGCAGTAAAAAAAATTATTTTTGAAATTTTATTAGAACCCGTAAACAACAGCTAAAGTAGCTTGAGCAGCGGAACCAACGTCACCTCCATTAGATTTCTTAAAACGATCTTCAGAATTACCATCTAATCTAAATTCTGGAATTAAAGTAAATCCACCTGCTTTATAATTAGCAGATAAAGTAAAAGCGGTTACCGATTGATCTCCGTCAATACCATATACATCAGTTCCTTCAACAGACCCTTCCTTAGCCTTAAAATATTCCCCTCGCAAACCTAAAGAAAAAGCATCAGTAATAGCAACAGATGGGTATAACGCAAAACCTGTGTAACCTACATCTCCTGTGTTAGAAAAATCAGCAGCATTTAAACCTAATTTAAATTTTTCAGACAATTGGAATGTCGCAGTCAAATCTATAATTGTCCCGCTCACAGAGCCATCTAAGAAGTTAAGATAAGCACTAACTGGACCACTAGCATATGAAACTTGGGCTCCAATTGCATTTAACCCTTTAGATTCATCTGCAGTGTATACGTTCCATTTATCGTTAAAAACACCTACCATTGCACCAAATTTATCAGATATCTTGTAGTTAGCTTTGATACCTGCGTTTTGGAATGGTCCGTTTGTAAACATATAAGACGTAGAATAATGGAAATTTGCTACTGGAGAAATTACCTCATATCCAATAAACGTCCCCATATATCCAGCAGTCATGCTAAATTTATCCGTGAATGCATAAGTAGCATACAAATTTTGAATGTGAAATGACTGATCATCCACATTAGGGATTGATTGACTTTGTCCTCTTGGTCCAAAAGAAACTTCACCAACAAAAGAAACTTTCCCAAATGATTTTTTCAAAACAATGTCCAACATACCCAAAGAAAGAGAATTTTGATCTGAAGCAAAACTTGTTCCGATATTTGGAGTTTTTGCGAAATCATATTTGTAATACAAATCTCCAGAACCCGAAATTTCTAATGGAGTAGATTTTGGTGTACTTTCAGCTGAATCTTGAGCAAATGTCATTATGCTAGTAAATGTTAATGCTAAAATAAGTGTTACTTTTTTCATGTTTGTTTTAGTTTAATTGTTTAATTGTTTAATAATTTTAGTTTTTTTTAAATTTAATCTTACAAAATTCATTTTCAATAAATAAGAAAACATCATTTTACAGTTGTAAATTCGTGTAGAAAAAAATATTTTTCCTGAGGCAAATCTATTACCTTTTGTTAAACTTAAAAACTTAAAAAGCCGTTTTTTGACTTATTTACGAAAGAATTATCGATAACCAAAAAATGATTGTCAAAAAATATAGTATCCCTATTTTTTTTATATTATTTTATTATATTAATATTTAAATATTAACTCAGACCCCCTATTTTTTAATCTTTTTTTAAAAAATTTAATGTAAAAAGTAATAATAATTGATAATTTTAATCTAAAAAAGACCTACACCCCCATAAAAATAATGGTAATTATATTTTATTAAAAAATAAAATCAAATAATAATTGATTAAAAAATGACTTGTAATGATACAATAAAGAAAATATTTAAAGCAAAAAAAGTTCAACTAACATCGAAAAGAATGGTTTTGTAATTAATCGAATGAAGTATTTATTTTTAAAATTCATAGATTTTAAAACACATATTTGCTTATTGTTTTTATTAAAAAAAGTAGAAGTTAATTTAATTTTAATCCAATCGCTTTGATTTCATTTCTTAAATTCTAATTTTGTATACTATGAAGAAAATTGCACAATTATTATTGTTTGTTTTTACTAGCTTTCTTATTACTCCAACTATTGTTAGTGTATTTGAAGAAAATTCAGATGTGTCCGAGTTTTATAATTATTCAGATCAAGAAAAAGCAAATAAAGAAATTGAAGCTGTATTTAGTTTTGATATTGAACACGTTCCTAACGACTTTTCTTTTTTAAATTCCAGTTTAATCCGCTTCGAGAATTTATCTAAACACGATAAAATATTTTCAAAAATTTTTATTCCTCCACCAGAACGGGCATAAACCTTTGATCGTTATTTATTTAAATCTAATGCTGCCTTTTTATTATGTAGTAAAATCTTTATATTTTAATTTTAAGTTTAATATTATGACAAAAAAAATCAATCTTTTTGCAAATCTCAAATCTGATTTCGCTTCAGGTTTAGTGGTTTTTTTAGTGGCGCTTCCATTATGTTTAGGCATTGCAATGGCCTCTGGCGCACCATTGTTTTCAGGTATTATTTCCGGTATTATTGGCGGAATAGTTGTGGGTTATTTAAGCAAATCACATATAAGTGTTTCAGGTCCAGCAGCAGGTTTGACTGCAATTGTATTAACTGCAATTACTGATTTGGGAGCCTTTGACGTTTTCTTGACTGCAGTTTTTATTTCAGGATTAATCCAATTAGCATTAGGATTTATTAAAGCCGGGAGTATTTCGAATTATTTTC
>JBIPOE010000212.1:0-2637 GCA_044379485.1 Catalimonadaceae bacterium
CCAAAAAGAGAATTTTTACACGTGGAAGACCTCGCAGATGCTGTAGTATACTCCATTGAAAACAAATTAGAGGATAATTTATTTAATGTTGGTACAGGAGTAGATTTGTCTATTAAAGAACTAGCAGAAATCATTCAACAAACCATTGGACACACAGGAGAAATAATCTGGGATGCAACAAAACCGGATGGAACTCCCCGAAAATTAATGGATGTTTCTAAAATGGAAAAAGTTGGCTGGAAAGCGAAAATAAAACTTGAGGAGGGGGTAAAATATACATATGAATGGTTTTTAAATAATTTAGAAACATTTAAAAAAGTAGAAATACAATAAACCTATGATTAAAAATAAAGTTGTATTAATAACTGGTGGTGCAGGATTTATCGGATCAAACTTATGTGAATCCCTATTAGATAATAAAAATATTGTTAAATGCCTCGATAATCTTTCTACTGGGAAAAAAGAAAATATTGAACCTTTTCTTTCTAATCCAAATTTCTCTTTTATTGAAGGTGATATAAGGGATATTGAAATTTGTAGAAAAGCAGTTGATAATGTAGAAATTGTTCTTCATCAAGCAGCACTAGGTTCTGTACCAAGATCTATAAACGATCCCATTACCTCGAATGATGTTAATATTAGTGGATTTCTAAATATGCTTGTTGCTGTTAGAGATGCTAAAGTAAAAAGATTTGTTTATGCTGCAAGCTCCTCAACGTATGGAGATAGTGAGAATCTACCTAAAGTTGAAGAAATTATTGGTAAACCATTATCACCTTATGCAGTTACAAAATATGTTAATGAACTTTATGCTGATGTATTCTATAAAACATATGGACTTGAAACTATAGGATTAAGATATTTCAATGTATATGGTCGTCGACAAGATCCCAATGGAGCATACGCTGCAGTAATTCCTAAATTTACTCAATTATTTATGAATTTAGAGTCACCAACAATCAATGGTGATGGAACAAATTCAAGAGATTTTACATATATTGATAATGTAATACAAATGAACCATTTAGCTGCAACAACATCAAACAAAGAAGCTATTGGAACCGTATTTAACACTGCAGTGGGTGAAAGAATCAATTTAATAGAAATGACAAATTTGCTAAAAGAATATTTAAGTGAATATGATGAAAAAATTGCTTCAGTTATTATTAATCATGGACCGAATAGATTAGGTGATATACCCCATTCATTGGCTTCAATTCATAAAGCAGAAAATTTACTAGGATATAAACCAACTCACAACTTAAAAAATGGATTGTATGAATCTATAAAATGGTATTGGGAAAACTTGAAATAAAAGTGAAAATTGCTTTATTAAATTAATAGTATAAAAAAAGATAATTTACTAAACAAAATATTAAAAATCAAAAAAACAATAAAATAACTAGAACTACTAAAATAAACTTTAAAATTAAAAATGATTTTAGGTAAGATAAAAAAAACAATTTCAACTGAAAATAGTCGTTCGAAAAAATACAAGAAAAACATTTTTCTTTTAATGATATATCAAATATTAAGTATTATTACAAGCTTACTTCTTATTCCGATTACATTAGGGTATTTGGGGATTGAAGAATATGGTATATGGATTACATTGACCACCTTAATTAGTTGGTTCGCTTTCTTTGATATTGGATTAGGACATGGATTGAGGAATAAGTATGCTGAAGCTAAAATTAAGAATGATGTAGATGAGATGAAAAAATATGTTAGTACCGCTTTTTTTTCATTATCAATAATTAGCTTATTAATATTTGTATCTTTTGCCATAGGTTCTTTATTTATAAATTGGGCAAGTATATTAAATGCCCCAAAGTATTTAGAAAATAATTTAAAAATTATATCATTTATTTCAGCGGGATTATTTTGTCTTAGATTTGTAATAAGTATTGTTACTTCTCTATTAACTGCAGATCAAGAGCCTTCAATACCAGCATTAATAAATTTTGCAGGAAATATACTTTCATTAATAGTAGTTTACATCGTAACCAAAACAACTAAACCATCATTACTTTATATTGGAATTGCATTAACTGTTTCTCAACTTTTCCCGCTTTTATGCGCTTTTGTTTATTTTTTCTCAACTCGCTATAAAATTGTATTTCCGTCTTTTAAATATTTTTCCAAAGAACATATTAAATCTTTGTTTTCGTTGGGAATACGTTTTTTTTTAATACAAATTACAGCTTTGTTTTTGTTTCAAAGTAACAATATTATAATAGCTCATGCTTGTGGTTTAGAAGAAGTGACATCGTTTAATATTGCTTATAAATACATCAATATCTTATTTATTGCATTTTCAACTTTTCTAACGCCTCTTTGGTCAGCTTCCACAGATGCTTATGCGAAAGGAGATATTGCCTGGATAAAGAGCAGTATGAAAAAATTAAACCAATTATGGTTTTTGATTATTTTCGGTGGAATAATAATGATTATAGTTTCGCCATTTGTATATAAATTGTGGTTGAAGAATTCAATAATGCCAAATTTTAGTTTATTGATTTTTATATTACTGTATTTTATATTTTTAGCAAGAAGTACAATGTATAGAAGTTTTATGAATGGTGTTGGTAAAATTAGGTTGCAATTTTATGTCACTTTTGTCCAGTCATTATTACA
>JBIPOE010000176.1:0-2629 GCA_044379485.1 Catalimonadaceae bacterium
GTTGCCAAGGCCGCTTGCATGGAAGACTTGAAGAACTTCTGGGCTGGTCACGAAGTGGTAGCACGCCACGGGCAGTTGACGCAAACAGGGTCTGAGGTGATGCAGAGCGCACTTAGCTATATGGAATCCGTACGCTGAACAGCTGAGTTTTCGCCTGCCGCCGTGTGGGCTAAAAGGAGCTTACGCATCGCATCCGTCCAAACGGGCACGATCTGGCGGTGTGCGGACGCTTCTGATGGTGGTACGTGAACATCAGGAAGTCCGTGAATCCGACCAATGCGGCGAAATGGTAAACCAGTTCCAAGCAGCTCGTCAGTCTGAATCACCATGATCAACGCCTCGACTTCCGGATCTAAAAGAAGGGCCATGCATCGCCCATAAAGACCCAGCGCCGCGACAGCGCTCTGCTCGCCGCTGTCCGATACGGTCTCCATGTGGTTTGTGAGCCAACAGCGGATGCCTTGCGAGGAGTAGTGATCTCGAATGCGCAACCCTTCGGCCATAGCAGATTCCCCGCCAATCACAGCCTCAACAGGTATGTAGCCACCATCGGTAAGCCATCTATCCAGCAATGATCCAATCATGGTCCCGTCCTGCCGATCGTTCAGCAAGGGTGAAAAATTCACCTCATTGATAATTGCGCCGTTCTCATGCCACGGGCGCGTGATATCGGTTGAAATCATGTCGATCCCGGCCACAGCAAGACCGAAGATACGGGCCGACTTAATGGCAATGGCCGCGTTGTCTGGGTGGATCTTGTCGGTTAGGTATTCCACAACGCCACCCCACTCGCTGGTCTGAATAGGTCGCAATGGCACCATCGCGCCCTCGGGAGGAATACTATTTGGAGTGAAGCCAGCTGCCGAAAGGCACGCCAGGGCCATCTCGTCGAGCGGAAAGGGTTTGAGTCGCGACCAAGGCGGCTTGGCCTGTTCCTCTGCGTTGGCAAGATCAACCAGTGCCAGCACGGTCCGGCGTCCGTCACCCTTGACCGACTTCGGCAACCGCTTAGCAGCTATGCAAACCTTGCCCTGAGCCACCAGGATTCGGTGGCACACGCCAGGCACTTGACGTTCGACCAGCACTGAAGGCGATAGCGCCGCCGCCTTCTTGAACGCTTCGACAAGTTGTTGGTCACTACGGATGTCAACTGTCACGCCCTCGCCACGGTCGCGGTCCAGCGGCTTGATCACGACAGGCCATCCCAGGTTGTGTGCGATAGTCAAGGCGGCATCTTCGGAGGTAGCCGTCATATGGGTCGGTGCAGGAAGACCCGCATTACGAGCAAGGTTAGCTGACCGCCATTTGTTGTGGGCAATCTGTGCTCCGATGGCGGAATCGAATTGGATGGCTCCGCGGTCAATGCGTAGTTGCCTAGCACCTATGCCCAGTTGATATGTTCCATGGCCCAGATGGCGAAACTCGATTTCTTTTTTCCATGCTACCTGCAAGACTGGAAGTGTCGATTCGCCTCCATAGATCTGTGGTTTAACCCGCTTTACGAATTGTTCGTTCAATGCTGTAAATAAGCTCTCGACGTTTGCCGGTGTGTACGCCCGCGCGCTGAGCCATTGAATGGCTTTAGCCGCATGCTGGTATGCAAGGGTGTAGTGAGCATCCTGAACGTAATCGATGCGTGACATTGCCAGCATGCAATGCCAAGTGGATGTTCCGCTACCCTGACTTCGCATTGCCAGTATCTGTCCGACATCGAACACGGGAACCCGCACCGCCTGCAGTAAAGCTGCACCGAGGTGCATGACACGCCAAGCAAGGCCGGCAACTTCCGATTCACGGGTCGTCCTCGCCACTGAGCCTGTAAGCGGCAGTTGCATCAACTTGATGGAAAAAGCATTTTCCAACCAGTCATCAATGGTGCTCAATGCAACTGTAGGCGGGCAGTCTAAAGCCAACGAAATTTTGAGTGATGGTTGACTGAGACCATGCCGGTAACCAGCACGTGGTGGAAGTTTAATGTCTTGCATATGGTCGGACATCGTAGTTCCGTGTGAATTAAGTATATCGGTATGAAATCCGGATGAGATCGTTCGCGTTAAACACAGTGCAAGGTGCTGGATGGAACCATCCTCACAAAATGGGGGGTGGGGATACGGTGGGGTCAGCTTCTGGCCAAATTTGACCCAGTATCGGCATTGAGAGCGGCCTAGACAAATCCAGTGATTTAAGTACAGTTGTGGCGGGCAAGAATTCTTGTCCCAATTTTGTCCCACTAACCCGACAGAAATCGGGTCAAGTCTTCAAGCCTGTGGTGGCTAAGTTGTTGATTTGTATGGCTCCCCCAGTGGCGCTGCTCACCATTTATGACATGTGCAAAGCCGTGGACAGGGGCATGACCATCAACGGTGTGACCTTGCTGGAAAAGCATGGGGGCAAGTCGGGGAGCTTTGTGGCGGGGAAGTGAACGCCAACATCCTCCTTGCGTCGTGCTTCAAGGTGTGGTGATGGGTTCGGAGGGAAACGCGGCGTGCCAACGCGCCGTGTGCATTTGCACCAAATCCTGCCGGCCCAAAATGCTTGCGCTTTTGATCAGTTGGCGCACCACCATGGGCTCTGGCGAGTAATGCAGCATGTCCAGGCTCGTGGCCAAAACCCATGGCGCATTTTGTGG
>JBIPOE010000052.1:0-31207 GCA_044379485.1 Catalimonadaceae bacterium
TCAACTTTACAATTTCTTTGGCAGTAATCTCAATATCAGTTGATTTTCCCTGCGCTCCACCTGAAGGTTGGTGAATCATAACTCTTGCATGAGGAAGTGCAGAACGTTTTCCTTTTGCGCCACCTGCTAAAAGAACCGCACCCATAGAAGCTGCTAATGAAGTACAAATCGTAGAAACCTCAGGAGAAATAAATTGCATGGTGTCATAAATTCCCATGCCTGCATACACAGAACCTCCTGGAGAATTTATATACATCATGATGTCTTTTTTAGGATCAGCAGATTGCAAAAATAACATCTGTGCAATTACAATATTGGCTATTTGATCATCCACAGGCGTTCCAAAGAAAATAATCCTGTCCATAATCAATCTTGAAAATACATCAATCTGAGCAAAACGTACTGGTCTCTCTTCAATGATGTATTGTGTCGTATTTTCTACCACAGGTCTGGAAATATCTCCAATGTGGCTCATGTAGTCGTCTATCGTGTGTCCGCTAATTCCCTGATGGTGAACGGCGTACTTCCTAAATTCGTTTTGCAGATTCATTTTCCGAAATATTGGTTTTGTAATTGCAAGACTAGTTCAATTCTTCAACCAATTTATTGAATTCTTCAATCGCAACAGCTTTTCTGACAATTTTTCCCTTTTCAAGGACCAGTGCCGCGATTTTGGCAGACAAAGACTGCTCAGCCATGTTATCTCTGTTGTTTTTGTCCTTTTCATTCAAAAAGGTAACAGCATATTGGTCAAGAAATTCATCTCCTAATTTGCCATAACCCATCTGTTGGAAATCTCTGCTTAATTTTCTTTTGGCAGCCTCCAACAAATCCTGCTCAGAAAGTTGTATTTTGTTGTCTGCCGCAATCTGGTTTTTGATCAAACTCATTTTCATAGAGTTGATATAGCGAGGTATAAAATCTACAACCTCCTGTTCGCTCATTTTGCCTTTTACTCTTCCGGAAATCACTTTTTGAACCACATCTTCAGCCAAAACCATTTTGGTGTTGTCAAAAATGTGTTTTTCAAGAGACAGTTGATAAAACGATTCAGACTCTTGCTCATAGGTATCCCGGAACATTTCTTTTACTTTTTCTCTTAGTTCCGCTTCGTTGTGCGCCTGATCTTTTCCAACTACTTTGTCAAAAAACTCCTGATTCAATTCTGCTGTCTCCTGAGTATTGATTTCAGAAACTTCAAAAGTGAAAAGACCAGTAAATTCCTTGTCAACGGCATTTTTTCCAAAGTTGCCCGTTACATACTTAAGTTCTTCTTTGTCAAAGGCTTCCTCTATTGGAAATTCGATGGTCTCACCTACTTTTTTTCCAATAAACTGAGTTTGATAACCTTCTTTAATTTTAGAAAACGGAAAAGACGAATCTGCCAATTCAAAACTACCATCCTTGGCTTTCAGGATACCTTTTAAAAGATCACCTTCTTTTATAGATTCTCCCTGACCCATTGGTCCATATCTTTTTTGCAAATCCACTACAAAATCAGTGATTTTGGCTTCTTCAATTTGAATTTCAGGATAAGTAATCGCAATGCTTTCAACAGCTGGATAGTTAATTTCCGGTTTGATGGCCATGTGAAATGAAAATTTTAATGGCGCATTTACATCGGCCTCTTCTTCATTCTGTACAAAGTTTTCAGTAATTAAATCTCCCAGAACATCTACCTTATTCTCTTTCAAATAGTTATCCACCGATTTATTGATTACGGTATTTATGGCTTCACTTTTTAAAGATGGACCATACATACGCTCTACCAAAGCTGGCGGAACTTTGCCAGGCCTAAAGCCTTTCATTTGGACTTTTTTGGAATAGTCTTTGATTTTTGACTGATAATCAGACTGATAATCTGATTGATCAATACTGATGGTCAATAAGGCTGATGAGTTTTCTTTTGTTTCGAATTGAATTTCCACGATTCTGATTTTTCAGTTTTATAAAATTAAAAAGCCCCATTCTGTTAAAATGGGGCCTTTCCTGATTTGTGCGGATGAAGGGACTCGAACCCCCATGCCTCGCAGCGCTAGATCCTAAGTCTAGTGCGTCTACCAATTTCGCCACATCCGCAATCGGGGTGCAAAAGTAGGGAATCAATTTCTATCTCCAAACTTTTAAGTTCTTTTTTTTATTTTTTCATACCACCTAAAGCTGTAGTCATGAAAAAGCCTTTTTTTTAAATTAGAATCAGAATTCTATTGTTGTGATTCTATCACTATCAAAACCTATAGTTTTATTTCCCTTAAAAATTTTAAACCCTTAATTTTCAATATTATATGATATTTTTTTATTGTATAACCAAGAGTTTTATGTACATGGATTTCTATTGATTTGGATCATCTTAATATAAAATGGCTCTTTTTAAAGGTTACAAATAATGTTCGTTTCTGCATATATGCCCGATACGTCAAAACAAAAAAATGAAAAAGAGAATCACAATTCTAATTGGGGTAATTCTGGGATTTATTTCATTTAGCAGCTTTGCGGACATTCCATTAGCCATAAAGGCTGCATTTAAAAGGAAGTTTCCTTTGGCCGAAAAGGTAAAATGGGAATCTGGTATAGGGCAATTTGCCGCTGAATTCAAGTTAGAGAAAAAAGCAATCGCTGCTCTATTTGATGATACAGGCAATCTGATTGAAACTGAGGAAAATATCGGGATGGCAGAATTGCCTCTGGCAGTTCAGGAATCGGTAAAATTAAAATATCCGGGCAAAAAGTTGAAGGATTTAAAAAAGGTAATTCGAAACAAGAATCAACACCTTTTCAAAATTAAAATTAATGGTTCACAAGTCTTTTTCGATGTCAACGGCCTTGAAATACCTCAGGAGAAAACCACTGATACGTATTCTGAAATATCAGAATAAATTCCTTTTCCATTTACGGATGGTTATTCGTATTCCTCATACCTATTAAAAATAGCCAGAATAATTGGATCGATGGGCTAAAATATACCCATACCCCAAAAACCACAATGCCCTCCCCTATCCAAAATCTGTATGCGTATTTTGGGGTTGATTTTTTCTAAACCCTCATAATTTCCTCTTCCAAGCATTGGATCATTTTTGGCAATAATAATCATTGTAGGGATTTCAATATCAACGAGATGATAAAGGCTGGAGCACTTTTTGTAATAGTCAGTTGCTCCAGCAAATCCATGCATTGGTGCTGTATAATAGTCGTCAAAATCGAAGATAGTTTTACTATAATCCAGATGCTTTAACTGTACTTCTTTTGGAAACTGCTTTGCCTTTTCTTTGATTTTATTTTTCAAAGCCCGCAAAAAGTTAAAGCGATAGGGTCTGTTCCAAATTGTGTCCAACTTTTTGGACGAAGCCGCAAGATTAAGTGGTGGCGAAATGGCCAATCCTTTTTCGACGTGCATTTTTTCAAGCCATTCTTTACCCATTTTGGCCAGAAAAACCAAGGTGAGATTAGCCCCCAGACTAAAACCTGCCATGTGAATTTTTAAAGGCGAAAACCTGAGGGATGCAAACTCCACCACCGATTGTAGATCTTCGTAAGCACCAGAATGATAAAGTCTTAAGGTTTTATTTATTCTGCCTGAACAGCCTCTGAAATTCCAGGCCAATACATCCCAGCCTTGATCCAGATAGCTTTTACAAAGGGCCTTTAAATAAACAGCTTTTGTATTTCCTTCTAAACCATGACTTAAAATAGCCAAACCATTGCCATTTCCTTTCCAAAATTCGGCATCAACAAAATCACCATCAGGCAACGTAATTTCAATTTGTTCGGATTCAGGCAGTTTTACCCGCCTAAAAAGGTAAGGAAGAATGGTTTGGAAATGTCCCGATAGCGCATCGGTTATAGAAAGTTGGTTCTTTTTCAATCCTACAAATCAAGTCATCAAATGTTAAAAGACAAACCAATGACTACCCTTTTCAAATAGCTATTGTTTAAGTTTGCAAATAAATGGAAGCGATATTGTTTTTAAATTATTCAAAATCAGAAATCTAAAATTTTATTTCCAAAGATGGGAGCTATTAATTTCAACTTTCTAAACCGGGCGGTTGAGCTTGCCCTGGAGGCAGAAAAAAATGGAAATTTACCTATTGGTGCTGTTATTGGTTTGGAAAATCAGATTGTTTCTGAAGGATTTAATACCATTTTGAAACCAGAATTTAATCCAGGAAATCACGCAGAAATGAATGCGATGGACGGCTTGCCAATTCCTTTGTGGAAACGGGCAAAAGATCTGACCATTTATACTACACTTGAACCTTGTTGCATGTGTTTTGGCAGAATTCTACTTTCGGGAATCGGCAAAGTTGTTTTTGGTGCTTTCGACAAACAAGCTGGCGCAGGATGTTTATTGCCACATTTGCCAGCCTTTTATCATGAAAAAAACAAACCACTTTGGGTTGGTCCAGTGGAACCTGAAACCTGTGATCCTCTATTTGAAAGGTCAAAGGTTTTATACGATACAATCTGATCAAATTTGTCCTCTTGTAATAGCTTTTTATGATTTAAAAATAATTAAGCCAAAAACTCAGGATCATTTTGGCTTAGTTTTTAAAACTGATTAACAATGTAATCACTTTAGTATTCCTTTGCCTGATGCTTCGATCCTTATTTTTTCAACATGTTGGCCAAACTTCGCCCTCACCGATGGCTTTGGAAATCAGCCATGGTTTGGGAAATTATTTATACGACACCACTGGAAAAGCATATCTGGACCTTATCGCTGGAATATCTGTAAGCAATATTGGTCATTCCAACCCACTTGTGGTAGAGTCTATTAAAAATCAGGCAGACAGGCATTTACATACCCTGGTTTATGGTGAACATATTCAATCTGCTCAGGTGGAGCTGGCCAAAGCGATCGCAGATACTTTGCCCAAAACCATGCAGCAAATATTGTTTGTAAACTCGGGTTCTGAAGCAATAGAGGCTGCCATGAAACTTGCCAAAAGAGCAACAGGTAGATTTGAGATTATTAGTTGTCACAAAGCCTACCACGGAAGTAGCCATGGTGCTTTGTCTTTAAACGGTGATGAATATTATAAAAGAAATTTCCGGCCACTCTTACCAGGAATCAGGCAAATTCACTATGGAAGTTTTTCTGATTTACAATCGATTACAGAAAAAACTGCTTGTGTCATCATTGAAACTGTTCAAGGTGAAGCCGGAATAAAAGTGGCTTGCGCACACTATTTTCAGGAACTTAGAAAACGATGTGACGAAGTAGGCGCATTACTTATTTTGGATGAAATACAAACTGGTTTTGGGCGAACAGGGACTTTTTGGGGATTTCAAAAACTTAATGTGGAACCTGATGTGGTTGTTATGGCCAAAGGAATGGGTGGAGGAATGCCACTTGGTGCAATTGCAGCCAGTCAGAAACTGTTATTCAACTTTACTGAAAATCCTGTTTTAGGCCATATTTCAACCTTTGGCGGGCATCCGGTTTGTTGTGCTGCCTCATTGGCAACTTTAAAATTTATTCAGGACAACAAACTAACAGAACAAGTTGAGGCAAAGGAATTGGCATTTATCAAAGGGCTCCAGGATCCTCAAATATTGGAAATAAGAAGCTCTGGTTTAATGATTGCTGTTGAATTGGGTTCGTTTGATAAAATACTGAAAGTCATTGCCTTTTGCCTAAAAAACGGATTGATTACCGATTGGTTTTTGCATTGCAATAAAGCATTGAGAATAGCCCCGCCTTTAACTATTTCCTTTGATGAAATTGAATTTGCCTGTGACTTAATAAAGAAAGCCTTAAAAGCTTAAACCGATACCAACCCTTCAAAAACCAATTCTGCCGGGCCTTGAAGAAAAATCTCAGTAAAAGAATCCAAACCGTTTTTTAAAAATTCTACCTGTAGTTTTCCACCAGGCGTTTCTACCTGGATTGGACTTGTCATACCCAAACTTGCTGCAACCAAAGCAGAAGCAGTTACGCCAGTTCCACAGGAAAAAGTTTCATCTTCTACTCCACGCTCATAGGTACGGACCAAAATCCGATCCTTCTTTTGCTCCATAAAGTTAACATTGATGCCATTGAAAGCATATTCCTCTGAATATCTCACTGTTGCTCCCAAAGATTTTACATCCAAACCATAAGTACTTTCAACTGCTTTCACATAGTGGGGAGAACCTGTGAATAGTTCATATCCACCGTTTACAATTTTAATAGAGGGAACGTCAATCATTTTTAACCGAACCTCTCTGCCAAGAACCTTTGCTTCATGATAACCATCTTTTGCCATAAATCTGGTTCGGGATTCAATAATCGAAAGCTTTTTAGCAAAGGCAACCATGCACCTTCCTCCGTTTCCACAAAATGTACTTTCATTGCCATCCGAATTGAAGTAAACCATTTGAAAATCAGCCTCATTAGAATTTTCTAAACAAATCAAACCATCGGCTCCAATTCCAAATCTGCGGTCGCAAAGTTTATTGATTAAAAATACGGATTTATCAAAAGACAAATCCCTGTTGTCAATCATAATAAAATCATTACCTGAGCCCTGATATTTCCAAAAGGATATTTGCTTCATCCGCCAAAAGTAAAAAGGCTTGACCAGACGGTCAAACCTATCATTTCAAATAAAAAATAGAAATTTTATTTAACTAAAAATCAATACGTTAATCTAAATATAAATCGATTTGACTACCGGCCTTCTGGATGGATAATAAGCACTGGTTTGTTATAGTCACTTGCCAGTTCAAGGCTTTTGCTGCTTAAAAAAAGCTTTTCATACCACTCCATTTTTTTAGGAATCATCACAAGCCATTGAGGTTTTGTTTTGGCGATATGTCGCTTTAAGATGTCTATTAGTTTATCCTCAACATTACCCGGAACAATGGAAAGGTCAATTTCAAAATGATTGATGTCTGCTATTACACGTTTGGCATGTTCAATAAGTTTTTCAGAAAGTAAACCGTAATCCACATGAATTACTTCAAGAGTTGCTTTGAGATCATGGCAAAAAGGTAAAATCGTTTTAATCTCATTTGTGAAAGAACTAAATGAAGACGAAAATGCAATGCGCTCAACTGGTTCATACTTATAGTGTTTTGGAACTGCTAACACAGGGATTTTGGATGTTTCCAAAACGCCGGCAGTAACCGAACCAAGCAAAAATTTCTCAAAACCAGATTTTCCATGAGTACCCATTACAATCAGATCCGCATGGCACTTTTTTGCATGATGTGGAATGGCTGATATCGCACCACCTTCAGTCGTAACAATTACTTCAGTTTCCAATACTCCAACTCCGATACCGGCATCAGCTATGTGCTTTTGAAGTTCTTTTTCAAGATGTTCTTTTAATTCCTGGTTGATCCTTTTTAGATCGTCATAATATAAAACCGGAACCTCTGCAGAAATGACCTGAGGATTCAAATGAAAATAAACCAATTTCCTTGAAAGTGCTTCTTTTGAAAGCTCAAGTGCATATTTTAATGCCACTAATGAATGGCTGGACAAATCGGTAGGTACAAATAGTGTTTTCATTGGAATTTGATAAGTAAATTATTGACCCGAAAATAGAATTTTGAAATTTACATGAAAACAATCAAAAATCATTTAAAAATATGATTTTGCTTAGCTTTAGGTTTTTGGGTTCTAGATACAAAATTAAATATTTCACCTGTCTTTTAATTTGAATAGACTTTTATTTGCCTTTTGAAAAACAAGATTCGTTGCTAAGAACACTTCATATAAACAGGTTTTTAATCATCTGTTTTTTGCTTATGTCTGCTTTTGTTGTAGTAAAGCGAAATTGGCTAAAGACCTTATATCCAATTCAAATGGATGCAAATGGCTACTACATTTACCTACCGGCTGTTTTTATCTATAATGACCTCAGTAAGCTGGATTTTGTACACAAATTTCCACAACAGTTTGACCGGAAATATTTCCTTTACCCTAGCCAAAATGGAGGTTATTTAACCAAATACTCTCCTGGAATTGCCATTTTAGAGATCCCGTTTTTTGCAGTTGCCCACTTTCTTGCTCCGGTTTTCGGTTCTGAACAAAGCGGTTACTCACCTCCATACAGGCTTGCTGTAGCATTATCAACCATTTTTTATACCTTTTTGGCACTTTGGCTGCTTTCGAAAGTCCTTTTAAAGTACTTTGAAAATGATATTGTTTTTATTGTGGTGGCCCTGCTCTTTTTCGCAACCAACATTCTGTTTTACACGGTTTTAAGTGCAGGAATTTCTCATAATTATGTACTTTTCGCTTTGGCCTTTTCTCTTTTTTTTGCCGAGAAATGGCTGGACAAACGCCGTTGGCAGGATTTTAGTCTGGCTTGTGCTGGTATAGGGCTTTCCGCTTTGATCAGACCAACAGAGGCACTTCTGGGCCTCATTTTAGTTGGCTTTCTTTGGTCCAAATGGTGGAATAAGGGATTGAAAATCAACGAAATTTTCACAGATTGGAAATCAATTACTGGTGGATTGGCTGGATTTCTTCTGGCACTTTCACCCATATTTTTTTATTGGAAAATAGCCACAGGAAACTGGATAGCCTATACCTATGAAGAAGAAGGCTTTTATTTTGACAGACCTGAAACAATTTGGTACGGTCTTTTCGGATTCAGAAAGGGCCTATTTATCTACACGCCCATAATGCTTTTAGGTTTGCTTGGAATTTACTTTTTATTGAAAGACAAAAGATTACGGCATATTTCATCAGCCTTGGCCTGGTATTTACCACTCAATATTTTTATTGTTTTAAGTTGGTATTGCTGGTGGTATGGAGGCTGTTTTGGCATGCGGGCTCTTATTCCTGCTTTTTTTCTTCTCGCATTTCCAATGGCTGCTTTGTTTCAATATTTTAAGGATAAAAAACTGATATACAATGGCCTCATTGCTTTTTCCTTTTTTTGTGTTGGATTAAATGTGTTTCAATCATACCAATATCAACAACAGGTTTTGCACATGGAGGCAATGACCTGGCCAGCCTACAAGTTTATTTTTGGCAAAGCAAAACTCTCAGACCAGGAAAAAGTGGAATTTAAAAAGCTGTTAGATCCACCTGGTTACTTAGAAAGGGGTAAAAAATTAAATGAATATTTCAAGTAGGACTATTTATAGTCTTAGACTTTCGATATTTGCACACAGAAACAATCATCATCTTTCAATAGTTATTTACACAAATGCTTAATATTCAATAATTAATATTGAGCGATCAGTTTTAAAATGCGCATAATCATCCGGATTCTCTGGTTTATTTCTCTCCTTGGCTTTCTTTTCAATCTATTCACCACCTATGGCAATCTTAAGGAAATCCTTGGCGTTCAGGTTGGTAATATGGTACTTAGCTTTTCCAGAACTCAATATTTCTTCTTTTTTCTTGGCTTATTTTTGATATTGAATGTGGCTTTGTACATGTATTCAATTTTGGTTAAAACAGCTGCAAAGGAATTGCTCTTCATTCCAAACCGGACTTTTTGGACACAAAATTTTGAAAATCGAAAAGCCGCAAACGGCATATTGAATGGTTGGATGTGGGCAATTGCATCCACCATAAATTACTTTTTGATGTATTGGATGTTGGTGGTGGAAAGTCAGAATCACTTTGAAGGGAGTACAATCACATCCATCAACTGGTTTTATATTCCAGGATTGGTTTTTGCCTCAACTTTAATTGCCCCATTGGTTCGCCTGATGATAAAGCAAACCAACATGCTGCAACAAAGCGAACGGGATTAATCACCAACTCAAATCCAATGACCAGGCTCCAGCTGAAAACCAATTCAAACTTTGATTGGAGATCAATTAGCGAGGTTTTACTGGCAATTTCTATTCTCATCTATGGTGTTTGGAGAACTTCATCAGGGCTTGAAAACCAAATGGACATTCGGTTTTATGATGAAAGCTATTATCTAACCCAGGGAATTTTTCATCCGGTAAACTCCTGGCTGGCAGACTATTCACCGCTTTACTCGCTCCACTATCGTTTTTTTTCAGTCTTCGCTGGTCAGGATCCGATAAACCTGTATTACCAGAATTATAGGTTTTGGGCATTTATCATTTCGCTAACTGTATTTTTTAGCTTAAGATTTTCCGGAGTAAACTACTGGTTTTCATTGATTTGGGCTTTGTGTAGTTTATCTGCCGAAATCAACTACCCGCTTTGGCCAAAAGCAGGACATCTGGCTATGCTGGGTGTTTTTATTTCAATACTTGGGGTTTATTTTTTGAAATTCAGGCTCTTACAATCTGTTTTGTTTTGTTCCGGAATGAGTTTTTTAATAGCATGGTGCAGACCGGAATTTGTTTTAGGGACTTGCTTTGGCTTACTATTCTCCATTTATCTGTTTTGGAAAAATGGATTTCAAACATTTTCTCCCAGGTATTTATGGATAGGTATTCCCTTTATTCTAGCCTGCATTTGCTGGTTAAACTGGGGCCTTCCTATTGGAAATAGTGGAAGAGGTTTGGTGGCTATTGGCCAACATTATGTGCACAACTGGAGAAATTTTAGCGGAAACAATACCACTGAACTGCTTTGGGACTGGATCAATTGGCGGGAACAGTTTGAAAAAGATTTCGGGACAAGCGAAAACCTGCTAACTGCCGTTTTAAACAATCCAGGTGCTATGTTAAGCCATATCTGGTTTAATATGAAGGCTTTGCCTGGTCGCTGTTATTTGTACTTTTTTGAAACTTTACTTCCAAATCGTTGGTTGGGCCTTCCTTTGGGTACTTCCATTGTGGTTTTATGGGTAAGTCTTGAGTTTTCTCATAAATTCAAAGTTTTGCTTGAATGGTTTGAAAAGGCAAGAGTCAAATTTTTCAGGTTGGCTCCCGTTTTGCTTCCCATCTGTATTCCTTCCCTAACGGCTGCTTTGGTGTTTCAACCACGCCCCCATTATCTTATTCCTTTGTTTCCTGTCTTTTTATGGGCAGCTGGCTCTCTGATTAAGCAATATTCATTTCAATTTGTGCATGCAAAGGTCAAAACATCAATTGGTTTGGCTTTTATCATCGGCACTCTATATTTTTTGCCAGACTCAAAAGCCTATTTCAGAATCGAAAAGGATAAAAATTCAGGTTTATCAAAATCTAATCAACTCAATTACTTTCAACCACTTACCAGTACTGGATTAAACGAAAAAACCATCGCCAAAACCTTGGTGGATATGGATTGGCCAAAGGGAACCAGAATGTTTGATGCCTCCACTGGTTATACCGATTATTTGGGGCAAAGAGTGGAAAGATTTGGAAAAGTAGGCTTCGAAATCAACTATCCTATCCTTTCTGATTTTGGCGGTTTTATTCAAAAGAAAAACCTAAATGCCATTTTTTTGAGGAAAGATTTTTTCTATGACCGCTTCTTTTCAAGGCAAAAAAGCTGGCAGAATTTAAAAGCCAATTGGGCCTCTTTGGGTTGGGATAAAATCCCGGTTGGGCAAAATGGAGATTCACTTTTTCTGAAGGAATCTCATTTTCAGAATGTCCATAAAACCAAAAAGACCCGATAAAGGGCCTTTCTGATTTTATATGTTTGGTCATTCTATTCTTTAAAACTCAGCATTCTGGGGCGTTCTTGGAAATGGAATCACATCTCTGATGTTGGCCATACCTGTCACAAACAAAATCAAACGCTCAAAACCAAGGCCAAATCCAGCATGTGGGCAGGTTCCAAACTTACGGGTGTCTAAATACCAGGACAGCTCTTCTGCCGGAATGTGCATTTCATTCATACGGTTTAAAAGCTTGTCATAGTTTTCTTCCCTTTGCGAACCACCAATGATTTCGCCTATGCCTGGAAACAGCACATCCATGGCTCTTACGGTTTTTCCATCATCATTTTGCTTCATGTAAAAAGCTTTGATTTCTTTCGGATAGTTGGTAAGGATAACTGGCTTTTTGAAATGTTGCTCCACCAGCCAACGCTCGTGCTCAGAACTTAAGTCTGTGCCCCAATCTACAGGAAATTCAAACTTTACGCCTGATGCTTTAAGAATTTCTACAGCCTCACCATAGTTTAGCCTTTCAAACTTGTTGGAAACCACAAATTGCAGTCTTTCAAGCAGTTCTTTGTCGTATTGTCCATTGAGAAAGGCCAGATCATCTGCACAATTGTCAAGTGCATATTGAACCAGATATTGCAGCATTTCTTCTGCAAGGTCCATGTTTTCTTTTATTTCATTGAAGGCAACTTCTGGTTCTATCATCCAGAATTCAGCCAAATGCCTGGAAGTGTTGGAGTTTTCTGCTCTGAAAGTTGGACCAAAGGTATAAACCTGACCCAATGCCATGGCAGCCAATTCCGCTTCCAGTTGGCCGGAAACAGTAAGATTGGTTTGCTTGGCAAAGAAGTCCTGTGTGTAATCAACTTCGCCTTTTTCATTTTTTGGAGGTTTGGCAGCATCGAGGGTACTCACTTTAAACATGGCACCTGCACCTTCTGCATCAGACCCTGTTATAATCGGAGAATGGATGTAACAGAAACCTTTGTCATTAAAAAACTTGTGGATACCAAAAGCCATGGCATGGCGGATTCTGAAAACTGCACCAAAAGTATTGGTGCGGAAACGCAAATGGGCAATTTCCCTAAGGAATTCCAGTGAATGGCCTTTTTTCTGAAGCGGATAGGTTTCAGCATCTGCCTCGCCTAAAATTTCTATTGCAGAAACCTGAATTTCAACCGATTGGCCAGAACCCATAGATTCTACCACTTTTCCCAAAGCTGAAATGCAGGCACCAGTGGTAACCTTTTTTAAAACTTCCTCATCCAGATTTGCCAGATCGGCCACCAACTGCACAGAGTGAAAAGTGCTGCCATCGTTGAGGGCAATAAAAGCCACGTTTTTGTTGCCTCTTTTTGTTCTAACCCAACCTTTTACCAGGATTTCATTTCCTAAATCGCTGCCTTTGAGCACATCGACGACTTTCACTCTGTTCATATGTATCTTATTTTTTGCCTTTTCGGGCCGCAAAAATAGGGAAAAGGCTTTGGCTTTTTTAAACTGGGAAAAATATTGACTTAAATACCTGCTTATCAGTTCAAATTTCTTGCTCTCAATGCCTTGCTGACTTCCTCTACAGATAATCGGGTGATTTTTGAAATGATCTCTATTGACAAACCCTGAGCAAAAGCAGAATAAATGGTTTCAAATTTTTCTTCTTCTATGCCTTCCATTTTGGCACCTTGCAGTAAAGCTTTTTCTACCATAGCAGTATCCCAGTATTTGTCATAACTGGCCAGTTCAGTTTCAGTAAATGCGCTTTCTTTTAATATTTCTGTAGCTTCCATCAGTTCTGGAACCTCGAAAAAATCAGGTGAAATCTGCTCTGCTCTGTTTTCTATTTCTGCCAGAAATCTAAGCCATAAAACACCCAATGCTTTTTCTTTTAAATTCCTGGCTTTCACCTTTGGAAGCTCTATAAAAACAAACTCAAGGCCATCCAGAAATAGTTTGGGCTCATCGACCGTTACGATTTTGAAATGATGGTAATAAGAGTCGGACTGGTGATCAAAGTTTTGATTTACAAGGCTTAGTGCATATACCGGCTGGATGGTATCCCAGGCTTCTCCTTTTTCCAGTTGCTTTATATATGCTTTTGAGGCATTAAAAAGCACTCTACTTTTAAAGGCATCGGTCCATAGCATTAGCATCTCCACAATAAACTGCCTGCCAAAATTATCCTTACACCGCACATCTACTATTGAGGATTTGAACAAAGGCGTAGGCCGAACCATGTCTGCTGGCAGGTATTCAATAGTTTCAATCTTTTGCCCCTCATCCAAAGGCAAAACGCTGTTAAGAAAGCTGATGAGCAAATGAGGATGCTCAGCAAATAACTTTTTAAAAGTGAACTGATTTTTTGGGTCCAGATATCTCATTTGCTGGCAAAGTTAGATACTGCATGTATTCCCACTTTTGTAAAAATAGCGACTTGAATTCTAGTGTTCTTTTTGCTCTTCAGCTTCAATAGGCTGGTTTGCTGCCTTTGCCTCAATTTCCGGGTGACGGATGAGGCCGCCAGAATTTCCTACCTGAGCCGCCAGAAAAGCAGTAGCCAGGCCAAAACCAAAAGTAAGCCAGAGAATTGCTTTTTTATATGCTTTTGCAGTGGAAATGGCCCAAACAGAAAATAAAGAAAGTACCGCCAATATGCCTGAAAACCAAACAAATAGTTCTCCCTTTTCCTCGTGCTCATGAATAACATCGTGGCTAATACCTGGCAGTTCTTCAATCAATTCTTCAGCCCCTTCTCCACTTAGCAAGGCTGGAATGGCCAAAAGGGCAGTAAATGCAATTAAAAACAGACTGGTTTTGATGACGGTTTCATTCTTTAAAAGCAAGCCAAACCCAAAAATCAAAAGGCCCAACAATGTGCCAGTAATAGGAAAATGATTGACAAGGAGGTGGAAATGTGCTTCGTTCATGGCGCTGGATTTTTATGTGTTATGATTTAAAACTTGATTGCAAGTATGGCAAAATAAAGCGGTTTTACGCTTAGGTAATTCAATCCTTGAGAAAAGTACCACTTGTTTTACTTTCGGTGCCTCTATAAAAATACACTCCTTTTGGCCAGGAAGAAACGTCTAAACTTTGTTCTGAATGAAGATTCCATGTGGCGATCACTTTGCCCTTGACTATGCAAACCAGATGTTCCAAAATTTTCCTTCTTTACTACCTAAAATGGAAAAGGATAATTCCAGTTTGGTTAAGACAAATTTTAAGATCAATGGACTTAAGATAATTCCGGAATCCTGCATTGAATTACAAATAAATTATTCAACATTTTGTATTATACATTTTGTTGAATAAATTTGGATATGGAAAATCCTTTTTTACTTTCTGGCTATGCTGGAAAAGACACCTTTTGTAATCGGGAAAAAGAAGTCAACAGACTTAAAAACAATGTTTTAAATGGAGTGGACTCTCTTTTACTTTCAATCAGGAGAATGGGGAAATCAGGATTAATTCAACATTTTTTCCATACATTAGATGCTGATTCTGATATAAAACCCATCTATTTCGACATTTTTTTCACTCAGAATCAGGCTCAATTCATCAATCTTCTAGCTACCGGAATGGCAAGGGCATTCCACGAAAAGTCAAAACCTGGTAAAAAAGTCTGGGATTTTTTAAAAAGCTTCAGGCCAACTATTTCATTTGACAGGCTTTCCGGAATGCCAGAAATTTCAATAACTTACCAATCCAAAAGCGACAATGAGGTGTCTTTACGAAGCATGCTTCAATTTCTGGAAAACCAGGAATCAAAAATTGTTATTGCAATTGATGAGTTCCAACAAATTGCTCAATATCCGGAAACCAATACCGAAGCCTTATTAAGAACTTATATTCAGCAACTTCATAATGTCAGATTTATCTTTAGTGGAAGCGCACCACACCTATTGGCTGAAATGTTTCAATCCCCGAAGCGGCCATTCTTTTCCTCAACAAATACAGTTGCCTTGGAGCCAATACATGAAGATGATTATGGCCCATTTATCAAAAGGCATTTTGAAAAAGCAGGAAAAATACTGGATAATGATGCATTAAACTGGATTTTCAGCTTTTCATTAATGCATACCTATTACGTACAATGGGCTTGTAATCAGATATTTGCATCTGGGATTAAAAAAATAACACTTTCAAAAACAAAAGAGGTGATTTACCAGCAATTGGCATTGGGTGAATTTAGCTTCTCTCTAATTCGAAACCTGCTCACAATAAATCAATGGGAATTGCTCAAAGCTATTGCCAAGGAAGAATATGTGGAATCACCTAATAGTCAATCATTCATAAAAAAATACAAACTTGGAACTCCCTCTCATGTAAACCGGAGTCTTGAAGCATTGCTTTCCAAGGAATTGATATTAAAAGAGCATTTGTCTCAAAAACCAAAATATCGGGTCTATGACGTGCTTTTGGGCCGGTGGCTGGAGGAAATCCAATAAGGTAATTATTGTTAAAAAAAATGTAGTTAGTTCCCTTTTTGTTGTCAATTAGCCCTCTCAATAATTCCTGTTTTTTTATAACTAATTTTAAACGATAGTCATATCCTTTTCAAAAAACTATCAAAAACACATTCCAACCAACTCCAATCCTAATTTCCAAGCAAAGCCTTAACCGCCTCTTTAAATCCAGGGTATTCAAACTGAAACCCCTTGGTTTTTAACTTGTCAATATTGGCCCAATTGCCCTGCGTTACCAACTGGCTGCGATCGCCTAGAAACAATCGCAAGGCAAAGGCTGGCACTGCTGGTAAAAACAAGGGGCGGTGCATGGCTTTGGCAATAATGGAAGTGGCTATTTTGTTGTTGATTTTGGAAGGTGCTGTGGCATTGTAAACCCCATCCCAGCCCAATGCCTGACAAAATATTTCAGCGGCATCGTTTATATGAATCCAATTAAAAGCCTGAAGACCAGAACCCAATGCAGCGCCAAGTCCATATTTGATGGGTTCCATTATTTTAGGCAAGGCGCCCCCTTCAAGCGATAAAACCACTGCCAACCTAATAATGCTTTTGTGTTTGCAGGTTTCTGCAGGTATTTTAGCATAGGCTTCCTCCCAGGCAATGGCCACCTGAGCAGGAAAATCAGTTCCAAGGGTATCAGTTTCTTTTTTTTCAAAATCCGAGGGGCCATAAATGCCTACGCCTGAAACACCTACAAATGCTTCCAAGGCTTTTCCCTTCCTTTGAATGCCTTGCTGCAAGGTGTTTACCGCATCCATTCTACTATTCTTAATCTGTTTCTTCCCTTCTACAGTCCATTTGGTTTCGCCTATACTTGCACCAGCGAGATTGATTATGGCATCGGCCCATTCTAAAGCATTTTGATCCAGCCAGTTGTCTTCTGGTTTCCAGGTAAATACATTAATGTTTTCAATTGTCTTTTTTGGATTTCTGCTTAACCAGGCTACTTCATGCCCCTTTTCCAAAAGCTTTTGGCTGATTCTTTTTCCAAGCATGCCAGATCCTCCGGCTATTAGCACTTTCATATTTTTTACGAATTTGTAACCGGATTGTCATACTTTGATGAGTCCGCTTTTTTGTTTTGGTTTTATATTTTCTTTAGTTAGATATGGCAAAGATATGACTTAGGCCACTAGAATAAAAGATTTGCCTGCATTTTTCCCAAATGTATAACCCGAAGACCTTCCGATTTTCTGCCTTCGTAGCTTAACAGAATTTGTAAACCCTGGGTTAGTTTCTGTTGTACATTGAGCGTCCAGGTCAGGTTTTGGCCCGGACGAAGGCCTTCCAGCATTTCATAGGCTGCGGGGCTATTGTCATTTCCCTTATGCTCCAGCTTTGTAAAGCGCAGGAATGCATTTAAGGTTCTGTTGCTTTGCTGGTTAAATCTGTATTCCAGACCCAGTTTCCAGATTTGGGTTGTTTCTTCTCCACCCGCGTTTTTTCTTTGGCCATATTGCCCGCTGCTGGTAATCCTGTTGCTCACATTGGGTTGAAATGAAAACTCCGGCCCTGCTTCAAAACCTTGAATTCTGTAATTCTGGGCAGCCAAAGCATCTGAGCGAAGGCGCCTTTCCTGAAATGAAACCTGATTGCTTAGATTTAAAAACGAGCCTATGTTTTTTCTAAAAAGCAGGCGGTGTTCTGATAATTCTCTCAGGCTAAATCCATTGGAAAGCAGGGTTTTTTGTTTACTTTCCAAATAACTGTAATCAGCCCCCATGCTGGATTGAGTTCGGTTCCAGAAAATGGTATTTCTAAGCACTTGTGTGGAAGCCAGAACTGATTCTCTTCCAGTATTACGGAAAGGCAAATACCTGTCTTCTAATGAACCACTAACAGATTTCTGATCGGTAACAATGGAAGTAAGCAATGCAAACTTTGAAACCAATGCCTTAAAACCCCCTCCAAATCGCCATGAGGCTGGCGCAGCCAGATTTAAACGGTAGTTCAGGCCGTTGGTAAAAGCTTTAATAAATTCATTCGTGGGGGTAAAAATTTTGATATACACCTTATCCTCAGGGCGAATGGCTTCTACAAATTCATCCAGTTCCTGCAAACCATTGTTGTTGTAATCTACCCATTGGTGGGTGCCCTCTCCTACCGCGTTGATTTTTATAAATTGGAAAGTACGCTTTTGCTCCTGACCGGTATTGGCTGTGTAAGTAACCTCCTGACGCATAGCTCCATCCCAAAAAGATCCTACGTAATCGATCCTACCAGAAATATTTTCCTCATCTGTCAATTGATTGGCGTAATTGACCACTCTGTAGTTTGAATACAGATTTACCTGTTGGGTTTCAGAAAAATTCTTTCCAAGTCTGGCTGAAACATTTTGAGAAAAAAGCGACTTTTCCAATGCCCCTTCATTGGGCAATTTATCCTCTCTATAGGTATATAAAAGATTGATTACCTGTCTGGTACTATCCTTGTTTTTGAGAAAAAGGGTATGCGATTGAAAATTCATGGCTGTTCTCAGAACTGAATCTTTATCAGACCTTTTAATGGCATTTTCATCGAGATTGAACCGATAGCCAGGAATAATTTCATTTCCTGGCAGGCTGATTTCAGACTGCAACCGGTTCCATGTTGAGTTTTCATCTGCCCTTTTATTGGTCATGGTAAATGCTTGATTCTGAATCAAAACAGGGCCTAAAAACAGTGAGGCATCCAGATTTTGCTGAAAACCATTTACGTTTTCCCCTTTTTCTCTAAAGGAGTTTCGATAATTAATCGACCATTTTTCCGATTTTGAAAGTCCCGCATTTGCTTCTATCAAATGGTCGTCAAAAGCCAAAGTGTCTCCGGAATTTGCACTCCAGTCCCTTTCAAACTCGATTGACCGGAAGCGATCTATGGCAGAAAAACGTTTGCTTAATCGGGTGTAACTAAGGCCAACGTTCGGTGAAATCTGTTGTTTGGTCCGCTCAGGTTTCCATTGATAAGCCACAAATTGGGCGTTTCCCTGGTTGTCTTCTTCATCCAAACGGGAAAGCCGGTTTTTATCCAAACGGCTCACCGCCAGTTCTGTTTCAATCTGGTGTCCTTTGCCTGGACTCAAAGTAACAGATGCTCTGCTCATGGATCTCAGGTTTGGCAAAACTGCCTGTCGCACAGGTAAAAACCGCCCCAGACCTAGACCCACAAATTGAAAAGCCTTGCCATTTCCAAGGTTTTGAATCAGTTCATAATCGCCTCTTCCAATTCCAATTTCAGAAAACGTAACCTGAAACAGATTCACATCTTTTGAACCTGCCAGTTTGAAAAAGGAAATCAAACTACCATTTAAAACGGTATCTCGTTTTACATATAACAATTGCCCTTCTGAAAAACTTTCAACAGGCTGAGCACTAGGCAAAATTGCTTTTGAGAAATCATCTCCTGCCTGGGATAAAATTTTGGAAGAAGTGGAATCCAGTGTAAAACTCAAAGGTCTGGTTCCATTGTCCTGTTCCTGGTAATGACTCAAGCGAACCTTGGCAAAATCAATGTTTTCTTCATGTTCAGCCAAAAAAGAGGTACGGCTATAATTCCTTTCCGCATATTCAAAATCGCAACGCAATCTGGTGAATTGGGTGACCAGCAAATTGTTGTTTAGTGTAAGCTCTCCGGTATTGTAGTCAATCACATAATCCTGATTAAAACCTCTCTTTAACAGACGATTGTCAAAATAAATACGCTCAGAATTAGCAAGAATAACTACTAAAAAATCGGTAACATTGGGTGGTCTTAATCTATATGGACCTTGAACGCCTTCACGGACTTGCACAACAATGGAGGCAAATTTCCCTTTTGCCACGCCAGCCCCAATTCGGGTTTTGCTTAAAATGGCTGTAGAATCCCAATAGGCAGAAAACTGACCTCCCTGAATATTTTTAAAATATCGTAGAAACTGAGACGGTTCATTTTTCAGAACCACATCACCCGCAATCAGTTGTCCCCTTTTGTGATCCAATTGAATAAATATACGATCTAGCTCTCTTATTTGCTGCGTATTGCCTTGGGGTTGAAAAGGCACGTTCTGGTCTGAAAGTACAGCTGTTAATTTTATTTCCGGCGTAATCTGCCCTTCCAATTGCAGGTTTAAAGATGAATTCACAAAACCGTTCTGGTTATTTCCAAGGCTGATTCCCCTGCTGATGGCTCCTGATTTCTGAATGCCAGGTAATGAAAAAAGCTCCTCTCTTTTATCCAAACCTTGATTACCAATTCCTGGGTAATCTGCAAAATTGAAAAGCGAATCATACAATTCCAGTCCAAACTTTTTGATCGGTTTATAAGCGGCAAATGGGTAAAGGCCGTATTCCAGATCGAGAGAATCCAAACCAGAAACAGCGTTTAAAATTCGAACTTTATTGGTTTTGAAATTAAAAGAAAACCTTATGGATGTATCTGAAATACAGCGTAAAGTTGGTGAAATGATGGTGAGGCTGTCCAGTTCAAATTCATGAAATTGTACCGCTATCTTCTTCTTTATTAAGGCGCTTGGTTGGGCAAAAAGGCTGCATGTTAAAACACACATTAAGCCGGAAATCCAAATTTGCCTCAGGGCCTTTTGCAATTGACCAATTCATTTAAATGGCTGGCAAGATAGGTTTTAAAACAGGAAATCAGATTTGGAGGCATCAGGATTTTAAAAAACTACCGCTGTTTGATTGGACTTTCTTTTCAAGAGAACCTAAAACCTGAGATGTTCAATTTTAAAAGTAACCATCTGAAAATCAAAAGAAATACTACAAAAATCAAAGTTTTTTTATTCTAAAAATTGAATAAAAGATTTATCCAAAACCTATCCTTTGTAAAATTGCTGAATTGCATCTTTCCCATTTAATTAACCATTATGCAAAATGTTAGTTTTAAGACCGCGTATATCTTATTGATTGATAGCTCTATACATTGGGTTTAGAATGTCCAAAATGTTTCAAAACATTTTTGGAAGTTTCTACCCGTTTCCAGAGTAAACCAAACTCAGTGTTTTAATGTTAATTTGCTTTACATATCAAAAAAAATACTTTTAACCATTACCGTTTAATCAATGATTTACCAATCATTCAAAAGATTCTTTCAAGCTTCTGTGTTTCTTATAAGCACTTTTCCAGCTTTTGCCCAACCAACTGACAATCCCATTGCAAGTTTTTACAATGGTGCAGAGGGCTATCCAGCCTGGACAGATGGCATCAAATGGAACAATGTTTACAATGTATCCACTCAGGATTATTCCCAATGCGCAGCTTGTACTGATGATTTTCAAAAATTCAAATATGTGAGAGACCTCGCATACAATGCTGGCGGAGGTGTTTTATATTATCCTGCTGGTACTTATACTTTCGATATTTCTGATGCACCTAACAGTGAAGGTTTGATGTTGAAAAAAGGCGTAGTGATCAGGGGAGAAAAACCTGGCTCCGATGCCAGTGCAGTTTTGCCAAATTCTGATATTTTAACCATGTCCACCACAGACCATGGCCTCAACAATCTGCCAACCAAATTTAAATTTACCACAACAAGATTGGCAAATGATACACTTGCAGGTGCCATTACCAAAATGTGGAATTGCATTGGCATAAAACCTGGCACCAATGAAACCGGCCTTGATAAAGTTGAAAATGTGGGTGTTGCCTGGATAGAAATTGAATATGGCTATGTGTATTTTGGATTTGCGACTGAACTGGGATATGCAGCTAAATATGATTCTGCTTCATTAAAGTGGACAAGACCAGTTGAACCATGGAAAAGTGGAAGAAATCCAGATGGCACTCACCCAATGGATTGGTTTGCCGGAAATAAAGCCTGGGGAACAAATAGATTGAGAATGGGCTCCAAACGATTTGTTTTTGGCGTGCATGTCAAACAGGGTGGCGTACCAAATTATGTTTTGGCGCATGGTTTGGGTGCGACATTTCTAACTGAAGATGGCCCTTATTGGTTTGGGTCAAAAATCAGTGTATATGGATCCAACGTTTTGGTTGCCAATAATGTGATTTCCAAACCAACCAAATGTTTCAAAATCAAAATGACCACTGCAGCTAAAAAAGATGGTCAGAGTAACTCTTTGGCAGTTGGAACTGTTGTTGAAGTACCTTATGATTTTGGAAAAGGATTATCCATTGATGTTAATAAAAACTATGTAGCAGGTTTTAAAAATAATTCTGCTGTAGATGATTTAAGTAGCCAATACACACCAAATGTATTAATTCTTGACAATTGGATTTACAACCACAGTAGCAAGGGTTTCGACATTTCTGGTGGCTGGATGGTTGTTCGAAATAATATAAATAGAAGAGAACGACTGGCTTATGTCGATGTTTATAATTTGGGTTTAACCAATTTTTACGGAATTATGACTAGTAATGGCCGGATCTGGACCTCAATCTGGAATGATGATTTTCTTGCCAGGGCATTTACAGTATCTTCCAGAAATGCCTGGTACCACAAAAACCAATGGAACAATACAGGAACCGCATTCGACAATAGTGGAGAAGGTATTTTGCACCAGGATCATTTGAATGGTTCTGAATGCTACTCAGCCGCCTTAACTTACAACAGAGGTAATAGCTACACAGGAGTCTGGAACAGTATTTGTCTTGGCTATTTTATGGGGTATAACAAAGTAACTTCAGGTATTATGATTGCCAATGTCAACAAACAAGTATCGGATGTTTCTTCGGTGGATCATAGAAATTTAAATACGAATGAGGAATATGTTTATAGCCAAAGTCTTGCAGGATTAACCAACGTAAAAGACTTCAAATCATTTAATTGCACTTCCACAAATCCAATACCAGGTATTCCTTTGGTAGTTGTAAAAGATACGGTTGACTTTGTTAAAATAACATGGACAGATGTTGCAAACGAAGCTGCATACAGGGTTGAAAAAAGAAAAGTAGGTGAAACTGAATGGGCTACAATTGCATACAGGCCAAGACAAGAAACTGGAAGTGTAGTAAATTTCAGCACTTCAAATCCTTTGATTTTTGTAGGGGAAGGCCATGGTTCTGATGCCTGGGATGGCGTAACCAGAGATATGAATCCAAAAGAATGGAGAGATTATTTAAAAACACCCGGGCTTTCTGAATATAGAGTTGTTGCAGTAAGTTGTGGTGATACTGATGATGGCAGTTCTGATTCTATTCCAGTTTTGGTTACAATAGACGTTTCTACAAAAAAGATTTCATCCAATTATATTCAGGATATTTCAATTTATCCGGTTCCTGCTGTTGATGAAATACAAGTAAGCTCAGCCACTTTGCAAGGAAGCCAGGTAAGCATTTTAAACATTCAGGGCCAGGAGATTATGAACATAGGTAAATCAAGCTTGAATAAAATAAGTATTCAAACAGGAAGGTTCAACGCTGGCGTTTACTTATTAAGAGTTCAAAACAAGGATGGGGTTTCTCACAAAAGATTTACCGTACGATAACCTTTAGAACAACCATTTTAAAAAGTCGGAGTTTAAAAAAGCTTCGACTTTTTTAATTTCAACCAGAAGTAAAAACAACACTCCTTTCTACTAAAACCCTGAATATACCCGTGAACAAAATATATGGCTTTTTCTTAATTCTAATTTGTGGATCAGCCTTGGCACAACCGGTTGACAATCCCTACAAAACTTTTTATCCCAATGCTTCTATTGACCATTGGTCTGATTCTATCAAATGGAGTTCTGTTTGGAATATATCTGATTTTCAGGATACTACGATGGTGGCCAGATACAACAAAGCCAGAGATTTTGTGGCAGATCAAGGAGGTGGCGTTTTGTTTTTCCCATCCGGCACTTATAACTTCGAAAACAGCATTCAGTTCAAATCTGGTGTTGTAATCAGAGGAGAAACACCTGTTATTACTTTGGCAAAGGACAGCATGTTTGCTCCTCCAACCCGATTTGTGTTTCCAAAATATATTCCTTCAGATACCGGAACAGGAACCGCCAATAGCACAGCATTTAAATCCATTTCCTCACTTCCAAATACAAGCAATTCGGGAATTGTGTATATCGATGTGGATCGGGCAAGCGTCAGCCTGCGGTCCCAAACTTTTTTAACTGTGCAAACCCCAAGAGGATCAACCAGCCAGTCACAGGAAAGGAACAGAAATCTGATCATTTTTGGTGTGCGGAGCAACAATGTGGCTTCACCTTACAATACTGTCCCATCCGCCAAACAACGAAAATGGCAAAGGTTCTCCTCTCCTTTTGCTTCTAACCTCAGCCTTTTTGCCTGGAAAAATGCTTGTATTGCAAATTGCAGAATTAATGATTTTGAACGAAATGAAGTTCACCCAATTCCCAACTTAAGCTTTGAACAACCTGGTTATCTGGCTGATAGAACGGGAAATGCAGCTACTTCTCCAGTAGATACATTGCCCGGATACCAGGCTGTGTTTAGTTATACCGATCATCACGGAGTCAGCGTAAACAGAAAGGCCACCATTTCAAATGCCACACCAGAAGAAGAACCCGATAATTTCAGATCCGGACTTGAAGTGAGGGATAATTGGATTTTTAAAACCATGCGGGTGGGTATCATCTGCTCCGGCTTAGGCATAATTGTTGATAGAAATCAGATATTAGACAGGGCGGTAAAACAAACATGGTTGCATCCAATAGGCACCAGAATTGCAAGCAACAACGCCGCAACTTATGAAAACAGAGGCATTGATTTTGGAGGTTGGAATGTGCAGATTACCAGAAATGATATTACTGTTGTTAGGCACAAAATCTACAATGGGCCATATTATTCCGTTGATGGGGAAGGAATTTTGTTGCAGGAATGCTGTGGAGGCACTTCTGTAAACGGTGCAAGAATAACCAACAACAACACCCATAATACCTATATCGGTTTTTGGAAAGTTCGCAGCATTAACAATGTGGTTATTGATAGTAATGATACTGGAAATGAACCTATTATCCTAACAGCCAATGTGTATTCATCCAGCAACAAGTTTTGGTTTTACACCTTAAACAACATTGAAATTAAAGGAAACAAAGGCTCTGGAATTGAGGTAGATGGGAACAGAGGTGGGCGAAATCTGCTTATTACAGGAAATACCGGAACTGGAAACAGTACCATTTCTGCACCTTGTTTTGCCCAGATTGAAAACAACACTGGCTTTTCAACTTTAAAATATACCGCAGTTAAAGACACCACATTTGGGAGCATTGTTCAAACAGTTCCCTGCCAGTCAGATACGCTTATTCATCCTTTTGTAGAATTGATTTCGCCCTTGGCTCAAGATACAAGTGTTCAGGCTTTTGAAAACATCTATTTGAAAACCAGATGGAAAGGCGGAAAAGTAGATTCCGTTTATTTTTATGAAAATGTGAAGCGAATTGGGGCATTTGGTCCCAATCAAACCGAAATGATGTATCAATTGGGTGCCTGTAATTCAAGTGTTTCCAATTTTTATTGGGCAACGGTAAAAGATACAGCCAGAAAAATGGAAACCAGAAGCGAAATGAAACGGGTAGTCATTCCTTGTATTACGGCAATTTCAGAACCGACAATCCAGAAGGAATTCAAAATTTACCCAAATCCAGGATCAGGGTTCGTTTTCATTGAAAATGGAAAAGAAGGAGGTTTGATCCAAATTTCTGATTTGGTTGGAAGAAAAATCAAGGAGATCAAAATTGAAAAATCAACTTTAGATATAGGATTCCTTAAAAATGGAATTTATATTTTCACTCCAAAATATGCCACTGAAAACAAATCTTTCCGATTTATAAAAGAGTAAAATCTTCTCCAAAACCAAACTTAAGGTCAATCTTTTTTAAGCTTTATTACAGATATATTCTTTCGTGATTGAATCTTTAAGATGTAAAATCCTGCAGCATGGTTTTGAATATTTCCATCCCAGACTTTGCTTCTACTTTGATCCGATAAAAGCATTTTTCCCTGACTATCAAATAATTGAATTATGGTTTCTTCAGATTCACTCAAGCCTGAAACAGAAAACGAACCATTGTTTGGATTTGGAAATAGAATTGGATTAATAGTTTCCAAAATTGCTGCAATTGAGGAAGTGAAAACCAGGACATTAGATTGTGCTTTACAGGAATTTGCCCTTACAAGTTCAGCAAAATAACTTCCATTTCCATAAACGGATAGATCAAGTGAGTCGCCGAACGAACCAATGAAAACTCCGTTTCTAAACCAGTTATAAACAGTATCCTGGTTTGCTCTTATATAACCTGGCACAAACTCTAAAACAGGAGTTTGTGGAATTGATAAAATAATGGCTTTGGCAATGGTGGCCTGAGCACTTTCGCAAAAACCTTCTTTTACTTTAACGACTGCAAATTCTTTTGTTTGAGATAAGAAACTTGTAGTCAAACTATTGCCACCATTTGTTCCCTGAACTGAGTCTGAAACAGAATTAAAAGGAACAGGATACCATCGATATGTTTCTCCCTGAGCTGAACCATTTGCAAGTAAGCGAACAGTCCCAGGTCCACATCTGCTTGAATCCTGAACAATTGGACTTGAAGGCCGGTCTGTAATAATCCCTTGAACAGGAATCCTGTCGGCAGATATACAACCAGCAGCACTTAAACTACTTACATAATAAGTTACCGTTCCAGAATTAAAAACAGGGCTTGTAAATGTACTTGCTGTCTGGCCTGGCAAAGCTGGGCTGGATAAGTCTGTAAACCAGTTATAGCTTGAGCCACCATTTGCCGAAAACTGGAAATTTCCAGGTCCACATCTCTTTTGGTTTGTAACCGTTGGATTTTCAGGAATTGGATTGATCGTTGCAACAACAGTTGAGCGATTGCTTTCACAATTTCCAGTGCCTTCAATGGATACATAATACGTGGTAGTTTGACTTAAAGTTGGACTTGAAAAATTTGAAGTGCTTTGACCCGAAATTGCTGTACCTCCATTTGGAACGTCATACCATTTATAAATTGACCCGGAACCAGATGCAGAAAGAGTAACTGAGCCTGATCCGCAGCGATTACCATCAGTTGTTGTTGGATTTTGTGGAATTTGATTGATCGTTGCTACAACAGCGGAACGATTGCTTTCGCAATTCCCTGTTCCTACAACAGATACATAATAGTTGGTAGTTTGATTTAAAATCGGACTTGCAAAAATTGAGCTGCTCTGACCAGAAATAGCGGTTCCTCCAACCTGAACATCATACCATTTATAGCTTTGACCAGAACCATTGGCAGACAAATTAACAGTGCCTGGTCCACAGCGATTTCCATCAATTGTTGTTGGATTTTGTGGAATTTGATTGATTGTGGCTACAACAGCGGAACGATTGCTTTCGCAATTTCCAGGTCCAACAACTGATACATAATAGGTAGTGGTTTGACTTATAGTAGGGCTTGAAAAATTTGAGGTGTTTTGGCCAGAAATAGCGGTTCCTCCAACCTGAACATCATACCATTTATAGCTTTGACCAGAACCATTGGCAGACAAATTAACAGTGCCTGGTCCACAGCGATTACCATCAGTTGTTGTTGGATTTTGTGGAATTTGATTGATCGTTGCTACAACAGCGGAACGATTGCTTTCGCAATTCCCTGTTCCTACAACAGATACATAATAGGTAGTGGTTTGACTTATAGTAGGGCTTGAAAAATTTGAGGTGTTTTGGCCGGAAATTGCGGTTCCTCCAACCTGGACATCATACCATTTATAGCTTTGACCAGAACCATTTGCAGATATATTAACAGAGCCAGGTCCACAGCGATTTCCATCAGTTGTTGTTGGATTTTGAGGAATCGGATTTATGGTTGCAATAACAGGTGAACGAGCACTTTCGCAAAGTCCCGTCCCAGTGGTAGATACGTAATAGGTTGTAGTTTGGCTAATAACCGGACTTGTAAAGTTTGAGGTAAATTGTCCCGAAATCGGGTTCCCTCCTACTGGAACTGCATACCATGTATAACTTTGCCCTGATCCTGAAGCAGAAAGCTGAACCGAGCCAGTTCCACAACGGTTTCCAGCGATTGTATTTGGGCTTTGGGGTATGGGATTTATGCTTGCAGTTGACAATGACCTTGTGCTTTCACAGCCATTTGCAGCAACTACAGAAACATAAAAATTGGTAGTTTGAGTAATTACCGGGGTAACAAAAGCAGCTGAAATTTCACCAGGAAATGCTGTTCCTCCGGTTTGGGTGCTGTACCATTTATAACTTTGGCCTGTCCCATTTGCCGATAAATTAACTGTCCCAGGTCCACATCTGTTTCCTGCAAAAGTGCCCGGAGGTATTGGATTTTGGTTAATTGTGGCAGAAATTGCAACTCGCTGACTTTCACAATTTCCAGAGGTAAAAATTGAAACATACCAGGTTGTGTTGGTTGTTACATTATTAACATTGTATGTACCTGAACTTTGGCCAGCAATAGGACTGCCACCCGTTGAACTCGTGTACCAGCGATAAGAATCTCCGCTTGAAGCGCCATTTGCAACCAAAGAAACAGAACCAGATCCACATCTTGAAACATTAGAAACAGTTGGTGAATTTGGTGCTCCGGTAAATAAAGCCTGGACCTTTTTCCTGGCAGATGGACATTCCAACGATGTAATCTTCCAGGAGTAAAACCAATAATATCTGTTTAAAGCAGTTGCTCCGATTATTTGCAAAAGTCCGGGACTAGAAATAGGAAAAGTAATATCGCCAACACTTCTTAACATGTTTTCGACAGTTGAACCACTGGGATCAATTCTATAAACACCGGGCGAAAGATTTAAACGAATTGGAATTTTTACTGCTGTTCCTATGGCATTATTTACTTGAAATGATGTTGAAGCATATGTAACCGAATTGGCAGAATCTTTAACATTAAAACGAACCAAACCTGTTCCAGTTGGATAAATGGTCAAAGTATCTATTCTGACATCTTTTAGAACTTTGATATAAAGGCCATGGGAAAAATTGCCTAGTTCAGTAGCATCGCCAGTGAAAAAGGGATCAGTAGGTCCAAAATTTAATTTGGTTTGACTTTGGCTGCTTACCCAATAAGATCTGGAGGAACTTAAAACCGGAGTTGAAAAAGAATTTCCTGTTGCTAAAGGTATGGCAACCAAGGAATCGTTAAACCATTCATAAAAAGAATTTCCAGTTGCAGAAAAGGTAAAAATCCCAGGATTACATCTGTTTTGATTGGACACATTGGGTGCTGAAGGTGCTCCGGAAACAGAAATATTTAAAGGATAGGGCTTTCCAGTCTTTTGTGGATTGCTTGATTTTACTCTGATTTTATATCCTGTTCCAACCTGAAACGAAGTAGGAATAACGCCATTAATACTTGCCTTTAACTGATTAGAGGCAGTTGATCCAATTATTGTTGGATTTGTAAAACCACCGCTGGAATTACTGATTTCTAATGAATATACATTACCAGCAAGAACCGGATCTGAAGAAACAAATGGAAAAGTAGAAATTTGATTCTGACACAAAGAAAGATCGGGAATCCTCAAAACCGGAATACAATCCACTGTCAGGCTCGTTTTATAGGTTTGGCTTTTGCATCCGGATTTATCCAAAAAAACACTATATTCACCTGAACTCAAGTCACTTATATTGGAAACGGTTGGTGTTCTTAGATTAGATGTAAACCCATTGGGACCGGACCATGTGTAGTTGGAGCCTGCATCAAGACTTACTGATAAAGTTTTATTAGATCCATTACAAACAGTATCTGAGCCAGAAACCGTAATATTTTGAAATGTAACAGTTCCCTCTAAACACTGCCCGCTAAAAAATCGCTCCCTGATAAGATTTCCAGGTAAAGGTCCAAATCCTTTTGCCAGATCAATGCCAAGAACCAAATGGCAATAGCTCATTACAGTACCAAAAATTGGCACGACTGGTCCAGAATAACAATTACCATTTTGGGCGGCATAGCAACTGTCTAACAAATTAAATACCCCAGGCGAAACTTCCCAGGTACAACTTTGGGTATGTGGAGAACCAAAATTGTGCCCCAACTCATGCGCCACAACATTGATGGTCCAGGAATAAACAGGCAATTGGGCAAATGAATAGTTGATATTGCTGTAGGCATAATTATTAGAAGATCCACACAAAACATCCAAATAAGCAACTCCTCCGTGTCCAAGATTTTTTGTAGACAAAAGATGAGCCAAATTACCTTCAATTGGGGCTCTGTTGGAAAGGGTGTCCCCATAAGCATATAAAACGTCAAATGAGCTTTCATCTGGCCAAAAATCTTGCCTGGTTGCTACCTGAACCTCTGACACTTCAATTCTTATGTTTTCATTGGTGTACAATGAAGCCAACACATTAAACATAGACTGAAACCAGGTGACAGTATTTGGAACAGAACTTCCATTGTCCAGATACATTTGATAATCAAGATCAAAGTGAATGGTTGCTTTTCTGCAATTATCCACTTGGGGAGATTTATTAAGATTGTTTTTTGATTTCCTAAGAATCTCAGTTCCTTTTTTGAACTGGTCAAGTTCTTCAGAGTGGCAGGTAAAATTGTTTTTAGCCAGTAAATCCCGGTCGTTATAAAAAGCATACAGGTCTTTTCCTTTGAATTTACTTTTAAGCTTTACTAGGTTGTAATTTCCTTTTCCATCTGAACCAACAAAGAATACAGATTTTGGTGTAAAACTTATGGCTGCCAAAGAGTTAGCAATTCCATTTATTTTTCCCTGATAATGGTTTGGGCTTTCAAATTTTTCCTTAAATACTACTCCGCCAGATGTTAAAATTTTAAAGTTGGAGGTGGTAACTTCTGTTTTTTTTAATTTCAAATGAAGTTGATCTCCAGAAGGAAGAGGTAAGTCCATCTCTAATTCTGAAGATGCTTCATTATACATTTTCTGAAGCTCATTTTCATCAATCTGAAAAAAGGATACTGATTTCACATCCTTTTTAATCGTGTTAACAAGCGTTTGATCCGGATTTACAGGTAACAGGATTTTATTTTTAACCTTGGCAAATACAGAAGTTGTAAAAAATATCCATATGGCAAATGCCATCAGCTTAGGTAATAAATGGTTCATTTTAAGTAGATAAATAAATAGGTGTGAGGCAAATTAATTAAAATTTGCAGACAAAAATAATGGTTTACAGCAAGAATATGATACTAATTTCTATTTCAGGTTAATTCTTTTTTTGAGGTGCTAAGAGAAATAGACCTGAGTACGGTAGAAGAAGAAATCTGGGTCTCTAGTTCCGTAGTTTGAGATAATGAATCGTTGAATTCGTCCGTTTAGGTTTTCTGCTCTTGTACTTGTTTGTCCATGTTTGAAATAGGCCAGAATTTTATCTCTATGTTTTTCT
>JBIPOE010000215.1:0-2621 GCA_044379485.1 Catalimonadaceae bacterium
AATGGGTATGGTTATTAGAGCAACACCCGGACTTATTTGAAGCTGCAATTACCTATGAAAAAGAAGGGTATACATGGATGGAAGAATCATTGTTAGATCTTAAAAAACCAGAGAGAGTTGCAGCTATTAAAAAAGACCATTATATCCGAATGAATAGAAATAAATTAAAAACGAAAACTTCAACTTCATGGCAAGATGATTTATTAAATGAAGAAGGAGAGGGGTGTGTTAGTTGTTTCATTTAAGTAGGTAATAATAAGCATTACCTACTTTTTTATATTTGATTTCACCATGTAAACGAATATGCATCAATTCACAATCTTTTATTTTCAATTGCGCTTTAACTTCTTTTGAAGTTAGCCATACTAATTCCTTATTAGAGATCTTCATTATATTGAATCACTTGACTTTTAACTCCAGGTATGCCCCATGTATATCTTGAATCAAAATAGCATATCCATGTATAAAGTATGTTCACTATTTGTTCTTTCTTAATTTCCCAGCTTCTTGGTGTAGGTACAGTTGTTGTGTTGTTTTGAATCCAATCAACAACTCCACCTCTTCCATAACGTAAAGATTGAGTTGGTTGAGACTTTATATGCTCTTTCAATGCTACTATAAAAGGATGATTATTAAAATTTTCTTTTAAAGAATCAAAGAAATCGTCTTTATCAAGGTTAGGGACAATGTTGTAAATACTTAAATCATGCGAGGCATTAATCTGGTCTTCTATTGGATAATTGTTGTTTGAATAAATTTCATAGAGTAACTCTGGAGAATCACTCATAGGTAATTGTGAAATAAGAAAATAATCATTTAATTTCTTGTGCGTAACTAATTTTGGAAACTCTAGCTTTGGTAATTCAATAGATTTAATGAGCATTTTAATCTCATAATATAATTCTTCCGTAACATACTCGCTTTCAGTAATTATAAAATGTAAGTATTGAATATCCTCAAAGGATATCGGAGACACAAACGCATTTAATTCATAATTGTAATTATCTCCTTTCTCACCAACTCCTTTCCCTGTTATATTTGCAGATCCTAATACAACAGAGTTTTGACCATCCCATAACGTTTTTAAATGTATCCGCGTATTTCGATACAATGCGATTCCATGATCAATACAATAGTCATAGATTTCTAAATCCGAAACCTTTTTGCATAAATCTTCTATTTCCCAACGAACGACGATTTGTTTAATGTTTTTGGAAACGTTTATTCGTTCTAGTTCAGCTAATTTGATATAGGCAGAAAAGAGTGTAACTAATTTGTTAGATGAAATAAAATCAGTTACACTATCTTCTAAATTAATTCCGCTTTTTAGTAGCATATTCTAATTAAAATATTCATCAAAATATGAATAGATTTCATTGTTATCTGGTAAATCGAGTATATTATCAAATACTGTATAAACCTCACAATAATCAGTCCCACCAATGAGAGGCCCCCTTAATCCTCTACCGATTATTTGACTATATAATACTATAGAATTTGTTGGTCTTGCCATAAATACCACGTCTATTTGAGGGTCATCAAAGCCTGTGCTTAATACACCATAATTTGAAAGAACTTGTGTTTCATTATTTTTGAAACTTTTAATGATTTGTGAACGATATTTACCGCTATTTCCATCAAGATGCTGGGTTTTAAATCCTTTAATGTTTAATAAAGTTGTTATTAATTTAGAATGTTCTATAGAAGTTGCGAAGAAAATAATCTTTTTCCCTTTGTTTAATAGTTGAACTAATTCATCAAATATTATTGCATTCCTATTTATATCGTTAGTTAATAATGCCTCAATTTTCTTAGGAATTATTTTGTTTTCTCTCCAATTTGAAATTTCATTTGTTGTTAAAATATTTTCGATTTTTGAACCTTCAATAGAAACGAATTTAGCATTAGCTAAAATCCCTTTATCTCTTAAGTAATCAATAGGCAACTCATCTCCTGTATTAAGTTCAAAAAGTTTATTAAAATAAAAGTCACTTAATATCTTGTTTTCGATATTATTAGTGTTTTTTAGTTGTCTACCTGGTGTTGCAGTCAGTCCAATTAATTTGGCACCACCTTGTATTAAAAATTCAATTGTTTTTTTATAAGTTGGTGCAACAGAGATATGAGCTTCATCAACTATTACTAATTCAATATTGTCTCTATCAATTCCCTTCTGCTTAAGCATATCGTCTATTTTATCAGGGTTTAAGCCTTGTAACGAAAAAACATGAAAAGTAGGTAAAGAAGAATCAATAGATTTTTGATTTAATCTTATGTGATTTATAGCACGAGACCTTATTTTTTTTAGGAAACTCCATATTTCTAAGAAAGTTAAGTATGCTTGATCACATAATTCTTGTGTGTTTGCAAGCCAAATAACGTCTCTTTGTTTATCATTTAGAGTCGAACAAACTATTTCCATTGCGGTTCTAGTTTTTCCTGATCCCGTAGGCATTTGTATAATGCATCTAGCGTATGGTGTTAAACTTACATAATCATATACTGCATAAAACACTCCTGCTTGGTATTCTTTTAAAGATTTAAAAGATAAATCGGGTTTCTCAAAAGTAATAACTGAATCAATAGAATCAATTACTTTATTTTCTTCCTTTAATTTGAAT
>JBIPOE010000053.1:0-30973 GCA_044379485.1 Catalimonadaceae bacterium
GCTCTGCAAACAAGGCCTCAGAATCCTAGTCTATTTTCTACAATAACAACGGATGAAAGTGGTCAATAACGGTCAACAATTTTTAGGCATTGACAATTCCTAATTCCTAACTCCTGATTCCTAACTCCTAATTCCTGACTCCCAACTTTTGAATTTTGAGTTATAACTTTTTACTTTACCTCACTCCCCTACCATCACAAACGCTCCCCAGTAAAAAGGCTCCGGGTATTTGGTCTTCAGTTCTTTCTGGGCTTTGAGGAAGGATGCACGTTTAGTCCCGGCCCCCAACCCCCGAAGGGGGCTTTCGGTTTCCGTGTTTCCAGATATCTTTCGATTCGGTGTCTTTAAGTCCCCCTTCGGGGGATTTAGGGGGCTGTTTAGCCAATGCTTATAAAAACTCACCATCAACTCCTGCGTAGCCTGATCGCTCACCTTCCACAAACTCATGATGATGGATTTTGCCCCGGCTACTTTAAAGGCTCTTTGTAGTCCATAAACGCCTTCTCCGTTTTTGATTTCTCCCAGGCCGGTTTCACAGGCGGAAAGCACAACCAAATCGGTGTTGTCGAGGTTGAGGTTCATGGCCTCGTAGGCGGTGAGGATGCCGTCCTCCGCTTCATCACTTTTCTCGCCTGCAAAGGTTTTATTAGCTCCTGAAAGCAGGAGGCCGGAATGAAAAAGAGGATTATTACCCATAGTTGTATCGGGTTGGAAAAAGCCATGGGTTGCTAAATGCAATATCCTCGGTTTATAAGCTTCTTTTATATTTTCCTCAAGAGCATTATCACCCATTAGGGTTTGCACTTCCCAGCCTTTTTTTTGAAGAAAATCCGAAATGTTTTCCACCTCTGTTTTGGTTCCTGGCAATTCGGAAACAGTTTCACCACGGCTTAAGGTAAGAAAATAAGAGGATGTAGGACTCTTTCGTTCCTGATCTTGTTTATTCAAACCCTGAAAAGTATTCCCATTAAAATTTGGATGTCCTACCAGACTTGCCAGTCGGTTCATTTCCTCCTCTTTCCGGGGGAGAATCAAATCTTTGGTAACGGTAAGTAGGCGAATTTCCTTCTCTTCCAGCAGGAATTTGTGTGTTTGAGGATTAAAGAGCGTACTCATGTTGATGGAATGGTATATCCCATCTGGTGAAAAGTAAACCCGCTTTATTTTGGGCCCGAGCTTATCCCCTATTTTTTTCCAAAAGGTTTTATACGAATATTCATCCGAAATCTTATTCTGGATGCAGTTTTTATAATAAAGAATATCCTTTCCCTCCATTTCATTTCCATTTGCTAGCGAGACCATTTCCGGAAATTTCAAGCCTGGTTTAACGATTAGGGCCGCATAATGAACAGTATCGGTCAATCCTTTGATTCTATAGATCGTCTTTTTAGGGTCGCTGCTGTCGGTTACCGTTCTGGCAATGCCATATTTCTGAATTCGAATAATTTCTATGGCCGCATCTCCAGGCTTGAGGGTGGCCTGAATATCTTTCCAATCTGTTTGTCTGTTGTCGGTTAATCGGGCAAAATTCTCAGAGCGTTGAGAAAGCTCCCGCTCCATTTTGTCGGTCTTTTTTTGAACGGAGTCGATACCAGCCCGGGTAGTTGAATCTGTTGAAATAAGAAGCTTCCCCAGGGTGATTTGGCTGGCTTCCCATTCGGTAAATAGAAGAAACAGCTTTTTGTCTCCACTGGTTTTAATACGGTGCTTCCATTTGGCAGAGCTATTTAATAAAAGTGATTTAGTGGCCAATTGTTGATTGTAAAGATGGCTGGTAATTTCGGGTTTTGTTTTATAACGCAAAAGTGAATACGCCTTTAACTCCTCCAATGAAGTCCGATACTTGTCAAAATTCAAGGCCTTTTCGCCATCCGACAAATAAGGAAAGAGTTTTTGAATCTGTCCGTTTATCTGTTTCCAATAGTCTAAAAAAGGACGCTCTGCTTTAGCGTAATTACCCATTCGGGTGTAGAGAAGGCCCAGGTGATAGATGTGCTCTACCATAATTGGACTACCAGTATCGGAAAATTTACTGAGATGTTTTAGCGATTCCAAAATATGATATTCAGAATTTGAGAAATTTCCAACATCAGAATAAAACCTCCCGAGATCAAGACTTCCAGATGTAAATCCAAACACTGCTCTTCTATTTGTTTTCCTCCTTTCAAAAGACTCCAGCAATAATTTTTCAGCGGCAAAAAAGTTACCAATTCGCCATTCCAAATATTTCGGAAGAGAGCTATAACTTCCGGAATTTTTTCCCATTATTAAGTTACGACTAATTTGGTAATAATAATTTGCGCTTTTGTAATCATTTTTTTCAAAATAAATATCCCCTATGCAACTGTATGTATAAGCTAAACCATCATTTTTTTCACCTTTTGCCTTCGTTTCAAAATCCAAGCGCTTTTTGTAATATTCTTCTGCCTTCGTTACCAGGCCAAGATCTGAATATGTTTCAGCCAATGAAGAATAATCATAAGCACTTGGGGGATAAAATTCATCTGGATCCTTTGTATTAAGATCCAGTATCTTAAGCTGATACGCTTCTGCCTTGAGATAATCTCCCCTTTGAGAATAAGAGCCAGCCAAATTATTTAAAATTGATTTAAGGCCAGGTTGCTCACGGGTTCTAAATTTTTCACGAATTATCAGAGCTCTTTCGAGGCATTCAATATCCTTATCAATTCGATGAGTGCGTCCGTATATCATTGACATTGAAAAGTAGGCCTTGCAAACTTCAAAACTCTCTTCACCAAAAATTTTCTTTGTAATTTCAAGAGATCTAAGGGCATAGCTTTCAGCTTTTTTTCTGTCAATCCAAATATTGACAATTCCCAGATCCATGAGATCTTTGGCCACTTCGGGGTGCTCGATCCCTAATACCTTTTGCTTGATTTTCAAGGATAGTAACAAAACAGAATCAGCTCTTTTATACTCGTAGTGCCATTCAAAAATTAGTCCAAGCACGCTATAAGACTTTGCAATATTCAAGTGCTCTTCTCCAAATATTTTCTTTCGCAATCTTAAGGCCTCCCGAATGGCCGCTTCAGCCTCAACACCGTCTCGGTCTTTATAAAAGTAACATAAACCGAGAGTATCCAAAGAACCAGCATACTCCTCACTTTCTTCACCCACTTCTACTTTAACCTTATCGGACCATTGTTTGGCATACAGGAAGGCTTTGTGTCCTTGTCTTTTTGCTAAGAAAAATTGTACAGAATCTTTAAGTGTATTTTTCTGCTGACTAAAAGTTCTTTGGACTGGACCGAAAAGGAAAAGTCCAATGATGATACTGGCAAGTATAGGAAAGGAACATCGGGTCATTGTTTCATTAATTAGAGTTGAAAAGTATTAAAAATTTGGTTTTTTATCTCGTTTATTTGGAATCTTTATATATCAGAGCCATAAAGAGTTTTCATTTCATTTATCAGGAAATAGGTTGTAAATCATTCCCCCACCATCACAAAAGCACCCCAATAAAATGGCTCTGGATATTTAGCCTTCAGTTCTTTCTGGGCTTTCAAAAATGCTGAGCGTTTGTTCATGTGTGCTGACGGCTTTGAGCCGTCTAACGCCGTTCCCAACCAGTTTTTATAAAAACCCACCATCAATTCCTGGGTGGCCTGGTCACTCACCTTCCACAAACTCATGATGATGGATTTTGCGCCGGCAACCTTAAAAGCCCGCTGCAAGCCATAAACCCCTTCTCCATTTTTGATTTCGCCCAAACCCGTTTCGCAAGCGGAAAGCACAACCAAATCTGTGTTGTCGAGATTGAGGTTCATGGCCTCGTAGGCAGTGAGGATGCCGTCTTCTCCTGTTTCATTCTTTTCGCCTTTCAGGGTATTGCCAGCTCCTGCCAGCATAAGTCCGGATCGCAACAAAGGATTACTGCCCTCAGTGGTATCGGGCTGGAAAAATCCATGCGTGGCCACATGAAGTAATCTTGGTTTGTAGCTTTCCTTGATGTTTTCTTCCAAAGCGGTGGAGCCGGTATAGTTTTTCACTTCCCAGCCTTTTTCATTGAGAATGCCCGCAATTTTATCTACTTCTGTTTTGGTGCCGGGAAGTTCGGCAAGCGAGCCTGTGGATTTCAGACTAAGGCCATAAATCAATTCCGGACTTTTACGCTCTGTGACAGCTGCAATCTGGCCGGTTTGGTTTGTGTAATAACTTGGAAAGCCCACCAGTTCTGCCAGTTTGTTGTCTTCTTCCGCCGGCGATGGATTCACAATGTCCTTGGTTACGGTTACAATCCGGATGTCTTTTTCCTCCAGCAAGTACTTTTTGGTTTTGGGGTTGAAAAGGGTGTTCAGGTTGAGGTTGTGGTACACCCCGTCCGGTGAAAAGAAAACCCTTTTTGAACCTTCAAGTCTGGCTCCGATTTTCTGCCAGAATTGATCGTAGGATTTATTGTCATCAAGTTTATTTTTTATCAAATTCTGGTAATACTTCAGGTATTTACCTTCCATGTCGTTGCCGTTTTTCAGAACCACCATTTCGGGAATGGTAGATTCGGGTTTGACAATCAGGGCCGCATAGTAAATGGTATCTGTCAGGCCTTTTACTTGATACACGGGTTTCTTTGGGTCGCTGGTGTCGGTTACGGTTTTTTCGATGCCAAACTTTTTTACCCGTACTATTTCAACGGCGGCCTCTCCCGGCTTCAGGGCTTTTTGCACATCCTTCCAGTTGATTAGTTTCTTATCGGCCAGTTTAGCGAAGTTTTCAGACCGGAGTGAAAGCTCCTTTTCCATTTTTTCAGTTTTCCTTTCCACTGAATCGATTCCGGCCCTTTCAGTAGAATCAGTAGATTGGAAGAGATCGTTAAGTTTATTCTGACTAACCTCCCACTCGTTGTAAAGATTAAAAAGCTTTTTATCGCCACTGGTTTTGATCCGGTGTTTCCATTTGGCTGAATTGTTAAGCAGCAGGCCTTTGGTCACCATTTGATCGTTGTAGAAATCTCCTGCAATGGCTTTTTTGCCATTATACCTGCTTAAACAAAATGATTTGAATATTTCCTGGTCATCAGAAAGTGTGTTTTCATAAAACTGATTCCTTTCATTGTCCGACAGAAAAGGAAAATAGCGTTGTATCTGCGCATGTTTTTTGGCGTTCCAATCCAGATAGCGGACTTCGGCTTTCTCCATTTGACCTAATGTAAAATGGAATGTTCCTATCCTAGATAATGAATAAGAAACATCCGGATGGTTTTCTCCTAGTGCTTTTTTGCGGATTTCCAATGCTTCAAGGAGATATGGTTCAGCTTTCGAGAATTGGCTTATTTCCCTGTAAAAGTTCCCGAGGTTGTTGAGTGAAGCCGCTACGTTATGGTGGTTTTCTCCTAAGGCTATTTTCCATTTTTCCAATGCCCGGAGGTAAAAATACTCTGCTTTAGCGTAATTATTCATTTCCCGGTACAAAGCCCCCATATTGTTTAACAAATTCGCCACATTCGGGTGATTTTCCCCCAAGGTTTTTTTTAATACTTCCAAAGCATATAAGTAATAAGGCTCTGCCTTGGCGAAATTGCCCAAATAGTATTGTATATCACCTAAGCCCATAAGAGGCATGGCCAAATTTGGATGGTTATCGCTCAAAGTTTTTTTCCAGATTTGTAACGCTTCGAGGCAATAAGTCTCCGCTTTGGGGTAATTTCCCATTATTATGTAGAAACACCCGAGGTTATTCAATAACATGGCTATATCCGGATTATTTTCCTCCTTTTCTTTTTTGTACATTTCTAATGACTGGAGATAATAAGTCTCTGCTTTTGAGTAATCGCCCATTTTCATGTACAAAGTCCCCAGGTTAAGTAGGGAGCTCGCCACCTCCTTATGGTTTTCTTTATGAACTTTCTTTCGTACTTCCAAAGACTGGAGGTAATAAGTCTCCGCTTTGTAGTAATCACCCATATTAAAATATAAAATTCCCAAATAATTGAGCGTCTTTGCTACTTCTACATGGTTTTCCCCCAGCGTTTTTGTTCGAATCTTAAGCCCCATCAATAAAATTGGCTCGGCCTCTTTGCTTTTTCCTGATTGGTTAAGTGCATCTCCCCAACCACTCAATGCTCCGCCAAACTCCGCACTTTCCTCCCCTTTCTCTTTTTTCACCTTCTCTGCCCATCTTTCTGAGAAAGGCAATGCTTTGGAATATTGACCCAATTTGGTATATTTATCAATAGAATCCTTCAGCGGGTCTTGCTTTTCAGGAACAGCCCCAGGCGTTTGCGCAAAACCAAATGGCAGCCAGCAAAGCAAAGCAAGGATAAATAATATAGAAATTCGTTTCATAAAGGCAGGGTGAAATTACAGATGGCAAGAATGAGAAATAAAAAGATACTTTCCTATCACACGAAGGTGCTAGCAATTGGGTTTTATCTGATTCCCAAATCCTGATTCCCAACTTTTGAATTTTAAGTTAAAACTTTCAAATCCCCCTGATTCCTAATTCCAGATTCCCAACTTAAGAATTTTGAGTTATAACTTTAAACTTTTTCCCTGATTCCTAATTCCTGATTCCTAAATCCTGACTCCCAACTTTTGAATTTTGAGTTATAACTTTGAACTTTTCCTCATTCCCCCACCATCACAAAAGCACCCCAGAAATACGGGTTCGGATATTTGGCTTTGAGTTCTTTCTGGGCTTTCAAAAATGCGGAGCGTTTGTTCATGCGTGCTGACGGCTTTGAGCCGTATGACGCTGAACCCAACCAATTCCTATAAAAACTCACCATCAATTCCTGCGTGGCATCATCATCCACTTTCCACAAACTCATGATGATGGATTTTGCCCCGGCTACTTTAAAGGCTCTTTGTAGTCCATACACGCCTTCTCCGTTTTTGATTTCTCCCAGGCCGGTTTCGCAGGCGGAGAGTACTACCAGGTCGGTGTTGTCGAGGTTTAGGTTCATTGCCTCGTAGGCAGTGAGGATGCCGTCTTCTCCTGTTTCATTCTTTTCGCCTTTCAGGGTGTTGCCCGCACCTGTCAACATAAGGCCGGAACGCAACAATGGATTGCTGCCTTTGGTGGTATCGGGTTGAAAAAAGCCATGCGTGGCCACATGAAGTAATCTTGGTTTGTAGCTTTCCTTGATGTTTTCTTCCAAAGCTGTGGAACCGGTATAGTTTTTTACTTCCCAACCTTTTTCACTGAGAATGCCTGCAATATTATCTACCTCGGTTTTTGTGCCGGGCAATTCAGCCAAAGTACCCATGGATTCCAAACGGAGCCCATAGCTCATTTCCGGACTTTTTCTTTCAGTAGCAGTCGTAGCCTGGGCAGTAGCATTCTGATAATAACTCGGAAATCCCACCAGCTCTGCCAGTTTGTTGTCTTCTTCTGCCGGACCTGGATTGACTATGTCTTTGGTGACCGTTACAAGACGGATGTCTTTTTCTTCCAGCAAAAACTTTTTGGTTTTGGGATTAAAGAGGGTATTGAGGTTGATGTTGTGGTAAACACCATCTGGTGAAAAGTTCACTCTGCTGCTGGTGCCTAGTTTTGTCCCAATTTTCTCCCAGAACTTTCCATAGGATTGGTTGTCCTGAATTTGTTTGGAAATAGAGTTCTGGTAATAATTCAGGTGTTTGCCTTCCAGGTCGTTGCCGTTTTTGAGCAGCACCATTTCGGGGATAAGAGATTCGGGTTTTATAATTAATGCCGCATAGTAAATGGTATCGGTCAGGCCTTTTACTTTATATACAGGTTTCTTTGGGTCGCTGGTGTCGGTTACGGTTTTTTCGATGCCGAACTTTTTTACCCGAACCATTTCAACGGCGGCCTCTCCCGGCTTCAGGGCTTTTTGCACATCCTTCCAGTTGATCAGTTTTTTATCGGCCAGTTTTGCAAAATTCTCAGAGCGCAGGGAAAGCTCCTTTTCCATTTTTTCGGTTTTGGCCTGCAGGGAATCCATGCCAGCCCGTTCGGTGGAATCGGTAGACTGGAACAATTTGGTGAGTTTGTTCTGGTTGGTTTCCCATTCGTCAAACAATCGGTTCAGTTTTTTATCGCCCGCTGTTTTGATCCGGTGTTTCCATTTGGCAGAGCTGTTGAGAAGCAAGCCTTTGGAGGCAAGCTGGTCGTTGAATAAGTCTCCTGCTATGTCCTTTTTTCTACCATAATGCTGAAGGCAAAAGGATTTGAAGTATTCCTGGTTGTCTAAAATATTTGAATTGTAAAACTGTTCTTTTTCATTGTCTGACAGAAAAGGGAAATACCGCTGAATCTGAAAATGTTTTTTGGAGCACCAATCCCGAAAATGGATTTCAGCTTTATCCATTTCACCACGGCCGTAATCCAATATTCCGTAAGAGATAATGTATTCAGCAACATCCGGGTGGTTTTCTGCTCGAATTTTATTTGAGATTTTTAGAGCCTGAATGTAGTATTCTTCAGCTTTCAGGTAATTGCCTTTTAAACGGTTTAAAAGCCCGAGGTTGTATAATGAAATTACAATATGATCGAAGTTTTCACCTCCCAGGGCTTGTTTGTAAATTTCCAGTGCTTGAAGGTGGTAAGATTCGGCTTTGTAAAAGTTGTTAATATCTTTGTGCAAAAGACCTAAGTCATTAAGCGGGGTTGCAACATTGTAGTTCTTTTCTCCGAATATCTTTTTGCGAATTTCTAAAGCCTGAAGGTAGCAGGATTCCGCTTTGGCGAAATTGCGTGTTTTTAAATACAGGTTGCCAAGGTTAATTAAATATACCGCTCCATCAGAATTGTTCTCTCCCCGGTTTTTTGTGTTTATATCAATTGCCTGAAGGTAGCAATTCTCTGTTTTTGAGTAATTACCCATCAGAATATATAAATTTCCAAGGTTAAGGAGGGATTTTGCTACATCGGGGTGATTATCTCCCAGATTTTTTTTGCGGATTTCTAAGGACTTTAGGTAGGAAGACTCTGCTTTTGGATAATTACCCATGAGTTTATTCAAATTCCCAAGGCCATTGAGCGAACCTGCTACATCCAGATGGTTTTCTCCCAGGTTTTTTTTTCGGATCTCCAATGATTGCATCAAGTAGGTCTCAGCCATGGAGTAGTTGCTCAAATCCTTGTATAAAATTCCAAGGTTGTTAAGTGAACTTGCAACCAGGATGTTGTCTTCTCCGAACAATTTTCTCCGGACATCTAAACCCTGCAGGTAGTAGGTTTCCGCCATCTTGTAATTGCCCATATCGGAATATACATTCCCAAGGTTGTTCATTGTATTTGCGGCTAGCTTGTGCACCTCGCCAATTGTGTTTTTGTATATATCAAGACCTTTTAGCAGAACTGGTTCTGCTTCTGAGAATTTCCCGCAACGGTATAGAGAATTTCCAAGGTCATTCAATGCATTTCCGTATTCGGAATTGTTTTCGCCTTTTTCTTTTTTTATCTGCTCTGCCCATTGCCTGGCGAAAGGAACATACTTCGAGTAAAGCTTCAGTTTTTCATATTTGGCCAAAGAATCCTTCAGCGGGTCTTGATTTTCAGCGACAGCTGTGGGTGTTTGCGCAAAACCAAATGGCAGCCAGCAAAGCAAAGCAAGGATAAATAATATTGAAATTCTTTTCATTAAAGCAAGTAGAAATATCGAATGGCAAGAATAAAAAAAAACGAATACTTTCCTATCAAACGAATGTGGTATCAATTGGATTTTATCTGATTCCTTGCATTTTGAAATGCTGCTTTTTTTTATAGCTTTGTACCTCAGTTAAAATGATGCAAGGCATTACTTTAACGAGTGATTCAATCTTTCTTCAAACGATATAAACCAAGTTTCATGAAAAAATTAATTACATGCGTTTTTACGCACATTCTCGTTTTTTCAGTTTTTTGCTCAAATAGTTTCGCACAGTTTTCCAATGGACGCCTTGATCTATCTTTCGATCCCGGAACAGGTGCAAATAGTTATGTGTATTCCGTTTTACCGGTAACAGGCGGAAAGGTTTTGATTGGTGGCTTATTTAGTTCATTTAATGGTACTGCCAAAAGTGGAATTTGCCAACTAAATAGTAATGGCTCAATTGACGCAACTTTTGGTGGAACCGGAATAAGCGCTGGAAACCGTGTGTATTTCATCCATCCGGTGGCCGGAAACAAGTTTTTGATTGCCGGAACTTTTACACAATACAACGGGGTCGCCAGAAACCGGATTGCAAGAATTAATAATAATGGGACAAATGATATTACATTTAATCCAGGTACAGGTGCCAATGGAGACATTTATATGATTTCACCACAGGCCGATGGTAAGTTTATCCTTGCTGGAAATTTCACTTCATACAATGGCACTGCCATAAACAGGATTGCCAGAATAAATCCAAACGGTACTTTAGATGCAACTTTCAATCCTGGTACAGGGGCTAACAGACAGGTTTTGGTTGCAAAAGTTCAGGCAGACGGTAAAATTATAATTGGTGGAAATTTTACCAGTTTCAATGGTCAGAGCCGTAACCGGGTTACCCGATTGAATGACGATGGTTCATTGGATCCGACCTTTAATGTCGGTGTGGGTTGCAATGCCTTTTGTGTTGCCATTGCCATTCAGGCGGATAATCAAATTCTTTTGGGCGGTTCTTTCACCGGATATAACAACGTTTGGAGAAGCAACATTGCCCGAATCAACCCCGATGGATCTTTGGATGAAAGCTTTGTTTCGATTCCGGGTGCCAACTACATCATTGACCAGATCATTCCCCTTTCGAATGGAAAAATTCTGGCAGCAGGCCAATTTACAAGTTACAACAATGTAGCCAAAAACGGGGTGATCCGCCTGCAATCCAATGGAGATTTGGATACCACCTATAATCCGGGTGGAACCATGCAAACCGGAACCAATAATTCCAACTATTTATCGCTGGTTTACTCTATGGCAATGGGTTCTGGCGGAGATCTTTGGATAGCGGGTAATTTCACCAACTACAACGGTGTGTCCAGAAATCGGGTTGCCCATTTGAGTGTTGTGCCTCTTACACAACTTACTGCCACGTATTGTAATACAACGCAGCCGGTGAATGCCAACCTGGCCAGCACAGCTGTTTCAGGTGCTACGCAGTACGAATGGGAAGTAACTGATTTGGGAACAAGTTCAGTTGATACGCTCACAACTGCCAGCAACAGACTTTTATTAAGTCTCATTCCTCAAGCCACTTACAATAAATCTTATAGCATTAGGGTTAGGGCCTTTAAAGAAGAATTTGGAGATTTTGGGGCCGCTTGCACAGTAAGCACACCGCCAATACCGGTTTCTGGATTAAATCCTGCACTTTGTGGAATTACCATGACCAGCCTTTCTCAGACCCTTACTCCAATTACGGTTTTAAGTGCCACCCAATATGAATGGGCAATAACTGATGTTGCAACCTCGGTTGTTACTACAGCATTGGTGACCAGAAATTTGAACTTAAACACAGCTGGAATTCCAGGATATGGTTACAACAAAAACTACAGCATCCGGATCAGAGCATTTATTGGAGTCAGCGGAACATTTGGCGAATTTGGCTCCGTCTGTACAGTTAGCACCCCGGCAATACCTGTTTCCGGATTGGTTGCCTCGCAGTGCGGCATCACCCAGACAAGCCTTTCTCAGACGCTAAGCCCAATTTCAGTTCTAAATGCCACCCAATATGAATGGGCAATAACTGATATTGGAACCTCGCTTGTATCCTCATTCCTTGTAACAGGAACCCTGAATCTGAACACCGCCGGAATACCAGGATATGGGTACAACAAAACATACAGCATTCGGATCCGGGCTTTTGCGGGAGCATTTGGCCCATTTGGTTCTGCCTGTACAGTAAACACACCAGCAATACCAGTTTCCGGATTGATTGCTTCGCAATGTGGCATCACCATGACAAGCCTGACTCAGACCCTTACTCCAATTACGGTTTTAAGTGCCACACAATATGAATGGGCAATAACTGATGTTGGAACCTCGCTTGTATCCTTATTCCTTGTAACAAGAACCCTGAATCTGAACACCGCCGGAATACCAGGATATGGGTACAACAAAACATACAGCATTCGGATCCGGGCTTTTGCGGGAGCATTTGGCCCATTTGGTTCTGCCTGTACAGTAAATACACCAGCAATACCAGTTTCCGGATTGATTGCTTCGCAATGCGGCATCACCATGACAAGCCTGACTCAGACGCTTACTCCCATTACGGTTTTTAGTGCTACTCAATATGAATGGGAAATAACTGATGTTGGAACCTCGCTTGTATCCTCATTCCTTGTAACAAGAACAATAAGATTGAGCACCGCCGGAATCCCTGGATACGGAAACGGCAAAACATACAGCATTCGGGTTCGGGCCTTTGCGGGTGCCTTTGGCGCATTTGGTTCTGCTTGTTTGATAAGTACACCACCGCCACCAGGAATTGCAGTTGTCAGCAGGGAAAATGTAACCGCAACAACAAGCAGTGAGAATGTGATTGCCGAATCGATGGAGGTATTTCCAAATCCCAATAATGGAAAATTCCGTGTTCGCGGCAGTGCAGGCAGCGATGTCATCGTAACAGACCTGATGGGCCACATTCTATTCCAAAGCAAGATAGAGGACCATGAATTACATGTTGATATCAGTTATTTTCCTAGTGGCGTTTACCTGATCAGGGATGGTAACAAAACTGTGAAAGCAGTGAAGTTTTAGGGGTAGAGGTTTCCTCAATCCCTTTTTCCTGATTTCTTTGTTTTGAATTTCAACTTAAAACTTTCAACGTCCACATCCACCAGTTTCTGATTACTGATTACTTACTCCTGGTTCCTTGCATTTTGAATTTTGAGTTACAACTTTTAATTTTTTTTTATTCCCCCACCATCACAAAAGCACCCCAGTAAAACGGTTCCGGATATTTGGCTTTCAGTTCTTTCTGGGCTTTTAAAAAGGCGGAGCGAAGCCCCACGGTCCCACCCTTCCCTCCCCGGAGGGGAGGGTTCAATGCAGCATTGGCATTTTCTCCTTCCCTCCGGGGAGGCTGGGTGGGGCCCATCCAGTTTTTATAAAAACTCACCATCAACTCCTGCGTTGCCTGGTCGCTCACTTTCCACAAACTCATGATAATGGATTTTGCGCCCGCAACTTTAAAGGCTCTTTGTAGACCATACACGCCTTCACCATTTTTGATTTCGCCCAAACCTGTTTCGCATGCGGAAAGAACAACCAGATCGGTATTGTCTAAGTTTAGGTTCATGGCTTCGTAGGCGGTGAGGATGCCGTCTTCGACCTGTTCATTTTGCTGACCAGAAAGTGTTTTGTTTGCTCCTGAGAGTAATAATCCACTGAAAAGCAATGGGTTAATATTTTTTGAAGTATCGGAATGAAAAAACCCATGGGTAGCAATGTGTAAAATACCAGGTTGGTTAAGTGTTTTAATGGATTCCTCCAATGCATTTTCTCCAAGAAGAGCCTGCACCTTTAATCCTTTCCCGGTTAATATTTCAGAAATCGATTCCACCTCCATCTTTGTACCCGGCAATTCGGCAAAGAATTCACCCCTTATGATGCCTGGAAAGGTTGCAATTTCTTTTTTGATGCCTCTGGTTACGAGGCTCAATATTTTGTCGCTTGTCATATTATAATCGGGGTAACCAGCAAGGCATACATTATTCATATACAGATTGGATTTTTGGCTTGCTAACAGATCTTTTGTGTTGGTTACCTGCCTGATTTCCAGTTCGTCTAAAAGGTATTTATTTGTTTTTGGATTTTTCAGAATATTAAGATTTATTAAGTGGAAAATACCTTCCGGAGAAAAATAAATGGTTTCGATTTTTTTGCCTAATTTTTTTCCTATTGGTGCCCAAAACCGGTCATAAGAACTTTGGTCTTCCAGCTTTTTTTGAATGCAGTTTCTGTAATATAGTATGCCTTTTTCCTCTAGTTCATTTCCATTTGGAAGTATGACCATATCTGGAAATTTAATGCCTTTTTTTATAATCAACGCTGCATAAACCACACTGTCCGTCAACCCACGGAGCTGATACCGGGGGTTTAATGGATTACTTGTATCGGTCACCTGGATGGTATTTCCATATTTCCGGATCCGTACTATTTCAATGGCTGCTTCTCTGGTTTTCAATTTTTTCTGAATATCTGTCCATACTGGTACTTTTTTATCTGTCAGAGCAGTAAAATCCTGGGTCAGTCTGCTCAGTTCTTTTTCCAAATTTTCTGTTTCCTCTATAAGCGTTTTTAAAGTTGCCAATTCGATTGAGTCGTTTCCCTGATAAATTCTTGCAATTTCTTTTCTGTTTTTCTCCCAAATTTCAAATCGTTTGAGAATGTTCGTGTCGGGTATCTGCATCAGCCTTTTCCTCAATTTTTGGGTTGAATTCAGTATAATAGCCTTAGTGGCCAGAGTGGTATTGTAAAGAAGGGCTTTTTGTTTTGGGTATTTTGCGGGATTCATTAAGGAAAATGAAGCCAGATTGTCCAGATTGTCTCTCATCCAATATTGAAAGAAACTTTGCTTTTCCTTTTCAGTTAAAATGGGGAAATTTATTGCAATCTGATATAATAAATTTTCCTTTCCTTTTTCAAGATGGTCAAATGCTTCTTCCGGTTTTTGTTTATCTATTAGATTTCTGGCTAATTGAAAGTGTGAACTGGCAACATCCTGATGGTTTTCCCCAACTGTAAGCAAGTAAGTTGAGAGACCTTTTTTGTAATATTCTTCAGATTGTGCAAACTCACCCATATCGTTGAATAAGGTGCCCAGATTGTTGTAGCAGCTGGCCACATATTGGTTTTTTTCGCCAAATACTTTTCGTTTTATTTCTAAAGATTTTCTGTAATAATATTCCGCCTTTGCGAAGTTGTGCATCCGGTAATATAAGTTTCCGGTATTGTTATAAGTGGTGGCAACAACCGGATGATTTTCGCCAGGCTTTTTTTTCTGTATTTCTATCGTTTTAAGAAAATATGGTTCTGCCTTGGTTAGCTTTCCCTGGTCGGAATAGGCAACAGCCAGCGCAACATAAGATTCTGCCAATTGCGGGTGATTTTCTCCCAGTAAACCTATTCGTAAATCAATACTTTTCAGGTAATTGGATTCTGCTTTTTCAAACAGTCCCAGTTTTGCGTTCAGCATACCCAAATTGTTAAACATTCTGGCAACTCCAACATTCTTTTCCCCAAAATTTGCCAACCGGATCTCCAACGATTTGAGATAACAATCTTCTGCTTTTGGATACTTGCTCTGAGTGAAATAAAATGAGCCCAGGTTTCCATAAGAAATGGCCAAATCGGGATGCGAGGGCCCAAGCATTTTTGTTTTGACTTCGATCGATTTATTGAAAAGCGTTTCAGCTTCCTCAAAGCGGCCACCTAAGTCGGCCATGGTGCCCAGGTTGCTGTATGCCATTCCTATCAGTTTATGATTGTCGCCATACAATTTATTCCAGATTTCAAATGCAGCTTTGTACTGGTTTTCTGCCCGATTGTAGGCTCCGTTTGAAAAATAAAGACTCCCAAGATTATTGTACAAAACTCCCATATCATGGTCGTCCGTGGCTATTGCAGCCTTCCTGATTTCGATGGCTTTCAAAAAATGACTTTCAGCTGTTTTGAACTCCTGTTTTTCGGAATACATACCGCCTAAAACCTGGTGGGACCGGGAAAGCAATACGTTTTGCGGACCCAGGGCACTGGAAATGTCGGAAGCATTTTTCAATAACAATTTTTCTGCATCTTGAAAATTGCGGCAGTTGCTCAGCATCTCTCCCCAAGTGGTCACGGTTCTCAGGTAAACGGAATCTTTTTCGCCTTTTTCGGCTTTTAGCTTTTTTACCAATTGCTCTGCAAATGGAAGAGCCTTTGAAAACTGAGTTTTATCCGAATAAAAAAGTACAGAATCCTGAAGTTGGCTAGTGGTGAATTGAGCCTGAGATTGGTAGTTAAAAACCAATATCAACAAAATAAGTAAGGTGCTGTTTTTCATTTTTATACAGATAAATGGGCAGGTCATTTTTTTTAAACTACATTTAAAAAGGCCAGACTTTTCTGCAAAAGTCTGGCCTTATGGCTTATTTTATTTCCTGCTGGTTAATTCACCAATATTGGTAGGACACTGATACTGTTTTTTTCCTTCACTTTTAGTAAATACTGGCCCGGAGGTAACTTGCTGTTCAATACAATTTCAATTGCTTCTGGCTTGGTGTGGCTAAAAGTAAAAGGCACTTTTTTACCAGGTAAATCGGTGATTTCCAATTGGATGTCGGCGCTTTCGCCAGAATAAACAAGGGTGAATTTTTCATGTATTACTGGGTTTGGAAAAACTAAAATGTTTTTTTGGCTTAAATTTTTACTGGAAGATGATATTGAATTCGGATTAAATATCAACTCAAATCGTCCCGAACTCATAGAAGCGGCCTCATGTGCCTGAAAGGTATAGACAGTTTGTGGGTTTATTTGTGTTAAACTTCCAAGGTAATTGTCTTTCAAATAGACAGTAGTACTCTCATTCAGGCTTTCCACATCCAAAAAGCTGAACTGAAACTGTCCTGAAATTGCTTTGTAATCCACCCATAATGGAATTATTTTGGTTTCTGAAATGGGAGCCAGAGTGTTGAGTAACAGTTTACCAGCCTCAGATGTCTGAATGGCAACCTCGAAACCAGAACCTGAAAGCCATTCCAGATCTTTGTGAAGGTCAAAGCCATCGCTGGCTCCATCCCTAAATCGTACCATGGCATCAAACTGATATCCGATGTTATCCGGTTTGCTCATCCGGATGCGGAGTTGATTGCTGGCAACAGTAGCTGTCCGGGCAAATGTGGCGGAGGAGCCGGTCGATTTTGCAGATTCCTTTACTCTTAATTGCCTGGTATAAGATCCTGAACCAGATAATCGGACAAAAAATGATTGACCGGATGGAATCAGACCAGGGTTTATGTTTCCATTCAATGTTACTCCAAGGTCCACTCCTCCAGCTCCAATATATGCCCGATAACCTCCAAGAGCTGAATTCCAGGTATAAACGGCATTGTTCATTTCAGCAGGTTTGGTCCATCCACTGGCAGCATCCCAGTCAATGTCGCATGGGAAAGGATTGGCAATCAGGTTCCAACCGCGTTGTGCTTCGTTGCAATTCAGTTTGTTTATGGCTGGATCAGTTGGGAAGCAGGGATTATATTCATTTCTGGTTAAAGTAGGGAAAGTGAAATCATTATCCACACCTGAGCCACGAGTAAGCGAACCGTTGACATCAAATTTATGGGATGGATTGTTGTAGTATTTCACCCAAACCCTGTAGCCCATTCCCGGTTCCATATTTTCGTTAGCCGGAATCCGCCAGCCAATTTTCTGAACTGTATCGGTTCGCACATTATGCATTGACTCTACGTATTTGAATATGGTAGAGCGTTCAGGTTCTGCCGATGGCAAAATTCCCCCACCCTGAATCCCAAATCCCGGGGTCAATCCAATTACAGAAAAATCATTGGCCAATTCAGTAAAGTTCTTTCCTCCAAAAGGCGAACCAAGAAAATACCAGCTTCCAGCTCCAGTGCCATAAGGCAAGTATCTTTCCTGGGTGAGTTCTCCAGTGATGGATGCTGAAGTCGGAATAGGCCCTATTTTTGCGGTAGCCGAAGCGTTTGAAGCCAATATAAATTTCCCATTATTTATCAATTTGCTGTTGGTAAGAAATTGTGCAACAGCTCCCGGCTCTAGTTTCAGAGAAGCATTACTGGCAATCACCACACCGCCAACAGAATTGTTAGCAAAATCTACACTGCTAATTCTAAATTGGCCGTTTATGTCTTGCTGGGAGGTTCCAGCCATCACTACTTTTCCACTACCGCCAATCCAATTGGTGGCAGCACCGGTGAGGTGTCCGGAAACGGTTAGTTGAATACCAGAATTAATGACTGGATTGGCATTTCCGGATAGGGTAAGGTTGGCGCAAACAGCTGGTGGAAAATTACTTACTATGTTGGGCTGAGGTACTCCTCCCGGAATTGTCACATTGGATAATGCATTTGGTACTGCAAAATTGGGTGTCCAGTTAAGGGGATTGTTCCAGTTGCCATCGCCTTGGGAGCCATTCCAAACCAACGAATTTCCAACTGGAATTTCAACCGTAATCACTGCATCGTTTCCGGTTCCTCCCACATAAGAAATGGTTCCATTAAGGGTTGAACCCAGGAAATTTGGTATCACAGAACCTTCAGGTAAACCAGTAAAAGTTCCTGAAATAGGATTTGGCCCTTCATTATCCACAAGGATAAAAACTTCACCACCAACCGGTACGTAGCTGCTGCCGGCAAAGGAAAGCGTAGCACCATTTAAATTGATGCGGTTCACCCGAAGCTGTCTGTATTGGGAATTGGGGGTTGCACCATTAACGGCTATTTGCAACGTTTGCGCCGAGCCTATTGTTACTAGTCCACCATTGGCATCGATATCCGTACTATTGAAATTGGGCTGGATGTTGTTGCCAAAAATGGTGATATTGGTAGTATAAGATCTTGTTATAGCATCACTTATTGTTAATGCACCGCTGTTGGCATCTCCAATAATAATGGTAGGAGTGGGGCTTAAAATCCTGGACAGTTCGGCGTTGGTGAGGCCAAGTGTGTTATTGGCAATGTCGGCCCCACCGAGGTTGATAGGAATGTTATTACTTACAGGTCGTAACGTAATTGATCCTGATGCAGATGTATTTATACTTGATGTTGGCGCTATTTGCATTGAGTTAGCGGCTATCAATATCGTTTTTGCCAAACCTGAATTTAATATAGATCCTGTGCCGGAAAGAGAAAATGCGGGCAAGATCCCATTAGAATTTGAAGTGATGGAGATATTACCGGCAGCGAAAACAGCCCCGGAAATTGAAATTCCAACTCCGGAAGTTGATGAACCGGCGAACGCACCAGTCAGGTTCAAATTGCCCGCACCACCTGAGGAAATGGTTCCACCATTGTCCATCATCAGCCCTGTGGAAGGTGAGCCCGACCCGCCTGATAAACCGGATACAGTAACATCTCCACCGGAGGAATTTATGAAAGATCCGGAACCCTGAACATAGATGCCAAAATTGCTGGTGCCGGTTCCCTGGCCACCGGTGGCCAGGATGGTAACGGTTCCATTTAACCCTGCTGTTATGCCCCCACCTGAAGAGACAAAAGCTCCAAAGTTTCCGGATGAGCCACTGCCGCCAGAAACTGCCGTTACCGACACATTTCCACCTGAAGAAGTAATAAGGGAGCCGGATCCGTTTACCCAAATGCCATAGTTTATCATTCCTCCATTGCCTCCATTGCCATTCAATGTGACTGATCCAGTCAATCCGGCCGAAATCAATCCACCATTGCTCACGTGAATTCCATAGTTATGGGTAGTCGAAAGATTTCCACCTCCTAGTCCTGAAACAGAGACATTACCACCATAGGATGTGATTCTGGAATTTGATCCATTTACCCAAACACCATAAATATTTGATGGGATAGTTCCGCCTCCAACACCCGAAACAATTGTATTTCCAGGGTTTCCGCCAATAATGGCAGATCCTGAAGTTAAGTACACTCCTATATTATTTGATCCGTTGCTACCTCCTTTACCTAGTATCGAAACTGCTCCCGAACCAGTACATTCTACCAAGGCATTGGTTACATTCAGATTGATTCCGGCAAAAGATCCTGTTGTCGGGCTTGACTGCTGGTTGGCTTCCAACCTCAAATCTCCATTAACTGTTCTTAGTATGGAATTTGTTGAAAAAGAAATACTTCTGCTGGCCTTTGCATCAACTGAGCCGGATCCTGAAAAAATCAAATTGGCCCCCGATAGAATGCTGATGTTGTCTGTTCCCGGAGAGGCATTGTCATTTTGAAGATCCACATTCAGATTGGCATTATTTGCAAAGGTGATGTTGCCATTGAAGTTGATGTTATCGTTCCCAATTCCTCCATTGATGGTCAGGTTGGGAAGGTTTGCGGAATATGCACTGATGTTCACAATGTCATTTCCTCCTTCGGCATTGATGGTGATGGAGGAAAGGCCAGCCAATGCCACATCGGCAGGCGTTGAAAATGTGGAGGCTGCCCCTCCATTGATGGAATAGGTTCTGGTTGCAGGGGCTTCGAACCGGATATTGGTTCCATTTTGACTGGCGGTCAGGGTTTCTCCGTTTCCACTCTGGTCGGTGATGATCAGGTTATTCCCAGCTGTATTGATGGTGTAGTTTACGGGGTTGACTGTTATAACCACATCGTTTCCAGTCCCGCCCACATAAGAAATGGTGGCTGAAAGGGATCCTCCAAGAAAATTGGAGATGGTTGCTCCCTGAGGAAGGCCGGAGAAAGTGCCTGTAATGGGATCGGTTCCATCGTTATTTACAATAGTAAAAATTTCGCCTCCGGATGTGTTATAACTGCTTCCTGAAAACTGAAGGGGCAGCCCGTTCAAATTAACCAGGCCATTGATATTTAGCTGTTTGTACTGAGTGTTTGCAGTTGTTCCATCGATGTCAATGTTGAGGTTGCTCCCAGTGCCTAATGTTAGCGTTCCGCCATTGGCATCAATATCGGTTCCACTAAAATCAGGATTGATTCCATTGCCAAAAATTCTAAGGTTGGTGTTGTATGCCCTAGTGATAGAGTTGCTTATGGTTGATGTGCCACTGTTTGCATCTCCGATAATGATCAGAGGTGTCGGACTTAGGATGCGGTCCAGTTCTGTATCGCTTAGACCTAAGGTAGTGTTTGCCACATCTGCTCCTCCCAGGTTGATTCCATTGCCATTTGTGGTTGGCCTTAAAGTAACCGAACCCGTAGCCGAAGTACTGATTATACCACCAATTCCCATGGTGTTTGCTGCGATATTAAGGGTTGATCCCCCACCTGTGCAGGAAATGGTAGAATTTACCGCCGTAGAAATTGCCGTGGTACTGAGCGGAGAAATGGCGGTCAGCGTGATATTTCCCTGAGCTGTAATGGAAGTACTCAGCAAATTATCCAAGGCGATGCCATGGTTATCGGTAGCAGTTGTATTGCCACCTGTACCAGTTACGATCAGGTTTCCGCTGCCTCCAGCCGATATTTCGCCGTCATTTTTAACCAACACTCCAACATTTCCTCCGGATGAACCGCTGCCACCACCCAAACCTGTAACTGTTACATTTCCACCTGATGAAGTTATGGTAGAGCCAGTAAATTCAACCATCACACCAGAATTGCCAATACCTGTGGTGCTGCCTCCTGTTCCCGATACGACCACAGGTCCGGATCCGCCGGCTGAAATCTGGCCTGCATCATCAACCAACACTCCAACATTTCCTCCGGATGACCCGCTGCCACCACCCAAACCTGTAACTGCGACATTTCCACCCGAAGATGTTACCCGTGAATTGGCCCCATTTACAATAATCCCATAATTGAAATTGCCTGTAGAATTAGTACCACCAGTTCCGTTTAAGTTCACCGAACCCGTTCCTCCGGCAGAAACCAGGCCACCATTGCTGATCCGGATTCCACTGTTATTCTCCACGGTGCCACTTCCACCACCGGTTCCGGTAACGGATACAGCACCACCAAGGGAGGAGATTCTGGAGTTGGAACCATCTACCCAAACGCCGTAACTACCAAGAGAAGAAGAGGTGCCGCCCTCACCAACTACCGACATACTCACGTTTGACGGACCACCCAAAATAGATGAGCCTGAGGTAACATATATACCGATGTTGTCAAACCCTATGTTGCCACCTCGACCCTTTATAGAAACAAATCCTGAGGCATTACTAATGTCTGTTCTTTCTATCCTGGAATTGCTTGCATTTAGATTGATCCCTACAAAATTTCCTGAAGTTGGAATTGCTTGTTGGTTGGCCTCTATTATAAGATTATAGCCAGAACGTACTATGGAATTTGGTGAGAAATTGATGGAGCGGCTCGCCTTCAATGTAACAAAACCAATCCCATTACCCACTATGGCTCCATTATTTATGTTTATATCATCAATTCCTGGGTTTGGATCATCGTCCTGAAGATTAATGTCGATATCTCGAATTGATGTTGCTAAATTTCCATTTATATTTATCTGATCATTTCCAGGTCCACCATTTATTGTCATTTTTAGTAATATATATGCAGTGATTGGATTTTGTGGTTGTATGTTTACAACATCATTCCCCGATCCAGCATTTATTGTTAATACTACAAATCCAAGGCCGGCAGGTTGTACTTCAGCTGGTATTGAAAAATTGGAAGCAGGAAAATTTCCAATTCGATATGTTCTACTTGTGTTTGATACGGAAAATCTCAGAAATGCAGAACCTGACTGACTCACCGTAATGGCTTCTCCATTACCACTAAGGTCGGAGATTGTTACAATGGTTGACCAATTTCCAGTAATGTAATAGTCGACTTCATCAACGGTGATAACTACATCGTTACCTGTTCCACCTACATACGAGATTGTTGCACTTAATGGCGAGCCTAAAAAATTAGCAATTGTTGCACCTTCAGGAAGTCCAGCAAATGTGCCCGATATGGGGTCGGTTCCATCGTTGTTTACAATAACAAATTGCTCAGTTCCTCTGATTTGATAGCTGCTACCCGCAAAAGTCAAACCTACACCGTTCAAATTTACCAATCCATTTACAGCCAACTGCTTATATTGAGTATTTACGGTCGTTCCATCAATGTCGATATTGAGGCTGCTGCCTGTACCTAAATTAACATTTCCACCGGTTGCATCCATGTCTGTTCCTGAAAAATTGGGATTGATGGCGCTTCCAAATATCCTGAGGTTTGTGTTATAAGATCGTGTTACGGATGAACTGATTGTTGTATTTCCACTGCTTGCATTTCCAATTATTATTAATGGAGTGGGACTTAAAATACGGTCCAGTTCGGCATCGGTTAAGCCCAGTGTATTGTTTGCAACGTCTGCTCCACCGAGGTTTATACCATTGCCATTGGTTGTGGGCCGAAGGGTAACCGAGCCGGTAGCAGTGGTGGAAATGCTGCTGGTTGCATCAATCAGTATAGTATTTGCTGAAATTGATATTGTTCCGTTGGTTCCGCTATTTGAAATCTGAGAACTACCAGACATATGAAAAGCGGCTGTGCTCAAGGGTGATGTGGCATCAATTGTAATATTTCCGTTTGCGGAAATAGCTGAATTGGGTCCCAATACATACACACCATAATTATTGTTAGCGGAAGTATTGCCTCCAGACCCCGTCATAGTTAAAGTTCCAATTCCGCCTGGCATAATTGCTCCGCCATTCTGAATCAAAATTCCATGATTGGACTGAGATGCACCAATTCCTCCACCAATGCCCGATAGTATAATGTTTCCACTGGAAGATGTAATTAGTGAGTTGGAGCCTGTTATTTCTATTCCACAATTTAAATTACTATTTAATGAGCTTCCAGTCCCAACTACAGTTACTGTACCACTTCCACCTGCTGAGATTCGGCCCGCTGAGGAAATATAGATGCCAGTATTTGAACCTGAGATAGTACTTCCTCCACCATTGCCAGTAACATTAACATTTCCTCCGTTTGTGTTAATACTTCCACTGGTATGAATATAAATGCCACTATTAAACATGCCATTTGGGGCGGATTTGCCGCCAGTTCCATTAATCGTAACAGTTCCTACCCCACCAGTTGTTATAGCAGCTGTATCCCCAACCTCTATTCCAAAATGTCTATTGCCAAAATCCCCCAAGGCCCCTATCCCTGTTACGAAAACACTCCCTCCGGAAGATGTTATTTTTGTTCCAGTTCCGTTTAAGTGTACACCTGAATTAAATTCGGGAGTAAAGAAGTTATCATTTTCTCCACCAGTTCCATGAACCGTAACATTTCCAAAACCCCCAGCAGAGATTGAACTACCGCCAAATACAGATATGCCATAATTATAACTGCTAAAAGATCCGCCTCCGATTCCATTAACTGAAACGTTGCAACCAGTTGAAGAAATAATTGAACCAGAAGCAACGTATACACCATAACAACGACCAACCATAGATTTTCCGCCAATTCCTTGAACAGTTAATCCCCCAGTTTGACCTCCCAAAATTGATGAGTTTGAATTAATAGCAACCCCATATGCTGTTCCAGAAGTGCCCCCTTTTCCTTTAATGATTGTTGTACCTGTACCAATGCACTCCACCTTGGCATTGACTAACATGATTCCAATATGCAGTCCAAATGTGGGAACTAACTGTTGATTGGCCTCCAAAGTCAGATTTCCATTATGCGTTTGCAAAATGGAATTGGCTGAAAAGCTAATGCTCCGGCTCACTTTCAAGGTTATAGTTCCAGTTCCTGATAAAATTAAATCTGCTCCAGAATTTACGTTTATGTTGTCAACCCCAGGTGTCACATCATCATCCTGAAGGTCCACATTAAGGTTGGCATTGCTGGCGAACGTTATATTACCGTTGAAATTGATGTTGTCGTTTCCGGTTCCGCCATTAATGGTCAGGTTGGGAAGATTGGCAGTAAATGCGGAAATATTAATAATATCAGATCCAGCTCCAGCATTTATGGTTATAGAAGTAAGTCCAGCCAAAGCCACATTGGCAGGACTAGCAAATGTGGCAACCGATGACCCGTTTATAGAATAGGTTCTGGTAGTAATGGAATTGGAAAACCGGATATTTCCTGCACTTTGGCTGGTGGTTAGCGTTTCTCCATTTCCACTTAGATCTGTAATGATCAGGGCATTCGCAGTGGTAGTAATTGTATAGTCGGGCATATTTACTGTAACAACCACATCGTTGCCAGTGCCTCCTATGTATGAGATTTTTGCACCAAGCGCAGAACCCAGAAAGTTTGCAATGGTTGCACCCTCGGCCAGTCCGGCAAAAGTTCCGGTAACGGCATCAACTCCATCGTTGTTTACAATGGTGAAAGTTTCACCACCTGTCGGCGAATAGCTGCTGCCTGTAAAAGTCAGTCCGGCATCGTTCAGATTCACCAATCCATTTACCGCAAGTTGCCTGTATTGGGTATTAACAGTGGTTCCGTCAATGTCGATGTTAAGGTTGCTACCCGTGCCGGCAGAAAAGGTTCCACCATTGGTATTGATATCCGTCCCGGAAAAATCAGGCCTGATTTCACTGCTGAAAATCCGAAAATTTGAACTGTATGAGCGGGTTATGGCAGCACTTATGGTTACTGGTCCTGTATTTGCACTTCCGATGGTAACAATAGGAGTTGGGCTCAAAATCCGGTTCAATTCAGCATCGGTAAGGCCAAGCGTAGTATTGGTTACATCGGCACCACCCAGGTTGACGGCAATGCCGTTTGTTTGTTGGCGGAGTGTAACTGTTCCCGTTGCCAGGGAGCTTATAATTGATGTTGCCGAAAATGACATTGAATTGGCAACCAAGATGATGGATCGGCTTGCACCCGTAGTGGAAACTGTTCCTGTACCACTGAGTAAAAGTGCCTGAGTACCTGCGGAAACTGCTGTAATGCTAATGTTACCAGTGCATGTGGTGGATGCATTTTGAATTTGAACTCCGGGTTGGTCGCCTGCAGCTCCTCCTCCAGTTCCGAGTAATGACACTGTAGCACCAGGGCCGGCTGTGGCTATGGCGGTATTGTTTATCAGCACCCCAACATTGCCCGGAGAAATGCCAACGCCACCTCCAACACCCGAAATGGAAACATTTCCACCAGAAGATGTTACTGTGCTTGAACTCCCATCAATGGATATTCCATGATTTGATGAACCAGATGTAAGACCACCAGTACCATTTAAAGTTACAGTCCCACTTCCACCGGCGCTAACTATCCCGCCTAAACCAACCGTAACACCGATATTATTTGATGAAGAGCCAGATCCACCACCAGTCCCTGTTATATTCACATTGCCACCAGATGAGCTGATGCCAGGTTGATCAGATGTGATCCAGACCCCAATATTGTTACTGCCAGATGAGTTTCCCCCTGTACCATTTATGGTGACAGTACCTGATCCACCAGCCAATACAGCCCCGTTTAAAGAAATAGTAACACCATAGTTGCCGAGGGATGGCGCAATGCCTTGTCCAATACCATTGATCAGAATATTTGCGCCGGTAGTGGTTACCCGTGCGTCATTTATAACCTGCAAACCAGAATTTCCATTTGCAGAAGATTCTCCCCCGGTTCCGGTAATGGTAAGTGTTCCTGAGCTTCCACCTCTAAGAATGGCCCCATCATTCACATGTACCCCATGCTGGCTGGTAGCCGAAGAGTTTCCTCCTGTTCCTGAAACTGTAATCTGACCGCTGCCCGTACTTTCCACCAAGGAATTTGTGAAGAGGTAAACGCCGGAAAAACTACCTGTACTTGAGGTCGCCTGCTGATTGGCATCCAAAATCAGATTGCCATTAACCGTTCGCAAAATGGAATTGGCAGAGAAGTTGATACTTCGGCTGCATCTCAATTCGGCTATGCCCGTTCCGGACAAAATCAAGTCTGACCCGCTATTTATATTGATGTTATCAGTTCCAGGAGTAGCATCGTCGTTCTGGAGGTTTACGTTCAGAGAAAAATTCAGGCCGAAGGTGATGTTTCCGGTAAAGTTAATGTTGTCATTTCCGGTGCCTCCGTTAACAATCAGATTTGGAAACGAACTTGTGAATCCTCCAATGTTGACCACATCTGCCCCGGCTCCGGCATTAATGGTAATAAGGGTTTTTCCTGCAAGGGCAATATCCGCCGGCGTTGTATTAAAGGCAATGACCGGACCGGCATTGATGGAATAGGTTCGGCCCGTGACCACAAACCGAATATTGGTTCCACTTTGACTCACTGTCATGGTTTCGCCGTTTCCACTGGCATCAGTGATGGTTAAAACCGCCCCGAAAGAGCTAATAGAATAATCCTGAGAAAAAGCCGGAATGCTTATTGAACCTACCAATAGCAGGCCCAAAAGTATTATTGAAACTGTCTTGCGCTTAAATGAAAAATCAGAAAATGATCTGGATAAAAATCTTTTTGAAAAATTATTCATATTGAAAAACTGACTCATTGGTTGTTGAATTTTGAAGTTAGAAAATGGATTAAATGGCTTCATTGTCAGAAGATTATGTTTTTAAATTTATTGAATTGCATATAAAAAACACGCCCGTATAGCTGAATAAGAACCTGAACCAAGGCATATATTTGCTGCCTGAAGTTTTACAGACAAGCCAAAAATTTTTGTTTGGATATTGGGGCTAAAATCAAAGGATGATCCTATCCCAACTAATCCTGACCAGGCATGCTGGCACGGCAAAAGAAATAGCGAATTCTTCAAGGAGACCTAGGTTATTTTTAGTAAAGATCAATGGAACTTTACTACCTAAACCTTACAAATGAGTATTAGGTGGTTTTGAATTAGAATTTGGTACATTTATTTGAAAGGGAGAAAGAATTAAAGTTGATTTATTTACCGTAAAAAAAATGGCCACCCGATTAGGGTAGCCATTTTTAATTCTACAATTTTGGACCTATTGAACAACCATTTTCTGAGTCCTTGTCATGGTGCCCATCGTTTTCAGTCGATAAAAATAAGTGCCAGGGGCAAGTCTGCCTTTTAGGATTGTGACTTCTCCTGAAACATTTTCCTGAACCATTTCGCTGAGCAGAATTTTCCCTTCAATCGAAACTACTTCAAATTGCCCATTGCCCATTCCTTCCGGAATGAAGTAAGAAATGCTGGTTTGGTCGGAGAATGGATTGGGAATGTTTTGGCCAACCTCCATTTTGTCATTTTTAGCTTCCAATTCATCTACGGCCTCGCGGCATGATGTGCTTCTGAAGGTTCGATGGCAGTTGGTGAACTGGGCAGTTCCGCAGGCAGGGGTACCCACTGGCTTGTGGAATAATGCGCAATACCCAGGTTCTACCGTTTGTACCCGCACTTGATGCATCAAATGAAATTCCAACACCAGTAGTTGAGGTTCCGGTGAACCGGATATCAGCACTGTTGGTTGTCCAGCCAGAAGGGCCAGTTGTAGTGGAGGCAACTGTAGGGCAGGTTGCGGTGGTATTTTCCACATAATACCAATCCCATTTGTATTGTCCTGAACCTTGCGGATTTGTAACCATGGTTATTGGGGCTGGATCGTAAGGAGCACACAAAGTTTGATTGCCAATGAGAGATCCTGAGTTGAAAGCGGGCAAAACTGTTACCTGCCAAACGCCTGTTGCCCATTGGCTATTTGCACCATTGGTCACTCTGCAGGCAAAGGTTCTGCTATTGGAAGTAGCTCCGGGAGTCAGGAAACTACCCGTTTGTCCAGTCAGGATATTCCAGATCCCAATGGGGTCCGTATTTGCAGGAGGAGCAATTATACCATCCCGGTTATACCATTGTAGGGCAGATCCTGTGGTGGGATTGGTAGAAAACAGGACACTTGCAGGCCCGGCACCATTGCAAATGGTTTGGTCCTGCGTGGCCAATATTCCCGGAGAGAAGGGAGTAATGGTAATTTGCCTTACGCCATTTGCCCAGGTAGAAGGGGCGCAATCCGTACTTCCGGTAGGGTCAACCATAGCAGCAAAAGAAATACTTGCAGATTGAACCGGAGGGTCAAAGCTGGTAGATGTAATTCCCAGGGAAGGGACACTCACTCAGGCAGATCGTGCTTATTTAACTGAAAATCAAGTCTTTATAAAGAAATGAAGTATTGGTTTGTGAGGACACAAACCCAGAGTAACAGAGCGAAATATTTAAATGTTTAACATTTTCTCGTTTTTTTAAAAAAAACTCTTTGGGGCGTAGCCCCAAAGAGTCAAAGAGTCAAATAACTAAAGGGTCTTTTTAATCCCTGAGGCACCGTACGCTAAAGCCACTCCGCTTACCGTAGCCGCTCCGATACGAATAGCCATAGCTGTAATTCAGGTCCCGGTACCAGGCGTCTGAGGCCGAGAGCTCCGTAGAGGACCACCAGTAGCCGACGTAGCCAATGGTGTTGTAAGTACCATCGTAGTTACGGAAGCCGCCCGGAAGGCCTGAAAAGCCGCTCTCGTTCGTTGCTCCGGTGTTGGGGGCAGTCCAGAGTGAAGATGTACTTTTAAGCTTGCCACCTGCTACTGAAGCACCGCCAAGGAAGTTTTCTAAGGTCGTCCACTCTGCATCACTGGGTATATGCCAACCGGTAGGACATAAATTTCTACTGTCTGTAACTGCATACCAGTTGTACAACTTGCCGTATGTAGTGTTGTTGGCTGCATCGTTGTTGTATATCGCATAAGCGCCTGAAGAGGTAGTACCCCACGCTGCATCGCTTAATCCAGTCGGTATCGTATTGCCATTACGGTATTTGCTCACTTTCAGATTTTCGCTCATCCATACCTGCGTGCCTATCGTTACTGTTTGGTAAGTGTTGCCGTCAATGTCTGTAATGTTGGGCGTATTTACGATTATGGTTCTTGTCAAGGTACATGTTCGTCCGCCAATGTTCAATGCAAAACTTGCTGTACCGTTGGTAGCTGGTGTACCCGTAATGGTGTAGGTTAAACTACCTGCTCCCGTAACAAATGTTCCGGAAACTAAAGTGGCTGTTAAACCAGTAACTCCTGTAGATGTTACGGTTTGCCCGCTATGGGTCCCCCCATTGCCGCCAGTGTAAGGAACGCTGCTGCTTACACCCGTTGCTGCCACTCCCTGCGTAAGTGTGCCGCTGTTTGTAGCACTTGCACAGGTAATAGCTGTTAAGGTTCCAACGGGTAAGGCAACTGTTCTGGTTAAAGTACAGGTTCGTCCGCCAATGTTCAGCGCAAAACTTGCTGTACCGCTGGTAGCTGGTGTACCTGTAATGGTGTAGGTTAAACTGCCTGCTCCCGTAACAAATGTTCCGGCAACTAAAGTAGCTGTTAAACCAGTAACTCCTGTAGATGTTACGGTTTGCCCGCTATGGGTCCCCCCATTGCCGCCAGTGTAAGGAACGCTGCTGCTTACACCCGATGCTGCTACTCCCACTGTAAGTGTGCCGCTGTTTGTAGCACTTGCACAGGTAATAGCTGTTAAGGTTCCAACGGGTAAGGCAACTGTTCTGGTTAATGTACATGTTCTTCCACCAATGCTAAGCGCAAAACTTGCTGTTCCGCTGGTAGCTGGTGTGCCTGTAATGGTGTAAGTTAAACTACCTGCTCCGGTGGCAAATGTTCCGGCAACTAAAGTAGCTGTTAAACCAGTAACTCCCGTAGATGTTACGGTTTGCCCGCTATAGCTTCCGCCATTGCCGCCAGTATAAGGAACGCTGCTGCTTACACCCGTTGCTGCAACTCCCAGCGTAAGTGTGCCACTGTTTGTGGCACTTGCACAAGTAAGAGCCGTTATGGTTCCAACTGGCAAGGCAACTGTTCTTGTTAGCGTACAAGTTCGTCCGCCAATATTTAATGCAAAACTTGCCGTCCCGCTGGTAGCTGGTGTGCCCGTAATGGTGTAGGTTAAACTACCTGCTCCGATAGCAAATGTTCCGGCAACTAAAGTAGCTGTTAAACCAGTAACTCCTGTAGATGTTACGGTTTGCCCGCTATGGGTCCCCCCATTGCCGCCAGTGTAAGGAACGCTGCTGCTTACACCCGTTGCTGCCACTCCCTGCGTAAGTGTGCCGCTGTTTGTAGCACTTGCACAGGTAATAGCTGTTAAGGTTCCAACTGGTAAAGCTACTGTTCTGGTTAAGGTACAGGTTTGTCCGCCAATGCTCAATGCAAAACTTGCCGTCCCGCTGGTAGCTGGTGTGCCCGTAATGGTGTAGGTTAAACTACCTGCTCCGTTAGCAAAAGTTCCGGCAACCAAAGTGGCTGTTAAACCAGTAACTCCTGTAGATGTTACGGTTTGCCCGCTATGGGTCCCGCCATTGCCGCCAGTGTAAGGAACGCTGCTGCTTACACCCGCTGCTGCTACTCCTGAAGTAAGTGTGCCGCTGTTTGTAGCACTTGCACAGGTAAGTGCTGTTATGGTTCCAACGGGTAAGGCAACTGTTCTGGTTAATGTACATGTTCTTCCACCAATGCTAAGCGCAAAACTTGCTGT
>JBIPOE010000157.1:0-2610 GCA_044379485.1 Catalimonadaceae bacterium
TGTCAAAGATTTAGAGGGGATGCGAAACGGGATGATCATCTGGCAACTTGTCTACCTCGCATTGGCGGTTTATTGGTATTTCAAAATCTGTAAGAAACTTCGATTCAAAATCCAGATCCTGACCCTCGGATTTATCCTGCTGTTTTTCAACTTCACCTGGCTCAAAGAATTCTGGTATCATCCGTTTTCTCCCGACGGTGCAGCTTTCGCACTGGGATTGGGACAGACCAATTACTTCCTGCGCTATGAGAAGTTCAAGCTGGGATTAGTCTCTCTCTTGGGGATCTTCGTATCCCCGCTCTTGCTGATTTCCGGGGTCTTGATGCTGCTCTTGCCGGGAGAGAAATTACTCATGTATCCCGGAAAGCGACCGACATCTGCTTTTCCACTCTTAGTCGCACTGGCGATCCCAATCTTCTTCGCAGGCCTTGGCTGGGGAATATGGGGCTGGGGCGTACAGGCCTGGTGGATTCAACTCACCAGCTTACTATCCCTGCTTTCCCTGATTCTTCTGATCATCTGGATAGCAAAGCAAAATCCGATCGATTGGGAAGCCTCTCTTGGAATGCTAAAGAAGAGAACAAAAGCAGACAAACTCAACAAAGGAATCATGGCCCTGGCTGCGATTCTGCTGATTCTTGTCCTACTTTCCGGCAACAATGACACGCTGGGGATCGGCAATCTCTCCCGCGAACTCGGAGCCGGTGTTTTTCGATTCCCGCTGGATTTTATGCTGGGACTCGGTTTGCAGTGGGGTCTTGGGATTCTGCTGACAGGCATTTACCTGCCGCGATTTGCCGAGGAACTCGGAAATCTGGGTTGGTCAGTGGTGATTACCATTGGCATAGCCCTGATTCTTCTTCCGTTTTTCGGTCCACTCTCAGTTGCTGCTTGGGTTCCGCTTTGGATGGTGATTCTGTTGAAAGGAATCAAACGATACCATTGGGGGACGAAAGATCTGATCCTGATGGCAGTGTTTTCCCTGTTCCTCTCACTAAGCTGGCTGCAAGTCAACACGCCAGACCTGACTATCTGGCTCATTCAACCCGCATCTGAAAATGCAGGAAGTTTCAGTATCCAAAAACTGGCCCTTCATTGGGAAGACTATCGCAGCTGGATCAGTTACCTGATAGGAGTGCTAAGCTTGGGAATGATGGGTTATTTTCTTAATCTAAGAAGAAAACGATACCAACGGGTTTAAGCAGGATAACTTCCTATACCGAACTCTGCCAACTGAAAACTGCCTGCTGGAAATACTGACCTGCATTCCTTATAGCCCGGAACTAAAGCCCGCTTGGGACGAACTGATCGATCACAGCAGCAACGGAACTTTGATTCACAAAAGAGGATATATTGCTTACCATGGCCATCGATTTTCGGAGCAATCTCTTATGTTCTTTCAGAACAAAAATGCCCAAGCCATATTACCCTTGGAAGGTGAGGGGGAGCAAGTCTATTCCTATAGAGGATTAACGTATTCGGGTTGGATTTTCCGAAAAGGATTGGAGCAGGCTGAACTTCATGCAATCCTGGAAAAAGGACTAAGTTACCTAAAGGAAAAAGGTAAAAAAGTACTCTTCCTCAACCCCGTTCCTGAGTTTTTCTGCTCCGAATCTCAGTCTAACTACTTTCAATTCCTGACCCTGCTTGGAGGAAAAATCCTTAAAACCAGGGACTTTTACTTTACTCGTCTTCCCTTTCACATTCAGGACAGGGGGAAAAGATGGGGCAGGAAAAAGGCTCAAAAAAACCGAATTCTAATTCGTCAGTCTTCTAATTTGGATGAATTCTGGAATCAAGTCCTAATCCCTTGCCTTCACGAAAGGCATCAATCCCAGCCCATTCACAGTCTGGAAGAAATCCAGCTTCTGAAATCCCGCTTTCCCAGTCAAATAGCTCTTTGGGTAGCTACTGTGGATGAACAAATGATAGCAGGCACTATACTTTTTTTGATTGGAAATGTAGTTCACTGCCAATACATCGCTTCTACGGAAATGGGCCGAAAGCTTCGAGCCTTAGACTTACTTTTCCCCCAGCTGATGGAAGAAGTGTTTGCCGAAAAAAGTGGTTTTTCCTTGGGAACGGCCGTCCTTCCCGAAACAGGACTACCTGATATTGGACTGATCCATTGGAAAGAAAGTTTTGGAGCAAAGCCTATTGCTGTCCCTTATTTCAGGTTTGATCTAAATTCTGACATCTAGAGATATCCTTTTTATTCAAATGCTACGGCAGATCTGATACCTGATAAACCCGAAACAATAAATCTTGAACTCAGAATATTGGACACAATCAGCGTGGGTAAAAGATCTTATATAAGAAAAGACAGATTGGAACTGTTAAAATCCAAGGATGTGGTATACCTGATTACTTGCCACCAGTCAGAATATTATTGCAAAACTCATGAGGATCGAGGCTGCCAGAGAGGTTTTTTCTCGCTATTGCTTCAAGCAGTCTATGGTATTCAGTTTGCAAACAAAATGAACTTGCCGTTTTATGTGGATTTCGGAAATATAACTTACAGCTACAGTGAGGGCGAAAAGTTCAACGGAAATGAAAATTTTTGGGAGTATTATTTCGAGCAGACCCCTTTAGAATCTAACCGAAACCTGG
>JBIPOE010000200.1:0-2608 GCA_044379485.1 Catalimonadaceae bacterium
AAGGTAAAATTCGACCCCGTCGGATTACCGATACCGCCCAGTTGTTGCTGTACATTGTAACAATTCAGTACCTTATCAGGCCCTGCATCTGCCGGGGGTATCGCAATATCTTGCGCAACAGCGACTGTAATATCAGAGGTACACCCATTGGTTGCATTGGATATCAAAAGCGTGTAGTTTCCGGGCTGATTTACCGTGACATTTAACCCCGCAGGATCAGACACGAGACCGGGGCCTGTCCACCAATACGAGATTTCCGTACCGACAGAAGATCCGCTACCGTTGAGGGTGGTTTCAGATACCGCGCAATTCAGCGTAGCCGGGGCGGCCACTTCCACCACCGGATCATTGGCATCCGGTAACACCAGCACCTGGTCTGTTGCTGTACAACCGTTCAGCATATTGGTAACGATAATTTGGTAGGTGCCGGGCAAGTCAACCAATGGACTTTGAATATTGGTAAGTGATACAAAATGCCCGCCGGAAACAGCGCTCCATTGGTAAGTATAATTGGCACCTGTACTCGAATTACTGCCGTCCAAGACGGAAGACGGCAGGATACAGGTGAGAATTACTTGTGCTCCGGCATCTGCCTGCGGAGGAGTAATATCTGACGTCACGTCCACACTGTAGGAGGAGGTACAATTGTTTGAAGTATTGGTTACCAATAAAGTGTAGGTACCAATAGAGCCCGCTGATATTTGTTGGGTTCCCTGCCCGCTGAGTATTTGGCCATCAAGGGTACTCCATTGATACCCGACATTTGGGCCACTGGAAGACCCTGTAGCATCCACCAAGACTGTTGGAACAGCACAAGTGAGAATTCCCTGGGGCGCCGCAACAGCGATAGGAACATTGGCATTGATGGTCACCGTGGCGGAAGCAGACTGGGTACACCCATTGGTATTGTTGGTCACTACTAGGGTGTATGTTCCCACAGAAACAACGATAGGAGTCAAAGTGTTGCCACCGGAACTGATACCACCACCCGGAGGAGATGTCCAATCATAGGAAAAATTAGTGCCGGTGCTACTTCCCGCTCCATTGAGTTGTACTGAAGATACGATGCAGGTGATTTGTCCGCCGGGTGCAACCACCGCTAGGGGTTGCGCCAGGTCGTTGATGACCACCGCATTGTCTGAAGCCATACAACCATTGAGCGTATCGGTGACCACAAGGGTGTACGTACCTGATGTTGTCACAATGGGCATCAAGGTGGAGTCGCCACTGATTATGTTACCACCGTTGGAGGCCGTCCAATGATAGGTGTAATTGGATCCGGAAACTGATCCGGTGCCATTGAGTATTACTTGATGGACCACACAAGTGAGGGTACCGTCCGGGCCGGCGTTGGTGGGGGGCAGCGAATTGTCTGCTACGACCGGAACCGTGACCGTTGAGGTACAGCCATTGGTGGTATTGGTAACTTTTAGGGTATAATTGCCTGTTTGATTTACAATGGGCGTCAGGGTTCCGTTTCCGCTGATGATGTTGCCAGGATTAGCGGTCCAGTCGTACACAAGATTTGTTCCGATAGAAGAGCCTGTACCATCCAAGGGTATGGAAGAGGTGACACAATTGAGTAAGCCATTGGCAACAGCCACAGCGGTTGGTGCCGCAAAATCGCCTATTATCGAGGCACTCGTTGTTTTGGCACACCCGGTTTGATCGGTTATGGTCACCGTGTATGTGCCGACGCCGAGGTTGGAAGGATCCTGAGTGGTGGTGCCGTTGGACCATATATATGTATATGAAGGGTTACCGCCCGCCACCGTTAAGTCAATACTTCCGCTGTTGGGGTATGCACAATTGACCCCTTGCACGGTTGTTGTTGGGGCCAAGGGAGGCGGAGATTGTACCACGAAGGCGTTGACATTCAAACAACCGAAGCCATCCACGACGGTCACATTATAGGTACCTGGAAGAATATTAACCGGATCAGGAATATTTCCAATGTTACTGGGTCCTTGCCAGCTGTAGTTGTAAGGCCCTTGTCCTCCCACCACCGTGGTATTGATGGAACCATTGGTCAGGGTAGAACAGGAAGCATTGGAGACAGTACCCGTCAGTGTCAGGTTAGAGGCGGTGACGAGTACTGCGCCGGAACCGACACCGGGGCATCCGAGGGAGTCTATTACCGCGATGATTTGGTAAAGACCTATCTGGGTCACCACCAAAGTATAGGGGTCGTCTGTGATGTTGCCAATGGGCGATTGAGGGTCGCCATTCAAGGCGTATGTTAACTCAAAGGGCCCTATACCATTAAAATTAACCGGAATAGTAGCCTCTTGCCCCGGGCATAATTGTGGTGCAGGAGGTACCAATTGAGCGCTGGGTGTAGGCGTAACAATAATGCGCGCCACGGCAGTTTTTGTTCGGCCACAGGCATCCGTAACCGTGACCGTATAATTCGTACTGGAACTGACAAAAGCCGTCAGGGTTGATTCATTCCCTCCAATAGACCATTGATACGAATAGGGTTCTACCCCTCCTTCCACGGTCACCCCAACCGTACCCACACCCGTTGGACCACAGACCGTGATGGTATCTGTTGTGGGCATCATCGGATGGTAGTCCAGAATGGTGAGGATTTCCTGCGGAAACAAGC
>JBIPOE010000174.1:0-2601 GCA_044379485.1 Catalimonadaceae bacterium
CAATTTGTATGATTTGGATCAAAGCACCGGAAAGTGGATTGACAAAGGGAAGGACTCCATCAGTAGTGGCAATTCCACAAGTGATTTTAATGCTTTACCACCCATTCCTCCTTTACCAAAAATCGCAACCCCATTCGCTTATAAAATCCAGGATGAAACGGAGCAATACCCTGAACTCAAAGACTATGAAAACGTGTTATTTGAACCTTTAGACCCTGGTAAATGCAAAATGTCGGATGCGCCGGAAATCAAGGTTAAGCCACTTCTAAACGGACTGTTCGAGGTGAGCGCTTCCTTAAAATTAGCGGGGATAAAAATGGAAAACAAATGCATATGTTATTTGGCTTTTGAGAAAGGGAAGGAGTATAATAAAGCGCTAAAGACCTACCAAAAGAAATACGCTAAATTATTAAAAGAAAGAGAAAAAGCCAGGGCAATAATCAAAAAGCAATGGGATGATTATTATACTATCGTTAATCAGTACCGAAAGTATGACGTTAAAAAACTCACAGGGGAAGAAAAAATCATCAGAAGCTTAACGATAAACAATTTTGGTTTTGTCAACTGCGACCAACCTATAGATTATCCACAAGGGGGAAAATTAGACCCTATTTATGTGGATGAAAGCGGCGCGCCTCTAACTCTAACGAATGTAGTATTGGTTGAAAAAAACACCAATGCCTTGTTTCGCTATACATCCATTATTCGATACAATCCTGAAGCAGAGAACTTGTTGTGGGGAATTACTTCAGATAAAAAAATTGCCTATTTTAAAAACGAAGATTTTAAAAAGTTGATAGCTATTAAGGGCAAACAAAAACTTCAAATGCATGTCTATAAAGGCAAGTGGAACAGTTATGAAGATATTATGAAACTATTATTTTAAAAAACATAAATATGAAAATCAAACTAGTAGTTACAATCCTTTTTAGCATCTTGTTGTTCGGGTTTAGTCCGTCTAATAGTCCTCTTAAAACAACTCTTCTTGAAGCGGTTCTTATAGTGGGCAATACCGAAAACAGCACAGCCTCGTCCATAAAAGATATGAATGCGTTGGCATTAATTTTTGAAAACCGAGGCATTAAAGTGACTAAATTTTATAATCGGAACACCAATTGGGAAACCATAAAAAAGGCAGCTAAAACTGCCAGTTTTTTCGTTTATTCGGGTCATGGAAGCACCATAGGAATCAATGGAAAAACAGGAGGCTTATGTTTAAACCAAATGATTACCACCAAGCAAATCCTGGAAGAACTTCAACTCAAAAAAAATGCCGTGGTCCTTTTTAAATCAGTGTGTGGGGGAGCGGGTTCTTCGGCAGATGATTCTATGGATATTGGTATCGAAGAGGCAACAACCCGAGTGACGGATTATGCTCAGCCTTTTTTTACTATTGGAGCCGCCTGTTATTATGCCAATAATTATGATGGTGGCATAAATCAGTTTTTGACTAATTTTTTAAATGGGATGACTGTTGAGGAGTGCTACAATACAAATACACAAAATGATTATGTGTGTCGTGAAATCTCAAAACCTTTTATTTTTGACACTAACAAACAAATTGCCATCGCGAGCAACCAACAAGAAGGCATGACTACCCAATACATTTTTAAGAACGGAAAAACCACCTATAAAAAAATCCCGTCTTTTAAAAATTATAATATTGCTTTTGCGGGGAATCCTGACTTTACTATTGAAGAGTTGGTGGAGGAAAAATTTTTTAAAAATAATTCACCAAAATGAGGAAAACCGTAATATTCTTAATTTCTAATTTATAAATTTTGTAACTGAAATAAAAATATAATTATGAGAAAAATAAAGGGATTACCATTTAATAAGATAGAATAACACAAAACTGGACTATTTAAAAGTGTAAGTTATTTTTTTATAGTGTTTAGAAAAACAATTTTTTATAAAATTAGAAAGAAGAAAAATCTTAATAACAATATAATTAAATATATTTACAACCAAAGCGATTAACCTAATGAAAGAACCTACTAATCCTTATATTGACGTTCTTAAAAACTAAGGATGAGTACTTTGCGAAATTTAAACGGAATGGTTGCTTGCATATAACCGTTATTTAACTCGCAAAAGTTTGGAATGTTATATTCAACAGGTAAAAAAAATAAATATGAAAAAATGAAAAAAATCTTCATCTTATTACTACTGCTTTTTTTAGCATCTTCCTTTGTAAATACAAAACCTAAAACAATATATATCCAACCACTGGGGGATGTAAATCAAGAGTATATTAATTACATAAAGAAGTCTGTCGAAAATTTCTATGGTTATGACTGCGTAATTAAGTCAAAACTAAATCTAACTACCGATATTTTGGCTGGAAGTGGAACAAGATATGAAGCTAGAAAAATATTAAAAAAATACAATTCAAAAGAAAATGTCTTGCTTATAACAGAAAAAGATATTGCCCACAGAAAGAGTAGTGATTTTCCTGAGTGGGGTGTATTTGGATTGGGATTTAGACCAGGGAAAACATGTATTATCTCGACTTATAGACTAAAAAGGAACGTACCTAAAGCAAAATTTCTAGAGAGATTAAAAAAGGTTGCTCTCCATGAAATTGGTCATAATCTTGGA
>JBIPOE010000208.1:0-2580 GCA_044379485.1 Catalimonadaceae bacterium
TCCGCAGGGTGTACACCCCGGCAGCCAGATCGCCGTAATCAAAGTTGCGAAGCATCGATCCTGTACCAAAATCCATGGTTTCACGACGGATGTGCTGGCCCAGCATATTGAAGAGTACAAACTCCACTTCATCCTGAGGCAATCCATTCATCTCTACCGTAAAGCTACCCGTGTTCGGATTCGGGAAAAGACGGAAACCTTCCACCCAGCTTGCTTCGCCGGTACCTGAGGTGATCGTTACGATCTGTTCAATGACAAACGTGCCACAATTGTTAGACACGATCAGGAACACATTGTAGCTGCCTGCATTCGCATACGTGTGCGTCGGGTTTTGCTCCGAGCTCGTTCCGCCATCTCCAAAAGTCCAGGCGTAAGAAGTCGCATTCTGCGCCACACTCGTAAAGGTCACCGCAAGCTGATTGGCCACATACGTAAAGCTGGCCGTTGGAGGGGGTTGAACCGTGATGTAGGCCGGGAAAGTCTGCGTCGCTGTGCCAAAGATATTGGTTACCTCCAGTACTACATCATAGGTGCCCGGGGCGTTGTAGTTCACCAAAGGATCCTGCTGAGTACTGGTTGCAGGGGTTCCACCCTGGAAAGTCCAGGACCAGGCCGTTGGATTTCCGGCGGATTGATCTGTAAACTGTGCCGCGAAAGGCAGACAGCCTTCCGAATTATTCGAGCTGATCGCTGGAACAGGAGGAGCTCCTTCAATCAACACCGTCTGCGTAGTTGTAACCGTACCACATTCATTGGTAGCACTCAAAGTAACTACATAAGCACCTACCTGGCTGTAGGTATGGCTCGGATTGAGCTCCGTGCTTGGAATACTGCCATCACCAAAATCCCAGGAGTAGCTGGTTCCGTTGATCGACATATTGTTGAATACTGCCGTCAGACCACCGATCTCGTAAGTAAAGCCTGCTGTTGGCGCAGTACCTACCTTGATCGTGGTAGTACTGCTGCTGCTGCCCGCTGCGTTAAAAGCGGTCAGGGTTACGGTGTAAACTCCTGCCGTATTCCAAACTATGGAAGGATTGGCATCCGTGGAACTGGAAGGATTACCGCCCGGGAAATCCCACTGGTAGGAACTAGCATTGCTGCTCGATGCGTTCGTAAACTGCACCGTAAATGGTGCACAACCTGTATTACCACTCGTCGTAAACGATGCAGTTGGAGGGGTGCTCACCACCACAATCTGATCCAGGATCGTCGTGCCGCAGTTGTTGGTGGCCAAAAGCGTCACCGTGTATTCCCCATCAGTTAAGTACGTGTGGGATGGGTTTTCTTCCATGCTGCTACTTCCATCGCCAAAATTCCAGACATAGGAAGTTGCGTTGGAAGAAGTATTGGCAAAGGAGACCGTCGATCCATTGCTGCTGGAGGTAAACCCGGCAAGCGGGGTGCCATTCACCGTGATGATACCGGGTTGGGTAAACGAACTGGTACCGCCACCGACCGACGTAACCACCAGCGTCACGTCATACACCCCGGATACACTATACTGTACCGTTGGGTTTTGCTCGGTCGAGCTGCTCGGTGTGCCACCCGGGAAATCCCAGGCCCAGCTCACCGGATTACCCGAAGAAATGTCCGTAAAATTGACCGTCAAAACGGCACAGCCACTGCTGGTACTCACTGAGAAACCTGCACCTGGGGCTGTGGTGATCACCACATTTTGAGTGAAGGTGCTGGTGCCACAACTGTTGGTAGCAGTCAAAACCACCGTATAAGTGCCGTCCGCTGCATAATCATGCGTTGGATTGGCATCGCTGCTGCTTCCGCCATCGCCAAAGGTCCAGTCGTAGGTAGTACCATTGGAACTACCGTTTACAAAGGTTGCGGTCAAACCAGACACCGTCGCCGAGAAATTGGCTGTAGGACCTCCGTTGACCACGATGGTCTGCGTAGAGGTGCTGCTTCCGGCGCTGTTTGAAGCCGTCAGGGTCACCGTATAAGTTCCTGGAACAGCGTAGACAATAGCTGGAGGTGTTTGAGCGGTCGAGCTGGAGGGCGTGCCACCCGGGAATTGCCAGTCAAAGCTCGTCGCATTTGAGCTGGAAGTATTTGTAAACTGAACCGTCAGCGGCGCACATCCGGAATTGCTGGATGCTGTAAAACCCGCTGTCGGATCTGTGATCACGGAAACAATTTGGGTGTCACTGACCACTCCGCAGCCATTGATCGCCTGCATAATCACGGTATACTGGACAATGCTGTCAATCGCCGGATAGTCATGCACGGGGCTGGCGACCGTACTGCTGTCTCCATCTCCAAAAGTCCAAAGATAGGAGGTCGCTCCGGTGGAGGTATTCGTAAAGACGAAGGAGGTATCGTTGTTTACAACATAAGTAAAGCCTGCTACTGGCGCCGCATTTACAGTAATACTGCTCGTAGCGGTGCTGCTTCCAAAGGCATTGGTTGCCGTTAAGGTCACCGTATAAACCCCGGCAGTGTCATACACCACCGTTGGATTGGTTTCAGTCGAAACCGTAGGATTTCCTCCAGGAAACGACCAACTGTAGCTCACTGCGCCAGTGCTATTATTGGTAAAGTTTACCGTCAAAGGTGCGCAACCGC
>JBIPOE010000199.1:0-8666 GCA_044379485.1 Catalimonadaceae bacterium
CATGACATCGCTAATAATTAAGTCTACGGGGTATTTTTGAGCCATTTCGATACCGTCTTTGCCATTTTCTGCTTCAAAAATATTGTATTTGTTTCCAAAAATACTTTTCATCAGGTTTCTTACTTCACTGTTATCTTCAACGATTAAAATTGAGGGTAATAATTTATTGAATTCAGGGATTTCTATGGTGTTATCAATGACTTCAAAATCAACTTCATCTTGATTTTCAGGTTTTTTTTGGAACGAAATAGTATTAATACTTTCGTCATATTCGTCCACACATTCATCAGTAGCAAGATGTTCTTTGCCCAAGGGGAGATACACGCTAAAACAAGTTCCTTTATCTGCGGAACTATTCACTTCAATTTTTCCTTTATGTAATTCCACCAAGTTCTTGGTCAATGAAAGTCCAATGCCTGTTCCTATCTCGGCATCTTTTTGGTCTAATTGATAAAATCGTTCAAAAATAAATTTGATGTGTTCTTCCGGGATGACTTTTACAAAATTGATTATGTCAATTTTTACATACTCTTTAATTGCCGCATTTTCATTCTCATTGACTGTAAAAATATTTAAATATAAATTGTTGTTGTCGCTCGAGAACTTGAAGGCGTTGGACAATAAATTAGAAATGATTTTATTCATTTTAATTTTATCAAACCAGACTTCTATTTCTTCATCAGTGGTTGAAAAAATGTAGTTAATATTTTTTTGGCGTGCCAATTCCTCAAAAGACAGTTTGATGTTTTTGACAAAAGGAATCAAATTATCTTTTGACGCATTGAGTTTGAATTTTCCATCTTCACTTTTTCTAAAATCAAGTAATTCATTGATCAATTGCAATAAGACCTTTGTATTTCTTTGTATCGTATCGAGGTTTCTTTTGATGAATTTATCATTCGTTTTTACTTTTAACAATTGTTCAACCGGTCCAGAAATCAAGGTGAGCGGAGTTCTAAATTCATGTGATATATTAGTGAAAAATTGTAATTTTAATTTATTGATCTCTTCTAATTTTTCTTTTTCAATTTTTTCGTTTTTTAATTCATTCCTTTCTTGAATCCGAATTAATATCATTTTTTTGGCAAAATAAATTAGGGTTGCGACTAGTCCTAAATAGATTATATAAGCCCACCAAGTGTGCCATGGCGCAGGCAACAAAATAATTTTAATGCTTTTTTCATTTGGATTCCAAATACCATTACTATTGGATGATTTTACCCTAAAAGAGTAAGTTCCTTCATCAATATTGGTATAAGCTGCATTTTTTTTGTTGCCAATATATTTCCAATCATCATCAAAACCTTCTAATTTCACGGCATAATTATTCTTGTTGTGTTGAGAAAAACTAAGGGCGACAAAATCAATATTAAAATCATTTTGGTCGTATTTGAGTTTTATTTCTTGGACGGAATCTGTTATTTGTAGAAAAGGCTTATTGTTGACATTTATTGCATATATATCTAATGGAGGAAAATAGTTATTAGGAGTTATCATTTTAGGTGAAAAATAATTCAATCCGTTTTGCCCACCAAAGACGAGTTCTCCTTTAGTTGTTTTAAGAAAAGAACTGTAATTAAATTCGTTCCCTTGTAGGCCATCCGACTCATCAAAATTTTCGAATTTATAGGTTTTCAAATTAAATCTACTTAATCCATTGTTTGTGCTTATCCATAAATTACCCATTGAATCCGGCAAAATCCCATAAATAATTTCGTTAGGCAACCCTTCTTCGATGCCGTAATTAATGATCTTTTTGTTTAACATATTGTATGAATACAATCCCTGTCCTTCTGTGCCTATCCAATACTGTTTGTTTTTATCTTCATATATACAATTAACGGATTTTGATAAATGATAATTGTCTTGGTCGTTTTTTAAACTTATCGAGCTACTTTTTTTGGTATTTATGTCTAGTATTTCAAAGCCTAAAGAGCCTCCCACCAACAATTGATTTGGATTGCTTGACTGAACAATACAAAAAATAGATTTAGTTTCCTTCTCTAGATTTGTAAAAGTTTTTAGCGTTCGATCATAAAAAAGTAATCCATCGGTCAAGGTGCCAAGCCAAATATTTCTGTTTTTATCTTCTAAAAGGGAAATAATTCTGTAATCTTTGATGTTTACACCATTGATATTTTTGCTGTCAAAATGCTGGAATTCAAAAGGTTTTTTTTGGGGATTTAAAAAGTTTAATCCTGCATCGTGGGTCCCAATCCACAAATTTCCATCCCGATCCTTGATCATCGATTTGATATTATTAGAACTGATGCTATTTGGATTAGTACTGTTTTTAGTATAATAAGTAAACAATCCTGTTTTCCTTTCTAAAACGTTCAAACCGCCCCCCTCAGTACCGATCCAGAGATTATTATTGGGGTCTTCCACAATGGCACTTACTACTTTATAATTGAGTAGATTATTTTTGGGGCCTGAACCAAGTTGTTTGAACCGGTCAAATTTTCGGTCAAAATAATTAATGCCACCGGCCCAAGTTCCTATCCATATATCCCCTTTTGAATCCTCTATTATTTTATAAATGGAATTCTGACTTAAACTTTTAGGGTCGTTTTCATTATGAATATATTTTTTTACTTCTTTATTATTTTTGGATATTATAGATATTATATATAAACCGGTGTATGTTCCTATCCACAAGTTATTGTTTTTGTCTTCGTATATTGTTCTGACAGAAATTTGAGTACCTGAATTTCCGTTCAGTTCATATTTTTCAAAAGTTTTTGTATTAGAATCAAATTTCGCCAATCCACCTTCATAACCCAACCAGATAGCTCCTTTTTTGTCTTGAAAAAGCGTAGGAGCGTTATTAATATGCAAGTATTTTTTTGTTCCAACCGGATAATTATAATGGCTAAAACTTTTGTTTTTGGGGTCATATTTATCTATGGATGCGACAGTGAGAATCCATAAACTACCATCACGCGATTTAAGAAACCCCCGTGTTCGATTATCGCTCAAAGCGTTTTTTTTGTTTTTTATTTGCAATAAATAGGAGAATTTATTCTTTTTTATTTCCAAATTGGTTAGTCCAAAAGAAGTACTGACCATAATTGAAGAGGAATCCAGTTGCGTGATTCCCCAGATTTCGTTATTGGATAAGCTGTTTTTTTTTGAAGAATGAAAGTATTGTTTAAAATTATCTTTTGCTCGGTTGTATTTATTTAAACCATCTTTTGTACCTACCCATAAATTGCCTTGATAATCTTCAAATATAGAGGTAATCCAACTGTGGCATAAACTAGTGCTGTCTCTATAATTAGATCTGTAGATGGTAAATTTATTGCCGTCAAATTTATTAAGTCCATCTCTTGTTCCAAACCAGATATACCCTTTTTTATCTTGAAAAATGGTTATAACCGAGCTTTGAGATAAACCTTCTTTAGAAGAAAAATGCTTAAATTTTAGACTGTTTGGACTTTCAACAATATCTTGAGCATTTAATAAAAACAGGCAAAAGTTTGCTATTAGAAAAAAGAAGATTAAAGTATTTTTTTTTATGTTTGGCATTTTTAAATTGATTTATTAGTAAGGCTGGTAGATGAATTTTTAAAAAAGCATCTCTTTGTAATTGAAGCTTTAAAATTACCAATTTATATAGTAAAAACAATTTTATTCATAAAAAAAATGGCTTTGATTTCCAATCATCACGGATTGGAATCACAGCCAAAAAAATATGAATTTATAAAAAAGTTATTTCATTTCTTTAAGCCAATTGGGCACTTTTTTTAATCTCAATTTTAATTGTTCTTCATATAGCGATGCCGGTTCAACCAATGCATCAAGTGATTCAGAGTATCTCATTTGTTCTTTTTTGAATGTGGTTCCACTGCTTTTGAATCCCACAAGAACAGGTTTCATAATTTTCCAATAGATTTCATCCATTGGCCAAAATTGAAAATCTTGCAGTGGTTCATTAGTTTGGGTGTAATTCCATAGTACGAGTCCCTGCATGTGATTGGGCATGTTAAAAACAGCTCCGCCAGCACGATTCCTCATAAAACCTCCAGTTACTCCATCCAAAAGGGTGTTGCGCGGTTGGCTCGAATGCGATTCAAAACAAGTTGTTGGAGGATAGGTACATTTCCAGATTACGGTATTCATTGAACAATGTGAAGCTCCAAAGGAATGCCATTGCGAAGCTTCATCTATACATTTTGCAATCAATACATTCGTGCCACCGTTTGAAGCAATAGCCGAATGGCCAGCATTTCCTGTAATGATGCAATTGAGAACGCTAATATTAGCAGCTTGACCTATTGATACTGCATTGGTACAATCGGTAAAACGACAATTTTTTATCCAGGAATTGGTAAGTTTAGAGATATTTAACATCGGAAAGCCACTGTCGTCTTGCCACGATCTATGGTGGACAAATTTATCTTTCCAGTTGCCCACAAAAGCAAGGTCTTCAATTCCCACTTCTTCACTATTGGCAAATTTGTATACTTCCCATTTGTATTTAGCGTCTATAGGATATGAAATAGGAGCTAATAGTGTAATTGTATTGTCTTTTATTTTACTAATTTGATAGAACACTTTCACTTCAAGTCCTTTATCTTTGATATAAGTCCAAGTAGGATTTAATACTAAATCGCCAAATTCTGACTGAATTAACTCGGGATTATTGTCCAGTATTTTTAAAACAATCCAGTCACCAATTTTAAGTTCCTTGGCAGTGTTTAATTGTAAATCAAAACTACCCACTTTGGCCGAAGCAGCTACCTCTCCAATTTTTACGTCCTTACCACCGCTAGTGAAAGAAAATATAGGTGGGCCTGTCCACATTTTTTTTGGATCAGCTGGTTGTAGCGTATTTTTCATGAACAGCTCGGTTCCTCCAATTCCAGAACCACTTCCTTTAAAAATAATTTTACTTCCTTTTGAAATAATTGTGGTCAAATCATCACCGTCTTCGTTGATTAAAAAACGACCTTTTGGAAAAAAAACTATACCAGAACCATTTAAATTTGCCGCTTGAACTGCTTTTTGTAAAGCAATTTTATCAGATAGTTGGTCATCCGGAATTGCTCCAAAACTCGTCACATCAAAAACTTTATAATTTAGATTCTTGGGGATATCCTTTTCACCATTACGATAACCTGCATAAGAGAAATCCGGTAAAACTGTTTTATCTTTCTTATATTGAGTCAATATTTTCGCTTCCTTTTGGGCAAATGTAGGGGTTGTTATTAAAAACAACACTAAAGCACAAAAACGAAATGCAAGTACATTTTGTTTTTGTAAATAAATTAATATATATTTTATCATTTTTGAATAGACTATCTCCATAATGTATTTTGAATTAACTTTTTGTTGACTGCCATTTCTTTTGAAGGAATTGGATAAAAAATATGTTTTTCAGTCGTGTTTTTGCCTCCCAAACCACCATAAGCTTGATTTCCTCCTCCAGTTCCAATTTCATTACCTATTGAGTTAAGCGTGCTAACGTATTTGTTCCAACGAATTAAATCAAAACGACGGGTTCCTTCAAAACAAAGTTCTAGCATACGTTCATTTTCTATTGCCAATTGAAAATCATTTTTAGAAAGACCCGATGATAAATCTGCAACCATACTTGGAGTAGCAATACTTAAACCATATCCTCTTCTTCTTACTTTATTAATCGCTTCATAAGCAGCAAGTGTTGGACCGTTAACTTGATTTTCGGCTTCAGCAATCATTAATAACACGTCTGCATAACGTAGAACAGGAAAATTTATTGGCCCATGGTTTTTATTTTTAGGGCTCGATAATTCAAATTCCCTTCTCCATTTGGCGAAATCTCTGCCATAACCTGTTGTAGACGTGATTTTTGTTTTAGCTCCTGTTAAGTTGTTGTAGGTGAATGGAGTCAGCACCCAGTCACGACGTAAATCGCCTTCTCGATAAGCTTTATATAGTCTGGCAGTTCCTCTGACAAAGCCATAACAATATCCAATTTTTTCATTTTGAGTGGTAATGCCTGCGGTATTTCCTAATCTACCTGTTTCTAAATCACCCGAAGATAGTCTATTTCCTTTGAATTCTATTTCCCACATACTTTCTTTTACACTATAAATATCTTGTGCATGGTTAATAAATATTTGAGAATAGGCACTATTGGTAAAAAATGGAGCTTGTGACAAGGCTGCATTATAGGAGGTGTTTAAAGCATGTTCACCTGATGATTCTACTTTTTTTGCCCAAGCTAAAGCATCGGTGTATTTAGCAGTTTCATTCAATGGGTAACCCGCCATGTACAAACAAACACGAGCCAATATTCCTTGAACTGCTGTTTTGGATACACGACTTGAATAGCCAAGTGAAGTAGCAGTAGCGACTTTTCCTTCGGCTTCGGTCATGTCTTTAAGAATTTGATCATATACTGCTTTTGGTGTGGCTTGAGAAACGAAAACATCTTCTGGGCTTGTGGTTGGAGATAGCAATAAAGGAACATTCTCAAAATTTGATACCAATAAAAAGTGATAATAGCCTCTCAAAAACAAAGCTTCACCCAAAATAATTTGGCGTTTAGTTTCGTCCATTTTAGGTAAATTAATGTTGGCTATTAAATCATTGGCTCTATTAATACCCATATAGCAATAGGCCCATATATTATTAATAGTAACATTTGTTGGGTCATAATTGTTTACCTCAACACCAGTAGTTTGAAAACTTCGAGCATAAAACCCTTCGTCGGTGCAGACATTAATTCTTAGAAAGAAATCATTGCCGTAAAGAGGTTCCCATGCCAGTGGGTCATAAACACCCGCTAAAGCCTGAGTCAAACCTGTTTCATCAGTGTAATATTGTTTTATGGAAATTTTGTCAATAGGTTCAGTGTTCAAATAATTTTCACATGAAACCATTCCAAATGCTGCTGTAAGTAGTATGATATATATCTTTTTCATCTTGATAGGTTTTTAAAATATGATGTTAGTACCAAAAGTTATTGTTTTGGCTCTTGGATATGCTGAATAATCAAATCCAGAAGTTAATGCTGAATTGTATGTGTTTACTTCAGGGTCAGCACCGGAATAGTTTGTCCAAGTATACAAATTTTGTGCTGCAACATAAAGGCGAACCGATTTTAATTTTGCTTTTTTAAGTAATCCAGGATCAATATTGTATCCCAATGAAACGGTTTTAAGTCTAATATAGGAACCGTCTTCAACATATTGTGAAGCATAACCTCCACCGAAATACCCTCTTGTACGGTAAATATCAGAGTCAGGATTGTCAGGAGACCAGCGATCTGCATAACTGGCATATTGATTTAAATATGAAGTGTTTTTGCCACTCGTTCCTTCAAAAACAATTCTGTTGGCATTCATCAAATCATTACCATAAGACCATTGAAAAAACACGTTTAAATCAAATCCTTTGTAAGTGAAATTATTGGTAAAACCTCCGATATGTTTAGGTAATCCATTGCCAATGACAGTATAATCGGCTGCTGTAACATTTAAATCACCATTAAGATCTTTGTATTTAATGTCTCCGGGTTTAATATTTGCCCTAACATTGCCATTGGCAGTAACTGTTGGCTTTAATGTATAATTTCCATTTACATCTTGGTCAAAATCAGCATATTTATATGTCCCTTCAGAAACATATCCATACATTAACCCTAAAGGTTCGCCAATCTTGGCAATATATGCCGGTGTAGTATTCCAGGTTGTATCCCACGGAATTGTGGTTATAAATTCCGTTACATTGTCACTCAAAGCTAATACTTTATTTTCATTAAATGAAATATTGAAGGAGCTGTTCCATGTGAAATCTTTTGTTTTAATGTTCTCCGTGTTTAAAGTCAACTCCAAACCTTGATTTTGTATGCTGCCAATATTTTTTATAGCTGTTGCAAATCCAGAAGATTGGGGTAGCGAAGCACTCAACAATAAATCTTTTGTTGTTTTTCTGTAGATATCTGCTGATAGGGTAATTCGTTGTTTCAAGAATCCTAAATCAAGCCCTATATCAGCTTGTTCCGTGGTTTCCCATTTTAATTTTGAGTTTCCAAGAGAAGATGCAATTACGTTTCCAACATATTCATTATTGAATACATAGTTACTTTGTATTGGATTGAAATATCTAGTCAAATAATCAAAATCACCCACTCTGTTATTGCCGGTTTGACCATAACTGGATCTTAATTTTCCTTCGGAAAGTATTTTGCTGTTTTTAAGGAATTTTTCATTGCTAAATTTCCAGGCTATGGCACCTGATGGGAAATAGCCCCAGTGATTTGCCGAAGGGAATCTTGAGGAACCATCAGCTCTCATAGAAGCTGTAAGGATATATTTTGAATCAAAAGTATAATTTATCCTACCCAAGAAAGATGCCATTGTCCAATCTGATTCAAAGGTATCCACTCTTAGTTGTGTTCCATATTGTAATCCATCTAATCCCAAGGATTCATATTGTGCCGGTATTTGATTGGCACTTTCTCCATAACTTTTACTGGTTTCTTTTTGTAAAGTGAATCCACCCACTACATTAAGTAGGTTTTTCTTGTCAAATTTTTTATTCCACGTTAAGGTGTTTTCATTTAACCAGTTGCTTCTTTGGACATAATCTACTCTACCATTAAGTCCATTGGCACTTCCAGGAAAACCATATTGTGTTCTACTGTTATTGTATGCTTCTCTTTCTATTCTGGTTTC
>JBIPOE010000239.1:0-2575 GCA_044379485.1 Catalimonadaceae bacterium
GTCTATGATTTTGTAAAAAAATAAATTTGAATATTTCACCAACCATATCTCTTTTTCATGAAGCGAATTAATTTACTCCTGCTTTTAACTCTTTTTGCTGCATCCATTGGGGCGCAGACCCGTTATTTTGATAAGGTGTTCAGTGATGTGACTGTTACTCCTAACAAGATTTATGGTGTCAACGCTACTGTGCTCGCTTTGGCTCAGGCTGGTCAGGCTATTCCACAACCTTTGGTTTTGGACTTCTACGAGCCAACTGGAGACGCTGCAACTGCTCGCCCACTGATCATTATGCTGCATACCGGCAACTTCCTACCCCCACAGGTCAATGGAGGCTGCTCTGGTACTGTTAAGGATGCAGATAATGTAGCAATGGCCACACGGCTTGCACAAATGGGTTATGTTGTCGCAGTTGCAGACTACCGTCTTGGCTGGAATCCGGTTGCCGGCACACAGACCGAGCGTATCTACACCCTCATCAACGCTGCATATCGGGGTGTACAGGATGTTAATACCTGCGTCCGTTATTTCCGGAAGAATGTAGCTACCGGCGGCAATACCTTTAAGGTTGACCCGGATAAAATTACGGTCTGGGGCATCGGCACAGGTGGCTATATTGCTGCTGCTGCTGCTACCCTTGATACGATCACAGATACCTACGTTCCTAAGTTCCTGACACCTCAGGGGCCGATGGTACTTGAGTTTTTGAGTGGAAACGTAGAAGGTACAAATTTCGGTGTTAACCCGGGTGTACCTGGGCTCCCATTCCCTGCAGGCGATACGCTTTGTTATCCAAACCACATTGGTTACAGTTCTGATTTTAAATTGTCTGTAAACCTGGGTGGTTCTCTGGGCGACCTTTCCTGGATTGATGCAAATGATGTTCCAATCATTTCGTTCCACAACCCGACAGATCCGTTTGCACCATGTGGTACTGCCATCGTACTTGTGCCACCTCCAATCAATCTTCCTGTGGTGGAAGTTACGGGCAGCTGCGGTTTCCAGCCAGTGTTGAACACTATTGGCCTCCAAAGCGCCATGATTAATGCCAATTTGAACGACCCGCTTTCTGTAAAAGCAAAAACCTTAAATGGTAACATTGAAGGTTTTTATCCTTTCCTGGGTACTGATTCCAGCCCTTGGTCCTTTGCAAGTTCTCCAAACCCTTATGGCTTGGCTACAGACCCTAACTGCGAATTGTATTCCGCTTCTCAGCAGAGCTATATTGACACCATCATGGCATACTTTGCTCCACGTGCTTGTGCAGTACTTGGGCTGGGTAACTGTACCACCATTGGCACGAAAGACCTGAGCTCTGCTCAAGTTGGAATGTCGGCTATCCCGAACCCAACCAATGCGGACTTCATGCTTAAAACAGACGAGCATTTCACCATGCAGAACATCGATCTGTTTGACATCGCGGGTCGTCTGTGCGCAAGCTTCCAGAGCGTAAATGCCAGCCAATTCACGGTCCCACGCAACAATATGGCACCTGGTGTTTATTTTGCACGGGTTCGGTTCAACGAAGGCACCGTAACGCAAAAAATTATTTTGCAATAAACTGAAATAAAAACAATCAGATTTCTGCACGCTGCATGCATCTGATTACAGCAGTAAGCGGCGGCACGGGAACTATTCCGTGTCGCCGCTTTGCTTTTACTTTACAATCAGCAAACTTCAAAACAGCTACCTTTGGACTCTTTAACTGCTGAACCACTTAGGGATGGGCAGGCAGCCACCAATCACCAATCCACCATTCACCAAAAACCAATCACCAATCCACCAACCGCATGAAGGTTCTCATCCCAGTAGCCGGCGTCGGCACCCGTCTAAGACCCCATACATATACCCAACCCAAGCCGCTGATGCCTGTGGCTGGAAAGCCTATCCTATGTTTTATCATTGATAAGCTTGCCGAATTGGGTATCAAAGATTTTGTGTTTGTTATTGGGCACTTAGGTGATAAAGTGCGGCATTTTATTGAAGAGACCTACCCGGATCTGCATACTGAGTTTGTGTACCAGGAACACCGCGAAGGTTCTGCCCATGCGGTTTGGACTGCCCGTGAAACCATTGAAGACGAAGACGAGATATTTATTGCTTTTGGCGATTCAATTTTTGATCTTGATTTGCAACTGATGCTCGATTGCCCGACCTCCTGTTTAGGGGTTAAAAAAGTGAGCGATCCAAGAGATTTTGGAGTTGCAGAGTTTGGTGAAGATGGCCATGTTACCCGTCTGGTGGAAAAGCCCCGGATCCCAAAATCCAACATGGCCATCGTCGGACTATATAAGATCAAAGAGGTTTCAGCCCTGATTCGCGCTACAGAATACCTGATCAAACAGGATATTCGGACGGTAGGGGAATACCAATTGACCGATGCTTTGCAGCACATGGTGGAAAATGGGATTCATTTTAAGGCTATGCCGGTACAAAACTGGTTTGATTGCGGACGAAAAGAGGTGCTGCTCGAAACCAACGCCATGCTATTGGATCAACGCGGCATTGTGGCCAGTCAGCGGGAATTGCCGGTGTTTGAAAACACCATTTTTATTCATCCGGTGGCGGTAGGAAG
>JBIPOE010000155.1:0-2568 GCA_044379485.1 Catalimonadaceae bacterium
GAGTGATCGTTCCCGTGCCTTGATCGCGGCCCACAAACGTCTCATCGCCACCGGTCTTGGTGATCGTGCCGCCGGACATGGTGATTGTGCCAATTGCCTTGTTGTTACCGACGAAGATCTTGTTGTGCTCCGTCACCGTGCCGCTTTCGAGCAGGAAGTTGCCCGTGCTGTTCTGTGAGTCGCCGATGAAGAGTTCGTTAGAAATAGCGAGGGTCCCGCTGGTATTCACACGCACCGTCCCTGTGCGATTGTCACCAAAGGCCCCCACTAGCAGATTTCCGGTGGCATTGAGCGAGCCGGAGCCTTGGGCGAAACCGGTGATGCCGGCACCCGCCGAGCCGGTGTTCGCCAGGTTGTAGGTTCCCGCCGAATTGTCCTGGCCTACAAACATCCAGGCCCCGTTATTGGTGCCGGCGGTTCCCGCCGTATGATCCAAGCGACTGCCATTGCGGATATCAATGTCATTGGGAGTTACCGAAAGGGTGGCGGAGATGGTGGCAATGTTGCCTGATCCGCCATTGTTGATCACTGCATTTCCTCCTGTCGGGACGAGACCTCCACTCCAGTTGGTCGCAGTGTTCCAATCCGTGCTGGTGCCACCGGACCAATCCGCGGCGTTGGCGGCGGAGAGGCTGAAAGAAACGACAATCGCGGTGACGAGGCGGACTCCGATTTCTGCGTTGCGGAATCTGGTGGTATTGATTTTAGGTTTCATGGTTTTTCTAGGATAGATTTGTTCAGGGTTAAGCTGCCGATGGTTTGGGAATCGGCGTCAGGGTCGAAGCATGGTCCGGCATTTCCCGGAATGGCTATAGTCCGAAATGACTAGTGCGGGTCCTGATCGAGAGTTGCAAAAACGGATCACCCCGTGGCTCCTTGCGGCGTCGATTCCCTCCACTACAAATCCGAAAGCGTCCGACCATCATGCCGTTCAAACCATTTCGATCTGCTCCAACAAGACAGGTCGCGCTCTGCACCTTGCTGATTTCCCTCACCTCCAAGGCGATTGCTACATCTCCACCATGGCTCACCGCCCACGATGCCGAAATCAAAGTCATTCTGGGGAAAATGACCCTTGCTGAGAAGGTCGGGCAGATGACCCAGCCTGACATAGGCTCGGTCAAGGACTTGAACGACATCGCCACGCTTGCGTTGGGATCGATTTTAAGCGGTGGCAGTTCGGATCCTGTGACCGGCAACAAACTCTCGGATTGGGCGGAACTCTATAAGGACTGTCAGAACCGCGCGCTGAGGTCCCGGCTTGGGATTCCGCTGATCTATGGCGTGGATGCGGTCCACGGACACAACAACATCCTGGGCGCGGTGATCTTCCCGCACAACATCGGCCTCGGCTGCACCCGGAATCCGGAACTGGTCGAGGAAATCGCGCGCATCACCGCGCGGGAGGTGCGGGCTTCGGGCATCCAATGGACCTTCGCCCCTTCTGTCGCCGTTCCGCGGGACATCCGCTGGGGAAGGACTTATGAGGGGTTCTCGGAGGACCCGGCCGTGGTCGCGCTTCTCGGCACCGCGGCGGTACGTGGTCTGCAAGGCACGGATCTCTCGGGAAAGGAATCGGTCGCGGCGTGCGCCAAGCATTTCATCGGCGATGGTGGGACGGAATTCAAGCCTGGCAGGGGAGAAGGCATGCTCGATCAGGGGAATGTCCGGCTTGACGAGGCCACCTTGCGGGCCGTCCACATGGCGGGGTATCCTCCCGCGATCAAGGCCGGAGTCGCGACGATCATGCCTTCCTACAGCAGTTGGAACGGCGTCAAGTGCTCGGGCAACAAACATCTCCTAACGGACATCTTGAAGAATGAGCTTGGGTTCGCGGGTTTTCTCATCTCCGACTACAACGCGATCGACCAGTTGGTGAGCCCGATGGTAGACGATACCGCGCCGGAGAGCAACAATGCCGCAGGACAGGTGCGCAGTTCGGATTACAAGGCATGCATCGGGATTTCGATCAATGCCGGCATGGATATGGTAATGCTCACGGATCGCTACAAGGAGTTCATCATTTCACTGCAAGAGTTGGTGGAGGAAGGAAAAGTCCCGATGTCGCGGATCGACGATGCTGTTACGCGGATTCTGCGGGTCAAGTTCGCCATGGGCATGATGGGCGCGGAGCCGAATCTCTGGCCTGACAAAGCACTGCAGCAGGAATTCGGCTCGCAAGCCCACCGCAAGGTCGCCCGCAAGGCTGTCGCCGAGTCGCTGGTGCTGCTGAAAAACAAAAACGCTGTCCTGCCCGTGAAGACCTTGCCGCGGCGGATTCATGTGGCCGGCAGCGGTGCGAATGATCTGGGCATGCAGTGCGGCGGCTGGACCATCGGCTGGCAGGGCGAGCGCGGCGACATCACGCCGGGCGGAACCACCCTCCTCGACGCGATCAAAAAGGCTGCCGGAAACATGACCGAGGTCACTTACACGCCCGACGGATCGCAATCCGCAGGCGCTGACTTGGGCATCGTGGTGGTGGGGGAAGCTCCCTATGCCGAAATGAAAGGCGACCGCCATGACCTGTCACTTTCCATGCAAGACAGGGAAGTCGTCGCCTCAGTG
>JBIPOE010000185.1:0-2561 GCA_044379485.1 Catalimonadaceae bacterium
CGGCACTGCTTTTTATCAAGTTATCCAAAAGAACCAAACGGCACACATTGTAAAATACAATACCATGTATGGTTATTCCCTTTTTGGTGACGGAAATTACGGAACCTCTACTCCTATCCAGAGTAACAATGCTCCTTGCTTAGTAATGACAAATCAGACAGGAAATAATTTAGCACTGTCTTTTGTAAATCCAGATTTGAATTTTGCAGCTAATAATGGAGCTAGTCAAGCTTCACCAATAGTAATTACAGTTAATGGAGAATGGTCTATGGATACTTTTAGCGGAGGAACGGTTAATGCAACTGTGGGTGCTGGAATAACCACTTTAACAATTCAAGCTAAAGACGGCTTGCCTGTTGACATTTCACTTTCCCCTATCACTACCACCTGGAATGGCAGTTCTTGGTCCAATGGAGCGCCAACAAGTGCAATCGATGCTTTTATAGTAGGAAACTATTCTGAATTGTCCGATATAACGGCTAAAACACTAACTGTGAATAACGATGCAATTGTTTCTATTCCCTCAAATTATAATGTCACCTTAAGCGAGGCATTAACAGTAAATTCAGGGAGCTTTACCTTAAACAACAATGCCAATTTAATACAATCTACAACTATTGCCAATTCAGGCAACATCATCATAAAAAGGAACAGCAACCCTTTAAGCCATTTAGATTACACGATATGGTCATCGCCGGTAACCAATGCAAGTCAATATTTATTGGGGTTTTCACCATCGACATTGACCAATAGATTTTACAACTACAACACAACCACAAACTTGTACAATGCCCTGACTAGTCCTTCGGCTACTCCATTCACAAAAGGAGCCGGTTATTTAATCCGTATGCCGGACACTGCGGTTCCTTTTCCTTCAACAGAAATTTTCACGGGTATTTTCACGGGAGTGCCCAATAATGGTGATGTTCAAGTAAGTTTAAATTATGTCGATGCCACTCACGGATACAATATGGTAGGAAATCCATATCCATCGACCATTAATGCGGAAACATTCCTTACGGCAAATGCGGCAAACATAGAAAGCACCTTGTATTTCTGGAGAAAAACAAATGGAGCTTCCGGCTCGGCTTATGCGACTTATACTCTTGGAGGAGCGACAACTTCAACACCCACAAGTGCAGCGCCAAATGGAACCATCCAGATTGGTCAAGGCTTCTTTGTCCAAGCCAAAAGTGCCGTAACCGTTCCCACATTCTTCACCAACGCTATGCGTGTGGCCAACAATGCAAACCAATTCTTTAAAACCAAAGCCATAGAAAATAACCGTGTTTGGTTAAACCTGACGAACACATCAGGCGTATTCAGTCAAATGTTGGTAGGTTATAGGACAAATGCCTCTACAGGTGTTGATTATGGAATGGATGGAAAATACATCAATGACAGCCCAATTGCCCTAACATCCAATATCAATAATGAGGAATATACGATTCAATTTCGCAGCTTGCCTTTTGATTCCAACGATGTTGTTCCCTTAAATTTCAAAACTAATCTTGATGGGGAATACAGCATTGGTATAGACCACGTTGATGGTATATTTTCTGGAAATCAAGAAATTATCCTTGTGGACAACGCTACAAAAATACAAACGGATTTAAAAACAAATTCATATACTTTCACGGCAAAAGCTGGAATTGACAATACCAGATTCACCTTGAAATACCAAAAAACGCTTCAAGTAGAGACAAGAGAATTTAACGACAACAGCGTCACCGTATACAAAAACAAAGGAATGTTATTTATTAATTCAGCCTCCATTGCCATCGACAATATCAAAGTATATAATATGCAAGGAAGACTAATTACTGAACAGAAGAATGTAAATGCAAATACAAGCGTGATAAAAGATTTGAAAGCGGCACACCAGGTTTTGATTGTGAAAATAGTAAGCGAAAATAAAAAGAGTGTTACTAAAAAAGTGATGTATTAGAAATTTTATTTGAATTTAACTCGTTGGGTACAATTAATTTTTGATGATGATTTTCAGTCTGTCTCGGTGATTTTTACGAAAATTGTATCGAGAAAATAAAATTATGGCCAACTCCTAATCCAGGATAAACCTATACTATAAACTTCATTTTTTAACATAAAACGCTGTTTTTTTTGGTGCAAATCGTTAGACAGGTCTGACCGATGAAAAAAAATAACTATAAACTGATGAAACGCCCACGACAATTATCATTGACACACAAGGATATGATTATGGGCGTTCCATCTTCCAATAAAAAGCAAATATTATAAACAGATAAAAAAAAAATGTTTCTGTACTGATTATAATTTTAATTATTGATGCCCTTTTTCAATTGTTTTTTCAATTGAGGAAATGATTTGTTTGTACTTTGGTATTCCTTGATTATTTTGAATATTTATGACAGGCATAATTTTTTTTTACAAAAATACATAAAAACTGGTAGGTACTAGTATGTAAAATAATCATATTTAATTTTGAATTTCACTTTTGATAAAAAAATATAAAAATAATAATGAATTCATTTTTAAATAAGTATTCTGTAATCAAATTCTTTGGAAATTTGCCTGATGGA